>JAGCUN010000024.1 GCA_017962845.1 Bacteroidales bacterium | reverse complement strand
TCTAGATGAGTTTTGTGATGACCAGCAGCAACTTGAGTTAAGTTTGACTCGATTTAAGGATTATAAAGAATTCATTGGTGTCTTTTTGGGATCTGACATTCAGACTCAGCCATTGTACGATTGGTTTGTTCGCGACATAAAAGGTAAGAAGGTAGGCTTTTTAGCAATTAATTCATCATGGCGATGCGTTGACTCTGCTAAAGATAGAGGTAATTTACTTTTCCCTGTCAAATTTATACATGAGGCATTGGACAATATGAAACATTGTGATTTGGTGTTATGTGCAATGCATCATAATATTAGTGATTTCAAATATTTCATTGAGCAGGAAATAGAAGATTGTATCTATGATAAGTGTCATGTACTGTTTACGGGGCACTACCATAAAGGAAGAATTTCAACGATTCTGTCCCCCAACGGATTATTACATTCTTCCGGTTATGCAACGTTCAACCGTTACGACAATAATTCTGAATATGGTTATACCATTATTACGATTGATGAAGAGTCACTGGATGTTAAAGTGTCGCCTTTTTTCTACCAAGACAAGCACTTTGTGGGACTTGACACAATTTCGACTACAATGCCAATGACTGATACAAAAAGGGAAGCCAATGAGTTTCGGAAGTTGATGCGCAAACATGCAAATCTCTATAGGGATAAAGCCGACAATCTTTTTGTGAAGGGAAAAATGGAAGAAGCCACGGGACACACGTTCCAAACATTGTTCATACCACCCATCATTAAAGATAAAAGTCTTCAAGAAATTCTTGCCACTAAAAAGAGGGGAAATCGTATTTCCATGGAGGAGATTGAAAATAGTGTCAAAGATACAGTGGTATTTGGAAGAGGCAAGAGTGGACGTACCTCGTTGCTATATAAGCTGATGTTAGACTTCTTATCCGAGTATTCTTCGCGTAAAGTAATTCCGTATCTTATCACATATAGGGATTATTCCAATGGAGCGAATTCTTTGGACCTTGAAAAGAGATTAAGCAACTATCTTGAGTTAAGCAAGAAAAAGACAATTGAGACCTTCCAATATTACACTCTGTTGTTGCTTGTTGATGATTTAGATGTTGACGATAAAATGTTTTTGAAAAACCTTGGGAAAGAGATTTCAAAATTTGAAAAAGTTCGAATCATAGCCACCGCCGAGGAAACGCTTGCCGAACAAACACTGTTGTCGTTTTTTGAAAATACCGAAACTGATAATTATTTCATCCATGATGTCACATCTCGTGAGGTTCATCAGTTGGCTTTGCGTTGGCCTAATATGCCAATTGAAAACAAGCGTCAGTATGAAGAAAAAATCATTAAGATCCTTCGTCAGATGCACATGCCTTTCAATTATTGGACCGTTTCGCTATTTTTGTGGATATTTGAAACTAACGACCCTTCGAATATTCATAATAACTTTGAACTAATCAATTTATATATTGATGAAATACTTGACAAACCGGGCATCATTCTTAATAAGAACTTTACCATTGAATATGAGGATTTGCGTTCGTTTTTGGCCTCATTGGCTGAGTTTCTACTCAAACAGAGTAATCATAGAGTAAAATATGCTGCTCTAGTAGATTTTACAGACGAATACATTAGAGAACATAAAAAATTCACCGAGCAAACAAGAATTATCATTGATTTATTGCTCGAAAAAGGAATTCTTGTTGAGGAAAAACCGCTGAATGATGGCGAATCACAATATACTTTTCGCTTAAATGGAGTTTTTGAGTATTTCATCGCTTTACGGATGAAGGAAAATGCAACATTGAAAAACGAAATACTCGGTGACGACTGTACCTTCTTTTCATTTGGAACTGAACTGGAGTTGTATTCTGGATTTCAAAAGGAAGACCATGAGGCTGTAGAGAGTGTTTTCCATAAAATTCAAAAGATTGTAAAACCACTATCTGATAAGGAAGAATACAATAAAATAGACGAAAGGCTGGCACAGGAAATGGTGCTTGTTCAGGATGCAACTTTGCCTTCGAAAATTATCAGCAAGATTCCTGAAATGACAAAAGATGATGCCGATGATTTGCTGCCACTCCTAAACATACCATTCAATGAGTCGAAAGTGACGGTCAAAACTATTTTCAAAGATATTCAGCCCACTCTATCGAATATTGAAAAGGCGTTGTTTATTTTGTCAAGAATGTATAGGAATAGCAATGTGTGTGACAATATAGAACTATCTGACTCTATTCTTGATTTTGTTTTAACTGGAGTTTGTAACATGGGATTTATGCTTCCAGAAGATGTAAAAAATTACGATCTCAGTGACGAAGACTATAAAAGGTATGTTCAGATGGTAAACAATATTATGCCTATCATTGTACAAACCTATTTCTACGATGCTATATCGCAGCAGAATCTTGTTAGGGTCTTTGAGGGTAAGTTGAGAGAGTTGCGAAAAAAGCCGCTGGGCAACCAGTTTAGGATTTTCATAATGACTTTTATCATTGTGGATCTAAACCCCAAAGCAAACATTCAGTATATCGCAGACTCAATTGATTGTATATCCAATCGTATGTTGCGTTTTGCTTTTGCGAACAAGCTCATGCTGTTGATGTTGAATAACGCTCAGGATAAACGCTTTGTCGATCAGTTGAAACAAATTGCTATGCCAGTGTTGAAAGATTTTGATAATTACAATAAAATCCAGGAGAAACTAGAAAAAGAACTGACAAATAGAACACTCAAGGATAGGAGCATTAAAGCAATGGATGATAGTGATTATACGAAAGAATTTTAATTGCTATGTAAATACTAGTGTGTTGGTTATTATATCAATAAATACTCCCCTCTCCCCCAAAACAATACCCCTACCTTTTCTCGTTCTTTGATTGTTATTGAAAGGTGTGATAGTATTCTATAATTGATCAGCAAGATGCCACACATCCAGAGTAAATTGAAATTATTAACGTTTTCCTATTAACTATCCCAACACACCCTCATACCTCCCCCAATTTTTCGTACCTTTGCACTCCCCAAAATGAACAATACAAATATGACCGAACCAACACACCGAATATTTATTGAGGGGCCATGCGTGATTGAATCTGCGGATTGTCTGGCCTACGTGTACGAAGAGCTGGTGCGAGTGAACCACAAATAGGCCATTCTCCCCCGCCATTCGTGTCGGAAAAAGTTGTACTTTTGCAAATTAAAAATCTGCCGTTAAGGGCTGAATAAAGATATATTATTTTTATGGAAAACAACGAATTATACAAAAAACCATTTTTGATTGCTGAAGCCGGATGCAATCACATGGGACAAATGGAGATCGCAAAGGATCTCATTGAAACAGCTGCTCATTTCTGTAAAGCAGACGCAATAAAGTTTCAAAAACGTTGTCCTAAAGAACTCCTTACGGAAGAGCAATACAATGCACCACACCCCAATCCCATCAACTCGTACGGAAAAACTTATGGAGAGCACCGCGAGGCTTTGGAATTCACGGTTGAACAACATGCTCAATTAAAAAAGTGGTGTGAGGATGCAGGAATTATTTATTCAACATCAGTATGGGATATGACAAGTGCTAAAGAGATTGCATCCCTCAATCCTGTATTCATTAAAATTCCCTCTGCTTGCAATACTCATTATGAGATGTTACAATGGTTGTGTGATAACTACAATGGAGAGATACAACTTTCTTTTGGCATGACCACTCGAGAGGAAGAAGAAAAGATTGTGCAATTGTTTGAAGCGAATGGACGAGCAAAAGATTTAGTGATATTTGATTGTACGTCCGGCTATCCTGTGCCTTTTAAGGACGTTTGCCTCCTTGAAATACAACGATTGAAAGAAAAATATGAAAATCGGGTAAAATCCATCGGATTCTCAGGGCATCATTTGGGAATCGCTATAGATATTGCGGCCTATACACTTGGAGCAAACGTTATAGAGCGTCACTACACATTGGATAGAACCTGGAAAGGTACGGATCATGCAGCTTCTCTTGAGCCTGATGGTATTAGGAAGCTCAAGAGGAATCTTGAGCAGACATACATAGCTCTCAACTACAAGTCTGAAGATATATTGCCGATAGAACAAGTGCAACGTGACAAACTAAAATACAGAAAACACTAAAAACCATGTCAACAATCAATGTGGATACGTTAGAGTGTATTTTTTACGACTTTGACGGAGTCATGACAGACAACAGAGTGTTGGTGTCCGAAGATGGGAAAGAGTCTGTTTTTGCTAATCGTGGCGATGGCTTGGGAGTCTCCTACATAAAAAAAATGGGGATTCCACAAGTTATCGTATCAACAGAACAAAATAAAGTCGTTGAACAAAGAGCCAAGAAACTTAATATTGAAGTTATTCATGGTGTTTCTGATAAAGGAGAGGTGATTTCAAGTTATTGCTCTGCTAAAGGATTTGATCTTTCAAGAACTGCATTTATTGGAAATGATCTGAATGATTTGCCTGCCTTTAATATTGTTGGATTCAAGGGTGCACCTAAAGATGCAGCTCAGGAAGTTTTAGCCATCGCAGATTGGATTTCTGACAAGAATGGAGGCGAAGGTGTTATTCGTGATTTTTATCGTTTTATTTCTTCAAAATAAGTGTTTTTTATGAATAGTCAGTATATCTCATGCATAAAGAAGAATCTCACGTATGCGATTGTTCCTGCACGTTCAGGCAGCAAAGGTGTTAAGAACAAGAATCTTAAATGCTTAAAAGGATACCCGATTCTCGCTTACGCTATTGCAGCGGCGAAACTCACTAAAGACATCTCTCGAATAATCGTATCTACGGATTCTGACTATTATGCCGCTGTTGCAAAATATTATGGAGGCGAGGTGCCTTTTCTCCGTCCTGCCGAGATATCTGGGGATAGATCAACAGATTTCGAATTTATGGAACATGCTATTTCTTGGTTGGCTGATAATGAAGGGATCCTGCCAGAGCATTTCGTACATCTTCGTCCTACATACCCATTAAGAGAAATAAATGTGATATCTGATGCTATTCAGAGAATGAGCGGTGATGAAGAGGCGACAAGTCTTCGTTCCGCTCACCTCGCCTCGAATACACCATATAAATGGTTTAATATGAGGGAAGACGGATATTTTAAGTGTATAAAAGAAGGCCTGACTTTGGACGAAGCCAACAACCCCCGACAGGCTTTTCCCGATGTTTATATTCCAGATGGTTATGTCGATTTATTGCGAACAAAATTCATTATTGAGAATCACCTTCTGCATGGAAATAGAATGATTGGCTTTGTGGTTCCGGGCGGTGTTGACATTGATGCGATGAAAGACATTGAATATCTGGAGTATCGCACTGTCAATCTTCATAATGATATTTATACGTATCTCGCAGATAATTTTAAACCGCTAAATGAGGTGAAGTTATGAAACTGTTATTCGTTGGTTTAGGCAGCATCGGACAACGCCACTTGAGAAATGTTAGGCGATTATTTGGGGAAGATGTTGAAATATCCGCTTACCGAGTTAGACGACTAAATCACACTTTCTCTGACTCTATGACAATCAGAGACGGGGTCAATCTTGAAGAGGAGTTTAACATCAAGGTTTTTACTGATTATTCCGAGGCCTTGCAAAACAGACCCAATGTGGTATTTATCACGAACATCACAGCCAAGCATATAGAATGTGCTATGGAAGCTGTGCGAGCTGGTTGTGATATTTTTATGGAGAAACCACTGTCTGATAATTTTGATAGGATCCAAGAATTGGAGAATATCGTTCGTGAAAAAGACTGTGTTTTCTACATGGGCTTCCAAAATCGATTTCATCCGTGTATTCAATATGCCAAAACTGTTTTGGCTCAAGATATGTTAGGTAATCTGCTCAGTGTTAGTAATGAGTTTGGAGAAAGGCTTACCACGATGCATTCATACGAGGATTATCGTCAAACCTATATGGCGAAAAAAGATATGGGAGGTGGGCCGATTCTCAACTTGCAAATTCATTGTTTTGATTACCTTCAGTGGCTGATAGGCATTCCGATATCTGTATGCACAACCGTCCCAGAAACATTCGGTATTGACATCGATGTGGAAGGAGCTGCTTCGTCATTGTTTTCCTTCCAGACACACCAAGGGAAAATTATCCCTGTATATTCTCACACTGACTTTTTCCAATTTCCACCTACACATAGATTGAAAATAGTAGGTGAGAAGGGCTACTTGGATATGGATCTGAATAAAGCCAAATGTTCTTTATATGTTGAAGGCGTTTTGAAAGAAGAAGTTTGTTTCCAACAATTTGTGAGAAACGATATGTTCATCGAAGAACTTAAGGATTTCTTTGATTGTGTAAAAAACAGAAAACAACCAGACATGAACCTACAACAAGGAATTGTCAGCTTACGAATGGCATTGGCCGCTAAAGAATCTGGAAAAAATCACGTTGTTGTTAAAATGGAGGATATTGTATGAAAAACCATTATTTGAATCGTTTAAGTGTTAAGGACAAAATCTGTATAGTTACCGGAGGTGGAGGCTTGATTGGCATGAAGCATTCGGAAGCCATTCTTGAAGGGGATGGCATTCCGGTATTGCTTGACATCTTCCCAGAAGGAATGGCCAAAGTTAAAAAGGATCTTCAAGATGAGTACGGAGAAGATATCAATGTCGAAACTTTTGTGGTTGACATTACAAAAAAGGAGGAACTAATCAACATTAGGACACTGCTGCTTCAAAAATATGGACATATTGACGTGTTAATCAACAATGCAGCCAATAATCCAAAAGTGGAAGGCGGCTCTAAGAACCTGGGAGCGACACGATTCCATAATTTCCCTATGGATATTTGGAATCAGGATTTGGCCGTCGGTCTTACAGGAGCTTTTCTCTGTGCACAAGTTTTCGGTGAACAAATGGAGAAACAGCAAAGTGGTGTTATATTGAACATTTCATCGGATTATGGGATCATTGCACCCGACCAAAGAATTTACAGAAAAGAGGGTGTGCCAGAAGACCAACAGACCATTAAACCCGTGTCATATTCTGTTGTAAAGCACGGAATAATTGGTCTGACAAAATATCTCGCAGTATATTGGGCAAACAAAGGGATTCGTGTTAACACATTATGTCCAGCCAGCCTGTACAATGGCCAGGATGATGAGTTTGTATCAAAAATCAGCAACCTCATACCTCTTGGCAGAATGAGCAATCCTGACGAATATGTCTGTACAATTCTTTATATGATTTCTGATGCCGCCACATATATGACAGGGGCTACATTGATAATTGATGGAGGAAGAACAATCTGGTAATGGTTTGATGACAATTTTAGTGATATGAACAATACCAAGTCTACTAAATCTAAAGATGGGAACTTGGAAGTGGGGCATGAAGAAATCACCCATGTATGTGTGGCTCCTAACTTATATCCGCTCTTGCAATATATCCTGCTGATGGACGACGATATTGTCTTTCACCACACCTATTATTTTCTCAACGATTCAGTGCCAGAGAGAATGTGCAATAGCTTGCCTTGTTCGGTGTACAAGTATGTCAATAAATCTTTTCATGACAAAATCATGAAAAGGGCAAATAAGATCAAATTGCGTTTTTTCAAATACCATTGCTTCCCCTTTCTAAAGCATGCTGAGATTTATGCCTATGATATACCCTATGTAAGTTTGTGCATAGGCAACCGACCATATAAATTACTAGCTGATGCACCTAATTGGATGACACTTAATGTGCAAAAGAATAGTTCAGCCTATAAACGGGAGCAGAAACATGCCCGATCTTTTAGGGGCCGACTCCAGCGATTTATATTTGGTGATCTGTATGTTCATTATCATGGAGAGAATAAACAGTGTCAGACAATATATTTGACAGAAGAAAACATTTCACCAGTATTGGAGGGGAAGAAAGTTTACATAAAATCGTTGGATTCTTTATGGGCAGATGCATCAGAGGTGAAGAAAGATTTTATCCGAAAAGGCTTCAATATTACCAATGAAGATATTTTACTCTTACAGAGTCGCCCTAATCTTTTCTTTTCACAACCCTTATGTAAAGACTGTGGGATGACAGAAGCTGAGTATGTATCTGTTATACAAGGAATATTCCAAAATTATTCCGAAAAGGACATGATTGTCAAAACACATCCCAGAGATACATTCAATTATAAGAAGTATTTCCCTGAAGTAAAAATATTTGCAAAACCTGTAAATAGCCAGATTTTAATGGTGATGGGGGTCCATCCTAAAAAAATAATCACAATTTGTTCCACTGCAATTGAAGGTTTCCCTGAAGCAATCGAATGTGACTATTATAGTGCAAATGTGCATCCCAAAGTTTTGGCATTTATTGGTGAAGAATATAAGCCATCAAGGAAGGTGAACTACAAAGAGATAAATAAAAACTAGATAAATGGATCCTCTCATTTCCGTCATCATGCCCGTTTACAACGGTGAGAAATATTTGCGTGAAGCTATAGAAAGTGTACTGGCACAAACTTATACTCGTTTTGAACTGCTGCTGATTAACGACGGTTCAACCGATAGCAGTAAGGATATTATATTATCCTATAATGACCCGAGAATCAGGTATATAGAAAATGAACAAAATCTGAAACTGATAGCAACACTGAACAAAGGAATAGACCTCGCCAATGGCGATTTTATAGCCCGCATGGACGCAGATGATGTCTGCCTACCTAAAAGATTCGAGAAGCAAGTACAATTCATGAAAAGGCACCCGGAAGTTGCGGTTTGTGGCACATGGGCGTACCGGATTGATGGTGAAGGAAGAATAACAGGTAAAATCAAAAACATTGATACGCCAGAGTTGCTCCAATGTTTGTCCTACTTCTCTTGCCCATTCATTCACCCCTCGGTTATGGCCAAAGCCAATGTGCTGAAAGAGAATCACTATAGTTCAGATATGGTTGACACGGAGGATTTGGAACTGTGGCATCGGCTCATGCTTAAGGGGTATAAGTTTGCCAACGTCCCCCAATTCTTGATGAAATACCGATGGCATGGGGGAAATATTTCCGCTCATAAGGAAGAATATATGATAGCTACCAAAAAACGGATTTTCCGTCCAGCCATGGAGTCTTTTTGGGGCAGGGAGCTGTCGGACGAAGAGATGAGCCTTCATCTCTATTCGTTCTTGCTCTATCACTATGGTAGTCGTCAGTCGCAGCATCCATCAGAATTGTTTAAAAAAGAGAAGAATTATTTGGAACTTTTGTATCAGCAGAATATTTTAAAACAGCAGTTCAAAAGTTCCGATTGGGGCGGGTTATTGTACAGCCGTTGGGTTGTTTGCTGTATTTCCAAGAAGAATTTTCAAAAGATTTTATCCATAAAATTGCCGTGGTATAATCCCAAAATACTTTTTAAGGCTTTTAAGCTATTGATATACAAATAATTTTCAACCGAAATGGGTGAAGAAGTAAGAACACTTCAGAGAAACTCAAATATTGAATTATTGAGAATGTTGTGCATTGTCGGCATTATCGGCATGCATATACTGAGGCCATTTTTTGAGACGCAAGACATTCTCAAAACGGAATTTATCCTGCTATGGAACACCTTTGCTAATGCTGGCGTAACCATTTTCATTCTCATCAGTGGATACTATGGTATCCGCTTCAAATGGGAACGATTGTTTTCGCTGATAACCATTATCTTTTTCTATTCGGTAACTACTCACATACTGGAGCTAACCCTATTGCATCGGCCGTTAGATTATAAGGTTCTGTTGTCAAGCATCTTCCCAGTATGTACTAAAAAGTATTGGTTTATAACCTGTTATATCGTTCTGTATGCGCTCTCTCCATTCATCAATCAGGGTGTTGAGGCGATAAAACAAATGCACTTCAAAGCCTTATTATTGACACTGATATTGTTTTTCGTGATAGCTCCAACGTGTTTTATCACTGAGATATTGGGAGACAATGGGAAAGGCATTATCAATATGCTATTAGCTTATTTAACAGGGCGTTATCTTGCCAAGTACGGTTTCCCTGAAATCATCAAGAAGCACGCTGTGTTGTTTATGATCCTGTGTTTTACAATCATTTTTTCTCTGAATTCAGCGGTGTCAATTCTTGTCAAACACCATGTGTTTCTGCAATTTGCCCGAGATAATAGTGCGTTTATTTTCCTAGCGTCAATATGTGTGTTTTATTGTTTCTTGCAGAAAACCTTTTATAGTTCCTTCGTCAACAAGCTGGCCAACTATGTTTTCAGCGTTTACATCATACACGGTTTCCTTATCAAAGTATTCTTGGTCAGGGATGACTTTTTCTTCCTGAGTTTTGTGATCGTCATTGTAATAGCTTGTGTCCTGAGTGCGTTTATCGAATTTTTGCGTCGTATAGCATTAGGAAAAGTTTTTGATAAGGTCGTCAGCCTGATGATTTCTGTAAAGGACAAGGTGGTGGAGAAGATGTGAAAGGAATTTTCTTTTACCCCCTCAAACACCCGCAAATCGTTTCCACATCCTCATCTGTCAACTCCGGATAATTTCCGCAGTAGAAGCCACACTGGTTCACAAAATCGGTGTTGGGCAACGCATATAGCTGTTTCACATACTTTTTGTAGAAGGGCTGGTTCTGCATGTTGCCGGCTATCACAGGCCGTATCTCAATGTCGGCTTGGATAAATCTTTCCAAATATTTCTTCCGTAATTCGGGAGATTTGCACAAAATCACCAAGCCAAAAGGTGAAATGCGGCTGATGTGCGCGTGCTGAACAGGAAGCAACTCGTTGTTTTCTTGTATCACAGATTCAAAAACAGCATAATTGCGATTACGGATGGCTATATTCTGTTCCAAATACTGCAGTTGCTCAATCCCTAAAAAACCCGTAATTTCAGTCGGTCGGAGGTTGAAACCCAACTCAAAGAACGAATACTTGGCATAAAACTCGTCAATCTGATAGGGCTTGCGTATCTGCGCCTGCTTGTCAGGATCCACATTGCGGTCCCAGCCATTGGCGCGTGTGATTTTCAGTAAGTTGTACAACTCCTCGTCATCTGTACAAATCATGCCGCCCTCTATCGTGGACATATGGTGCGCCACATAGAACGAAAAAGTGGCCGCCAATCCAAAGTTGCCCGTTTTCTTGCCCGCCAGCTTCACGCCAAGTGATTCGCAGTTGTCTTCCAACAGCAAGATGCCCCGTTCCTTGCACAAAGCAGCAATCTGCTCCAAGTCGCCAGCAAATCCCAACACATTGGTGGCGAAGAAAGCCTGCAAATCAGTCTCCTGTAACCTTTCCTTGAGATTGTCAGCCATCACGTTGATGGTCTCGGTAGCAACGTCTATCGGAACCGGGATGAGCCCCATTTGAATAATGGGCATCACATTGGTGGACCAGGTCAGCGCGGAAAAACCGACCTTATCCCCCTCTTTCAGTTTTCCCATACTTTTCAATGCCTGCAGCAAGGCCAAATTGGCACTGCCACCACTATTGAAGAGTACAGCATATTTTGACTGCTGGTATTGGGCAAATTGTTCCTCAAACATTTTGCAATATTTTCCCATGGAAAACATATCCGAGGATACGATAAACTCGGCCAACTTTTTCTTCGTTTCCCTCTCTTCAAGGAAAGCGTGCTTCATCAACGGGATTCTCATTATCTTACTGATTTATAATATTCTATCATTTGTTTAATACCAGTCTCCAAAGTGATGGCAGGAGCAAAGCCCAAGGCTTTCATCCGGGTTACATCCATACATTTGCGCATCATGCCGTCGGGCTTCGTCGCATCCCATGAAATATTGCCTTGGAAACCGGCGTGTTGGGCTATCATCTCCGCCAACTCCTTAATGGACACATCGGTGCCCCACCCCACATTCACAAACTCGGGTTTGTCATAGTTCAGCATCACGAACAATGCGGCCGCCGCCAAATCATCCACATTCATGAATTCGCGGCGGGCATTGCCAGTCCCCCACATCACGACCTCTTTTTGCCCTGATTCCACTGCATCCACAAACTTTTTCACAGTGGCCGACAAAACATGAGAATGCAAGGGGTCAAAACTGTCATTATAGCCATACAAATTCGGTGGCATAATCGACACCGCATTAAATCCGTATTGAAGATGATAGTAATAGGCCATTTTCAAAGCTACCACTTTGGATAAGGCATAGCCTTCGTTGGTGGGCTCTAATTTGCCGTCCATCAGGTACTCTTCTTTCATAGGCTGCTGACAGTGAGCGGGATAGATACAGGAGGAACCCAGCACTAATATCTTTTTCACCTTTGCAAGATAGGCCTCGTGTATGATATTGCTTTGCATAGCCAGATTATCATACAGGAAAGAAGCAGGATTCTCGATATTGGCACGGATACCGCCCACTTTGCCGGCCGCCAGAAACACATATTCTGGTTTTTGGTCGTGCAAAAAATCGCGCACGTCACTTTGGTTGCGCAAATCCAGTTCGGAGGAAGTGCGGTAGATGAGGTTGTGATAGCCATTTTTTTGCAAACATCTTACTATAGCAGAGCCAGCAAGTCCCCTATGTCCAGCAACATATATGAGCGAATCTTTATTCATGATGCTATTTCTGTTTTTTCACTAATTGGAGATCGTGTTGCACCATCAGGTGAACTAATTCAGGAAAGGATGTTTTCGTGGGGTTCCAACCCAATAATTTCTTAGCTTTCGCTGGATTACCCAACAACTGCTCCACTTCCGTGGGACGGTAGTACTTGGGGTCCACCTCCACCAGAATGCGTCCGGTGCTGCTGTCGATACCTTTTTCATCCACACCGGTGCCTTGCCATACAAGATCAATGCCAATTTCTTTAAATGCCAATTCGCAAAACTCTCTGATAGAGTGGTTTTCACCTGTCGCTATCACAAAATCTTCAGGGGTGTCGTGCTGAAGCATCAACCACATACATTCCACATAATCCTTAGCATAACCCCAATCTCGCAGCGCGTTCAGGTTGCCAAGGTACAGCTTGTCTTGCAAACCTTCATGGATTCTGGCCACCGCCAAGGTTATCTTTCGGGTAACAAAAGTCTCGCCTCTTCTTTCACTTTCATGATTGAATAAAATACCATTGACCGCAAACATGCCGTATGCTTCACGGTAGTTTTTGGTAATCCAAAAGCCATACTGCTTGGCCACACCGTACGGACTTCTCGGATAGAATGGAGTGGTTTCAGACTGGGGTATTTCCTGCACAAGTCCAAACAATTCAGAGGTTGAAGCCTGGTAGATGCGGACAGACTTCTGCATACCCAAAATGCAAACGGCTTCCAGCAGGCGCAAGGTGCCGACCGCATCAGTTTCGGCAGTGTATTCCGGCACCTCAAAACTCACTTTCACATGACTTTGAGCGGCCAGGTTATAGATTTCGGTGGGTTGCACTTCTCGAATGATACGGATAAGGGAGCTGGAGTCTGTCATATCCCCGTAGTGCAACTTCAACAGCGCCTGGTGTTTCATGTCGCGTATCCATTCATCGAGATACAGATGTTCGATTCTTCCGGTATTGAAAGAGGAGGAGCGGCGGATGATGCCGTGGACCTCATATCCTTTTGACAGCAACAGTTCAGCAAGATACGATCCGTCTTGTCCTGTAATACCTGTAATAAGTGCTATTTTTTTCATACAAATCATAAGGCTATTTTAATTTGCAAAGATACAAGAAATATTTTAATTATTCCCCATCATCTACGGTGATTACAGGAAGATTAGGAAAGTGATGGGGAACTGAAAATGGAGAATGGAAAATTGAAAGGTAAAAGGTTTTTACTTTCTTTTATTCTTCTTTATTCTTTTCCCGTTGCAGAAGAACATAGTTCGTGCTTCTTCCGCCAGCTTCGCCTTTTGCTAAAATGCCTTTCGTCACCAGGTCCTTAATGTCGTTGAGGGCGGTATCGGCGGAACAGTGGCAGATTTTTGCCCACTTGCCCGAGGTAAGGTTCCCTTTGAAGTCTTCCAACAGCATATTGAGGATTTTCTGTTGCCTTTCATTGAATGATAGGTGTGAAACAGAGTCCCAAAACTGATTTCGGTCAATGGCTTTTTGGATGGAGAGTTCGGCCTCCGACAATGCCTCATCCATCATTTTCAAAAACCAGAGAAGCCATTCGGTGATGTCACCATTCCCCTTTTGTGTATCTTCAAGTATTTGATAATAAGTGTTTCTCGATTTTAGAAGCTGCGATGACAGACTGTAGAAACGCAGAGGGGACTGGTCTGCTCTCGAAAGCATCATATCCATTACTGCCCTGCCGATACGCCCGTTGCCATCGTCAAAAGGGTGTATGGTGACAAACCATAAGTGCGCGATGGCGGCTTTGAGAACGGCATCTGTTGTGTTTTCGCTGTTTAGCCACGATAAAAAAGCATCCATTTCTGCTGGCACCCGCTCAGGACTTGGCGCTTCATAATGCACCCTCTCCATTCCCATCGGTCCTGATACAACCTGCATGGCGTGGGTGCGGTATGCTCCCACATCAATTTTATAAAGTTGATTGCGGCCTGTCGGAAACAGGGTGTTGTGCCAACCAAAAAGTCGCTCGTCGGTGAGGGGAGCATTATAGTGTTGCGTGGCGTCCAGCATCATTTCCACCACTCCGTCAATATAGCGGGAGGAGGTGACAAGGCCTGCCGTGTTGATGCCGAGCCGCCGGGCGATGGATGAACGTACCTGCTGGAGGTTCAGCATTTCGCCTTCAATCTCCGCAGATTTCACAATACTGGCAGACAATGCCTGTAGCATTGCATTCTCCTGCCAGTTGAATCCGAGTGCCTGTAGGGTTCCCAACAGCTTCCCTTGGTGCATACGCACTTTGGCTAATTCGGGTAAAACAAGGGCACCATCGTATGAGAAGTCCCACCATTGATTTTTTTCGTGCAGATACATTACTGAAAATTTTCGGCAAAAATACACTTTTTCGGCGAATAACTGCCCTATTCGCCGAAAATTTTCGGGGATTAAGACGGCTATTCCCCTGTAATTAATTCCTTTAGAGATAGAGGGGTTGGAAAACTGAAAACTGATAATTGAAAAGCGGATGGTGTCAGAGTGTCAACATCCCCTTTTATACCAATTATAATAAAATCCAATCTTTCGGCATATTCTCCCGATAAGTCTTGTTTTGGATGTCGTTGATAAAATAGGTGGAAGGTGCAATCACCATCTTTTCAGGATTTGCATTTAACCATGCACCCCACCAGCTGAAGGTGCTGTTGGGGATGATATTGTGTCTGCAGAGACTCATGAGTTGCATGTCGCGATAGGAATTTGCACCGTTATTCCAATCAATAAAAGAGGTGTTGTCCAGATTCTGAAAGATTTGTCGGCACCATTCAATATCGTCCGAGAAAAAGTAGAAGTGTGTGGCGGATTTCTGTTCTTTCACCATTTCAATCGCTTTGAAATACCATTCGGGAGAGATTTGTGCAAATACTTTTGAATTCACCTCATTCAGATAGTCGCCCCGTCGGATATGTACAGATACAGAATTAGTGGATTCTATCTGATTGGCCAGCGTGTTATTTCTCTCATCCAAAGGGTGTTTGAACTGGAAATCCTTGAGAATAATAGCGCGATGCTCCTTGAAATACTTTTCTGAGGCGAAATAACCGAACAGGGTTGTTCCGTCGGGACATTGCTCCCAAGCATTCATATCAGAAGAGGAAGAATCATAGACATGTTTGGATTTCTTCAGTAATTCCACTGCCTTGTTGTGCCCATGACCAGTTAAAAGTGCCAACCATGACTTTTTCATAAATGAGGTGGCAGAAAATTGTAGGGCATCAAAGTCGAACACATCAAGTTCGTATGGACGGCACCAGCTTTTTTGTTGATGTATTTTGAATACAGACAAATCCATTCTAACATCCGTATTCAATCGAGTGGCCAGCGACTTAGCCGCAGCATACTGGTACATTTGATTTCCGAGACCTCCTTGTAAAATGATGGTTATCATAGCTGTTATTGATCATTAAAACATTTCTTTTTTGTTTTTAGAATATATTTTCATGATAATTCTAAATAGACGGGGTGAGTGTTTGGCTATGAAAAACAACAAGCGCATCGGGATGTTTTTCTTTAGATACGTATTGTTTTGAAAACCTGGAATCAAACTTTCTGCTGACTGAAGAATGGCCTTGATTTCTCTATAAAGATTCTTGTTAGTATGTATAGCACAGATGATTAAAGGGATAAAAACCCCTTTTTTTATACATAAATAATCCAATTCCTCTTTGTAGGGAAGATACATCTGCTCTTTCATTAATTGTTTTATCAACAAAGAGAAAACCTCAATCTTTTGTTGGTGTTTCGTGCTATCATTAGTGTTGGTTACAGAATCGGGTTGTATGATATAGTGATAAAATATCTCGTTTACTGATGCGAATTTTTGCGCATGCATGACTACCAACCAAACAAAATAACTATCTTCCGAAAATCGATAAGAGGGGAATGTTATGTTGTTTTTCGTCAGGAAAGATCTTTTATAAATGGATGTAGTAAAGTATGCTACAAAACGCGTAAGCATGATTTTGCGAATTGCAGGCGTGAGAATCCCTGACGTAATATTTGGTTGTCGCACTTCAAAGTGCTTATTGTTGGGATAATCTTTGATGATATTGGAGTAGCACCAATCGCAATCACCATTGATCGCAGCATTATATAATACTTCATACATGGTTGGTTCACACCAGTCATCGCTATCTACAAATGCTACATACTCGCCTTTAGCGTGCTGCAACCCATAGTTTCTTGCTGCAGCTGCTCCGGAATTGCAAGGCATCTCCAATATTTTAATTCGGTCTTCGGTATCGGTTTTCCCCTTCAACTCTCGTACCCGTTGTATGCTGTTGTCAGGTCCTTTATCATCCACCACGATGATTTCCATATCCTTCAATGTTTGATTCAAAAGAGAATGCAAACATTTGCAGACGAAATTTTCGGCATTATAGACTGGGATGATAACAGAGAGCATGATCAATCCTTTTTACGCTTTCGTTTCCTTTCTTCTCCTTACCATCCTGAAAATACCGAATCCCACAAATCCCAATACGGTCACTCCCATGATATATGCGCAAGCTATGGTAGCCTTTCCCCACTTTTCAATCGTGTCGGGACGGAACTCGAAGCGGATGTGATGCTGGCCGGCGGGCACGTTCATGGCGCGCAGGGTGTAGTTGGCGCGGAAATGGTCGGCCGGTTTGCCGTCGATATAAGCTTTCCAGCCGTACGGATAATAGACTTCAGAGAAAACCACCGTGCCCTTCTCTTTCGCCGAATAGTCGTACTCCACGTAGTCGGGCGCGTATTTCGTGAGCTTGATGGTGGCAGCGCTGTCGTGGCCGGGTTGGAAGTCTTTCACAAAATCCTTGAATTGCACATCCGTCACCAACGTATTGTGCAGGTTGATGGTATTGAGTGCGTCCGACTCTTCATCAGGACTGTTAGCGAGCTTCACCGAATCCACAAACCAGGCGTTGCCGAAGGCGTTGGGGTTCTCCACCACCATCGGTTGCTCATTGCCCACCACCGCATATTTCATGTTCAGCATATTAAGTACCGGATAGTCGGTAGTATCGCTGAGCGGCAAGAAATACTTCTGCCCATCCATCGTGCGTATGGATTTGAGCATGGGGTTGGTTTCTTCAGAAATATGGGCATCAATCATATCCTGATATCGGCGCAACTTGACAGCACTATACCCACCAATGGATTTGAAACGGTATGAAGTGCGGGAGTCGTTGAAGGGTCCCTGCGGATTGGTGAGGTTATAGATACGGTAGCTGTTTTTCGTGGGAAAGTTGTGTGTGCCATTTTCACCCTCTCTATCTAGAATATCTTTTTCCCACGGCTGCTCTGCGAAATATCCCTTGTCTTGTTTGGCGCTCACGAAGTTGTCGTTGTTGAAGAACTTGCGGTCGATAGACCACATATCTACCAATACTAACACCCCTAAAATGGGCACAAACGCAGCGAAAGGCAACTTTTTACTGGCAAACAGCCATACCGTTGCAGCTCCCAATAGCACGAAAATAAGCGAGCGGAAGGCGCTGGCACGATAAATGGCGGCGCGCTCGGCTACGATGGCCGAGGAGAGCCATTCGGGCCAGTTGGAGAAAATGGCCTCATCGCGTCCCCAAGAGAAGCTCATGAAGAAGCTGGCAATCAGCGCTATTACGCACAACCCCGCCGTTACACCTGCGGCAATGTAGATGTTGAGCAGCATCTTCTTTTGGTTGTAGGTGTTGGCCGCTTTTTGGTCCATGATCTCCTTGAGGGCCAAGAAACCCAGCAGCGGTATAGTGATCTCGGCCACCACCAAGATAGATTCAACCGCTCGGAACTTGGTGTACATCGGGAAGTACTTGGCAAACAACTCGGTGAGCCACATAAAGTTAGAGCCCCATGAAAGCAATATCGAGAAAAGGGTCGCGACCAATAATGCCCATTTGTACGGCCCCTTTACAATCAAAAGCCCCAACACGAAGAGGAAGCAGACGATGGCACCCACATAAACAGGACCCGAGGTTCCCTCATCGCCACCCCAGTAGGTGGGCATTCCCTTACAATACTCTGCGGCCTGCTTTTTGGGCATGCCATTCTTCACCATGGCCTCGTAAACCTTGGAGTTGGTCCCCACATCGTAAGCGGAGGCATAGCCGCGAGCGCCAGGAATGAGCAGAGTGGAGGTCTCCCCGATGCCATAACTGTACTGGGTCATATAGGTCAGATCAAGGCCAGAAGTTTTGTTATCTTTGTTGTTTTCATTCGCCAGTTCAGAGTGTCCGCCGCGCATGGTTTCTTTAGCATACTCCTTATTAGCCATATATTCAACAGATTGCATTCCGATCCCAACACTAAAGGCAATAACACATGCGAATATCCCCACAAGCAGATCCTTCCAACGCTTTTCACGAATATGAATGTATAATTCCGCGATCGCAAAAATTCCAATTAACATAAAAATGTAATAAGTCATTTGTGGATGGAGCATCAGCGCAAATGAAGAGTAAACCATCGTCAAAATAACTCCCCATCCATATTTTTTTTGGAAGATAAGATGAAAACCTCCAATAAGGACCGGCAAAAAGCCCAATGCCATCGCCTTGGTGTTGTGTCCTGCTGGAATGATGAGGAAAAAGTAGGAGGACATAGCAATGGCAATGGCTCCTACGATGGAGAGCCATTCGTTGATCTTGAAGGATCTGAGCAAAATAAAATAACCCAGAAAATAAGCTATGATCAAAGCCAAAGTGGAGGGAAACCACAATTGAGCTGTTTGCCTGAGACCTATTTTAACATCGTGTCCAGGATACTTACCACCACCTATTTGATAGTTGGGCATACCACTAAACATCGTGCCTGTCCACCAACAATAATGTCCATCGGCATTGTACTCCTTACATTCGTTATACATCCCCTGAAAACTTTTCGCATCTCCAGCATTAATCACTTTCCCATCTAACACAGGAGAGGCATAGAAGAGAGTGAGCATAACGAAAACGAACAAAGCCACCAAGTAGGGCAGCGGCTTCAAAAAAATGTCTTTTATCTTCATAGATTACAATAATTTTCGCAATAATAAATCAATCTGCAAAATTACCGAAAAAAGTTCATTCAACAATCTTTATGTTCCTATTTTTGCAGAAATCATTTTAAATACCTATTAATCAATCATCTAAAGCAACAAATCAATAAAACAATATATAACAAATCCACAGGTCAACAAAAATGTGTACTTTTGCCAATCATTTCATTAACCCGTCTCTCATGTTCAATCTTTTGGAAAACAAGCTTCAAACCCATATCCTCGCGCTGTTGCAACGCTACCCTACCCTGCAATGCTGCAAAGATTCCATCGCACAGGCCTACCTGCTGATGGAGCAATCGTACCTCACCCAGCACAAACTGCTGGTGGCAGGTAACGGAGGTTCCGCCGCCGACTCCGAACACATTGTCGGCGAGCTGATGAAAGGCTTCAAACTCCCGCGCCCCGTCGGCAGCGATTTTGCTGAAGCGTGTAAAGACATCGACAGGGAGATGGGCACTACGATAGCGCAACACCTGCAAGGCACGTTGCCCGCCATCGCCCTCACCGGCCACCCGGGACTCTCCACCGCCTTCATGAACGACTGCGTGCCCGAACTGGTCTTTGCCCAGCAGATGCTCGGCTTCGGCAATAACGGCGATACTTTCCTCGCCATCTCCACCTCCGGCAACAGCAAGAATATCATCTACGCCGCCATCGTGGCCAAAGCCAAAGGAGTGAAAATCGTCGGCCTCACCGGCAGCAAGGAAAGCAAGCTCTCGGCACTGGCCGATATGTGCATACAAGTGCCTGAAACCGAAACATATAAGATTCAGGAGTTGCACCTCCCCATCTATCATTGCCTCTGCTTGATGCTGGAGGAGAGATTTTTCGGGTAAAAAGCTCTTCAGATAAAAATATTTTGTATTTTTGCACCCGGAAAGGTATAAATTTATAATTATCACCAAAATTATACCCTATTAGGTATAAATTGTGATATTCTAAGTGATTTATACCCGAAAGCATATAATAATGAGTGAAACAAAGTTATCAAAATTTGTAAAAGCAGAACGCAAAAAGTATCACCTGACGCAGGTGGAACTTTCGTATCGATCGGGGGTGGGGCTGCGATTTGTGCGCGATTTGGAACAGGGGAAAGCCACCCTGAGGATGGATAAGGTGAACCAGGTGCTCAACTTGTTCGGTGCAGAGTTGGGTGCCGTAAAGATGGAAAGGGGTGAATGATGAAGCAAGCAGAAGTATATTTCCAAGATAAGCTGGCGGGAGTTCTGACCGAAGACGAGAACGGCTATACGTTTGTCTATGACGAAAAGTATGTCGCAGAAAAGGGTATCCCCATCAGTCTGACAATGCCAGTAACATCCTTACCCTACAAGAGCGATAATCTTTTCCCGTTTTTTGACGGCCTGATTCCCGAAGGCTGGCTGTTGGACATTGCCCAAGAAAATTGGAAAATCAATCCGCGCGACCGGATGTCGCTGCTGCTGGCCTGCTGTAAAGATTGCATCGGGGCAGTGAGCATCGTAGATATTACCCACCAACAAAATTTGTAGCGATGGCCAAGTGTTTGTATTGTTATCAGGATTTAGAAGAGGGAATGGTGGATTTCCATCCCCAATGTGCAAAGCGTTTCTTCGGCACGACTGTTACACCGTCATTTCCCTATAAACATTCGGAAATCAAGGAGTTGGCGAAAGAGGTGGTGCGAAGTCAAACGGCTGTGACGGGAGTGCAGGCAAAGTTGTCAATGGACATCGAAAAGGTACAACACGAAACGCGTTTTACCATTGTCGGATTGTGGGGGCGATTCATTCTCAAGCCCCAGACCGAACTTTTTCCCCATTTGCCCGAACTGGAGGATTTGACGATGCATTTGGCAGAAACAGCTCATATCCAAGTTGTTCCACATACGCTTGTTCGGTTTGCGGATGGTGAGTTGTGTTATTTGACCCGTCGGGTGGACAGGACTCCGAAAGGGGAAAAAATTCCGATGGAGGATCTCTGCCAGCTTTCACAAAAGTTGACCGAACATAAATATAGAGGCTCACACGAGCAAATTGCCAAAATCATTATGCTCTATTCATCTGCGCCCAAACTTGATCTAGTACGTTTTTGGGAGGTCGTCTTATTCTCTTGGATTACAGGGAATAGCGATATGCATTTGAAAAATTTTTCCATCTATAGTCCTTTTTCAGACAATTACCAGCTTGCTCCCGCATACGATTTGCTGAACACATTGTTGGTGATGCCCTCTGACAAAGAAGAGTTGGCTTTGACATTAAATGCAAAGAAGAAAAAATTCAAATTTCAGGATTTCGTAAGTGCTATGACCAATAGTGGTTTGGAAGGCAAAGTGATTCAGAATATGTTCCAAAGATTTCGTTCAGCAGAAGAAAAGTGGTATGATTGGATTGAAAACTCTTTTCTTCCCCAAGAAATGAAAACAGGCTATACAATGATGATAAAGGAGCGTATGAGCCGACTGAATATCGAACAATAGACTGTAATGTTCCCAATATTTTCTTTATCTTTGCACCTCAAAAAATGGATTCTATGAAAATTGTCATTCTCGGCACAGCATACCCCTATCGCGGCGGCCTTGCGGCCTTCAACGAGCGGCTTGCACGCGAGTTTCAAAGCCAAGGGCATAAGGTGGAGATGATTACATTTACGCTTCAATATCCCAGTTTCCTTTTCCCGGGAAAAACACAATATAGCCCAGATCCCGCCCCAAAAGATTTGACCATCTATCGCAAAGTCAATTCATGCAATCCGTTCAACTGGTGTAAAGTGGGACGTGAAATTGCCCGCAAACAACCCGATGTGGTGATTGTCGCCTACTGGATGTCCTTTATGGCACCCTGTATGGGAACCATCGCCAGAAAAATCCATCGCAATGGCCACACTAAGATCATCGCTTTGGTACACAATATGATACCCCATGAACCTAATGTTCTGGACAAGTTCCTGCCCCCCTATTTTGTTAAGTCAATGGATGGTTTTATGGCTCTTTCAGAGTCGGTAGTGCACGATATTGAACATTTTGACAAGAAAAATCGTCCGAAACGATTCTCTCCACACCCCATTTACGACCACTACGGCAAACGGCTTTCCCGCGAAAACGCCCTCTCGTTGCTGAATCTCTCAACCGACTTCCGCTACGTGCTATTTTTCGGGTTCATCCGAGGCTACAAAGGGTTGGACCTGCTGTTGGATGCCTTCGCCGACAACCGTCTGAAAGAGGATAATGTGAAGCTGATTGTAGCCGGCGAGTTTTATGGAGATCCCGCTCCTTATCTCAACCAAATCAAGGAGTTGGGAATTGAAGAAAGAGTTGTGCTCTGCACCGATTTCATTCCCGACAGCGAGGTAAATCAATATTTCAGCGCTGCTGACATTATAGCGCAGCCCTACAAGACGGCCACCCAGAGCGGCGTGACCCAGATTGCTTTCCACTTCGAGAAACCGATGCTGGTGACCAACGTGGGCGGTCTGCCCGAAATCGTTCCCGACGGCAAAATCGGTTACGTCGTCGAGCCTGATGCCCAGCAGATCGCTGATGCACTGCACAGTTTCTTCGCTGAAAACAAACAAGCGTCATTTGAACAGAACATCGTGGAGGAAAAGAAAAAATATGCGTGGGCAAGATTTGTGGAATCAATTGAAGAAATTGCCACCGACCTGACAAAATAGCCCCCCAAAAACCATTTTGTAAAATTATTCTAAAAAAGTTGTATCTTTGCACGCTTTTATCAACAATATGAAAATCACTATCCATTCTGAAGAAGAGCTGTCCTCCGTGGCAAAGATGCTGCTGCAAGAACACCCCAACGACCGTGTGTTCTGCTTCTATGGAGAGATGGGAGCTGGAAAAACCACCTTTATCAAAGAAATTTGTCACGAACTGGGCGTGGAAGACACCACCTCAAGTCCTACCTTCGCCATTGTGAATGAATACCTTACCAGCAATGGCAACAGCATCTACCACTTTGACTTTTACCGCATTGAAAAACTCGCCGACGCATACGAGATCGGCACAGAGGATTATCTTTATAGCGGGAACTACTGCTTCCTGGAATGGCCCGAAAATGTGGAAGAACTCATCCAGCCCGATTTCGTCAAGATAAGAATCACCGTCACCGGGGCGCAATCGCGCACCTTCGAGACCTTTTCCGACTAACCGCATACCATGAAAGAGGATTACGAACACGCGACACAGATGGAGGCGGTGGGTGAAGCCACCGCACAGCACCATTTCGCCGTCGGCATCCTCAAAGGCAACTCCCTCTCCCCCCGCAAAGAGGTCGTCATTCCCCCCTACTCCGTGGAGACACTCGTGGAAAACCACGTGCCCGTACGTACCGAACGCGGCATGGGCAAAGGCGCCGACTTCATCGACCTCGACTACGCCGATGCCGGCGCCCTCATCGAAGATGAACCCAAGTACGTGTTCCAAAAGTCCGACATCCTCATCTCCCTGCGTCCGCTTACCGCAGAAGAACTTAACCAACTAAAAGACAGTCAGATACTTATCACTCCCATCCCCCTTACCGACATCACCCCCGAACATCTGGCCATCCTCCACAAAAAAAATATCACCGCCCTTTCGTTACGACTGGTCCATAATGTGGAAGATGGGGAACTGCTGCAAGATATCATCCATGTAGAAGGAGGCATCTACGCCGCCTGCAACGCGCTGGGCGACCTGGTGCTGTCGCTGGTCTTCCCCCTTGTTTTCAACAGCGAAATGCGCTACGCCCTTCAAGAAAATCCCGTGCTGATGCAGGCCATCTACTGCTACAAGGGCATCCTCACACGCCACGACATCGGCGAGCGGCACGACATCCCGTGGCGCGACCTACTGCTGCTCTGCTGGTAAAAACTTACAATATCGTCAACGTCCCCTTGTAAATCTTCTTGGGATGCCACTTGCTCATCATCATGATGCGGTAGGTGAGCACGGTGGAAGAAGGCAAAAACTTCCCGTTGACCTTGCCGTTCCAGCGGAAATAAGGCTCATCCGACCTGAATACCAATTTTCCCCAACGATCGTAGATGGCAATCTCAAACTCCACAATCTCCAGCGACGATGGAATATAAATCCTGAATTCGTCGTTGATGCCATCCACATTGGTCGGAGTGATGGCATTGGGGATGTAGATTTCCTCATCCGGACAAGGGGCGATGACCACCATGTCGCGGGCATGGCACGGTCCATCGGAGGCTTCCAGCACATAGTTGCCGGGATGGGTCACCGTGAGCACCATGTCGGTACTTCCGTTGCTCCAATGGAAATCGGAGTTGCTGGTGACTGCGGTCAACTCCACAAAGCCGTCATCGCACAGGTCGGTGCCGCCCACCTCAATGGCAGCATCCGCAGAAAACGACTCCAGTATCAGTGTCATGCTGCTGTCGCAGCCGAAAGAGGTCTGCCCGTAATGAGTATAAGTACCCGTCTCCGACTCGTTGAAACCATATTGGTTATAGACCGCCCCGTCGCAGATGGTGGCACGGATGGTGTCGTCGAACGAGGCCCCGTGCGCATACTCGAAAGTGACCGTGCTGGAGGTGCAGTGGAAAATGTCGTGCGCCGTCACCGTGAAGGTGGTCGGCGTAAGGTACTCAGTGTTGAAGCCCGTGTTCAGCGAGCCCGGGTCGGACAGCATATCCGACGGCGACCATTCCACCTCCCCACAGGCACCTGCCACCAGCTGAACATGCAGACTGTCAACAGGTTCGCAGAAATAAACATTCTGTGCCGAGATCTCAATACCTTGGTTCTTGCACACCATAACAGATATCGTATTTCCCTCCTCACAAATCGAACTCTCATAGTAGATATTCAGAATTAACGTGTCGGGAGTATAGGCTCCGATGGCCACAATGTTGATGGTCACACTGGTCTGACCTGCGGGAATGGTCACCGAAGCGGGAAGAGTCTGCACGTCCGTGCCGTTGATGGCTGTGCCGGAATAGGTCAGCGGGATAACGGTCGGCGAATTCTGAGGCTGCGAAATGTTGAAGGTGACCGTGGCCGTATTGCAATCCTGCACCACAACAGGCAAACTCTCCACATCGTACACGATGGTGGTTTCAGTACCGTTGGCAGTAAAACTCTGTCCTTCAAGAAAAACCGCAGATCCATACAGGTTATCTCCAGCATTGGAGACGGCTAATTTCATGTGATAAAGGCGGCAGGGCACTACCGAGAAAGTTGCCGCCAGCGGTCCCACGCAGGCATCATACTGAATATAAGAAGAGTACTCTGTATCGTGATAATACTGCGAATAGGAATAATCGTTGACATTATCAATAGACACCGGCAAGGTGGTGTTCGGAATTCGGGCCACATTGGTGGTCTGGTTGGTGGTGAGGTCGGTGACAAAAAAGCCGAACACATCGTTATATCCCATGCCCACAAATTCAGGATACTCTTCCGAGGCAAACATGTAGTTGAAGGTCACCTGATCGGAAGTGGTGAGGAAGTCAAATTCCAGAACCGCAGGGTAGTACAGTTCATCGCTTACCAACGCTTGCAGTTCGGGACACGTCATGCTGTTGGAAATACTGATCTCACTACCGCTATCGTCGTTAGGCCCCAACGCATTCTGGATATCGCCAGTAGCGATTATCAGTCCGCTGGAAAATCCCAAAGTAGGGAAGGTGGCTGTATTATTGGTGAAAAAGCCCAGCTGGCCGCCTGTAGTCGCATCCAGCACGGTGGTGTAGTTGTTGAACTTCACATTCGACACCGACACACCGTCGCCCACTAGCATACTCCGCACCACATCCTCTGCCGTACGCCCCGCCGATGAGGTGACCGACACCTGCGACCACAGCGATGGCATCAAGCAGAAACCCAAGAAAAACAACCAAAAAATTGCCTTTTTTGTCATTTTTTCAACCATTTTTCTTCCTCTTTTACGGAAGGATATTTAGTTTTTATACAATAAAATGACAAAAATGTTGCTTAAAAAATTCAAAAAAATGTTATTCCTTGACCACTTTAATATTCACACACGATTGGTGGTCTGAAATACGAATGATATAGAGTCCCTGCGCATATCCTTTGAAATCAAGCACCGTGCGCTCAGAAACGACCTTCGAGGCCATCACTATCCTACCGAACATGTCGTACACAGTGATGTCAGCATTGACAGCGTTGCTCTCAACGGTCACCCTACCAGTAGTCGGGTTCGGAAAAACTTTGGCTCGAATCGCCGCATTCGCCGGTACGGAACAGATGTCGGAGATGCTGATATCATCCAAAAAAACATAATAACCATCGTGCCCAACAGACACAAATGAAATCTGGTAGGTGGCACTGGGATTCGGCAAACTGATGGTTTCCTGTGTATATTCATCGAACTCGGTAGTATAAGATGCCAGTTGTATCCATTCTTCCATTGGGGCGGTTCTGTAGTAAACCCCCATTTCATCGGCAGCAACAAGATCGAACAACGCCTGCTTATGTTGGAACATGAGAACAGGTTCAATCTGTGTCACATCAAAGACAGGGGAAACCAAACGGGATTCCGCACCCGGTTCATACGAACCCACAGCAAAATAGTCGCCATCATGAGCATAGATTGCGTTTTCTCCTATCCTCCATTGGAATTCCTCTCCTCCAACAATCGGTTCAATATCCCAACAGATACCCTGGTTTTCAAAACCATCCTGATAAGGGTTGTCAGCCGTAACCACAATGAGGTCGCAAGCTGTATGGAACGACACGCCATCAGACCATACCGACTCGTCATCATCGAAACAATTGGCTCTCACCATAGCGGTGTAAATGGTGCCTGCAACAAGGTTGTCTATAGTGAACGGATGCATAGTGACCACAGTGTCTGCTCCGTTCAGACTGATGGTCCAGCTCTGCGGAACACCAGCGTTGTGATCAGTCCAATCAATCGTAGCAGCATTGGTAGTCACATTGCTAATCTCTATGTCAGAAGGATACATACAGGAAGGGCATTCCGCAACCAAGACATTATCCAGATCGATATACGGATCATTATCACCAAAAGGATCAAACATTCCAAAATTTCCAATGCCCCAGAACCCGATGACCACCTGATCATAGGATTCCAGATTAGCCAGTTGGATTGTCATCCGTGTCCAGTTCATCACGCCCGTCAGTCCTGTGGCTAATGTAGTGTAAGTACCACCACCATCTGTAGAAACCAGAACATCGAAATCACCGCCAGTAGGATTCTTATACTGGAAAGAAAGTGTAGGTCTGTCCAATTCGGCAATATCCAGCACAGGGGTTTCCAGCACATTGTAGTATCCAACAACATTATTCCCTGAATTAAATCGCGCACAGCCACCTGTAACACCAGAAGCACTATACCCCCATGGATTACCTCCTGTCGTACCTGTAATCTCAGGATTATCCCAACAATAGGGAATGCCAGCAGTAATGTCATTGAAATCCTCCTCAAAGGGATGAGTGTCAGAGACTACAACAACACCACAGGCAGTGTAAAAATGCACTTCCGGACTCCACCCTGACGCATTGTCTGCGTCACAGTTTGACCTCACACTAACCGTATTGTATGAAGCAGCAATTAGGTTGTTCACAACAAAGGGCACCTCCGACACCAACGTGTCAATTCCATTCAATCTAACCGTCCATCCCATTTCGGGGGTGGTCAAATTGACATCAGTCCAACCAATCACAGCTGAAGTGGCCGTGATATTCGTCACTGTAATATCAAAGGGGGTTACGCAGGAAGGCATATCCTCTATTACTACGTCATCAATAGAACAGTAATAGCATCCACTGTATGGAGCATTACTGCTCCAACAGAACGCAATACGGGCATCGGCCAGAACACTATTCACCACCACGGAAAAAGTATCGGCAACAGTAACACTGGAGAAGGTTCTCAATGCAGTGAAGGACAAGGCAGACCCAGCATCTGTTACATAGCCAACCGTCAATATCCCAGCTGTGGAGGACATTTTCATTCTAAAAGTCACTTGTTTGCCAGTTAAATCTTCAAACACTGGCATAAGCGCATAGTTAGCTTCACCATAAAAATAATAGAAGTCCATATCGTGCCCTGCAATAAGCAAAAGGCTGTTGTCAGAATCTGTAACAGAAGAGTGTCCACTATAGATATGCGGTTTCGCCACATCGTATGAACTCGAACAGATATATTGCCAACAGTCGGGCAAAACGCCAACGGCAAGTTCATCTGTAGTGGCATAATAAGAATTGAAGTCCTCACTGTAATTCTCAGCAGAGATAGGGTAACACGGGATGGTGAAGGTAGTGGGCAAACTCCAATCAGAGTAATCTGTTGCGGAGCAGTTAGCCCTCACCCTCACAGTATAGGTGGTATTGTCGGTTAAGTTATAGAATGTCACAGGGTTATCGGTGACATTGGTATCCACACCATTGATATTAACCGTCCAGCTCTCAGGTGCCGTCTCATTATTGTCGGTCCAACTAAACGTGGCAGAATTCCCTGTGACATCCGAAACCGTTACATCAATAGGAAGAAGACAGGAGGGCATCTCTGTTACAGAAAGGGTGTAATCTTCATAAATGGTAAAAGCTGCGGTCAAACAGGGATTGTATCCGTAACCATTGCTAATAACATTGTCAAATCCGGAATCCGACCCTCCTATACGCATACGGTAATTGCCGACAGGCGTACCGGGAGGAATAAAAAAAGTACAGGACAATGTGGTAGGGTTGTCATTGGTGGAAGTGCCAGTATAAACCACTTCGTCATCGGTAAACTCCAAATCCTGATTCCAGTTCACCCAGATGATGGTGCCGTATGTATATCCTGTAGCGTATGTGATGCTCATCGGCACATACGTTCCAGCGGCACCGTTGCCCACCTGCGACGTGTATTCCCCATAGAAAGGCTCAGAACTGGGGTGGGTGTTATTGTTCACAATTTCAGTCTGTCCAAAGGTGACATTGACAATGCCGTTATTGTCCACACACCATGGGGCGGGAGCGCAAGGCGCGGCATAAAAAGCCACAGCCTCGCTCCATTCAGAAATATAACCATCAAAACATATAGACCGAACTCTAACAGTGGCATAATCATCATCATTTAATCCAGTAATCACGTAACTATTAGCATTAACGATGGTATCCACCACCGTATCCTGCCCTACCATAATCATTATTTCGTAGTTGGCGGCAGTGCCATTCCAAGTTAGTACATCACGATTCACACTCACATCCGTCGGTGCATCACAAGCGGCAAATGTAAGATGGATGTCATCAATGCAACAACCATAATCCCATGTGCATCCTGTACAATCCCACTTGAACGCCAGACGTACACCGGCAGGAACATTCATCAGCGTGTCACGATATATGCGGTCAGAAGTGCTGCTTGGCACGGCCCCCAAAGCCACAAAAGTAGCGGCATCATGAATATCACTGATATACCCCACTGTCAATCTTCCACGAGAAACATTCCACATTCTATAATAAAAGGAAAGCTCCATGCTGTCAACATTGTCAAATTCAGGCATGATGGCATAGCTGACAGCCCCAAATTCCGCCACTTCTCCGCTGATGAGTAGCAAATAGATGTCATCGTTTTCGTCTTTGTCAACATGAGGCCTGCAATCAACTGTTCCCGTATAGATGTTATCCCAACAAGGAAGAAACCTGCTGAACGACACACACTCTGCAGAGCTATTTGTATAAACATAACCACTGAAATCTTCCGTATAACCCTCGGCAACCTGTATATCACAATCCGTAATGAAATACACCTCCGTACTCCAATGTGACTCCTCTTCTGTACAGTTGGCCTTCACTTTTGCCCCGTAAATGGTACCGGCAGCAAGGTTGTTAAAGGTGATAGAGGTAGCCTCAACGATGGTGTCCATTCCATTCAAGCTGAGTGTCCAAAACGGTGGAGGCGTCTCATTATTGTCTGTCCAGCTGATGCTTGCAGAATGAATAGTCACATCCGAAACGGTCACATCAGATGGCTTCTGGCAAGTGGACAAGTCCTCAATAACGATGTCGTCCAACGTACAAAGACAACTGACATTATTCAGTTTATCCCATTTGAAAGCAATGCGTGCCCCCGTCGGAACACCGCTGACATCCACTTCGTGATACACGTAAGGAACAACCTCATTACAAGAATTATACGGAATTTCCTCCAACGCAACAAAACTGCCAGCATTAAGATCAGTAACATAACCGACAGTAAGCCCGCCCCTATCCATCGAATTCATAGATGTGGCAAACGACACCTGCTTCCCGGAAAGATCATCCAGAAGGGGCATTACCACAATATTGGTGGGACCTCCATGGTAATTGCTGCCTGAAGACATCACGAGACAATTGTTGTAAGGTTCAGTAAATCCTCTGAAAATATGAGGACGATACTCGTTGGTCGTTCCTATCACATCCCAGCATGGAGGCAGTATTCCATCGCTGGTGTATGTGTAATTTGCGGCAGTATAACCGCTGAAATCCTCACTAAAGCCGCTGGCTGGCACTGGATCACAATTTGTTTCCGTTGTATCACTCTCTTCGTCACGAATAACACGCTCAGCAAAAGCGCGTTCGCAAGAGAAAATACATGAATAAGATGTGCCATCACCCATACCAATCGTTGTATGTCGTGATTGTGAAGCAACCGATACGAGCGTGAACAGCAGCAAACTCCAAAAAAATAATACTTTTTTCATATCATGGGAATGTTGGTGAATTCAATTTACAAATGCGGGCAAAAATACAACTATTTTTCAATATTTATTCATTCACACCCCAAAATGTGAACCCCTATAGGAAGAATGTGACAAACTACTGTATTGAAGCTGTTGCGAGGATTTATAATAAATTGGTATTCAATTTTTTATAAAACACACAAAAAAAAACGATAGGGCTTGTGAGGGAATAAATGAATTTATGTGAAGGGATAAATGAAAATTTGGAAGGTGCTTCCTTCCGTTTTAACCTTTCACCTTTCAATTTTCAATTCTCAATTTTCAATTCCCCAAATACACCTCCATCAGCGTGCTTTCCTCCAACGGAAGCAGCTGTACCTCAGTGGAAATGGCTGGCACGAGCATCACCTCGCCCTTGTTGAGCAGATACTCTTTCCCCTCATCGATCAGCACCACACGTCCTTCTGTACAGATGTAAATGATGAAGGAGTCGATGCCCGCATATACCTTTTCGAGCGGCTGTGTAAAATGGAGCAGGTTGATATTGAACTGGTTGCAACGAATCACCGGGACGGAGTGATTCAACGTGGGGATATAGCGGATGTGGTATTCGGTGTCATCGCCAAAATGCAGGGCCTCCAGCGCATCCGCCACATGCAGCTCGCGGGGCTTGCCGGCGGCATCCACTCGGTTCCAGTCGAACACGCGGTAGGTGCAGTCTGACGACTGCTGCACCTCGGCCAGCAGCACGCCCTTGCCGATGGCATGTACCGTGCCCGCCGGGATGAAAAACACATCGCCCGCCGTCACCGGATAGAACTCCAGCAACTGCTCCACCCCGCCCACAGCCAACGCGCGCTGGTAATCCTCCTTCGTCACCCCTTTCTTGAACCCCACATAGAGTCCGCCGCCCGCATCGGCCTGCAGCACATACCACATCTCGGTCTTGCCATTCGTGCCGTACCGCCGCTGCGCCAACGCATCGTCAGGGTGCACCTGTACCGACAGAACCTCCTGGGCATCAATAAATTTTACCAACAACGGAAAGTCGTTGCCGAAAGTATCGTACACTTTTTCTCCTACCAAGTCGCCCATGTACACCTCCACCAACTCCGACAGAGTGTTGCCCTCCAGCGGGACGCCCGCCGCCACCTCCGACTCCTTGCCGGCAATGCCCGACAGCTCCCAGCTCTCGCCACAGTTGGCCAACGAGCCGAAATCTTTACCCAATATTGTGTGCAACTTCTGTCCACCCCAAATTTTTTCAAAATATTGAGGTCTGAATTTTAAAGGTGTAAGCATAATATGAAATTATGAGGTACTTTATTTCACCACCGTCACGGCGGCCATCACGGCCACTCCTTCGCCATGTCCCGTGAAGCCCATCCCCTCGTTGCTTTTCGCCTTCACCGACATCGCACCAACAGGAATCTGCAACAATTCGGCCAAGCACTTTTGCATCAGCGGTTTATAATCTACCAACTTGGGGCGTTCCAGCACGATGGTCACATCGGCATTATGTACCTGCCAGCCCTTTTGGTGCAACAGTTCCACGGTGCGCCGCAACAGCACCGTACTATCAATGCCCTTGAAAGCCATGTCATTATCAGGAAAATGGGTGCCGATGTCGCCCAAGGCCGCCGCCCCTAACAGGGCATCGCACAGCGCATGAATCACCGCGTCGCCGTCTGAGTGCGCCACACAGCCTCGGTCGGAGGCGATGTCAACGCCGCCCAAACGGAGCTTCAAACCCGCCTCCAGACGGTGCGAGTCATAGCCGAATCCTACACGGAAATCTCCCATCAGCGGAAAGCCGTTGGCCGATTAGTTTTTGTTGAGACGACCCTGAGTCTTGATATCCTGCTTGTCGAACGACTTGAGGTCGAAGGAGAGGGTGAAACGGAGGGTATTCTCCAGCGGATGGTGCTGATCAACGGTGAACAGATAGGCGACATCCAATGCGAAGATGCTGTAATGGAGGCCTGCGCCCACCGTGATGAACTGGCGGTTGCCCTTGGTGGGGTGCTCGTAGAAATAACCGGCACGCACAAACAAGAGGTCACGATAGCAGTACTCCAACCCCACAGCCCAGTTCACCTCGTGAAACTCCTCTTTCGAACCTGCGGGAGCATCACCAAAGGACTGGAAAATACCCTGTGCCACAGACACATCGGGATCTTTACCTGCTGCAATGATCGGCTTGTTGGCAGCATCGTACACAATATGTCCGGTGCTATCGGTCTGATATACCGGGTTGGTGGGCACCAGTAATTTGTTGCATTCCACGCCGGCCATCAAGCTGTTGTACTCGTCGAACTGAACCGTGTAGCTCACACCCAATTTGAGGTTGGTGGGCAGGAAGTCGCGGCGCAATGTTCCTGATGAGTAGGACATCTTGTTACCAATGTTGGAGATATTCAAACCGGCACGCAAGGTGCTGTTCATCTTGTTGTTACTTTTGAAACCGAAATCCTGCTGGTAGAACAAGGAAACGTCGGCGGCACCCGCCAAACCGGCGTTGGTCTCCACACCTTCCACATACTGACCTGCCGTCAGGTTGGAGTAGATGAAACGCGGGGTGATGGCGATGGAAAGCTCATCAATCAGCTTTCTGGAGTAGCCGAGGTCGATGGCAAACTCGTTCGGTTTCTGGCTGCCCATGTCGTTACCATCATTGTCGGTAAAATTGATATCACCCAATGAGAAGTAGCGAAGTGAGAACGACAACGCGTCATTTTCAGTCACTTTAAAATAGGTGGAAAGATAAAGCAAGTTAATGTCGTTCACCAACTTACGCAACCAAGGACTGTATGAGAATGAGATACCGAATCGGTTCTGGCTGAATACATATTTGGAAGGGTTGTGATGTTGTGAATTGGCATCGGCGGATGTGGCCACGCCCATATCACCCATAGCACCGCCTCTGGAGTCGGGAGAAATCGTCAGGAAGGGAACGGCCGTCGTGATAGTATTGAGTTCTTGGCCATTAAGGATATTAGGATTAACTTGAGCTTTTAGAGAAGGAATCGAGAAAAACAGAATGCCAACAGCAACTACAAGGATTTTTTTCATTGTTATTATTTTAGATTGGATAAAAATTTCGCAACCCTTTAACGTAAAAACTTTCATATTATTTTGAAAAGATGATAATTTTTTACAAAATCACAATCTTCTCAATTTTTTCGGCCTGCTCGCCGCCTGCTGTGCGCACCCGCAGCCGGTACAGATAGGTGCCCTTGCCGATCTTGTCGCCGAAGTCGTCGAGACCGTCCCACACGATGGGGTCGCTGCGGAAGCCCTGCGTACACTGGGTGGATTCGAGCGTGCGCACCACCTTCCCCGAGATGGTATAAACCGTCACCATCACATCCAACACCTCTCCCGGACGATTATGCTCGAAGTAGAAGGAAGTTCTTGTAGTGAAAGGATTGGGATAGTTGAGCACATGGTCGAGCGTCAAGCCCTCATCCGACACCACCACAAACTCCAACTCCCGTTCGGTCACATTATTGAGGATGTCCCAAGCGCGCACTTTCACTTTGTGCGTGCCGAGCTCCAAATTCTCCAAGGGATAGCGCACCGTACCACAGTTGAAACTATCGCGGGCAGCCTCGTAATAGTTATTGAGCACAATCTGGTTGCCGTCGTCAAGCACCGCCACCAGGTCGTGGCCGATGCCGTTGCCCGTGGTGTTGATGCCGTACTCGTCTTTCAGCTTCACCAGCAGCGTGGGCGAGGAGTTCACCGTACCGCCGTTCACAAACTTCTCGTCGTTCATGTAGAGATCCATCTCCGGCCCGTTGTTGTCGTCGATGCTCTCGTCGCTCATGCCGCCAATCAGCACCTCGCGGTACGCGCCAGTAGCATCGGCCTCGCGGCTGCAAGCATAATAGCTCAGCTTGCCATTGCCGTAGGCATAGTTGATGTCTTTGGGCAGGATGAACGAAAAACCGAACCGCCCGTCGGCCACCGTGACATTCCCCTTGAAAAGGATATTCTTCTGGACCTCAAACTCTTTGTAGGTGCTACCAGGGTCGTTCTGTAAGGTATGACTGATTACTTTTTTGTCGTAAACCGAAGGATAAACTGCACCGGAAAAATCGGGCAGGAGGTGTCCTTCCGCATCCTCCACATGACCGCTGATGCGCACTCTTGACAAGGCCTTGAGCGTGTCGGTGAAATCGGCCACCGCCACCCCGTTGATGGAGTCGGTGACCACCGTATAACGCGGCACGGCCAGTTTCATGGCGGGGTCGCCCATCACATATATCATATTAAAGGAACTGATATTACCAGATCCTGCATTTTTGGCCGCACGGTTGCATTCGCCGATGGTGAGCGGCGCATCCAACCCATTGCGGAAAAGGTTATCGAACCAGTTTGTGATATACGTATGATTGGCTCCCGAGAACGCCACACGCGAGGTGGTAATCATGCCCGACACACCGCCGCCGCTGTTCAGAAACGCCATCTCGGCCGGCGACACCAGCGAGCGGTCGTACCAACCGAACTCACACGTCATGGTCATCATCCAGGGCTGGTTGTAACGATTGGCCCACCGGCTGATGTCGGTCAGCTCGATGATACGCTCGTGGGCCCAACCATTCTTGCCGCCATGTCCCACATAGGTAAACAGTAGACAGCCTTTGTTCATGCGGTTGTTAATATCGACCGTCACCTCCGGATAGCGAGCCGATGACGAATAGGTAACCTGCTGATACGCATCCAGATAAATCTTCTCTATATTCAAATTCTGATTGGTAGTATCAGCAATACGCGCAGCAGCATCCGCCGTTACCAGATGACCGCCGCCTTCCTCATCATCAGCCACAAAAGTCGCCACATTTTTCCAGTCGCCGAAATTGCTGGTGGGGGTGTTCTCGCCCAGCACGCCCCGCGAGGCGTACTCGATGGTCTTGTCCACCGCAAGCTTCGCCTGAGAGGAAGTGGACACGGGGAAACGTCCCACCGCAACATCAATGGTGGGCCCCATGCTATTCGTTCCCTCGTTCGCATCCAACAAACCAAAAAAGTCATCATTGGCTTTAAAATGCTCCTCATGGGCATCCGATGTGCATTGGAAATTAGGAACATACAACTTACAATCCCCCTCTATGCCACGATAGTCGTAAGAAGGACGGCCGAAAAGCAACAGATATTGGGGCTGTGCGGCGGCGGTACGCTCATAAATCATCCGCATATAGTCGCGGATGGCGCACACATCCTGCTCACCGCTGGAGAACTCGTTATACACCTGCTGCGGAGTGACCACCTTCACCGAAAGACCGTCATTGGAGCGGCGGAAGTCCGCCAGACGCTCGGCCTGTGAGAGGAAGTCAGGATGCGCAACGATAATCATGTCCGCGAAACTGGTGCCATGCAAGTCCTGGTTGTTCACCCGCCCCACCGTCGTCACACTGTAGCAGGAATTGTCGCTGAAGGCCACAAACCGCCGCAACGTAGAGGTGGGCGCGTTGAAAGCGAAGGTGCCGCCCGACAGCGTGCCCGCCATGTTGCGGGTCTGGTTGATCAACGACACATCCCACACCTTCGTGCTGGACGAACAATTGGCTACCGTATAGCGGGTGACGGCATTCGTACCCACGGTCTGGAAGTTGCAGAACGGCGTTTGACCGCTCCCCGCCCGCAGTTGGCAATCAACCTGCCATTCCAAATAATCGAGGAATCCCACCGAAGAGGAAACTGGCTTATTATAAATAAGTTCCACATCGGTGGTCCCGCCAGATGTAGTAAAGTTAAAGGTACGGTCGCCATAATAGGCAAGATAACCGGTGGGGGTCGCGGGAACGCTAACCGAACCGATGAACTGGTTGTTGACCTTCACCTGAAAAGAGGACACGCGTGCCGAGGTGGCAGCGCCCATCACGGTCAGACGTAGCGGCCCTACCGGTGAGGAAGGCAGCGAAAGCGTGTAATTCCGCGTGGTGGTGACATCAAACTTGTCGCCCACCCAGTTGCGGCCACCCTCGCCGAAATTGTATTTGTCCTCCTCAAAGAAACCGTAAGCCGTATAGGTAGAGACAGTTGTAGTAGGCGTCAGCGCGGCGTTATCCTCCGTCTCCACACGCAACTTCTGTCCCACTCCCGCATCCACATTGATGAAGTAAGAGGCGGTGGTGGAATACAGATTAAACTGATGGGCACATTGATTGGAAGAGAGGTTCCAGCTGTGCGGTCCTTCGGCGTAGAACAGGAAATAGTCGCCGGCATCGAAAGAATGGTCACCGCCGTCGTGCATCTCGATAGGGAGTTCCAGCAGGTCGTCGGGACGGGTATTCCCATTCGCCTCGGGCAGCATACCCCCGCCGTTGCCGAAGATGGAAATGTTGTCGGATGAAAGATGGGAGAGCGACACGCCCAACGCTGACAAGTCATTGTAAGTTACCTTATAAACACCTGTCTTGAAGACGGTTACGCGATACCAGTTGCCGCTGCGCAGCACCGAGTGGTCGGCGTAGGCGCGGGTGGGAGTGCCGCCTTTGCGGACGTTGCGCCCCTCGATGGAAAGTGATACCGAAACCAGCTTCTCGTAACGACCGCCATTGATACGGACGGGGGTAAAGGAGACCGCCGCATAGGGTTGCATCTTCTCGTAAACCGTCGTCACTTTATATTCAATTTCAGAACGACGGAAATCCTTGGGCACCAATGCTTTCTCCTCTTCTGACAGCGGTTGGTAAACAGCGTTGCTGGCCGTTACAGAATAAGCTGCAAAATCTGCGCTCACGGGGAAATGGTCGTAATAGGCGGGAAGAACCGGGAACTCCGCATCTTCCACCGAACCCCTAAAAACCATAAATGTCAAGGTCTCATCCCTATCGGTTTGGTAAGAAATAGGGGTAAGCCATTGGATAGAAATATTTTTTTGAATTTTTTGAGCCTGAATATCAATAATTTGAAATAAAATCAAACTAAATATTCCTAAAACGACCCAAGGATTTTTTTTCATATATCGTTATATATTGTTACGAGAAAAGCATCAATTAAACGAATGGCATTTTATAAAATTGCAAAAAATGAAAAATGTTGATAACTTTTTGGAGAAAACCACGTAAGTTACACAATAAAATTGTATTTTTGCGACTTTAACATAATATGCCAAAATATCTGAATCAGAATAAAACACTGGATATGAAAAAGATCATCTGCGTTATGGGGCTCCTGTTGCTGGCATTGGTCAGTGGCACGAAAGTTTCGGCACAAGATCCGCACTTTTCCCAATTCTATGCCAATCCGCTGTATTTGAACCCTGCGTTTGCAGGCACGAATGTATGCCCGCGTATCACGGCACATTTCCGCGACCAGTGGCCCAACATCCATGGCACCTACCTCACCTACTCCGCCTCCTACGACCAGCACTTTGACAAGTTGGCTGGCGGTATCGGTGTGCTGTTCATGGGCGACCATCAGGGACAAGGCACCATCAACACCTACGCAGCCAGTATCATTTATTCTTACAAGTTGAAAGTTTCGCGCAAGTTCAGCATGCGCTTCGCTTTGCAGGCCACCTTCCAGCAGAAATCCCTGAACTGGGACAAGCTGACCTTCGGCGACATGATCGACCCCAAATACGGCTTTGTGTATGAGACCAACGAGACGGCTCCAGCCAAACAGTCAAAGGCCATCGCCGACTTCTCCGCCGGTTTCATCGGTTATACCAAGAACTTCTACTTCGGTCTGGCCGTCAACCACGTCACCCGCCCGTACGAGGGTTTCATCTCAGTGAGCCGTCTGCCCATCAAGTGGACCGCCCACGTTGGTGGTTATTTTGATCTGAAACGCCGCAGCCGCAAGAGCCGTTCCTTCGGCGACATTTCCATCAGTCCGAACATCATCTACCAGCATCAGATGGAGTTCCATCAGCTGAACTATGGTTTTTACCTCAACTACTACCCGTTTGCAGTGGGTATCTGGTATCGCCAGAGCTTCCGCAACCCCGATGCTGTGATTTTCATGTTCGGTTTGCAGCATGAACGCGTCCGCGTGGCTTATTCCTACGACCTTACGGTCTCCAAACTGGCCAACCTCTCCGGTGGCGCACACGAGGTGTCACTCCAGCTGCTCCTCCCCTGCCCCGAGAGAAAGAAAGTGATGAAAGATCTGGTCTGCCCCACTTTCTAATCAACATTTCATAATAATTTTGAATAAACATCGTTAGAACTATAAATTTTTTGAAGCAATGAAGAAGATGAGCAAAATTTCCGGTTTACTGCTGATTGCTGCTACAGCCCTGCTGTTCAGCTCCTGTAAGAAGGAGTATTCCCCCACTACTGGCTGGGAATACAACAACGCAGAAAACGGCGGCTTTGAAGTGTATCCGTTCGTTGAACAAGCCACCGGCCCCGGTCTGGTGCTGATTGAAGGTGGTACCTTCACCTTCGGCCGTGTGGAAGAGGATGTCATGTACGAATGGGGAAACAACCCGCGCCGCGTCACCATCTCCTCCTTCTATATGGATGAGTGCGAAATCAGCAACCTCGACTACCGCGAATATCTCTACTGGCTCGAACGCGTGTTCCTCCCCGCCGACCTCAAGACCATCGTTGACGAAGCACGTCCCGATGAGAATGTATGGCGTGAAAAACTGGCATACGCTGAACCGCAGGTGGAATACTACTTCAGATATCCCGCTTACAACCACTATCCCGTTGTGGGTGTGAACTGGTTGCAGGCCACCAACTACGCCGCCTGGCGTACCGACCGCGTCAACGAGCAGATTCTCGTGGATCTGGGCTTCATCGACTGGAACCCCGACCCGTCACCGGAACTCTACTTCACCACCGACGCATACTTGGTGTATGATTCATACGAAATGGAGACCGACAACCGCCTCACCAACATCTCCACCGGCGACTACCGCAACGTGAAGATGGAGGACGGCATCCTGCTGCCCCGCTACCGCCTCCCCACCGAGGCTGAGTGGGAGTACGCCGCCTACGCCCTCATCGGCAACACCCTCAACGAACGTGTGCTCGAAAGAAAGCTCTATCCTTGGAACGGTCACTATACCCGTACCGACGACAAGCGCTACTACGGCGACTTCGTGGCCAACACCCGCCGCGGACGTGGCGACCTCATGGGTGTGGCCGGCTACCTGAACGACGCTTCCGATATACCAGCCCCCGTCAACTCCTACTGGCCCAACGACTTCGGCCTCTACAACATGGGCGGCAACGTCGCAGAATGGGTGATGGACGTCTATCGTCAGACCTCTCACGACGAAGTCTATGAGTTCAACCCCTTCAGAGGCAACTACTATGAGACCATGAAACTGTTGGACGATGGCTCCGGCATGGTGGAAGACCGCGACAGCGTGGGTAAGATCCCGATGGTGCCCGTCTCCGACTTCAAGAACGACAGAAGAAGAAACTACCGCGCCGCCGACAACATCAACTACCTCGATGGCGACTGGGCTTCCCAGATCGAGACCGAGGACTGGAAGAAAGAATCCAGCGACGCTACCACCACCATGTACCCGAAAGACATGGTCACCCCGTTCGAGTACTCCATGGTCGGCGACCACTCCAGAGTATATAAGGGCGGCTCCTGGATCGACCCGCAGTACTATGCGGCTCCCGGCCAGCGCCGTTACCTCGAAGAGGACGAGTCCACCAAGTACATCGGCTTCCGCTGCGCAATGGCCCGTCTGGGCACCCCCTCCGGCGGCGGCACCACCCGTTAATCTGAAACTTTTATCAAACCTAACCGTCGAGACGCGAAATTCGCGTCTCGATATATTTTAAATGTAAACCCACTCTATCATGATCGTCATCACAGGCGCAGCCGGCTTCATCGGAAGCTGCATGGCCAGCAAACTCAACCACGAAAACCACCACGACCTCATCCTCGTGGACGACTTCTCAAAAGAGAGCAAAAAAGCCAACTGGCAGGACAAGCAGTATGCCGACAAGATCCACCGCGACGACTTCTTCGCATGGGCGCATGCCAACGCCAAACATATCACCTGCATCATCCATCTCGGCGCCCGCACCAACACCACAGAGATGGACTACTCCGTGTTCGAGCGGCTGAACGTGGGTTATACCCAGGAGATGTGGTCATTGGCCACCCAATACCGCATTCCACTGCTATATGCCTCATCGGCAGCCACATACGGAGCAGGCGAGCTGGGTTATGTGGATGACGAATCCATCATTCCGCAGTTGCAGCCCCTCAACCCCTACGGAAAATCCAAAAACGAGGTGGACAAGTGGATTTTGAAGCAAGGAAAGATGCCTCCACTCTGGGCTGGCTTCAAGTTCTTCAATGTGTATGGTCCCAACGAGTACCACAAGGGACGCATGGCATCGGTCATCTTCCACTCGATCCACCAGATCAACGAGACCGGCAAGGTGAAACTGTTCCGCTCGCACCGCCCCGACTATGCCGACGGACAACAGCGCCGCGACTTCATCTACGTGAAGGATGTGGTGGATGTGCTATACTGGTTCAGCCGCAACCCACACCCCAACGGCATCTTCAACCTCGGCACCGGAAAGGCGCGCACCTTCCTCGACCTCGCCACCGCCACCTTCCATGCCATGGGTCGCGAACCCGTCATCGAATACGTGGATATTCCCGAAGATATTCGTGACAAATACCAATATTTCACCGAAGCAAAGATGGAAAAAATCAGAGAAAGTGGGTGCAACCACGCATTTCATTCCCTTGAAAATGGCGTAACTGACTATGTATCAGAATTTTTATTAAAGAATAAAAATTTTTGATATTTTTTACGCAAATCGCCTTCCATTTATAGAAATATTTATACCTTTGTAACGCTGATGGACAATTGCCGACCAGTATGCTTTGCTGACGGCAACCCCATCGGGTATGTTTGCGTTTTAACCCAAAGACAATCATGCAGAAGTACACCGAGAAGGACATCAAAAAAATGCTGAAGAAGGTTTTCGGCTTCAGCCAGTTCAAAGGTAACCAGCTCGCAATCATCAAATCGCTGTTGGATGGCAACGACTGTTTCGTCATCATGCCGACAGGAGGAGGCAAGTCGATGTGCTACCAGCTGCCGGCACTGATGAGCGAAGGCACAGCCATCATCATCTCGCCATTGATCGCCCTGATGAAAAACCAAGTGGACGCGATGCGCAACTACAGCACCGATGATGGTGTGGCGCACTTCCTCAACTCCTCCCTTTCCAAGTCGGAAATCAACACCGTGCGGGAAGACCTGCTGAACGGCAAGACCAAACTGCTCTATGTGGCACCAGAGTCTCTCACCAAAGAGGAGAATGTGGACTTCTTCAAGGCCATCAACATCTCCTTCTATGCCATCGACGAGGCGCATTGTATTTCGGAATGGGGCCACGACTTCCGTCCCGAGTACCGCCGCATCCGCAACATCATCGACTCCATCGGCGCGAAGGTACCGGTAATCGCCCTTACGGCCACCGCCACACCGAAGGTGCAGAACGACATCCAGAAGAACCTCGGCATGGACAAAGCCAAAGTCTTCATCTCCTCCTTCAACCGCCCCAACCTCTATTACGAAATCAGAGAGAAAACCAAGAACATCGACAAGGAGATTGTAAAATTCATCAAAGACAATCCTGGCAAGTCGGGCATCATTTACTGTTTGAGCAGAAAAAAGGTGGAAGAATTTGCCAACTTCTTACAGGTCAATAAGATACGAGCACTCCCCTATCATGCCGGACTGGATTCCAAGACCCGCGTGGAGAATCAGGATGCCTTCCTGATGGAAAAGTGCGACGTGATTGTGGCCACCATCGCCTTCGGTATGGGCATCGACAAGCCGGACGTGCGTTTTGTGATCCACTATGACATGCCGAAGAGTTTGGAGGGCTACTATCAGGAGACAGGTCGTGCGGGACGCGACGAAGGAGAGGGCAAGTGCATCGCCTTCTATGACTACAAAGACCTTTATAAATTGGAGAAATTCTCCACCAAGAAGGCCGTGGCCGAGCAAGAGATTGTGAAACAGCTGCTGGCCGAGACCTCCGCCTACGCCGAATCCACCAGCTGCCGCCGGAAACACCTGCTGCACTATTTCGGAGAAAAATACGAAGAGGACAACTGCCACAACTGCGACAACTGCTGCCACCCCAAACCCAAGATGAACGCCTCCGACCAGATTCAGCTGGCCATCGAGGTGATTCAGACGGTGAAACAGCAGTTCAAGGAGGATCATATCGTGGATATCCTCACCGGCAACAAGACCACCTCCATCACCAAATTCAAGCACAACAAGCTGAAACAGTTCGGCGAGGGCATGGACTATGACGCCAAATTCTGGCTGAACGTCATCCGGCTCGCCATCTTCGACAACTTGGTGGTAAAAGACGTGGAGAACTACGGACTGCTGAAGGTGACAGAAAAGGGAGAACGCTACATGCGCAACCCCTACACCATCATGATCACCAAACCGGAATCAGAGGATCAGGAGGATGAGGTGGACGAAGAGATGGTGCCCAACAAAAGCGAGGCCATCGACAATATCCTCTTCTCACTGCTGAAAGACCTGCGGAAGACCATCGCCACCCGCGAGAACATCCCGCCATTCGTCATCTTCCAAGATACCTCCCTGGAGGACATGTGCACCCAATACCCCACCACCATCGAAGAGATGACACATATCAGCGGCGTGGGCACGGGTAAAGCGCAAAAGTACGGACAACCCTTTATCGAACTCATCAAAAAGTATGTGGAGGATAACGAGATCGAACGCCCGCAAGACTTTGTCGTGAAATCGGTGGTGAACAAGTCAGCCCTCAAGGTCTATATCATCCAGAACATCGACCGCAGAATCAACTTCGAGGACATCGCCATCGCCAAGGGACTGGACATGGACGAGCTGCTGACCGAGATTGAGAGCATCGTGGCCTCAGGAGCCAAAATCAACATCGACTACTACATCAACGAATACATCGAACCCTACCATCAGGAAGAGATTCTCGACTACTTCGCCAATGCGGAATCAGACTCTGTGGATGAGGCACTTGAAGAGCTTGGCGACAGTGAATATACCATGGAAGAAATCCGAATTATGAAGATCAAATTCATGTCGGATTTGGGCAACTGACCCCCTATTCCATCCCATTAAAATTTCTCACTTTTTTTGTCTTAAAAATGGCGAAAAAGTGAGATTTTTTTTGTACCTTTGCAATGTTATATAAAAAATCTATAATACTGAATATGAACGAATTAGAAGAAAGAAAATTGCAGGTTGAAGATTACAATGCAGACCACATCCAGGTACTGGAGGGATTGGAGGCTGTACGCAAGCGTCCGGCCATGTATATCGGCGATGTTGGAGAGCGTGGTTTGCACCATTTGGTATATGAAGTGGTGGACAATTCCATCGATGAGGCGTTGGCTGGTCACTGCACCAAGATTGACGTCACCATTCTGCCTGACAACTCGATTTCTGTGTTGGACAATGGCCGTGGTATTCCGACCGACATGCACGAGAAGGAACACCGCTCCGCTTTGGAGGTGGTGTTGACGGTGCTGCACGCCGGCGGCAAGTTCAACAAGGACTCTTACAAGGTTTCCGGCGGTCTGCACGGCGTGGGTGTCTCCTGCGTCAACGCATTGTCGAAGCACCTGAAGGCCGATGTGTATCGTAATGGCATCCACTTCGTACAGGAATACGCCTACGGCAAGCCTCTTTACAGTGTGAAAGAGATGGAGAAGACCGACTACCGCGGCACCCGCATCACCTTCACCCCCGACGAGACCATTTTCAACGTCACCGAATACAAATACGACATCCTCGCCGCCCGTCTGAAGGAATTGGCTTTCCTCAACAAGCGCATCACCATCACGCTGACCGATGAGCGCGAGAAGGAGGACAACGGCGAGTTCAAACATGAAACCTTTTATTCCGAAGAGGGATTGAAGGACTTCATCCGCTTCTTGGACAGCGGGCGTACCAAGATCATGGAGACGCCCATCTACATCGAAGGCGAGAAGAACGGCGTGCCGATTGAGGTCGTGATGCAGTACAACGACGGCTTTTCAGAGAACATCCATTCCTACGTCAACAACATCAACACCATTGAAGGTGGTACGCACCTGACAGGTTTCCGTCGCGCGCTGACCACCACACTGAAGCGTTATGCGGTGAATAACAAGATGTTGGAAAAGGTTGAGAAGCAGAAGATAGAGATTTCGGGCGACGACTTCCGTGAAGGTCTCACCGCCATCATCTCAGTGAAAGTGGCCGAGCCGCAGTTCGAGGGACAGACCAAGACCAAGTTGGGCAACAGCGAGGTGGATGGTATTGTAAGCTCGATGGTGGGTGAAATGCTGAATTTCTACTTGGAAGAGCATCCGAAGGATGCGAAAGAGATTGTGGACAAGGTCATTTTGGCGGCTACCGCGCGCCATGCGGCCCGCCGCGCCCGCGAGCTGGTGCAGCGCAAGTCGGCCTTCAGCGGCGGCGGTCTGCCCGGCAAGTTGTCAGACTGCTCCTCGAAGGTGGCCGAAGAGTGCGAGCTCTACCTCGTAGAGGGTGACTCCGCAGGCGGTACCGCCAAACAGGGTCGTGACTCCCATTTCCAGGCCATCCTGCCCTTGCGCGGTAAGATTCTGAATGTGGAGAAAGCCCCGCAGCACAAAGCCCTCGACAGCAAAGAAATCCAGAATATCTATACCGCACTCGGCGTGTCTATCGGCACCGACGAAGACCACAAGGCACTGAATCTGGATAAGCTCCGTTACCATAAGGTCATCATCATGACCGATGCCGATGTGGACGGAAGCCACATCGCCACGCTGATCCTGACCTTCTTCTTCCGCCACATGCGCGAACTCATCGAAAGAGGCCATGTTTATATCGCCATGCCGCCCCTTTACCTCGTCAAACGCGGTGCCAAAGAGCGTTACGCATGGACCGACGAAGAGCGCGACAGCATCATCGCTGAATTGAACGGAGGCAACAGCGACGCCAAGATCAACGTACAGCGTTACAAAGGTTTGGGTGAAATGAACGATGAGCAGTTGTGGTCCACCACCATGGATCCGGCCCACCGCACCCTCCGTCAGGTGACCATCGAGAACGCCATGGAGGCCGACTACATCTTCTCCATGCTGATGGGCGACGAAGTGCCCCCACGCCGCGAATTCATCGAGAAAAATGCCCGTTACGCCAATATTGACATTTAATCCCCCGCCGTCATGCCAGAGAACGAAATCCCTCAGAACGCGCAAAACCGAGAGGACATCCTCACCGATGCTGCTTTGTGCCAAGATCCCACCACAGAGGAAACTGTTGACATCCAGCCTAAAGAACCCGAACACAGACCCGCCATCATGTTGAAAGAGGTGGATGTGTATCAGAAAAAAATACTGATACTCTCCAAAGTATCCTTCACCATCAAAGAGGGCGAGTTCGTGTACCTGGTGGGAAAGACAGGTGCCGGAAAATCGTCGATTCTCAAATTGCTGTTGGCCGAACTGCCTGTAAAAAGCGGCGAAGTGTCCTGTGCCGGATTCGACCTCAAATCCATCAAGACCCGCAAAATTCCTTTCCTGCGCCGCAAGTTGGGCGTCATCTTCCAAGACTACCAACTGCTGGTGGACAAGACCGTAAGAGAGAATCTTATCTATGCGATGAAAGCCACAGGATGGAAAAACAACAACGAGATGGAAGAGCGCTTGAGAGAGGTGCTGAAGCTGGTACACCTGGAAACCAAAGACTTCAAATATCCGTTCCAGCTCTCTGGCGGCGAACAGCAGCGCGTCTGCATCGCGCGAGCTCTTCTCAACCATCCGGAGGTCATCCTCGCCGACGAGCCGACTGGCAACCTCGACCCCATCACCGCTGAAGAGATCTTCCAGCTGCTGCACGACATCAACCGCGAACAAGGCACCACCGTGCTGATGAGCACCCACAACTTCACCCTGATCGACAAATTCACCTCGCGCACCATCTGCATCGAAGACGGGAACCTGATCGACACGATGCTGTAACTATGCTTTCTATCTGTATCGCCATCCACAACTGGGACGTGAACCGCCTGGTGAACGATTTGACGGCACAGGCCGACAAATTGGATGTGCCCTACGAAATCCTGCTGCTGGATGATGCCTCCGACTACGAATATCAGAAAAAGAATGCCCAGCTCGACTTTTTAGAGAACGTCACCTACCTGCAGAGTTATATCAACATGGGGCGTTCACTGGTTCGCAACACATTGGCATCCAAAGCCCAATACCCTTACCTACTTTTTATGGACTGCGATGCCACTGTCACGCACCGTGATTTTTTAAAGAAGTACATGGCCGCTCTGCCGGCCCCAGTGATAGTGGGAGGATGCGAATATCGGAAACGCCGTCCAAGAAAAGAGTGCATTCTTCGCTGGCGATATGGGATAGAACGAGAACAAGTTCCTGCGGAAATCAGAAACCAACGCCCAAATACCTCATTCTCCACCTTCAATTTCTTAATTGAAAAGAGAGTATTCGATATTGTAAAATTCGATGAATCGCTACAGGATTACGGGCACGAGGACACTCTTTTTGGACTGGATCTGCTGGATAAAAACATTATAATCAAGCATATAGACAACCCCTTAAGACATGATGGCATCTTTTCAACCCAACTATTCCTTGAACGAACACAGGTAGCCATCAACAATCTGCTCATCATTTTAGAAAAAGGTCACCAGCGAGAGGCTTTGGTGGAGAATATCCGCTTATTGAAAACCTATCGCCAACTTCGAAAATGGCATTTGTGCGGACTCTACCGGTTCCTTTATCGCATTTTCAAAAAAATGATCCTCAAAAATCTTCACTCCAAAAAACCATCCATCCGATATTTCGATTTCTACAAATTGGAGTTTTTGTGTGAAAAAAGGCCCATTATTTAAGCTATTGCTATTCTACACAGCAACGGTTAATGGACAAACAGAATTTTAGCGACCGCCTTCTTTTTACCATCCTTATCAGAGGCAAACACGAAATAGACACCTGTGGCGGGGCGTTTGCCGTTAAAGTCGCGGCCATTCCAGGTGAAGGTTCCGCCATTGGCATAATCCTGCCACACCAAATTGCCCGCAGCATCGGCCACCTTGCAGAAGGAGTTCTCCTTGAGGCCGCTGACCGTAATGACACCATTGTAGGTCTCGCGCACCGGATTCGGGAATACCGTCACCTCGCTGTAGTCTTCCGTCCCTTCAGTGGCTGTTCCGCGATAGGACACGATGCCGTCGGCGGTAGCGAAGAACACCTCGCCAGTCTGCCGCTGGATGGTGATGTGGTTGATGCGATTGGAAAGCAACGGCGAATTGTCGGTGTTGAAATGGAGCAACTGTTTGTCGCCGTTCGGCGAAATGAGGAATACGCCCGACTTGGCCGTGCCGACCCACTTGCGATTGGCATCATCCACCGCAATAGCCGTCACCTCCTCAAATTCAAAGAGATTCTGCACATAATTAATCTGTTCAACCAGAATATTTTGCGGATAGACCCCTCCCGAGAAAATCTGCGAAGGATTATAAATCACCTTGACACCCAAGTTACAGCCTATCCAAATCTCTCCTTTCTTATCCTCCACCACACAATTCACAGAGGAGGTACTGATAGTGGCTGCGGCATTCATGTTTACCGACATGGCATGGTCATCCGTCACATTATCAATCGTATTGTTGTCATCGAAAACCACAATCGTATTGGCACGCGGTAAAAGCACCCACTTCCAGCCCCGTGAGTCCACCATAATATCGGTCAGCAAGGTGTTGTAACCCGAAACAAACGCCGAAAGCGGGAAACTCTTCCAAGTACCATCAGACTTAAGTACCGTAAGCGGACGAGAAGAATAACTACTTGAAATCCAAAGATTTCCGTAACCATCAAAGCACAATCCACCTACATACGCGTCAGCACTATCGAAAGATACCAGATTGCTATTGGAACGATTAAAAATCTCTTCCACCCTATAATCACGGTACTTCACCACGCCTCCCTCAAACAGTCCCGCATAGATCTCACTGCTATTCCTTGGATTGATGGCAACCGATGCCAAGTCGTAGGCACCCGCAAGGGAAGGATTGTGCATCTGGAAGGCATTGGTCCACTGTTCATTAGAAAAACACGAAAGATCTGGAGTCAAGTAAATTTTACCACCCGCCGACGAGATAGCGCCCGGTACCATCACCAACTTACCATCGCAATAATCCATACGATACGAGGAACGGGAATAGGGGCCGTTGATCTCATGCAATTTCACCACACTCCAGTCTTGCGACATCTGCATCAGCCCATTATTGGCATCGGCGAACCAAATCAGATTTCCGTCCAAACAAGCATCTTGCACATTCTGCCACTGGTACACTCCTTCATAGCCAAAATAACCCAACATCTGTTCGGAGGCATCATAAATCTGCGCGAAACTCCAAGAGGCCACAAGCAACTGATCATCATTCACATCAAGGGCACGAATGGTAGAAAGGTCAACCTGCGACGGGAGCCACGCACTGCCATCAAACATCAACAAGGTATCAACCTCGTTCTCGAAATGACAGGTGACATACAATCGCCCATCAAACACGCAACTGTGCTGGTAGTCGCCCATGGGCAAGCCATACACCCTTTGCCAAGTGGAAAAGTCAGCTTGGGAGTGTGAAGCCACTGGGGTATGATAAATTCCGTTATCTGTTAGTATAAAAAATTGATCATCAAATACTTGCATTGAATTAATACGCCGAGAAACCGTACCTGCCTGGGTGTACCACGTATCCTGAATCAACAGCGTAGTGGGGTCAATGATGACAATACCAAAAGAGCAGCCAAGATAGAGCAGGTGGTTGTACGGCAGGATATAGTTGATGCTTTTCTCGCCCGTCATCGTTTTGTTATAGATGTCAGGAAGATTGGTAAGTTGGCCGTCACGAATGAAATCGAGATTGGCATTCTTATAAACCACAATCAAATAACGGGAATCCTCATCGTAAAAGACGCTGGAAATGCCCGTCTCAGACAACCCTTCCACCTTGGTCCAAGTATCAACAGCTTGAGTTGCGCGGTCGTAAAAAATCACACCGTTATCGGAGGCTGCATAAACGTAGTCGGGAGAGGCCGTTACAGAATGAACACCGAAATAGGAGAGATGGGTACGAAAATCGCCGACGGCAATCTGCGCGGCAAGGCGTGAAGACCATGCCAGCAACACACCCATCAATATTGTGAATATCAAAACTTTACGATTCATGCGTTTGCGATTTGAGATTTAACCTAATGGTGGGAAGCAGCGAGGCGAGCAGACTGATGAGAAAGATGGTGGCAAAAACGATGAAGAAGTCCATCATTTCCATTTTAATAGGGTAATAATCAATGATATAACCACTATTCCCACCTCCAATTTTCACCAAATGGAGAGTAGTTTGTAAAATGCAAATCAACCATCCCAACAACATTCCCACCAAGCCTCCACAGAATGAAATAATCATACCCTCCAGCACAAAAATTCTGCGTATCAGCGACTTATCAGCACCCAAATAATTGAGTTCGATGGTATCATCGCGCTTTTCAATAATCATCATGGCGAGGGTACCGATAATGTTGAAGATGGCAATCAGCAGGATGAAGGCGAGGATGACAAAGATGACGATTTTCTCGGTCTTCATGGTTTTGAAAAGAAGGTCTTCCTGTTCGTAGCGGTTTTTCACTTCGAACTTCTCCCCTACCATCTCCTGCACCTGTTTCTGGAGTTTGTCGGCCTGTTTAGGGTCATGCAGGAAGACCTCCACCGAGGTCACTTCCTGGTCGTAGCTCATCAGGCTGCGGGCGAAGTCGATGGAGCAGAAGAGGAATTTGTCGTCGTACTCGGTCTGCGACTCGAACACGCCGCCCGGCACCAAGTAGCGTTTCAGCAGGTCGCGCTCGCGGGCGAGGGCCTTGTGCTTCCTCTGCGGGTAGTAGAGTTTGATGAGCTCCGGACTGTTGAGGTTGAGCCGCAACGTGCCAGCCGCCCGCGAGCCCATCACCCCATAATCTCCACTCTCCCAGAGCACACTCTGCTCCTCGCTCCACTGGGTGGTATCGGCCGAAAAGGCGAAGCTGCCATCAATCAGCAGATCCTTTTTCCGTTCCACCAAATGCTCCACATAAGTCTCCTCAACTCCCTTCAAATTAATGAGATACTGCTTGTCAGCGTATTCGATCAGCACCATGTCCGACACCACCTGCTCGGCGGCCTTCACTCCCTGTAACTTTTGCAGTTTTTCAATAGGGAAAGTGCTGACATCGAAAGACTTGCCTTCTTTGGCAGTAATCTTGAAGTCTGGGTTGAAATTGTTGAACGAATCCTCCACCAGCTGTTCAAGTCCGTTGTAGGCCGAAAGCACGATGATGAGGGCCGCCGCACCCGCCATTACGCCCAGCGCCGAAATGATGGCGATAATGTTCACAAGGCTATGCTTCTTTTTGGAGAAAAGATGCCGCCATGCGATGAAAAGGGCCGTTCTGAATTTGCGGGTGGACACGGTCTGTACGTTATTTAACTATCACTGTTTCAGTAGTCTTTCAATATTTTCGATATAATCCAAAGAGTCATCGATAAAAAACTCCAACTGTGGGATGATGCGCACTTGGTTATGGATTTTCTGTCCCAACCTATATCGAATCTCCTTGGTGTTGGCGCGTACCGCCTTCAACACCGCCTCATTATCCTCGGCGTTGAAGATGCTGAGGTAGGAACGGGCGATGGAGAGATCTTTCGTGACGCTCGTCTTGGTGACGGTGATCATGCAGTCGTACACGCTCGGACCGTCGAAGAGGAAAATCTCGGCGAGCTCCTTCTTGATGAGCTGGGAAGTCTTCTGTTGTCTGATCGTATCCATGGCTTAACGTTTCACTAAACGAGTGATTCCCAATACTTTGCCATCACCATCCACTCTACGGAGCAGATATACGCCAGCAGGGCACTGGGTGAGGTTGAGGGTCATGGTTTCGGTGGTGACGGGATGACTCAGGATGCAACGGCCGTTAAGGTCGAACAGCTGCCACTCGCCGCCCTGGTAGCCGCCGAGGCACTGTACGGTGACTTGGTTGCCAGCGGGGTTGGGGTAAACGATGACGTTGGCAAGACCATTTTCGTGGATGCCATTGAAGATGGAGTCGTTGTAGGTGTCGATGGTGCTGTCCACCGAGTAGGTGCAGCCGAATTCATCGGTTCTCACGATGGTGAAAGTGAGCACATCGGGGAAGTTGAGGCTCAGGGTGTAGCTGCCGTTGGTCATCGGCTCGCTCATGTCGGCATCCTGAACAGTGATCTGGTACTGGTCGTTGGCGTTATAGTTGTCGATAGCGATCTCGATATGGATGATGCCCGTGCCGGGGATTTCGCTGCTATACATGGTGTCGATGACATTGATGGAGAAGGTGAGTTCTGCGTCATCGCACTGGATTTCGTAGCAGCCGAGGTCGATGAGGGCACCGTTGATACGCGGCTCGCCGGCGAAGTCAACATCGGGGAACTGGTATCCGGAGAGGCTGAGGGTGGCAGTGCTGCCGGCATCGCGACAGAGCGAGCTGCCCTGCAACGAGAAGTCGGCCATGAGGATGGCTTCGAGCTGGTCTTCATCGGTCGGCAGACCCACGAGGGTGCTGGGCGACTGGAAGGCGAAGTCGGCGGTGGCGAGGTTGAGGTTACCGTTGCCAGCGGGGAGCATACCTTCCACGGCGGAGTATTGGCAGTTAAGGTTGGAGGTGAAGAGGTTGTTGGCATCGCTGCCGTTGTTCCACAGAATGCTATTGAAGAGGGTGAAGCCGCTACCCGCGCCGATGACCGTGTTGGTGGGGGCGGTATTGCCGGCGAAGGTGCAGTTGACGCTGCGGCTGCTACCGCCAGTAGTGTAGATAGCACCCGCTTCGGTGGAGGCCGCATTGTTCATGATCAGACAGTTGGAGGTCAGCAGACTGGAGGCGGTGTTGCCGAACAGGGCACCTCCTCTCGTGGCAGAGTTGCCGACGAAGGTGCAGTTGTGGAACTGGTTGCTGTTGCCGAAATAGGCGGCACCGCCGGGGTTAGTGCAGCTGTTGCTGATGAAAGCGCATCCGTAGAAGAGGCAGTTGTTGCCGCTGCTCACCGCACCGCCGCCATAGCGCGAGGTGGCGCTGACACCTGAAGTAGCGGCGCAGCTATTATCCATAAAATAGCAGTTGAGGGCCACCGTATCAAGGTAGGAACAATTGTCGAAGAACACCGCGCCGCCGCCGGAGTTGGCAGCGACAACCGAGTTATTGGAAAAGGCGCAGTTTTCTAAGCGGTTGGTATAGGGCACGTAGGCGGCACCTCCGTTGAGGTTGGCGGTATTCTGGTAGAACAAGCAGTTGCGCACAACGCTGTTGGTGGAATGGTTCGTCTCGGTGCTTCCACCCATGAAGATGCCCGCACCGCGCTGCTCGTTGTTATAGGCATTGCGGTTTCCATAGCCGCCCATGATGGTGAAGCCATCAAGGACAAAGTCGCTGGCGGTAGCGGCATACACCACATGATAGGCATTGTCGGTAAAGACAGTAGGCGTGTTGCTGATTTCGCCGCTGAGGACGGTGGGGTTGGTGTAATAGAAGGGCAGGTCTTCGGTTTCACGTTGTGAAATGTCGGTCTCGGTGCCGGCGAAGCTGCCGTAGATGGCCACACCGCTTTTCAGCACGAAGGATTTGCAGCGGTTATCGGTACCGTTGGGGAAGTTGCTGGTAGGCACGTAGGTGCCGGCGGCCACCCAAATCTGGTCGCCCGCCTGTGCGGCATCGATAGCATCCTGCAAGTTGGTGTACACCATCTCGCTCATCCCGTTCCAGGCATTGCTGGCGGCATCGGGTTTCACATACAATGTGTTTTGGGCATTGACCGCTGAAATACAGCAAGTTGCCAGTACCATCAAGAGACATAGTTTTTTCATTGATATTAAGAAATTAAAGGTTTTTCTTTTCAGAAAATAGACAATTATTCAGAGTGCAAAGATACAAAAAAATCCCGCAATTTCCTGCGGGATTTTTTTACCACGTTCGTGTAACGTATTAAATTATGGCAGCCCTACCATAGTATGACAGCCCTACGAACAAATTATTCCTTCACCACCTTAACGGTTGTAGAACCATGGACGGCGGCGATGCGAACCATGTAGATACCTGTAGCGAACTCGCTGAAGTCAAGTTCCGTGCGCTCGGCAGCGACTTTGGAGGTCATCAACCGTTTGCCGAAAGCATCGAATACGGTGATGTCGGCTCCAACAGCGTCGCTCTCAACGGTCACGTAGCCGGTGGTCGGGTTGGGATAGACGGCCACCTCAAACGGCTGGTTGTCGGAAATTCCAACGCTAAAATCGCCCACTACCACGTCGTCCACATATACGCCCTCGGCATTGTTCGACTTCGCTTGGAAAGCGATCTGGTAGGTTGCCGACGGCTGCGGAAGGGCTACTGCCACCTGCTCATAGCCATTGGTCGGGAAAAGGTATTGGGCAATGGAGTGCCATTCGTCGGTGGCGGAAGTGCGGTACCATACCGACAACGCGTCAACATCAGTATAACCCTGTGACTGCTTGCGCTTGAAGAACAGATAGGGATCGGTGACCGCGGTAAGATCCAACGGGAGAGAAATCAGCCGTGCCTCATCGCCCAGCCAAGTGAAGAAAGCGGCGTTGTTGACAATGAGATAACCATGGTCCACCACCCAATTGTCAGAGCCGGAGATGGGTTCTGAAGTCCAGCACACAAAATTGTCATCTCCCTCAAAATCATCTCTATAGGGATTGGCATCCGTAACCGGGAACACGCCACATTCGGTGTTGAACACTACCGGCGTGGACCAGTCGGAGCTATTGTCGGCATCGCAGTTGGCCTTGATACGCACCGTATAATTCGTCTGCGGGAACAAACCCGTCAGCGTGAAAGGGTTGCTGGTCACATTCACCGGCGACTCCACCCCGTCCAGTTCCAAGCTCCAGCTGGTTTCGCCGTTGTTGGCCGTCCAGCTGAGCACAGCAGAAGTGGTAGTGATGTCGGAAACCTGCACGCTGGTAGGCCGCGCGCAGCCGCCAGCCACCGTAATCTCAATGTTGGTGATATAGTCGAGCAAGCCGCCCATATCACGTCCCCAAAAGGAGATTTGATACGTAGAAGAAAGGTCGGTGAGGGGATACGACTGTTCCAAATAATTGGAACTGATGGTGGTGAGAGTTCCCAAAGTATGCCACGTGTCGGTTTCGGAGGTGCGGTAGCTCACCGTAATCTCATCGGCGGAATAGAAGGCGTACAGGAAATAGACGAACGACAGCTGAGCCGAAGCAGCCCCCGACAGGTCGAAAACGGGAGAGATGATGCGGGCTTCTGCGCCGGTGCTGTCGCTGGAGTATGTGAAGGCCAAGGCCGATGCGTCGCTGCCGTGAATGTTGACCCAGCGGCCACCATGGAGCGTGTCGGCCAAGGTCCAGCAGGCGAAACCGTCGCCGGCAAAATCTTCAAAATAGGGTTCATCGGCGGTTACCACTATCGGGTCGCACTGTGCGAAAGCGGTGGCAATGCTCAGAAAAAGCACGGCTACAACTGCCGACAAAGATGAGGTTTTCATAAAGTGGGGAATAATTGAGACATTAATTATTTAGGTGATTCACTATCATGGATTGAAACAGACTTCATTTCTTCTTCTAAAAGATCATATAAATACGCTGGACTTTGAAAAAAGAGACCTGTTTTGACATTGTTAAGAGAACTATAAGTCTTCGAATTATAGACAATATCCATTGCGTCACGCAAAGAAAATGAACGTTCATCCATCAACCTCGCAATCAGTTCTCGCGTCAATGTTTCTATCATAAAAGTTTCCTTCCCATTCATAACTTATGTGCCAATGTTCCTCCCATTCGTTTACAATAAGCCGTAAGGTCTTCCACCGTGTTTTCAAAGGAAAAAGTATGTTCCACGTCATAAAATCTTTCTACAAAATCAAGACCTTTATACTTTTGAAGATATTGATAAGCATATTGTGTGGATACATGATGTGCTAAAGCAAATTCAGTAATTAATGCCACAAGGTAATCTATTTTGTTGATGGTGGAACGGCACATAGTTATGTGATTTTTCACCCTGCAAAAATACACATTTTTCATAAATAAAAAAATCCCGCAGTTGCCTGCGGGATTTTTTGTTGAAATGAATCGTTGTGCCTTATTTCTTCACAACCTTGATGGTGGAGATAGCAGTATCGTTGGCGATACGTACCATATAGACGCCGGGAGCAAACTCGCTGAAGTTGAGTTCAGTGCGCTCGGTGGCGACTTTGGAGGTCATCATCAGTTTGCCGAAAGCGTCGAACACGGTGATGTCGGCGTTGATAGCGTCGCTTTCAACGGTCACATTGCCAGTGGTCGGGTTCGGATAGATGTTGGCTTTGAGGCTGTAGTTGTTGATACCATTGGTGTAGTCGAATTCAACAGCTTCGCTCCATTCGGAGAGGTCATCCTCGGCGCAGACAGCCTGAACGGCCACGCTGGCGTGGGCACCCTCTTCGAGGCCTTCAACGGTGAAGGTGGTGGTGGCGACGGTGGTGTCGATCACAACTTCACCAGCAACGGTAACCTGAACATTGTAGTTGGCGGCGGCGCCAGTCCAAGTCACAACATTGTTGTTCACGGCCACGTTGGTCGGGGTAGCGCAAGGCTCTGCCGCATTGTCAAAGATGTTGATGTCATCCACCCAAATGAAGTTACCATCATTACCATGTCCGAGGAAGGCAACCTGATAGGTAGCCGTCGGGTTCGGGAGGGTGAAGGTTTCCATCGTCCAGTCAGCAAACTCAGTGGTGTATGAAGCCAACAGGGTCCACTCTTCGGTTGCACTGCTTCTGTAGTATACATGCAGATCATCCACAATATTATTGTAGATAGCCTGATGGTGTTGGAAAGTGAAGGTGGGCTCTTCCAGCTGGGTGATATCCAGGACGGGAGAAATCAAACGGCTCTCGCTTGCGGGATCATAATGACAAACTGCCATAGCATTGCCTTCGTAAGAGGAAGTGCTCTCAAGAGTGTACCAGCCGTATGTACCCATAACTTGTTCAATGGTCCAGCAAATTCCTTCGTTTTCAAAACCTTCCTGATAAGGGTTAGCAGGGGTAACCACGATTACTTCACAATCGGTAGCAAAGGCCACTTCAGAGCTCCATGCGGATTCGTCATCGTCGGTGCAGTTGGCTTTCACCTTTACCGTGTAAATGGTAGCAGCGGTGAGGTTATCGAAGGTGTAAGGATTGGTGGTCACTTCAGTCTCTTCGCCATTCAGATCGATAGTCCAGCTCTGAGGAGCGGTCTCGTTGTTGTCGGTCCAAGCGATGGTAGCAGAAGTGGTAGTGATGTCGGAAACGGTAACATCGGTAGGTCTCAAGCAAGTGGGAGCTGCTGCAACGTTCACATCGTCCACAAACCAGTAATAATAGCTAGCTTCTGACATGTGGTTGAAGGCCAGAAGTGCGTTGGCCGGTACGCTTGACACGTCAATGCTCATGACAGCATAAACATCACCATCAAAATAGGTATCGTTGTAGTTGTAGGTTGCCAATGCCTGGAAGGTGCTGGCATCGCCAGTCACATAACCCACTGCGAAACTACCACAGTTTGTGTAGGAATTGCTTTCGGGTTTGGTAGAGAAGGTGAGATACAGGCCAGCATAACTTTCGAGAGCGGGAAGTGCAACAATGTTAGTGCCAGTAGTGCCGCTGAATTTCAAGCTCTTGCTGCCAGAGTTGGGCTGAGAGGTCTGTACAGTCACCGTACCAGCGCCCAATTTTGCCCAGCAATCCGGAAGACCTTCCGTATAGGTTTCAAAATCTTCTTCAACCGTAGCGACAGCTGCGCAAGGAGTGGTGAAAGTATAAGTTCCGCTCCAGTCAGACTCGTCAGTTGCAGAGCAGTTAGCCTTCACGCGTACAGTATATTCGGTATTGGCCGTAGTGGTCAGCGTGTAGGGATTCTCGGTGATACCCGTCATTTCGGTACCATTCACTTCAATCGTCCATTCAGTCTCACCGTTGTTAGCAGTCCAAGCAATGTCAGCAGAGGTAGCAGTAACATTGTTGGCAGCAAGGCCATTAGGAGCAACGCAGGCGGGAGCTTCGCCAACGGTCACATCGTCAAGATAAATGTATGCGTCGCCGTTGCCATAGTTACTGGTACCCTGGAACACGATAACGACATTGTCGGTAGCATCAAGACCGCTCAACATCAACGTCAGTGATGACCAATCGGTCATATCCGTCAAACCAGTAGCCAAAGCAGTGGTGTAGGTTGCGCCGCCGTCAGTAGATACGAAAACTGAGAAATCACCACCGGTGGGGTTCTTGTAGTTGAAAGTGACACACGGATTGGTCAGCTGGGTAATATCCAGCACGGGGGTTTTCAGCATGTTGGTATTGCCATTGGAGTTGAAATAAGAGTTAAATCTTACGCAAGCACCAGAAGCGCCAGTTGCATAATAGGACCATTTGGAGGTACTGGATGTAGTTGTTCCATCGGTATTGTCCCAGCAATTGGGAATACCTGCAGTAAGGGTGTTGAAATCTTCCATAAAGGGAGAGGTTTCCGTCACTGTGATAGTAGCACAAGGAGTGGTGAATGAGACAGTATTGCTCCAATTAGAAGTCTCAGTAGCTGAACAATTGGCTTTCACTTTTACCGTATAGTTGGTGGCGGGATTCACCGTCAGTGTGTAGGGATTTGCGGTGATGCCGGTCATTTCAGTGCCGTTCACTTCGAGGGTCCATTCGGTTTCGCTGCCGCCAGCCGTCCATGAGAGGTCCACAGAAGTAGCGGTCAAATTGCTAAATTCCAATTCAGTAGGTCTTGCACAAGCAACAGGAGCTCCACCGCTATAGGTGAAGGTGGTCTTGGGAAGGAAGTTGCGCTGGGTACCTGAAGTAACATTATCCAAAGAAGTTGCATTATATCCAGAATAGGAGGCCCCGTTAACAGTCTCACCTAAAAAATAAACGAATTTGTAACCAGCGTCAGTAGTGTTATCACAACCAAAAAGCAAATTACCACCATTGTAGGTGTAAGGAGTATCAAAGATAATGGTAGCTTCGCCACCATCAGCCGTTGCCTCAAAGTTCACAGTTCCTTGATACACCATAGTAGCCGTGCTCTTGTCAATAAATTCCGAAACCCCTTCCTGAGCGACCTCGGTCATATAAAGCTCGACCGTTGACACAGTGGTGTAAGGCATGTTATTGCTAGTACAATAAAAAGTAATAGCACTGATTTGCGCCCCATTCATGTCTTCCAACTCTGAAGCAGGGTAAACCACATGCGAACGAGTGAAGTCATCAAAATAGCTTACATACATCGGAACATTACTATTCTGCACCGTTCCGTCATGCACGGTCAGCGTTGACTGCGCCTGCACTGCCAACGGCAGCATCGCCGCCATCAGCATCATAATAAATAAACGTAACTTTTTCATAATAAATGGTTTTGGTTAATAAATGGATTTCTATATTTTACCCTGCAAAAATACAATAAAAATATGGTATAGAAATACGATTCGCTGAATATTATATTTTTTTTGCAAAGCAGAGGATAAAAAAAAGCACCAACTCTTTGTAAGAATCGGTGCTTTCGCTTTGCGCTCCCTCTAGGACTTGAACCTAGGACCCTCTGATTAACAGTCAGATGCTCTAACCAACTGAGCTAAGGAAGCAGTGGTGTTTTGAGGATGCAAAAATACAACTTTTTTGTTTTGTTGCGCATCTTTTTTGAAAAAAATTTTTCTACATCCTCAAAACGTTACAATTAATTATAAATGACCATTTTACGAATGATTATTTCGTCTTGTCCGTCTTGTTTTTGAAGGCTTCAGGATACATATAGACCTTCAGATAGTTCTGAATATCGAAGTTTTTCTGCATGAAGGCTGCAATATCCTTCACCGTAATCTTGCTCAAGTTCTCCTTCACGGTGTTCATCTCGTTCAGATCATCGTTGTAGAGATACTGAGTGGCGATGTAGGAATGCCAGTAACGGTTGGTCTGCTGATCCTCTTCGGCATTGCGCAACATCTGCTCCTTCACCTTGTCGAGAGTGGCTTTCTTCGGTCCCTTCTTGATGAAGTTCTGGAGGATCTTGATGACAGCGTCCGACAGTTTGTCGGTGTTCTTCGAATCGCAGCTGAACAGCACCATGCACATCAGCTGGGAAGTGGGATATTTCTGTGCAGCCATCTGTACCATAGGACTATACACACCGCCCATCTTCTCGCGGATGGTCTCCAAAAGTTCGATGGAAAGGGCCTCGTTGATCACCTCGGTCATCAGCTCGTTCGGCTCGTTCCACTCCAAGTCGTTGATGAAGGCCAAGCCTGCCCAGCTGGCGGCATCCTCTTCACCAAAGTAAATCTCCTTGCTCACTTGCTTTTTCTCGTGTTTGCTGAACACCTCCTGACGGAATTTCTCTCTGTCGCTGGTGGTGGGCATGGAGGCAATGTAGGTCTCCATCATGTTCTCCAACTCTTTCTGGTCGAAAGCGCCAGTGAAGAAGAAGGTGAAGTCGGCGGGGTTGGCGAAACGCTCTTTGTAAAGATACATAGCGCGGTCGTAATCCACCTTGCTGAGGAACTCCTCATCGTAGGTCAGCATGTTGATCATGTAAGGATCGTTGTAGATGCTGCCGATGAACTCACCGATGAACTTGTACATGGGCTGCGACTGCATCATCTTAAGCTGCTCGCGCGTCTCATCCATCACGAGCGTATAAGCAGCAGTGTCTTCACGAGGATGCGTGAAGAAAGCGTTGACATACTGGCAGAAAAGCTCGAGGTCTTTCGGACTGGTGCTGCCGCTGAGACCTTCGCTGATCACGGAAATGTTGGGGCTGAGACCGATTTTCTTGCCTTTCAGTTTCTTCTGCAAGGAGGCGTAATCCATCTCGTTGATACCGCCGCGATCCACCATTTCGGAGGCGAGGGCGAGTGAGGGGATGTCGCACTCATAGTACATGCTGTAACCGCCCTGGCTCGTTGCGCTGAACAGGATTTCGTCGTTCTTGAAATCGGTGTGTTTGGCCACCACCTTGACACCGTTGGAGAGGGTGTATTCGGTAGCGCCCACCTCGGGAAGTTCGCGCTGGCTTACAATGCTGCCTTTCTTAAGAGTTTCTTTCTCAATGATTTCCTGCTCTTTGTAGTTGTCCACATAGGGTTCCACATTGGCAAGGGATTTATCTTTGATGATGGCGATCATCTCGGCTTCCGTGGGCACTTTCACACCCTCTTTTTCGGGAGCCATCACCACGGCCACAAAGTTCTCGTCCACAATCCATTTCTTGGCAAGGGCGTTCACCTCTTCCAAAGTGATGCCTTCGAGGTATTTCTTGGCGTAAGCGAGTTCGCGCTTGGCACCCGGGATGGGCTCCTGATGCAGATAGTTGTCCACATACTCGCCGGCGAAACGGGCCGATTCGGTCTTGTCGATCTCCTTCACGGCACGCTCGTAACGCTCCATCAAAGCCTCTTTGGCACGCTGCAGCTCGGTCTCCAAGAAACCATATTTCAGCACGCGGTAGTCCTCGCGAAGCAACATCTCGGCAGTCTCTTTGATGCGGTTCTCTTTGGACATACCCACCAGGGTGTAGGCATCCATTTCACCAATAAAGTGGCCGTATCCCACCGAGCTACCCACAGCGGGACAGTTGGGATTCTGCTGGAGTTCCTCCAAACGCGACTCAAACATCGAGTTGTACAGCTCCTCGATCATGTGGTCGCGGTAGTCCTGTACGGTGGTCATGGGCTGATGTTTGAACTTGCGGATCATCATCACCTGGTTGCCACCAGCCTCTTTGTCGGTGCAAACACATGCCAGAGGCTCCTTGTTGTCTTCAATCTTAGGATAAACCTTCGGACGGGCATTCTCTTTGGCAGGGATGGGAGAGAACTTGTCCTTAATCTGCTGCTCGATTTTGTCCACGTCGATGTCACCGACCACAATCACAGCCTGCAAATCCGGACGATACCAGTCGTTGTAAAAACGACGGATGACCTCCGGCTTGAAACCCTGGATGATTTCAATCAGACCGATGGGCAGACGCTGAGCATACAGCGAGTTGGTGAACACCACCGGGAACCATTTCTTCTGCATACGGTCGCTGGCACCGTTGCCCATACGCCACTCCTCGGAAATAACACCGCGCTCGTCGTCGATCTCCTTCGGGTCGTAGAGCAGGCCGTGTGCCCAACCATACAATATATTAATACCGAAGTCGATGTGCTTCTGGTTGTCGGTCGGCATGGTGATCATGAAAACGGTCTCATCAAACGAAGTGTAAGCGTTGATACCCACTCCGAAGGTGACACCAATCTTCTGCAACTGGTCGATCATGTCGTTGTGCGGATAACCTTCGATACCGTTGAAGGCCATGTGCTCGGTGAAGTGAGCCAGACCCTGCTGGTCGTCATCCTCCTGGCACGAACCGGCGTTCACCGCCAAACGGAACTCCACACGACCTTCGGGTTTTGCATTGTGACGGATGTAATATGTCAATCCGTTGTCCAATTTTCCGATTCTTACGTTCGGATCGTTGCCGATTTTGGCATCCAATTTCTGCGCATTGCCGCTGGGCATAAAGCCAAAACTAACCGCAACAATGGCAATAAAAAACAGAATTCTTTTCATACTTTTCATGGTTTAGTTATTAATAAATTATTGATTTTTAATTATTTACATTAATAAATAAAGGTAATTTTATACTTGTGCAAAAGTACATTAAATTGCCGTTTCTACAACAATTTTATCTTTAATTTATTATAAAAATGAAGAAAAAAAATTTTTTTGACGATTATGTTGTGCGTTTAGAAAAAAGTTGTATTTTTGCAGCCTCAAATTCAGAGAGGCGCTGTAGCTCAGGTGGTAGAGCAGCGGACTGAAAATCCGTGTGTCACTGGTTCAACTCCAGTCAGTGCCACTCCTCCAAAAGGATCACGAAAGTGGTCCTTTTTTTGTTGTGGGATGGGGTACACCCTCTCAATCGTCACCACACAGTTGGGTGTATTTTCTCTCAAATAGTTCATCGATGTCATCGAAACGTTCATCCAATCGATCTTCCTCCCATTCTTTCAGATTGGGTTCGGATCCATACTTCTTTTGAATTTCTTTGAAATCCTCCGAGAATCGGTTGGCTACAATGGTCAGCCTTTCGCAAGTAGTGCATTTGTTGAGCTGCTTTTCGAGGTCATCGATAAAATCCATTATCTCCAAAAAGGCGGGGCTGCTTTCCCCGACGTTTTCAGAGTTTTTGTCTCCTTTTTTTTCGTACCCATCATTCATGCTGTCTCCGCACAATTTCTCCACCTGAATGTCAACCAGTTTTTCTATTTCTTCCAATTGCTGTTCTAAAACTTCTTCCTCTGCTTCTGTAAGATCGTCATCGTTATACTGATCACTGATTTTTGCCAGGTCGTCGAGGAATTTTTCAAAAACTGCGTCTAATTCATCGCAGGTTTTGCAGTTTTTTATGTTCTCTTCCGTCTGGTCAAACAGCCTCATGAAGGCTTTGAAAGCAGGGCCTCCTTCTTTGTGGGAGGAGATTACACTCTTTTCCTCATCGTTTCCGTAAGTTGGGTGGCTATGGCCATAAAGGGAAAACAGCAGGCAAGATGCTATGCACAGAAGCAATAATTTTTTCATAGTGTTGATGTTAGGGTGAATGATTTTTTTATTGGGTGCAAATATACAAAAAAATAAAAAAGGCAACCCATTCGGATTGCCTTTTTTTTGAACGTCGGGGTGAGAAGACTCGAACTTCCGACCCCTTGCACCCCATGCAAGTACGCTAGCCAACTGCGCCACACCCCGTTCATTTTTGCGGCTGCAAAATTAGAAAAAATTTCAATACGCTCATCCTTTTTTGAAAAAAATAATTTTTTCACCTACTTCCCCCTTCTTTCTGTTTGATATTGAAAAAATTAGTGTAATTTTGTCAGCCTAAAATTCTAAACTAATCCGCTTATGCAAAATAAGTTAATCGTTGTATCGGCACCTTCCGGAGCAGGAAAGACCTCCATCGTGCGCCATCTTCTCGAAAATATCCCCGAACTTTCTTTCTCCATTTCCGCCACCACACGCGCCAAACGCGAGATGGAAACCGACGGAAAAGACTACTATTTTATCACCGTTCCCGACTTCCAGCAGCGCATCGCCGATGGCGACTTCCTCGAATGGCAGGAGGTGTACGCCGGACAGTACTACGGCTCCCTCAAGTCGGAGGTGGACCGTCTCGGCAACGAAGGTAAGGTGGTAATTTTCGACGTGGATGTGCTCGGCGGCATCAACATCAAGAAGTATTACGGCGAAAGAGCCCTCTCCATCTTCATCCAGCCGCCCACCGTCGAGGATTTGAAAAAACGCCTCGTGGGACGTGGCACCGAAACGCCCGAAACTCTCAAAAAACGCATCGACAAGGCTGAGTACGAACTCACCTTCGCCAACCAGTTTGATGTGATTCTGGTGAACGACATCCTCGCCGACGCCCAACAGAGGGCCTGTCAGTTAGTCAACGATTTCTTATGTCAAAAGTAGGTCTCTTCTTCGGCTCCTTCAACCCCATCCATATCGGCCATCTCATTATAGCTGAATATTTTGTGGAGAATACCGACCTGAAAGAGGTGTGGTTTGTGGTGTCGCCCAACAACCCGCTCAAGAAGAAAGAGTCGCTGCTCAACGGTCACCAGCGGCTCTATATGGTGAATCTCGCCGTGGAGGACGACGCCCGTTTCCGCTCCTGCGACATCGAGTTCGGACTGCCGCTCCCCTCCTACACCAGTCACACGCTGGTGCGGCTCAGCGAGAAATATCCCGACAAGGAGTTTGTGCTCATCATGGGCGAGGACAACCTCCAGACCATCGACAAGTGGAAAAATTACGAGTTCATCTTGGAGAATTACGCCATCTACGTCTATCCCCGTCCTGGCTGCGACGGCGGGAAGTGGAAGGCTCTGCCCAACGTGCAGATGGTCAACTCGCCACTCATGGAAATCTCCGCCACCCTAATTCGTAACTCCATCGCGGAGGGCAAATCCGTACAATATTGTCTCCATCCCAAAGTGGCGCAGTGCATCGACGAGATGGGATTCTATCGGAAAAAGTAAGAGGCCGTTGAAAGCCTACTCAACCCGCAAATTGTTTTTTACGATAAGAACAGGTGGTTAGGCCACCTGAGGAGAGGGGTTATTCGGGTACAGCAGTTCGCAACAGTTAATGATGGCGTTGGCATAATCGAACCCGGCATCGCACACCTTCTTGCCCTTATTGCCATCGTACCCCATGTGCAAGTGCAGGGTTTCGTAGCCGGTATTGACAAACTGAAGGAGTTTGCGGTCGCGTTTGGCGGCAGCCTCCTGATATTTGGCTATGGAGGGACGGCCTTTCCCCTTCCGCACCCCTAACACCGCATCTAAGGCAATCAGACATCCCTTCCACAGCGTGTCGCCAGCAATGCGGACATACTTCTTGTCCCTGTAAAGATTGGTTTCGGGATCCAATTTCGAGTTTTTGATGATTTCTTCGGCATTCGCCACATAGCGACGGGCCTCTTCAATAGGATTTTCGAGTTCCATGATGTTTAGATTAATTTAGTTTTTTTCTTTCCATAAAGTACGTATTGTTTTTGTAGAGACGCGGTGCACCACGTCTCTACAGGACACCGCAAAGATACAGCAGAAAATCAGGCACACCCTATTTTGGGGTATAGCAGCGCGCACCGGTTGATGATGGCATCGGCATAATCGAACCCAGCATCGCACACCTTTTTGCCCTTGTTGCCGTCGTACCCCATTACCAAGTGTAGAGTATCGTAGCCAAGATTCAAAAAATGAAGCAGTTTCTTATCTCTTTTGCCAGCAGCTTCTTGGTATTTCGCTATGGAAGGCCGGCCTTTCCCCTCCCGTATTTGAAGAATAGCGTCAAGCGCCACCAAACAGCCACACCATAAGATATTACCGGCTGTTTTGACATATTTGCTGTCGGTGTAACTCTTCAGTTCAGGGTCGTAGTTGGCCTTCTTGATAATTTCTTCGGCATTCGCCACATAGCGGCGGGCCTCTTCAATAGGATTTTCGAGTTCCATGATGTTTAGATTAATTTGGTAGAGACGTTGCGCGCAACATCTCTACCAGGCACCGCAAAGATACAGCAGAAAATTCATTTGTTATCAATTTCGTAAAAATATTTTTTAAGAGGATAATTGTTTCAATAACAATGATTTGAAAAATCGCTCTTTTACACTCTGCAACTTTTTGGCATAGAGAATGTTAGCGTTTTTGGAAGATTTTGCAGGCGCACTAAAAAAAACAGGAGGACACCTTCCGGCATCCTCCTGTTATTACATACTAATATATGTGAGCTTATTTCTTGGGAATATTCTTGAGCAGAGCCACGATGAAATCCCAGAATTTGCCCACGCTCTCGATGTTCACGCGCTCGTCGGGTGAGTGCGGGTGCATGATGGTAGGTCCGAAGGAGATCATATCCCAGTTCGGGTAGTTGACGCTGAAGAGAGCGCATTCCAAACCGGCATGGATGGCCATGAAGGCGGGGTCTTTCTTGAATTTGTCCTTGTACACCTTCTTGGCGGTCTGCAGAATCGGAGATTCCATGTTCGGCTTCCAGCCCGGGTAGCCAGCCTCGAGCACGATGTCGGCACCGGCAAGGCGGGCGATGGCGGTCATCTTCTGGCCCACCGCATCCTTGGCGCTGTCCACAGAGCTGCGCATCAGGGAGATGATCTGGATCTTGCCGTTCTGGGCGTTCACCACGGCGAGGTTGTTGGAGGTCTCCACGAGGCCGGGCATGCTGTCGCTCATGCGGAGCACGCCGTTGGGCAGTGCGAACACCATGCCGAGCAGTTTCTCCTGAGTGGCTGCGGGCATCACCTTGGCGGGCGTGTCGATGGCTTTGGCCTTGATGGTCATGTTGGGCTCGGTAGCGGAGAACTCAGCCTTGGCGGTCTTGGCGAAGGCGTTGACGAGTTTGGTGAGAGCCTTTTCGTTGGCTTCGGGCACGGCCACGATGGCAACAGCCTCACGCGGGATGGCGTTGCGCAGGTTGCCGCCCACGAAGGAGGCGAGACGGATGCCGCACTTCTCGGCAGCCGTGCTCAGCACGCGGGTCATCAGCTTGTTGGCGTTGGCGCGGCCGAGGTTGATGTCCATGCCGGAGTGGCCGCCGTTGAGGCCGGTGATGACAATCTGGTAGCCCTTCATGCCAGCGGGAACGGCCGTGTTGCGGTAGTTCATGGTGATGACACCGTCGAGACCGCCGGCGCAACCCACATAGAGCTCGCCCTCGGTTTCGGAGTCGAGGTTGATGAGGATCTCACCCTTGAGGGCACCCTTCTTCAGACCGAAGGCTCCCGTCATGCCGGTCTCCTCGTCAACGGTGAGGAGCACTTCCAGCGGACCGTGAGCCACGTCCTTGGAGGCGAGCACAGCCAGAGCGGCGGAACCGCCGATACCGTTGTCGGCGCCGAGGGTGGTGCCGGTAGCGCGTACCCAACCGTCCTCGCAGATGCGCGGTTTGATGGGGTCTTTGGTGAAGTCGTGTTTCGTGCTGGCGTTGGCCTGCGGCACCATGTCGATATGGGCCTGCAAGATCACGGGAACGCGGTTCTCCATGCCCTTGGTGGCCGGTTTGCGGAACACGAGGTTGCCGGTGGCATCCTGCTTGCACTCGATATTGTTCTTCTTGGCCCAATCCATCATCCAGGCGGCGAGTTTTTCCTCGTGTTTCGACGGATGCGGAATAGCGCAGATGTTGTCAAAAATTTCCCATAATGATTTGGGGTACAATTTTGATAATTCTCCCATAGTAATTGATTTTAATTAAGATGTTGATTTATTGGATAAAATGATTGATTTCAGATAAAAGGAGGGAGTGGACGGCAGAAATTCAGAGTTTGAGGCGGCAAATATACAACAAAGTTTGCAAATTTTATTCATCCTAAATTCAAAAAAAACTTGTACTTTTGCAGGCTTAAATTTAGCGTATGTTGGAAGAAAAGAAGTTTAACATCAGCAATCTTTTCCGCAACTTCAACTGGAAGAAGCGGCTCATCATGTATGCTGTTGTGGTGGCGTTGGCAGCGGTATATATTTTTGTTTTTTCCGACAGCAACTACAGGATTCACAAGAAATTGAACAACAAGATTGCAGAGCAGGAGCAAGAGCTGGAGAAACAGGAACAGAATGTTGCCGCACAGAGCACCTATAAAAACTTACGGAATGACCCGCTGGATCTGGAACGCTATCGCCGAGAGCAACTGAATATGAAGAAAGAGAACGAGGATTTGTTTTTGATAAAAGAATGAAACTGCTGATTATCAATGGGGTGAATTTGGGGATTTTGGGTACCCGCGAGGTGAATGTCTATGGCCATGTCACCTTCGAGGAGTATCTTGCCTCGCTGCGGCAGCAGTTCTCATCCATCCAGATCGACTATTTCCAGTCGGATGCGCTCCACGAGCTGGTCGCCCGCATCCATTCTGCTTCCGACTACGACGGCATCATCCTCAATCCAGGTGCCTACACCCACACGTCCATCGTGCTCGCCGATGCCGTGAAGGCGGTGGCCACGCCGGTGGTGGAGGTGCACATCTCCAACCTCTTCGCCCGCGAGCAGTACCGCAGAAAATCTTGTCTGTCAGGCTGTTGCAAAGGTTTCATCGCCGACTTCGGACTTCAGGGCTACGCGCTCGCCGTACAATCCTTCATCCAAAATTAAACTTGTCAAACATATTGATATCAAAACATCGTTTTAGTCATAAAAAACACAACATATCATGAAAAAAGCTTTTATTCTCACCCTCATCGTCGTATTCTTCGCTTCATTTACCGCTTTTGCCCAGAATGATGCGAACGCAGGCAAAAATGGCAAAGCAGAAACAGAAGTTTCCAAAGACAGCAAGAAGAATAAGAAAGCAAAAGTGGCTGAAATCACTTTCGAGTCCCTTGAGTATGACTACGGCAACATTTACAAAGGCGATAACGGCGTATGCGAATTCAAGTTCAAGAACACCGGCAAAGCTCCGCTGACCATCACCAAGTGCCAGGCTTCTTGCGGCTGTACCGTTCCGGCATGGCCCAAAGATCCCATCGCCCCCGGCAAGACCGCCGTTATCAGAGTAAAATACGACACCAACCGCATCGGCACCATCAACAAGTCTATCACTGTGAGTTCCGATGCCATCAACAACAGCGTGGTGCTTCATATCAAAGGTTACATCAGCGAGAAGCCGGTGGAGTCGGCTCCCGTGCAGGATGCTCCGATGATGAAGGCCAACTAAAAATCTACGAAAATGAAAAAAATTCTCATCGCATTCGCCATCCTGTTGGTAGCCAACTTGGGCATGGCACAAAGCAATTCCTCAAAAGCCGCTTCTTCCGAGAAGAATACCGCCGCTGCGACGAACGTCACGGGCGCTGAGATCTCATTCGCCAAGAAGACCATCGACTATGGCACGCTCCATGTCGGTGATGTGAAGACGATTGAGATGGTGTACACCAACACCGGCAAGAAGCCCTTGATATTGGACAATGTCACCACCAACTGCGACTGCACGGAGGTGGACTGGTCGAAGAAGCCGGTGATGCCGGGCAAGACCGGGGTGATCAAGGTGACCTATACCGCCAAGCACACGGGGCTCATCAGCAAGTGGGTGACCGTGATGTCGAATGCGGAGACCGACCGTGTGGTGTTGAAGACCAGCGGTGAGGTGAAATAAGAAAAAGGAAACGGCTGTCCGGCGGCGTGCGAGCCATGGGCAGCCGAACCGCACAATGGGGTCGTTTGGTTTTGACAGCATGTGTGTGGATTTGTAAGCACGTCGGAGGTTGTGAGACGGTTCCGTTAAAAACTAACTCTCTTAGCCAATAAATGGCAACAACTATGCTTTCGCTGCCTAATCGCGGCGAATCCCGGAACCCGGACAAGGTCCGTGGCACTGGGTGCTTCCCCGGCAGCCCTGCCGTTCGGCGGCCGGCCAGAAGTATCATAAAGGAATGGATAGCGAGCGCAGGCTTCGATGCGTGAGCGAAGTTTAGAAGATAAGCGCAGGGTTGGTTGGTCCCGTACCTGCCATGCGCCGACAAGCAAACGGAGACTAAACGTGTAGAAAGCATCTCTGCAGCAAGTTTGGACGCGGGTTCGACTCCCGCCGGCTCCACCAAAGCAGGAAATTCCCCCGATGATCATACGATTGTCGGGGGGATTCTAACGAAAAGAAGCATGAAACTGGCAGACCGATTGTTGAATGTACTGGAAGAATACCATACTTTGGGTATTAGCGAGCAGATAGACTATCAGAAGTTCTATCTTTACTCGTTGATCACCCATTCTACGGCTATTGAAGGAAGTACCGTGACGGAGATTGAGAACCAGCTGCTTTTTGATGAGGGAATTACTGCCAAGGGCCGCACGTTGCAGGAGCAGATGATGAACCTTGATCTGAAAGCGGCTTACGAGCATTCGATGCTCTTGGCCGGACAGCATACCGATTTCTCCATCGATTTACTGAAAAGCCTGTCTGCTTTGGTGATGAAAAACACTGGCGGGCAATACAACACAGCACAAGGTTCGTTTGATGCAGCCAAAGGCGACCTTCGTTTGTTCGGGGTTTCGGCAGGCATTGGCGGGCGTTCATATATGAATTATCAAAAAGTCCCTCAGAAGCTACAGGATTTCTGTGTGTGGCTCAATGCGGAACGCCACCAACTCTCCAAAGAAGATATTATCGCAGCATACAACTTGAGTTTTGATGCACACTATCAGCTGGTTACTATTCATCCGTGGGTGGATGGTAATGGACGGATGTCGCGTTTGGTGATGAACCAGCTGCAATTTGAGTTCGGACTGGTGCCAGTGAAAATCATCAAGGAGAACAGAGCCGAATACATACAGGCATTGGTGGATGCCCGCGAGCAGGAATCTGTGGCTCCGTTCCGCAACTTTATGTTGGAGGAGCACATACGCAACCTCAGCAAAGAGATGGCGGAATACAAAAAATCGCAGTTGGTTGACCCGATAAAATCCATTTCTGACCCGATAAATGTTTTCGCTGACCCGATAACGGAGCGCTTGTATCAGGCTATATTGCAAAACGATAGTCTGAATTACAGGGGTTATGCGGCACTATTAGGGGTTTCGGAAGCCACCATCAAGCGCCGCCTCGCTGACCTGAAAAAGGCGGGAATGATTGTCCGTGTGGGCAGCAACAAAACCGGCCGGTGGGGGACTGCAACCAAATAATTTTCCGTTTTCAATTTGCCAAAAATGCTCACTTTTATGCCATTTTTTAGCAGAAAAATGCTATTTTTGCAGGTTGAAAATTGCAATAACTTCCGATAAATACAAATCATCACGAATATGACGGATGTAGAAATCCTCCAGTTGTCAGAAGAAGACATCAAGTTACGTTTCATAACGCCAGCCATCCTTCAGAAAGGATGGTCTGTTGAGGATATAACGATGGAGACCAAGGTGAAGTTGACGGATGGGAAGATTAACTTGAAAGGGAATCTGTTTTCACGAGGGAAAGCCAAATATGCTGACTATGTGTTATATTTCAACCGTTCCACCCCAATTGCCATCGTTGAAGCGAAGGATGCGATTCATTCGGTTAGTTTCGGTATGCAGCAGGCCAAAGAGTATGCCCACATGATGGACATCCCGTTTGCTTTCAGTTCCAATGGATTTGGATTTCAAGAATATGATTTCCTGACAGGGAAAGAGCGAAGCTTTCCTATGGATGAATTTCCTTCAAAAGAGGAATTGTATGCCAGGTATTTGTCTGAATGCCATGAGGGTAAGGGTTTGAATGAAACAGAGATGAAAGTGATGGAGCAACCGTTCTGCACTGGTCAAGATATATTTCCTCCCAGATATTATCAGCGGAATGCTATCAACAGAACGGTAAATGCTATCGCAAATGGCGAAAAGCGACTTCTTTTAGTGATGGCAACGGGTACAGGAAAAACCTATACGGCCTTCCAAATTGTATATCGTTTGTTGAAAGCAGGAGTGATAAAGAAAGTGCTTTATTTGGCTGACCGCAATGTGTTGATTGACCAATCTATACAACAAGACTTCAAGCCATTGAACAAAACCATTCACAAGGTCAACTATCAGCAGGATTTGGGCAGCGGCATTACCGCATACGAAGTCTATTTCGCTCTCTATCAGCAGTTAATTGGTCAAGGTGGCAAGCAGAATTACAAGGAACTGTTCAAACCCGAGTTTTTCGATATGGTCATCGTGGATGAGTGTCATAGAGGAAGTGCAAAGGACGACAGCAATTGGCGTGAAATATTGGAGTATTTCAGCGATTCCATTCAATTGGGTATGACGGCCACCCCGAAAGAGACCAGATACCAGTCGAGCATCAGTTACTTTAACGAACCCATATACACCTACAGTCTGAAAGAAGGTATTGAAGACGGTTTCCTTGCTCCTTTCAAAGTGGTGAATATTACCACAAATATTGGAGATGAATGGCGTCCGCTCAAGGGACAAAGAGATATTTTTGGAAATCTCATCGAGGATAGAATTTATAACAACTCCGATTACGATTACAGCATTATTATTGAAGACCGTATTCGCGAGGTGGCGCACGAAATAACCAACTATCTGAAAAGCACAGACCGTATGGCAAAAACCATTGTCTTCTGCGCTGACGAGGAACATGCCGACAGAATGCGTGCTGCCCTTGTGAATGAGAATTCTGACATGTGCAAGAAAAATCCCGATTATGTGGTGCGCATTACGGGAAGCGATGCATACGGGCAATCCAAACTGGATTATTTCATTTCCGTTTCCTCCAAGTATCCGGTTATCGCCACCACGAGCAAACTGCTCTCTACGGGCGTTGACTGCAAAATGGTGAAAGTTATCGTTCTTGACCAGCGCATCAACTCCATGACGGAATTCAAGCAGATTGTAGGTCGTGGTACCCGTATCCGCGAAAAAGAAGGCAAGACACATTTCACCATTATGGATTTCCGTAACATCACCCGTTTGTTTGCCGATCCGGAATGGGACGGACCAATAGAAGTGGACGAGAACTATGGGAAAGACCTGTCGGTGATTTATGCGCCTCGTGAAGATGATATAACAGAAGCGAACGAGCCTCGTGAGCCTTACAGAAAGCCTATCGTTGACAAAGATGGCTGCACGGTGCGTGTCATCAATAAGGTTGTTTCCGTCTATGATTCCAACGGAAAACTCCTTCGCACGGAAAGCATAACCGACTATACGCGCAAGAACATCAACGACACCTACGCCAACCTTGACGATTTTATCAATCATTGGAATGCGTCAGAAAGGAAAGCCGAAATAACCGATTTATTGCGAGAGCAAGGTATTGATTTGCAGGCTTTAAAACAAGACAGGAATATGGAAGATGTGGATGATTTCGACTTTATCTGCCACATCGCATACGGAAAGAAGCCTTTAACACGGCGTGAACGAGCTGAGAATGTGAAAAAACGGGATATTTTCAACAAATATGGCGAGCAAGCCCGAAAAGTTTTGGAAGCCCTGTTAGACAAGTATGCCGATGACGGCATTTCCCAATTGGAGAGCCGGAGTGTGCTTCGTCTTGATCCATTCCGTCAAATGGGTTCCCCTGCCAATATTGCCAGATTTTTTGGTGGCAACCAGCAGTATTTTGACGCTGTGAAAGAACTGGAAAACCTTATTTATAACATAGCATAATTATGGCACTGACCAATTTTGTAAAGAGTATCCGCAACATCATGCGAAACGATGCCGGTATCAATGGTGATGCCCAGCGTATCGAGCAAATTGCATGGATGTTGTTCCTCAAAGTATATGACGAAAAGGAAAACGACTGGGAGTTCAACGAGGACCATTATGTCTCCTTCATTCCCGAAAACTGCCGCTGGCGCAATTGGGCCAAAGATGACGGTACAGGAAAAGCCATGACGGCAGATGCTTTGCTCGATTTTGTCAATAATACGCTTTTCCCGACGTTGAAGAAACTGGAGGTGACGCCCACTACGCCCATGCGTAGCGCTATTGTTCAGACCGCTTTTCAGGATGCCAACCAATATATGAAAGACGGCGTGCTGCTCCGCCAGGTAATTAATGTTATTGACCAACTCGATCTTGGTGATTATGAAGAGAGCCACGCTTTCGGAGAGATTTATGAGGCCATTCTGAAAGAGATGCAGAGTGCAGGCTCGGCAGGCGAGTTCTACACCCCTCGCGCCCTTACTGATTTTATGGCTGAAATCATTCAGCCCAAGGTGGGTGAGAAAATGGCCGATTTCGCTTGCGGAACGGGCGGTTTCATCACCAGTTGGCTGAATGCCCTCGATAAGAAGGTGAAAACAGCGGAGGACAGGGAACAATACGCCAAATCGGTTTTTGGTATTGAGAAGAAACAGTTCCCTTACATGCTATGCGTGACCAACATGCTGCTGCACGACATTGATTCACCAAAGGTTATGCACGACAATTCATTAGCGAAAGATGTGCTGAACTACACCGATGACGACAAGTTTGACGTGGTGCTGATGAATCCCCCTTACGGTGGCAGCGAAAAGAACGATATAAAGAAGCATTTCCCGGCAGACTTGAGTTCAAGCGAGACCGCCGACCTCTTTATGGTGCTCATTATGCATCGTCTCAAAGAGAACGGACGCGCCGCCGTTATCCTGCCGGACGGTTTCCTCTTTGGCACCGACAATGCCAAAATGGCCATTAAAGAGAAGCTGTTGCGCGAGTTCAACGTGCACACCATTATTCGTCTGCCTGGCTCCATCTTCTCTCCTTACACGAGCATCAACACCAATATCATCTTTTTCAACAACGAGAAAGTAGAAGATGCTCCCGAAGGCTTTTCTACCAAGGAGACTTGGTTCTATCGTCTTGATATGCCCGAAGGTTACAAGCACTTCAGCAAGACCAAACCCATGCGCGTGGAGCACTGCCAGCCTATTCGTGACTGGTGGACAGACAGAAGGGAGATCATTACTACTGACGATGACGGCAATGTGGTGGACGAAAAGTCTCGTTGCTTCAAGGTGGAAGAGTTGATAGCCAAATCGTGCAACTTCGACCAGTGCAAGTTTCCCAAGGCCGATGAGGAGGTGTTGCCGCCCGATGAGTTGCTGGCCGACTACCACAAGCGCCGCGAAGCCCTGGACAAACAGATTGACGACACACTGGCTGAAATACAGAAAATATTAGGAGTTGAATTAAAACAAGATTGAGCATGACTAACATCGTAGAAAAAATTCAGAGTGAAATCACTCAAGATTATTACAAACAGAACTTCCCTAATGATGGGCAAAGATTTGTCGCATGGTATTTACGCAACATATATTTATTGGATCAATTACAAGCAAAAGATGCAATTACTGATGGAGCAAACGACAAACAAATTGATGCGGTGTACATAGATGAAGATGAACAAAAGATTCATATCATCCAAGGAAAATTCTATACTGGAGACACTGTGAATGCTGAACCTATTAGGGAGGTTATTTCTGCTTGGAGTCAGTTTGATCACTTGGATAAATTGCAGGACAATGCTAATGAGAAACTCAAAAAGAAAATTTGTGAGATTTCAACTGCTCTTGAAGACGAAACATATTGTTTGTGTTTTGAATTAATAACCACATCTACTTTTTCAGAAGATGCCAATAGAGACATTGAAGCTTTTCAATCAAAATTGGCAGAAACTGACGATGATTGTTTCAATGCACAATTTGAGGTTGTTGACAAACAAGGCATTGAAGACAAATATAATATGGTACTTGAACAAGTCAACCCTTCCTTAAACCACACGGTTGTTTTAGAAAGAGGAAAGTTTTTAATGACGGATTTGAGCAACACAAAAGTTCTTCTTGCAGCAGTATCTTTGAAGGAATGTATTAAGATGCCCGGTATTAAAGACGGTTCTTTATTTCAGAAAAATGTACGACAAAGTTTGGGCATCAACAATACTGTAAATAAAAAAATTAAAAAGACACTAAGCGACCCGGCAAAATGTCGTGATTTTTTCTTCTTTCATAATGGCATCACGGCTATTTGCAACAAGATGGAAGTTGTTGCCGATGGTCAGTTCAAGTTTTACGGCCTTAATGTGGTAAACGGTTGCCAATCATTGAATACAATTATCTCTTGCAGTGAAACGGTAAAGAAGAGGGATGACGCTTATGTGTTGATACGCTTCTATGAAATACCGCAACGAGATCGCGCGGATTCAATAAGCATTAACACCAACACACAGAGTGCTGTCAAAGCACGCGATTTACGCAGCAACAGCAAGCAAGTGTTGAAACTGAAAAAAGCATACGAACAAAAATATCCGACAGGATTCTTTGCGACAAAGAGAGGCGAAACAATCCCTGCTGATAAAGATAAAAATTATGCTGTTGAGTTGTCTTTGCTCGGTAAACAAGCTACGGCATGGTATATGCAACGGCCTAACCTATCCTATGGTGAGACAAAAATCTTCGACAAATATTTTTCCACACTTTTTAAAGTAGAATATTTGCCAGAAGATATTTATGCTCTAAAATATTGGTATAACAAAATTATGGAAGCATGGAATGAACATAATCCTTACGGCATTAACGATACCATTCTAACAATGAAAGCGTATGCCCCATATCATATTTTGTACGCAATATCGGCCATATTTGCAAAAAGCAACAACCAGGATAATGTGCCATCACCATCGCAATGTTTGGAAATTGCCAATCTGCATGATGGATACATTGACACTATTATTTCTATGGCGGTAAGTTGTCTTAATAATGCTCTTGAAACGGAAGATGCAAAATGTAAATCGGATAACCGCACATTCATACCACAGAATTGGATAAAGAGCAAAACTAGTTTAAACGGAATCCAAAGTGCAATCATAAATATGTTTTCCTTTTCTTCTGATGCGAGAAAAATGAAAACTGAACTCGTTATGGATCCGCAATATTTTTCATATAGGGTTAAAGCAGCAGATGATTAAACTATGAACGCGCAACAACTTAAAAACAGCATCCTGCAACAAGCCATCCAAGGCAAGTTAGTTCCGCAAGACCCCGCCGATGAGCCCGCCTTGGTGCTGCTCCAGCGCATCCGCAAGGAGAAGGAACGCCTCGTGAAAGAAGGCAAACTGAAGAAAAAGGATTTGGAGAGCAAACCGATTGCAGAGGATGAGATTCCGTTTGAGGTGCCGGAGAGTTGGGAGTGGGTGAGGTTAAACTGCATAACCGAATTGATAGAAGATTGTCCTCATTCTACTGCTCCTGATGAGGGGAAAGGTTATCCATTAATTAGGACATCAAATGTTGGTTTCGGACGATTGTTGTTAAAGGGAGTTCATAGGGTTTCAGAGAGTGTTTACAACAAAAGGAATGAACGGGCTATTCCTCAACAAAATGATTTGATATATGCAAGAGAAGCGACAGCAGGGAATATTGCGGTAATCGAAGAAGGACAGAAGGTGTGTCTTGGTCAAAGAACGGTTTTGGTTAGGCCAATGCAAGGATTGATAGATTCTTATTGGTTAGCTTATTTTATCCTGTCACCGTATTCTTACACAAAACTAGTCGGAGAATCTACAGGTACAACAGTGGCTCATGTGAATTTAGCAGATTTTCGCCCTCATATTTTGCCACTTCCCCCTCTCGCCGAGCAGCGTCGCATAGTGGCGAAGATAGAGGAGTTGATGCCTTTGGTGGAGCGTTACGGCAAGGCTCAAGATGAGTTGGACAAACTGAACGAGAGCCTGCCCGCGCGTTTGCGGCAGAGCATCTTACAGGAAGCCATTTTTGGTAATCATGTGGGAATACAATTGTCAGAGATAAAAATTGTTAAGCTGAAAGAAATTTGTGAAATTGTTATGGGGCAATCACCTGAAGGAAATACATATAACAATTCAAATGGAATAGAGTTTCATCAAGGGAAAGTGGCATTTGGTGAAATGTTTTTAAAACCCTCAGGAGTGTTTACTACAAGTCCCACCAAATATGCAGAGCCTGATTCTATTGTGGTAAGTGTTCGGGCCCCTGTTGGCACGGCTAACATTACGAAAAGAAAGATATGCATTGGCAGAGGTTTGGCATGTATTAAGCCGAAGCAAGATGCTGATTTAATGTATATCTTTTACTTGCTGGAATCGCCAGAGGTTCGTGAATATTTGGAAGATAATTCTACAGGCACAACCTTTAAAGCTATTTCAGGAAAAGTCTTGCAAGAGTTAGAGGGTCCTCTTCCCCCGCTATCCGAGCAGAAGCGTATAGTGGCGAAGGTGGAGGAGTTGTTCGGGGTGATAAAGGAGGTGAAATGAACCGAATCATCCTCATCGGCAACGGCTTCGACTTGGCGCACGGTTTGAAAACCAGTTATGCGGATTTTATTGATTGGTATTGGACAAGACGAATTATGGGTTTAAGAGGTCATTTAAGCCACATCTCTGACGATGGACTTTGCTCTCTAAAACTCAAGAATGAAATGGATGTTTGGAATGTGTGGGCTTATAATTGTATCCCGTCCTACTCAAAAATTGATGGCAAAGCAATTGTCGAGGAGATTAGAAAAGATACCAGAAATTTTTCAGTGGAGTCGACACCATTGTTTCAAGAAATATGCTATAAAATTGATACCATAGGATGGGCGGATATTGAGGAGGTCTATTACAAACATTTAACACGACATGATATTTTAAACCGCTCTGCGGAAGATGTCAATAAGAAATTGGATATTGTCAAATCCAAATTGATAGAGTATTTGTCAGCGCTACAAAAGGGAATTACTGATAGAATAGTTGTTCCCGATATAAAATGGAAAATTTTATCACCTATTTCCAAAGAGGACATTGCCATCGGTTCAATGGATAAATGGAGAGAGATGATGAAAGAACGGTTGGAGTATAACGACAACACGTGGAATCATTTGTTCACCACATACAATGATAATTTGAAGGGTTCAAGCTATTCTTTGAGTTCTATTAAAAGCTATAAGAGCCTATATGCTGATAAAATCAGATCGGATAGATTCGATGATGAAATTGAAAATGACTGTAAGGCATATCGTCTGCCAGACAAAATCATGCTACTGAATTTCAACTATACGAATACGGCAGATATGTATTTGCAGTCCAATGATTTGTTCACGGTAAATCACATTCACGGTTCTCTTTCCAATCCAGAAAGCGTGATCTTTGGTTATGGGGACGAGCGGGATGATGAATACCAGCCATTGATGAAGAAGAACGACAACGAATACTTGCGCCACATCAAATCGTTTCATTATTTGGAGTCATCCAATTACCGAAATATGCTCGGATTCATCGAGGAAGCTCCATTCCAGATTTGTATCATGGGGCACTCCTGCGGAATTTCCGACCGCACACTCCTGAAAACACTCTTTGAACATAAAAATTGCGTCTCCATCAAACCCTATTATCACCAGAAGCCAGATGGAAGTGACGATTATTGGAACATCGTTTGCAACATCGCCCGCAACATCTCAGACCCATCTCTCATGCGCGACCGCGTGGTCATCAAAGAGCATTGTGAGCCATTGAGCCAACTTCCGCAAAACACCCAGAATCGATAACATTTCTTGCCTTTGCTCCCGGAGGGAGCTGTTTTCAGTAACCCCACATGCAATGTGGGGGAGAGCAAGGCCATCCGTGACATAGCGTGCCGGCGGCACGCGCTTTTCCGCATCCATCCGTGCCGGGGCACGCCCGTCAGGCGTGCGGGCGGTTGCCGGACATTGTCGCGGCAAATCACGGGACAATTGTAGAGACGTTGCGCGCAACGTCTCTACGGCGCAACATATATTCGAATTTCAAATTGTAGGGGCGAATGATTATCGTGGGGGCGAATGAGTATTCGCCCCTCCGGGCCGGCGCAATCAACCTGCCCGAATTCGCGTAATTCGCGTAATCCGCGGTAAATATCGTCACGCGCAAAATCCTCCCCAATTTCTCCGAAAACATCTCATATCCTGCCAAAATCTGGCACAATCAAAAAATGCACATTTTTGCCTGTTTGTGGTTTTTGTCGGAATTTTTGACCATTTTTTAATCAAAATTTGCATTTTTATTTCATTGATTTTCAGTGAAATAATTTTACAAAGGCCTTGTTTTTAAATTTTGAATGGTGTATCTTTGCGGACATCTTTAAAAATGAAACACTATGAAAGAAGAAATCGCATTGAATCCTGTAGAAAATGTCATTGAGACCATCCGCGCCCACATTTACGACATCAGAGGAAAGAAGGTGATGCTTGACCGAGACCTCGCTGAATTGTACCACGTGGAGACAAAACAACTTAAACGTCAGGTGAAAAGGAACCCCACTCGTTTTCCTGAAGATTTTATGTTTGAATTGACCTATGAAGAGAACGATGCTTTGAGGTGCCAAAATGGCACCTCAAACAAACGAGGTGGAAATCGATATACTACTTTTGCTTTTACCGAGCAGGGCATAGCTATGTTGAGCACGGTCCTTACATCAGAAATCGCTATCCAGATGAACATCAACATCATGCGGGCATTTGTGCTGATGCGGCAGGCACTATCGGAACTGTCGGCGACCAACTTGCGAGTGGAACAGCTGTCGCGGCGCGTGGACAATCTCAACCACTATGTGGACGACATCCTCCGCGACCAAAACGACATCAACGAGGCTACTGCTTTACAGATAGACCTCATTCAAGACTCGCTGGCAGAACTTCACGCCGAAAAGACAGAACGGGACGAAGAGAATACCCGCCGGAGAATCGGGTTTCGTGTTGAGAAGGATGAAACGGAGATAAAGAAATAATTAGTCGCGTGTCTCCGACAAGCTTTTTATCGCGGGTGGCCGCCGTCCCCCAGACTGCGCTCCACTTTGTTCCGCTTGTCTGGGGTTACTGAGATTGCGTTTCTCCGAAACACGAGACCGTTAGAACTTCACCCACCCCGTCAGTCGGAAACTGCGTCCCTGCATCGGGTAGTTGCGGATGATTTCGTAGTGGCGGTCCGCCAGATTCAACAGCTCGGCCTTGAGCCCCAACTCGATGATGTAGCGCCGTCCCACACGCCCGACACAGCGGTTCACCTCCATCGGCCAGCGCGCCGTGAGCGACAGGCTGTGGTCGGTGTAGGGCTGCAGCTCGTTGGTGGGCACATTCTGCTGCAGCGTGTAGCGCTTGCCGGCCGCCACCAGGGTGTAACCCACCTCCACATACTGTAGCTGCACACTCGCCGCCACCGAACCCGAATGCAACGGCGTGTAAGGAATCTGATGCCCGTAGGTCTTGCCCGTGGGATCGGTGCGGTCGACCGCATACTGCAAGGAGTAACTTCCTGATAATGAAACTCCCTTGAACCATTTGGAAGCACCATACTCGTAACTGAAATTTGCATTGACATCCAGCCCCGCCATCTCCACTTTGCCAAAATTCAGCATCGTCCACACAAAAAGGTTCTTGCTGGGGATGGCCACAATCTTGTCTTTCACGCGGTTGTAATAGCCGTCGGCGGTGAAAAACAGGCTGAAGGTATGGCGATAGTCGCCGTCGGCAGAGGTGGTGGCCTCCAGCAATCCCCAGTGGAAACTCTTGCTGTAGGTAACGCCAGCATCGAGCTGGTGGGTATCTTCGGGCCGCAGGTTGCGGTTGCCTACTTCGGTGTAATAGAGGTCGTTGAAGGTGGGAAGGCGGAAAATATTCTGGTAGAAAAGACGGAGGTGGAGTTCCTCATTGAGCAGCGGCTGGTAGGAGATGCCCGCCGACGGAGAGAAACGGCTCAGGTTGCCGGAGGCCTCGCCAATTTTAACGCGGTTGACCACGCCGGTGTGCAACAACCGCGCATGGGCATTGATGTGCCGTACCGTCACTTTCGCCGCCAACACGGTGAGCGACTGGAACCGGCTCGGGGTGACAAACTCGTGCAGGTTGGCGTTCATATTGCCGTAAATCAGGTCGTTGGACAACGACAGCGAGATGATTTTGTGCGGCTGGTAGAGCACCACGTTCGACAGGTAATACTCGCGCTGCGCGTACACATTATGCAGAAAACCTTCCGCATTGAGGTAGTTGGAGTCGATGTAGCGTTGCAGGGCGAAGTTGAACTTGGCGTTGAGCTGGTAGGCCCACGGCCGGTGGAAGCGGTGCTCGAAATGCACCTGTCCGAAGGCGTTCTGGTCGTACAACCGCTGACTGTTGCCCTGTTTGTAGAAGATGACCGCGCCCGGCAGTCCGCGCTCCGACTGGTAATAGTAGAGCTTGACCTTCATTTGCGACTGGGGGTTGAAGTCCACGAAGAGATTCTCCTCTACATTGAAGATATGGACATCGGAGTTGCTGCGGCGCTCCACCGAGGTGCTGTCGCCCTGGTTGCCGTAATACAGCACGAAAGGATAATTGCCTTCGGATTGTAAATAATTGATATTTAGAGATGAAGCAATATAGGGATAGCGTTCTTTGGCATGTGGAAGGAATCGGTTTTCGATGATGATGGAGGGATTGATGAGGCCGAAGGAGCCGCCGGTAAAGCGGAAATCGACATTCACGGGAAGCTCGCTGCGCTGTATGGGGCGGCTGAGGGGGTGGGGTGGCACTTTGGTGTTGAGGGTGATGGTGCTGGCGCTGGCGGCGGCGCGCGCGGGCAGGAAGATGCTGTTGTCGGAGCCGGTCACCAGCTCCACGTTGCCGGTATTTTGCAGCGAGAATTTCGACAGGTCGATCTGGCCGGTCTGGCAGTCGCTCACCACGATGCCGTCGTAGCACACCGCCGTATGCTGACTGCCGAAGCCGCGCACCGACACGGTTTTCATACCGCCCACACCGCCGTAGTCCTTGATGACCACGCCGGAGAAGAGTTTCAGCACGTCGCTGACCTGCACGGCGGGCATGGCCTCCAACCTATCGGCATCCATGCTCTGCACCGGCGCGATGCTCTGCACGGCAGGAATCTCATTCTTACCCTGCACTGTAACAGCATCCAACTGATAGACAGTGTCTTGCTGCTGAGCTCGCACCATCGTGCCACATAGCAGCAACAGCGTGCCCAGCAAAGTGACTGCAAGTCTAAAATCCGTTTTGATCCTTTCTCTCATCGTTCGATTGGGCTGCAAAATTACAACAAATTTCGCTTTTCTCTAATGCCGAAATTGGGGGATTTCATACATATTTCTGAAAAATAATTTAGCGGATTGCACCCGTTCAGAGCACAACCCGCTAAAAGCGTCCTAATCAAATCAGCTGTAAAGTCTGATTTACTGTTTGACAACCTTGGCAGACTGGTTGCCGCAGCGCACGATGTACATGCCAGCGGGCAGGTCTTGCATATTCAAGGTAGTCGTATTGTCGGTAGCCACTACGCGCTGCAGCAGTGCGCCCTGCATGTTGAAGAGCATGACCACGTCATGAGCTTCGGTGTTGAGGGTGAGGGTGCTGTGGCACGGGTTGGGATATACCGTAAGAGTATGGTTCACCATCGTGTTCTCTTCAACGCCTTCGGGTCTCCAGCCGTTGAGCACGCAAACGCCGTCAAGGTCGAAACCGCTGGAATAGAAGGGTGTCGGATAAGGATCGTTGATGATGTGGCCGCGGCTGTCGCGGGTAGCATAGCGCGGTGCAACGCAACCCACCACGTCCACGAGACGGATGTGGGTGATGTTGTTGATGTCGAGGTCATCGTTGCCGGCGAGTTCTTCCAGATCGAAAGGAGTACCCCAGCCAGCGCGATATTTACCGGCAAGGTTGTGGATGAGGGTGGCATCCACGCTGCCGCCGTTGTCCACCTGAACAGTGGTGTCGGAGTTGGAGATAGCGGGGAAGCGGAAGTAGTTCACACCGTCGGAGCTCACCTCAACAAAGGCCATTTCAAGGAAGGAGTCGTTGAGTGAGTTTTCAAACACGGCGAAATCGTAACCGTCACCGTTCTGAATCGGGATGTCGAAGGTGAGGACGGCAATACCATAGTCGCCTAAGCTGACCACGTCGCCTGTGGCTTCGGTAGCGGCGCCCACGCCGTCGTTTTCAGTGCCGTAGGTGGCGAAAACGCCGGGAGTGGTGATGTTCTGGCGGCCACGTTCAATGGTGCAAGTGGTAGCCCAGCCCAAGATGGCAGGGTCTTGGCAATGGATACCCTGGCAGCCTTCCGTACCCACGATGCCATCGAAGGTCTCGTCGCTCGGACCCACTTCTGCGGGAGCGGTGGCGGGTTGGATGGGAGTGGTCCATGAGATGGCGGTCCAGTCATCAGAGTAGATGCCGCAAGCATAACCGCCAATATGCACATAATCGTTATCGTGAATCGGTTCGGCGGACATGGCGTTCTGCCCCATCGCTCCGTTCACACTGTGCATCGGAATATCATAGTCGGGATCGGTCCACTGAGCGCTCGGGTTGGGACACATGGTCAGGTCAAGAGTACCATCCTGATAGGTGATGTTGGTGGGAGCGGTACCGACCACTGCCAGACGGCTGTCGGCAGCAGCAATAGCGGTCAGCGCATCAAAGACGGTGGCATCACCATGGAAGCGGTAGCCCCATGCCAGAGCGGCCTGGGTGTTGCTGCACCAGCTGATAGCGACCACCACTTGGTTTTCACCTTCACCCAGCCAATACTCGACTTCATCGGCGGAGATAGTAGCATCCACCACCTCTTCGGGGGCGTTCGGGTTGGAAACGGGAGTGACTTCAGTAGTCCAAATATAGGTAAAGTTTTCCCAGTCCATAGGATCACCCAAAGCAATAGCACAGGCGGGATCGCCCCACTTCACCACGTCGCCATCAGTGATAGCTTGTTCGGTGTAACCCAATCCAGCCATCCATCCATTCAAATTGTACATCCAATAATCACCGACCAGTGTCAAATTGTAGTCATCATCATTATAGTAAATTTGATTCATAATACCGTAACTTCCTTCGTAAGTCAAACGGCTGTCTTCAGCGACGATAGCATCCATCATGGTTTCAACAGTAGCCTCGCCATCAAAGCGGTAACCCCATGCGAAAGCGATTTCGGGGTCGCACCATTGCACGATGAGAATGGCTTCGTTCTCACCTTCGCCAATCCAGTATTCGATTTCGTCAGCGGAGATGGTGGCGTCCACCATCTCGTCTTCCGGTTCAGTAGCGGGCTCAATAGGAGTACTCCATGCGATTACGCTCCAGTCATCAGACGTTTCAGAACAATCAAGGGCGCCAATTTTAGCGAAGTCGCCATCATGGATGGGCTCACCCGACATGCCGTTCTGACCCATCAGTCCGTTGATGCTGTGCATCGGATAGTCACCCGCCATAGTCAAATTATATTCATCATCCTGATAAATAATGTTAGAAGGGGCAGAGCCCACAACGGTCAGACGGTCATCATCGCTAGCGATAGCGGTAAGAGCTTGGAAAAGAGTGGCATTGCCATCGAAGCGATAGCCCCAAGCCAAAGCGGTTTCGGTCTCTTCACACCAAGTGATGGCCACCACAACTTCATTCTCGCCTTCACCAACCCAATATTCAATTTCGTCGGCGGAAATAGTAGCGTCCTCTAATTCAGTGCCGTTCGGGTTGGAAACGGGAGTTACTTCGGTAGTCCAGATATAGGTAAAGTTTTCCCAATCAGACATGTCACCCACTTCGGTTGCGCATTCTACATCACCCCATTTCACCACGTCACCGTTAGTGATCATCTGTGAAGTGTAGCCGAGGCCGGCCATCCAACCATTCATATTGTACATCCAGTACCAGCCCACCAATGCCAAGCTGTAGTCATCATCATTGTAGTAAATCTGGTTCACTGTACTGGCATCACCGTCATAGGAGAATCGGCTGTCTTCAGCAGCAATGTCATCCAACATGGTTTGAACGTTAACCTCGCCATCGAAGCGGTAGCCCCATGCGAATGCGATTTCCGGGTCGCACCACTGCACGATGAGGATGGCTTCGTTTTCACCTTCGCCAATCCAATACTGGATTTCATCAGGAGAGATGGTGGCATCTTCCTGCGCTTTCACCGCACCCATTAAAGTGCAGAAAGCAAATAAAATCAATAGAATTTTTCTCATAATTACTAAATCATTAAATTGTTAAATTATTAAATTTTGAATCTTTGAATTATTGAATTATTGAATTATTAGTTGGCTTTTAGAAAAATAATATTGTTGGGGTTGAGACCCGCCTCAAACTGGAATTTCTTCTGGCCGTTGCTACCGAAGCAATAGACATCCCCATTGGTAGTATATTGGTAAGCATCAGTGAGATAGACGTCGCCATTTTCGGGGTTGACGGCGATGCCGTAAGGTGTGCGCAGCTCCGTTCCGTCAGCAATAAAATGCTCGTTGACAATCTGTTCCGTCATCACATCCATCACCTTTACCGAACATTGTTCAGTACCATAATCATAATGGTAGAAATAGCACAGGTTGTCGCAGATGGCGAAATTGGTGACGGCAAAATCGAAAGTCTGCACCACCTCATCGATTTGTGAATCAATGCGTTGGAAAGTCATCGGAACGGAGGTGTAGTTGCCGTTTGACACCAAATACACATCGCCCTGACTGTCGGCGGCGATGCGGGTGGGGTTGATGACCACGGTGATATCCTTGAGGTGGGTGAAGGTGGCGAGGTCGAACACGCTGACGGTGTTGCCATAGTTGGGGTAGTTGAGTCCGCCTGAGTTGGCCACATACAGCTTTCCGTTGGCGGCGCAGATGCCGTCGGGGTTGCTGCCGGCCTGTGCGGTGGCGGTCACAGTCAGGGTGGCGGTATCGATTTTCACCACATCACCATCGAAGCAGCACACGTAGGCGTAGCCGTCGGCGAAGGCGACGCGGCGCGGCTGTTTGCCCGACAATGAAATTTGTTTCAGCGATTTGGCGCTCTTCAGCTCCATAATTTCCACCGTCTCGGAAACATTCACCACGCAGTACATTTTCGAGCCGTAGGCTTTGAGGTCGTTGCCGGTGTCGCCGAGTCCGCGGCCGTTTTGGGTTAAAAAGTAGTTGTTGTCGATGTCGTTGGTAAGAAAGTTATAGAAAGTGAGGGTAGAGTTATTCATATCCATCAGACCCTCGCACAGCACATAGATGCCGGAGGCTGCCGTCACGGTCGGATCCACTGGGTCGGGTTGGGGTGTCGGCTTGGGATCCTTACAGCCGGCCAGTGCGACGACGGCCACCATTCCCATTACCAGCCATCCTTTCAGTTTTGCGCTGAAATTGCTCTGTTTTTTCTGTTTTGTTGTATGCCCTTTCTTCATCATACTATATTATTCAATCATCATGTTGGAGGAAATAAGAAATCCTCCCGATGGAAGACCGGAGAAGGCATACGAAGCACAGCGGAGGTGATCCGTTGGCAGCAGCCCAATGCCCGGAGCTTACCGTAACAGAGTTTATGGCAGGTTTTCTGACTTACTCCGCCTTCAGGCGCCTTCCCGTCGCGGTGCGACAGTGACCTTTGCCTGGGGCATTGTGGAGATTACAGCAGCGGGTACTGTGCAGGACTTTCACCTACTTCCCTCTCAAGGATAATTGGCCTATCCTTTCACCATAAAATCGGCGGCAAAATTACAAAAAAAATCATCACAAAAAAATAATTTTTCAGAAAGGATAATAATTCAAAAAATAGTAATATTTTTGCACCCCGTTATCGGAACAAATTCTAACAACTTAAAAAAGTTATATTATGGAAGTTAAAAAAATCATGGCTAACCTGGAAGCCAAACATCCTGGTGAAAATGAGTATTTGCAGGCGGTTCAAGAAGTTCTCGAATCCATCGAAGAAGTTTACAACCAGCATCCTGAATTCGAGAAAGCTAAGATCGTCGAGCGCTTGGTTGAGCCCGATCGTATCTTCACTTTCCGTGTGACTTGGGTTGACCGCAACGGCGAAGTCCAGACCAACCTCGGTTATCGCGTGCAGTACAACGCCGCTCTTGGTGCATACAAAGGCGGTCTCCGTTTCCACAAGGCTGTGAACGTTTCCATGCTGAAATTCTTAGGTTTCGAGCAGATCTTCAAAAACTCTCTGACCAACCTGCCTCTCGGCGGTGGTAAGGGCGGTTCTGATTTCGATCCCGTTGGCAAGACCGACGAAGAAATCATGCGTTTCTGCCAGGCCTTCATGTATGAGTTGTGGCGCAACATCGGTCCCGATCAGGACAGCCCTGCTGGTGACGTAGGTGTTGGCGGTCGTGAAATCGGCTACCTCTATGGCGCATACAAGAAAATCGCTCGCGAGCACAGCACCGGCGCTCTCACTGGCAAGAGCTACGGTTGGGGTGGTTCCCTCATCCGTCCCGAAGCTACCGGTTTCGGCGCTATCTACTATGTAGAGAGAATGGTGAAAGAAAAAGGTGACAAGATGGAAGGCAAGAGAATTGCTCTCTCCGGCTTCGGCAACGTGGCTTGGGGTGCTGCCATCAATGCTACCGAACTCGGCGCAAAGGTTGTGGCCCTCTCCGGCCCCGACGGCGTTTGCGAACTTCCCGAAGGTATCAACAAGGAAATGATCGACTATATGCTCGAGATGCGTGCTTCCAACCGCAACAAAGTTGAGGATATGGCCACCAAGTTCCCAGGAAAAGCCAAATTCACTGCTGGTAAGAAAGCT
>JAGCUN010000023.1 GCA_017962845.1 Bacteroidales bacterium | reverse complement strand
CGAAGTGCACGCAATTTTGCGTGTTCCCGCGACAGGTGGAGTTTTTGTATAATTTAAAATCTGAATAATTATGAAATTAGAATCTTTGAACAATCCGAAATATTCTTTGACACCCGAAAAAATGGGCCAATTGGTGGGAGGACGAATCTATGGTGATGTAACAGGGCCTTGTGGGCAATATTCAGCGGATGCACAGGTTACGCGTACAAATGGTGATGATTTGAGAACGGGGAAATGTTCGTATGAACTTGTTGGAGCAACTGGAGCTAACGATGCTACTATTTGTGAAAATTGGTTGAATAGGCAGCTTGCTGAGAACAAATAACGTTAATCAGTTAGGGGGGGAGCCCCCCCTAATATTATTCAATGAAAGATGAGAACAAGATTTTTTGTCACTTTTATTTGTTTCTTTGTATTTCTTTTTACACTTCAAGCTCAATCAAAGAAGAACATTCGGCAGTACTACTACTGGATCAACCAGGCAGAGCTGGCCATCTGCGACAGCAACTTGCTGATGGCAGACTCTCTTTACTCACAAGCGTTCTCTATTAAAAAGCCTTTGGAACGAGAAATGCATACTGCTTTCTGGGTGGCCATTCAAATCGAAAACAACAAGAAAATCTTGCAGATAGCAAAATGCCGTATCGAATTGGGTGATGAAGAATTGGCGGATTTATATCAGTATATGTCGCCGCACTTTGACTCGGCTGTTTACCAACAATTGCTTGACATTGAAGATCAAATGAATAAAACTTATTGTGTGGAATTTGACACAATTTTGGAAAATGTCAGAGAGCGTGACCAACGATACCGAATACAGGGTATGGGGCGTTCGCCAGAACAGTTTGCATTGGATGATGAGAACCGTAAACTCATCAAGCAGTTTTACCATGAATATCCTGACTTCAGCGAATATGTGGCGGGAATTCATTACGGGGTCATGTTACAGGCTTCACTGCTTCATTCTGTGCAGACCGGCCATTATGATTTGCAGCCGATATTGAGGAAGAACGTGGTTGCAGGGAATTTCCCGGCACAACAGTATATGGAGCTGGAAGAGGTTTGGGCTAACGCACATTCTTTAAGAAACAGGATGTACGGTGTGGGGATGGAAAGCGGAAATATCTATTATATCGGGAACACCTTGTTTGTGACACGTCCCGAAAACCTCAAGCAAATCAACAAGAACAGAAAAAAGTTGGGAGTGGCAGAAACTTGGGAGGATGCCGTGAGGAAAAGAGTATGGGAATGTGTTCACAACGATTGTTGCATGACAAGAAGCAGGAATATACGGATTTTTGGAGATGAAGAAGACGATGCCGCCGAAGCCGCCAAAATGAAACAAGAGATCGATGCCGAGCACGCAGCAGGCGACTTTCATAGAATGTATTACGAAAAAGGTTCAAAAGTGAGTGAATGATGAAACAGCTGGCAATCATCTTTTTGACACTGGTTTTGTGGCTTCCAACTTTCGCACAAAAGAACAAAGTCGTCACCATCGTAATCAACGACCAGGTGAAAATAGACATGGTCTATATTCCGGCGGACACTTTTGTAAGGAAGAATTTCTACGGTGACACCTGCCGCCATTACCACTTAATCCCAATCGTAGCTGAAGGCGCCTATAATGGTTATGACACCATTGTGCTTTCAGGTTACTACATTTCAAAATATGAGGTCACACAGTTGGTTTATGAAACGGTGATGCACAAGAATCCGTCGTGGTACAACAAAGACAACACTTCAGTATTGCGATATCAAGAATTTGATTACAGAGTATGTCCGGTAGAACGTCTTTCCTGGTATGACGCGCAGGAGTTTGTGGACTCCTTGAAGGCGCTTACTGGTCAACATTTTCGCCTGCCCACGGAGGCGGAATGGGAATATGCCGCACGTGCAAAACAATACAATGATTCTTATAGCGGAGGCAATGATTGTAATGAATTGGCCTGGTCGTGGGATAACGTGGGACACAATTCGCATCATGTTGGACTACTGAAACCTAATGCTTTCGGGCTATACGATATGAGCGGAAATGTGGAAGAGTGGTGCAGCGACTGGTTTTCTTCCTACTATTATCAACCCGACACGCTGTATGTTAATCCGACCGGTCCATCGGAAGGACATCTGAAAGTGCTCCGTGGTGGAAGCTGGGGCGTGTATCCCAATCGCGCTTGCGAACTGGATACGCGCAGAGGTGAAAACCCTTCAGTAAGAACCAATCAGGCGTCCGGCATACGGTTGGCGATGGATGCCGAAGATGTTAAACGATAATTCTACATAATATGAAACCTAAAAACCTATTTATCACCCTGATGGCGGTGTTGCTGGCGGTTTCGGCGGTGGCGCAGAGCCGCAAACAAGTCCGGCAGTACTACTACTGGATCAACCAGGCCGAGCTGGCCATCTGCGACAGCAACTACCAACGGGCTTCGGAATGCTACCAGACTGCTTTCGTCATAAAAAGGCCGTGCATCCGCGATGCCCACTTTGCATTCAAGCTCCATACTGGGTATCTGTATAATCTGGAGCGGGCGTGTGAGGACTTCCATTTTCTAGTTCAATCCGGAACAAAAGCTTTCTTCATGGATGGAACGCCTTACTTGGAGGATACTACGGCATATCGGGAATTGTGGCAATGTATGAAGGTGATTTCAGACACTACAAAATCGTTGGTGAATGTCGATTTGTACAATGCTTTGGACGAAATCAGACGCGAGGATCAGCGTGTGCGAACCACTTGTTACGAAAATGATGACCTGTATGGTGCAGCGGTTGACCATACCGACAGCATGAATTTTCAAAAGCTCCAGCAGATTTTCCAACAGTACCGAGATATTAACGAATATAATTCCGGATGTGCCATGATGATGAGTGCGGTCTTCATTCATTTTGCCAGATTGCGATTGACTACGCCCGATGTTTTTTATGAAAAGTTGGTAAAAAGTGGGAACCTTAGTGCAGCCGGTTATATGCAAAACTATGACTATTGCTACCATTGCATCTTCAAAGGTGACGACAAGACCACTTACGGCACCGACCCTTCGTACACCTATATCATCAACAACACCTTATTTATCCGTTATCCTGACGATATTCAAAAAATCAATAAGAATCGCAACAAGATCAATGTGGCCGAAACGTGGGAAGATTATGTGACGAAGGTTCTTTACGTTAACCGGCACAAGGATGGATTCAGGTTCTATCCCAGGCAGTATGTGATTCGCGGCGACGAAGCGGAGGAGGAACAGCATGAGAAAGATGAGCGTGCCCGTTACGACAGCGGCGAAATCAAAGGTGTTTATTACGACCTAAATCTTGCAGAATGATGAAAACAGGGACATTGGTGGCTTTCTTCTTTCTTTGGTGCACGATTCCGGTCATGGGTCAGCGTATTGATACCGTTTGGGTGGACAGCATCCCGATAGAGATGGTCTTCGTGGAGGGAGGGTCTTTTGTGCAAGGGTGCGATACGAAAGATACTTCCATTCATTGTCCACAAACGAGTACTCCAGCTCATAAAGTAGTGCTAAACGACTTTTATATAGCAAAATATGAACTGACACGTGAACTTTATTCGGCCATAATGGGCAAAGATCCTTCCATTTGTAGTTTTGAACATCCACGCAGGTTATGTCCTGTCGAGAATGTTTCTTGGTATGACGCACAGGCTTTCATTGACACCTTGAATGCGAGAATAGGGATGCATTTTCGTCTTCCTACCGAAGCAGAATGGGAGTATGCGGCTTGTGGTGGGAAGTATCACAGTCCGTTCCGTTTTGCTGGCAGCCATAACATCAACGATGTGGGATGGCGTGTGGAAACAGACCCCAAAGTGAGAGGACAGGTTTGTCAATGGACGAAACCTGTGGGGCAAAAGCAGCCGAATGCATTGGGACTGTACGACATGACCTGTAATGTCAAGGAGTGGTGCAGTGATTGGTTTTCGTCAGAATATTATTCTTTGCAGAACTCATTCAAAAATCCTAAAGGTCCGGCACAAGGTGATGAAAAGGTGTGCCGTGGTGGTAGCTGGGGTGAAGGAGATATAAAGAATTGCTGGGTGTCGACCCGAAGCAAAAGCAATCCTGAAACCCATTCTCCATGTATTGGTTTCCGCCTTGCGATGGATGCCGAAGATGTTAAACGATAATTCTGCATAATATGAAACCTAAAAACCTATTTCTCAGCCTGATGGCGGTGCTGATGTTGGTTTCGGCGGCGGCGCAGAGCCGCAAACAAGTCAGGCAGTACTACTACTGGATCAACCAGGCGGAGCTGGCCATCTGCGACAGCAACTACACATACGCCAACGAGTGCTATGACGAGGCGTTCCACTATCTCCCCAATCCTCCAGAAAATCATCTGTGTATTGCATATAAGATGAACATCCATTACACATCCGACACCGCTCACATATACAAGTATGCCATACAATTATTGCAGTGGGGGATGAAGAATTTGGCTGCCAACTATGCCCGATTGGAAACTTATGACACCAACATTTACCATCGTCTTCTTTATCTGGAAGAAACCACGGTTCCCACTTATGACACAGTGCTGCGGCGCAGATTGGAAGACATTATCGACAAGGACCAGTCCTACCGCCACACCTGCGATGTGAGTGCGTTTGAAGATTCGTTGAACGAAGAAGTTATAAAAGACATATACAGGGTGTATGCGGATTATAAAACCATCAATAGCAGCACCGCCGGATGGAGTTTTACCCATTGCCTAGGGACCCCTTGCTGTCATCATGTCGGCCGGCTCAATCATGCTGTACTGGATATATTAAAAAAGGAATATCGCAAAGGTAATATTAGCGCAGATATATACATGGATCTTGAAGAAGAGTATCTGTGTCAACTGGCCCACGTTAAAACGGGAGCTGCTTCCTATAAGGAACCCGATTGCTATGGTTTTTCTACTAGCTTCTACATCATAGGAGAATGTCTTTTCATACACTATCCTGATGACATTTGCCAAGTTAACAGAAGCAGAAAGCGACTAGGCATATCGGAAACCTACGAGGATTTGAAAAAGAAAGAAATATGGCAATTTTTGACAGGAGTGTTTTCATTCAAACCCATTCATATACTGCATTTCACAGACGAAGAAGATGCCGCTTTTGTGGCGCGGTTGAAACAGGAGATTGATGCCGAGCACGCAGCAGGCGACTTTCATAGAATGTATTACGAAAAAGGAAGCGAACGCGAAGAAAAATAAGAGCGCGAAGAAATTAATCAATAAACCAACAAACGATGGAAGCTCCAACAATAGTGATATTAGGTGAGTCTTCGGACAAATCTACAGATTTGGTCTGCCAATGGCTGCACCATTGGAATGTGCCGTTCCTCCGGCTGAATGAGGAGAACGAAGTCAACCCCGTGGTCGGAATCGAATACGAAAATGAAGGCATCAACGTGTTTGTCCACAAGGACGGCGTCCGATACCATCTGTCCGAATCTCAAAAGACTTGGTTTCGCAGAGGATATTTTCTGTTCCGCTATGTGGACGACATCCCCGCTTTGGGTGAGGAAACGAACCGATCCATCAAAAAGCATCTCGCCAATGAAGGCAAGACCCTAGAACGCTTCTTGTATTATCACCTTGGCAAAAATATCGCCATCAACCACCCGGATAACTACAACTACAACAAGCTGATCGCTTTGAGGGAAGCTCAAAATGCCGGTCTGAAAATCCCCCCAACTCTTCTGTCTGTGCATCCTGATGCCATCAGAGAATTCCTCAACAGCCAAGGGAACTGTATCTCCAAAAGCATACAGGATATGATGGGCATCGAGACCGACGGCCATTACGCATTCTCTGGTAAGACGGTGCGTGTGGACAAGGAGTCCATCTGTCCCAAGGGCCAATGGTATTCCTTGTTCCAAAGGGAGATTAAGAAGAAGTACGAGCTCCGTATCTTTTTCTTTATGGGGCGGATGTACACGATGGCCATTTTCTCACAAATGGACAAGGAGAGCGAGCTGGATTTCAGGGCGGTGGATGTTAATGGGAAACACCCCAACCGAATGGTCCCGTTCACACTTCCGTCGGAAACGGCCCGGAAAATCCGAAGGCTGATGAAGCGCCTCCAACTGGAAAGTGGCTCCATCGACATTATTGTGGACCAAAACAACGACTACTATTTTCTGGAGGTCAATCCGGTCGGACAATTCAACTTTGTAAGCGAAATATGCAATTACCACATCGAAAAGGACATAGCCAAATATCTTGCACAATGAAGACCAAAAAACTCATACCGTTGGAATATCAGCACTGGCTGCCATATACCTATACCCACCTGGAACGGCAGGAGATACCAGAAAGCCAGCCGGCAGAATTGGCAATCAGAAAAGGGGTGATGCCAAAAATCCAAAACAGCGAAAGCCAAATTATCACTTTTTATAAAAACATATCACGCTTATAATATGCAGGACGACAAAATATACCGGCTTTTTTCGCCGTGCATCGCGGTCAGGGGATGGCGGCGCTCGCTCATCGCCGACCTGAACCGACATCAGTCTTTCTACATTCCGAACGACTTGGTGAAAGTGCTTGACTACGGCTACAATCGGCCATGGAAGGATGTCGTGCGCCATTTCGGAGAAGAAAACCGCGAAGCCCTTGAAAGTTATTATGACTATCTGAACAGGAACGAGCTCATTTTCGAACTGGACTGCCACGAGCGCGGACTTTTTCCGAAATTTTCGCTGGACTGGGATTTCCCATCGCTCTGCAGTAATGCCATTCTGGATTGGAATGAGAACTCCGCCTACAATATGGTGGCCGCCATTCAGCGTCTGTCAGAAATCAACTGCTGCCACCTACAACTCCGTTTTTTCAGTGACATCGGTATAGAAAAGGTAAAAGAGTTGTTGTCTGTATGCCAGGAACTGGATTTTAACACCATTCAACTTGCTTTCCGGTTTGATGCGAGCGCGGAACAGGACTATGAACCTCTGTTTGACATGTGTTGGAAACTGGCAAAAGTGGAAGTCTTTTCGGCTCCGTATGACAGGATTGTGCCGAAAATGGGGAATTTGTGTCTGCTCGCCTTTTATCATTCAAAGTCTTTGGAAGTTAAGCAATGCGGATGCGTGTCGAAGGATTATTTCGTAACGGAGACGAACCATTTCACCGAAGCCCAGCACCACAACACCTGCCTCAACCGCAAAATCTGCATCGACGCGAACGGTGACATCCGAAACTGTCCCGCGATGAAGAAGACCTATGGCAACATCCGCGACACCACTCTGAAAGAGGCCATCGAAAAGCCGGGCTTCAAAGAGTGCTGGACCATCAGCAAGGACCAGATCGACGTGTGCAAGGACTGTGAGTTCCGCTATATGTGTACCGACTGCCGTGCCTTCATCAAAGACCCTGCAAATCCATACTCGCAACCCGCCAAATGCACCTACAACCCCTACATCTGCCTGTGGGAGGGGCAGGACGGCTATGTGCCAGTGGAGGAGTGCGGCACCTACAACCGCGAAACGGGCTTCGTACCCGACAAGGAAAAGATTGCGGAGCTGAACCGAAGAGTATGGGAAGAGGCGGCCAATGACTAAAAACCGATTATCATGAAAAAAATATTGATTTTTCTTCTTTTCATCAGTTGTTCTCAAATTGGTATATGCCAAATCAATGTAAAAGTGGACGAACGCTTTGAATTGACCAGCATCGCGTTCAGATTGACGGGTATTGACGTTTTTGCGTATCCCGTTCCCCAAAATTATGTGAGTGACATCAACGAATATTTCGACCAATACAAAGACCACGATTTAGTGAATTTCGTCAAGAATATTATTGGCACAAAACAGCCATTTGAAATATCGTTCATCGCAACATCGGCGGCAGAGCTCGAAATATCCGGCAACACAATCTCATTTTCCAAAAAAATGATTACCTGCTATGATACAGCACCCGCCAAAGACACTACTGGCAGCGTCTGGACAAAAGCTGAACTGGAAGAATATCTCCGCTTGTTGAACAAATTTTATAAAGACACCAAGTTTCATCGCTTCTTTCTGCAACATTCTGATTTTTACAACAAAGCAGAAGAAAGGATGCAAGAATTGGTCAATCAGATTGACACTGCTTGGTTCACCTCTTTTTTCGGTCGGCCGTATCAATTGGACAATGTGTGGGTGGTCCCCTCAAACGGATTTAACAATTTCAGTGTGACCTGTAAAGACAAAACCGGTAAAACCTATTTTAATTGCGCTTTGGGATGTGGGAATACTGACTCATTGAATTATCCTATTTTCGATGGGACATCACTCGAAGTGCTCATTCATGAAATTTGCCACAACTATGTCAACCCCATTTGCGACAAATATTGGAGCGTTTTTGAACCTGCCTGTGACAGTATTTTTGCTTATGTCAGCGAACCGCTGACGACAAGCATGTATGGCTCACCAGATGCTTTGTTTTACGAAAGCACAAACCGATTGTGTGAATTTACTTACCTGAACACCCACCCTGTTCTGACTGCCAAACAAATGAGACGAAACTTAACCATAAACCACCTGAGTGGACTGATATGGATGAGAGATCTTATTGATTTTCTGGAAATTTTCGCCGAAAAAAAAGACCAGTATCCGCACTTTGAGGACATTATGCCGCAACTTTTGGGCTTTATGCAGCAGATTCCTCAAAAAATGGAGAACTATTATCTTCCACAATTCGAGTTGATGAGGCCATGTGTAAGATACACTTACCCTTCAAAAAACACAATGGTGGATACAGATTTGGATACGATCATCATCTCTTTTTCACAACCTATGCAACAATTTTTTGCGTGGGGGAATTTCGCGGACGATGATAATGCAGAAATGCCACCATTGAAAGAAGATGAATTTTGGATAGATGACCACACGGTAGCTTTCCCGGTAGACGGTCCGCTAAAACCGCATACAACGTATGGTATTCCGGTTTCAATTTATACTACAAGTGCTTCGTATATTCCTGTAAAAGAATTTGTTTTGATTTTTGAAACGAAATAAAAACACAATATGAATAGTAATATAGAATATAAAGTCTCTCGTTATACTTTTCTGATAAACAACGAGAAAAGATATTACATATACAATTCCTTATCTAATGCACTTATAGAAATTGATGAAGAGTTGTATCAATTTTTAAACGACGCTAAAAAGAACAATCACCCAATAAATAGTTTAGTTGACACGGACATCGTCACATTGTTAAAAAGTAATAGATTTATCGCCGAGAACAACGAGGATGAATTCCTTACTTACAAATCCATCATAATGGCTATGCGAGGAGAAAGAGACAGCATATCGCTCACCATAGCACCTACGATGGACTGCTGTTTCAACTGCCATTATTGTTTTGAGAAATCAAAACAACCAACTTACATGTCGCAAGATGTAATGAAAGGGATCAGCAAGTTTATTGGTACTATTGGTGCTATCAAACGTCTTAATCTGACTTGGTTCGGAGGGGAACCGTTGATGGCTGTTCCTGAAATGGAGCGATTGTACAGGAAGTTACGGAGGAGATTGAAAGGGGTTGCATTTCGTTCCAGTATTATTACCACGGGTTTTCATCTGACTGAGGAAAATATCAGAGCTCTTCAGAGATTGAAAATTATTCATATACAAGTCACATTGGATGGTTTGAAGGAATCTCACAACAAAATCAAACATACAGAAGGTTGTGACGATGCCTTTTCAGTTGTATTGGACAATATCGAAAGGACATGTGAATTAGCCCCAGAAATCCATATTGTCATCAGGACTAATCTGACCAAAAATAATGCGCACGAATATCAGGAGTTGCAACGGATGATTTTACAGCGTTTTGCAGGTAAAAATATCTCTATCGCTCCTGCATTTGTAATGGATGTTGATGGCTGTGAGCATTCTCAACTCTCCGAACTATTTACCAAAAATGAATACCCCAAATACATTTTAGGACTTGCAGAAAAAGGTGTTGACACTCCGCAAGTCAGGTATCCTGAAAAATATTTCAATGAATGTGCTATACGTAATGCTTTGTCTTTTTCTTTCGATCCAGAAGGTAATTTGTACAAATGTTGGGAACACATCGGGGAAAGCAAGTATGCGTTGGGAAAAATCAATAAGAATGGTGTCATAGAGAATATTAACGAAACATTGCTGAACCGTCAGATGTATGGTGCGGATCCGCTGGAAGACCCTGTTTGCAGAAAATGTGCCTATCTGCCCATCTGTCACGGAGGATGTCCCATACAGCGTGTTGAAAATGCTTTCTATGATGGCCAAAATGTCTGTTGTACCTACTACAAAGGGCATATCAACGAATTCATTTTGGAGCATATCAGACGGAAAGAATCGATGGAGAAAAGTTCACAATAAATAGAATCTACCTATCCGAAATATGTCCCATTCTTTCCCCTATTACCACCAACTTGACGCAATGGACTGCGGGCCCACCTGCCTGCGGATGATTGCCAAACACTACGGCCGGCACTACTCGCTGGAGACCCTGCGCCAGAAGTGCTTCATCGGGCGCAGCGGCGTGAGTATGCTCGGCATTAGCAAGGCCGCCGAAAGCATCGGCTTCCGCACCATCGGCGTGCATATCTCATTCGCGCAGCTCGCAGAAGCCCCGCTGCCCTGCATCGTACACTGGAAACAGAACCATTTTGTGGTGGTGTACGACATAAGGGCGTAAAAGAAAGGAAACGAGTATATCGGTACTGTCTTCGTGGCCGACCCCGCACAGGGCAGAATCAAATTCACCGTGCAGGAGTTTCTTTCCGGCTGGCTCAGCACCCACAACGACGGGCAGGACGAGGGTATCGCCCTGCTGCTGGAACCCACCCCCGATTTCTATACGATGGAAGATGAGAAACCCGACAAGACCAAACTGCGCTTCGTGCTGAGGTATCTTAGACCCTACAAAAAACTCATTGTTCAGCTGTTCCTCGGCATGATCCTTGGAACCCTGCTGCAGCTCATCTTCCCCTTCCTCACCCAGAGCATCGTGGACTACGGTATCGGGAACAACCGGCTCGGTTTCGTCACCCTCATCCTCATCGCACAGCTCACCCTGTATGTGGCACAAACCGCCGTGGAGTTCATCCGCTCGTGGATATTGCTGCATATCAGCACCCGCATCAACATCTCCATCATTTCCGACTTCCTCATCAAGCTGATGAAGCTGCCCATCGGCTTCTTCGACACAAAAATGATTGGCGACATCATGCAGCGTATCGGCGACCACAGCCGCATCGAGGCGTTCCTCACCTCCACCACGCTCAACACCCTCTTCTCATTTGTCAACCTGATTGTCTTCAGCATCGTGCTAGCGCTATACAGTCTCAAACTTTTCTTCGTGTTCCTCATCGCCTCAGCCCTTTACGTGCTGTGGATAACACTCTTCCTGAAGAAGCGCAAGGAACTGGACTACAAGCGTTTTGCACAGGCATCGGCCGAACAGAGCAACCTCTACCAGATGATAACAGGGATGCAGGAGATCAAACTCAACAACTGCGAGAAGCAGAAACGGTGGGAGTGGGAGAACATCCAGGCCAAGCTGTTCCGCGTGAGCATCAAAGGGCTGGCACTGAGCCAGTACCAGCAGTCGGGGGCTTTCTTCATCAACGAGACGAAGAACATCCTGATATCGTTCTTCGCCGCTGCCGCCGTCATCAACGGCGATATGACACTCGGTATGATGACGGCGGTGCAGTACATCATAGGCCAGCTCAACTCGCCCATCAACCAGATGATCGGATTCATACAGTCGGCCCAAGACGCGAAAATCAGCTTGGAACGATTGGGCGAAATCCACAACCGCGAGGATGAGGAAGAGGAAGAGTTTGACCGAATCAACGAATGGCCCATAGAGACCAATGAAATGTCGCTGCAGGTGGATCATGTGACCTTCCGCTACGATGAACTGGGTGACAATGTGTTGGAAGACATGACGTTGCACATACCGGCGGGCAAGGTGACGGCCATTGTGGGGACAAGTGGAAGTGGGAAAACCACGCTTGTGAAACTGCTGCTGGGCTTCTACCCGCCCAACAAGGGCGAGATTCGGGTGGGCGACATCAACCTTGACAATGTGGGACGGCATTTCTGGCGTTCGCAGTGCGGGGCTGTGATGCAGGACGGCTACATTTTTTCGGACACCATCGCCCGCAACATCGCCGTGGGCGACGGGGCCATTGACCGCCAGCGGCTGCTGAAGGCCGTGCGGGTGGCCAACATCCAGGATACCATTGAGGGGATGCCGTTGGGCTACAACACCAAGATCGGTCAGGAGGGGCAGGGGGTGAGCCAGGGTCAGCGCCAGCGGCTGCTGATTGCCCGTGCGGTGTATAAGGATCCCACCTTCCTTTTCTTCGATGAGGCCACCAACTCATTGGATGCCAACAACGAGCGGGTGATCATGGACAACCTGCAGCAGTTTTTCAAGGGGAAGACTGTGGTGGTGGTGGCGCACCGCCTGAGCACGGTGAAGAACGCCGACCAGATTGTGGTGCTGAACCACGGACGCATCACCGAAGTCGGCACCCACGACGAGCTTACCGCCCGCCGGGGCGAGTATTATGAATTGGTAAAGAATCAGTTGGAACTGGGGAGCTAGCCATTAAGATGTGACGAATAAAAGAAAACAATACTAAAAATGAGAAAAAGAGGATTCGAATTTCATGGTTGTCAATTCGTTGGAATTGCATAAAGTCTCCGTCAAGTGTGTGCTGTTGGCGGAGACGTGAAAAAGGTGCCGGAGCAGGGACGCCGGAACAGGCGTAGCAACCAAAGCCGACGTTCCCTGCCAGAAAGCACCGTTAAGGCATCGGGCTTCAAGACCCGTTTGTGCGGATGCGACCGCGGACGTACAGCACCCCAAAAGCGGACTG
>JAGCUN010000022.1 GCA_017962845.1 Bacteroidales bacterium | reverse complement strand
GACACCAGCGGTGACGACCTCAGACCTTCCGTCATGGTCGATGTCCCCGACGAAAGGCAGGGCGTACATGTGCGACCTGTACTCGCTGGCACGTCCCTGCACGATTGCCCACGGCTGCGGCTCAGGAGCAATCACACACCCCACCGAGTCCATGTTGTCGGGCAGGTAGTCGGTCTGTGCGCTACCTATTCCGACAGACAACAGCGACAGCAACGTTATCGCTACACTATAGCGTAGCGAATGCGAACTTGCAGCATGTTTAGAATGTTTTGTAATAAAAGATACCATCTAAATATACAAGGTAACAATTAGCAAAGAGGGGGCTATTTTTCACTCTTCCGCCATTCGTTTTACTCCCATTAAACAAAATCTGAAAAAAAGCGCTACAGCACGTCTTTACCTTTCAGTTTTCACCTCTCCCCAAACATCAGCTTCCCCCTGTCCGGTGTTTCAAAGGCATTACACTCGGTCAAATAGTGCAGAAGTTCTTGGAAATCTTTTCCATAGAGGGTGCTAGTGAAATGATGAAGATGGTTCATCACTTTTATATAGGGGGCAGCAATGCCTTCACGACTCAGCTTTCGCAAGACCAGCAAATAATCCTCCCTATAAACCGTCGGGACAATGATTTTCGCCTCGCCCGCCCGAAAAAGTTCAGCATTCATCATAATGCGAGCCATCCGTCCGTTGCCGTCTTGGAAGGGATGCACCTCGCTGATGAGGAACATCATGTAAATGGCTCTTGCAATCGGAGAAGTTAATGCGGCATAATAGCCGAAACCTGCATCCAGAGTTCCCCGAACACGCGACACCTCCACAAATTCGGTGTTGCCAGCACGGTTGTTCTTCTCCTTGAAATGCCCCGGATTCATCGCCGGACGTCCTTCCAACAGGATGGCATGTCGACGGCATAAAATTTCAAAGAGTTCCTGAGACGATGTAGGACAGATACTCATTTCCATCCGGTTGGAAACCACATGAAAAGTCCCCAATATATCGTGCGAATCTTCCGTTCGCGTGGGCATCGCGACACCCGTATCCACGATCTGCCGCGCTTCATCCACAGCGAATTCAGTTCCCTCAATATAATTGGAGAAATAGCTTTCGAAAAAGGCTATATTTTGGTAGTCGATCTCCGTTTGTACAGCAACTGGTCGAGACAAAAGGTGCTGACGCTGCAATTCGTCGTACAGCTTTTCAAAAAGCTCCAGCCGTTTTTCATCGTACGGATAGCCTGCTGCCGCAGCTTTTGCACTCGGTTCAGAAAGCACCTGTGCGGAATGGGTATTGAGCAAAGCCGAAATCAAAACATTGATTTTGGCAAATTCAGCCTCCATGCCCAAACGCTCTGCCGTGGCTCGCAGCGCATCCCGATACTGATTCAATTGCTCCTCACCGCCAGCGACCAACACACTCTCCAACTTTCGCTCAATCACACCTATCGGAAGTGTCTTGGACTCATCTCCCTGCTTGCGACTCGTCTGCATGTTCTCCAACATCCACCGGTATTCGCTTGCTATGTACATCTTGCCATAGGCCATATCCTTGCTGTCGGCCACTGGGCCTTTCAGCATATAGATGGTCACCCCAGGCAAATCCGTAACTTTGCGATTGTAATTTCCTGTGAGATAGAATGTACCAGCCGAAGTAATGCGCATTTCGCAAGCACTGCGGTGACTGATCACCGTAGTGGGAAAACGCCAGTTCAAAATGCTGAGTATATTGCGTTTAACAATACTTTCAGGGCTATCCACCATATTGGTTGTATAAAGTCGGAGCGCAATCTTGCGCAAACGCCCTTGCTTCACCAGACGGGAGATCTGATGGGACACATCCGAATCAGATGAGGCAAATACAATCTCTTTGTTCCAATCCACCAACGACTTCATACAATTTTTTTCTTATTTGCAGATGAAAACTTCAAATTTTTCAGAATAACATCGGCAAAATTACAAATTTTTCAGATTATAACAGTGAAAACGTCAAATTTTTCAGAACAACATCCAATTCTCAGTTTTCAATTCTCAGTTTTCAATTCTCACCTTTCACCTTCCTCATCCCCTTACGGAGCAGCTCGTTCACGTCAGCCGACACGTTCCAGTAATAGACCACCAGCAGACCGACCAGCGACACAATGCCTGTGCGCACGACCGCCTCCACAATGCGGAACGCCAACGACGGCTCGGGGATGAGCTTGCCTACAGCGTAAACCAACAGGTAGTTCAGCACCACCATCAACAATCCCACCGCCAACACCTTAAGCTGTCCCCTGCTGAACGGATAGGTGCCCACCCGCCACTTGACATAGAGCAACAACAGAATGTAATAAAACACATTGGAACCCAACGTGGCCCACGCACCACCCTCAATACCGCAAATCGGTATCAGGTAGTTGTTCAGGAAGATGGAGGATACCATCAGTATCAACGTGAAAATCAGCGAGGTATAGTACCATCGGGTGTAGCTGAGCGCCGAACCGCCAATGGCGAAGGCGGCCCCCAGCAGCCTCGATACGGATAGGATCAGCACGACCCACTTGCCGGCCGCATACTGCTCGCCATTGGGCAGAATATCGAAAAAGAGGTCGATGTTGATCCATATCAGAATGAGGATGACCATACCCACCAGCAGCTGATTCAAAGACACTTGCTGGTACAGACGGGTGGCCGTCGGCAGGTCCGGCGGTGTGGCTCGCAGCGCCACAGCAATGCGCGGCTGCACAATGGCGTTCAACGACCGCGACGGGATATCCACCATCGTGGCGATGTAGTTGGCGATGGCATAAATGCCCGTGAACATCAGTCCCATCTTGGCACTGATGAAGAAGCTGCTCAGCGTGGGCATCACACTGCTCACCAATGCCGAAGTGACCAAAAACAGCGTGTACAGCAAGAAGTCGCGACGCAACTCCGGCGTAATTTTGCTGAAGTCGGGTTTGAACGAAATCTTCTGTGAGAAAAGCAGATAGCAGAGATTCATCAGCGCCCCTAACCCATACGTCACACAAATCACCATCACCAATCCATCCAAATTGATCACGTGCCATACGCCATACAGCAGGTATCCGACCAACAGTCCGACCCGGATGAAGACCTCGCGTATCAACCGAGGAATCGCCACTCGCTCCAAAAGTGTTGCATTAGCCTCAAAAACAGACATATACAACATGAAGAAAGCAATAGGCAGGGCATAATAGACGTAATTGACGAACAGGGGCGAGTTGTCTTGGAACGCACGGACAATCAATCCTTTAAAGGCGAAGAAGCACGCCAGAAATATCAGAAATCCGACGAAGGGGATGACCAGCGTCCAGAAGTAGAGTCCCTGCTGGTTGCGGCTGCCGTCCTTGAAGTTGGGATAGAACCGCAATGTGGAGGAGCTGGTTCCCATCAGGGCCAGCGAACTGAACAGCGTGGCGGCATCCACCAGCACACGGGTCAAGCCGACCTCCTCCGCCGTCAGGTACGACGTGAGAATGAAGAAGGTGGTGACAAAACCAATGATGACACCGATGTAGGTGGCAATGGTTCCTTTAATGCTTTGTCTGGCGATGATGCCCATAGGGGGAGGGGGAGTTAAGAGTTAAGAGTTTAGAGTGAAGAGTTTAGGAGTGAAGGAGTTAAGAAGTTAAGAAGGTTGTTGATTTGTTGATGCGTTGAAGGTAGTTGGAGTGAAGGAGTAATGAGTTAAGAATTAATAGTTAATAATTAACAATTAATAATGAATTGAAAGGCAGGAGATGGGAGGTAAAGTGGTTATTATCAGGGAGTTAATTATTTTGCGGTATTATCATCCTTTCATCCTTTCATCATATAATCACATCCTCACATCCTCACCTGCTCTCTTCATCTTTTAATCCTTTCATCTTTTCCTCATATCCTCACATACTCTTTTCATCTTTTCATCCTTTCATCTTTTCATCAATCTCAAAAACGCTTCCGGCACGTATGCGGTGGCGAAGATGCCGACGCCTTGCAGCTGCACGAAGACGCGCTTCTGGTGCTTGTGTTTCATGACGATGCCCTCCACGCCGGCGAAGGGACCGTCGGTAACCATGACGCGGTCGCCCTCGATGATGGGCGGGAGGTCGGTCTGCCGGACGATGATTTCCTGGTTGCGAGACTCGACGATGATGCGGAAGCTCTCCATCTGGCGGTCGGGAACAACGAGGTACTCGTTGCGTCCAAACTCGTTGGTGGCGAAGTGGTTATAGTAAGGAGTTAGTCCCGGAATCTGACATTGCAGCAGCTCGCGGAAGTCGGCCAGCGTACACTGCACAAACAGCAGTCCGCCATCCAGCGGCTCCTCGCGCACCTGCTGTGTTGGGTGGTCCACATCCTCGTTGGAGTATTCGAGGCGGCACAATGTCGGGAGGTAGGGAGTGAGGCGGTCGTTGTGGAGCTCCACCATCCGCTCGTAAACTTTCTGGGCGCGGTGGTGCGTGGCCCGTATCGGGAACCAGTAACGCACACCTTCCGACAGAGCATACCCTACCGACTTCCCCTTGCCGGAAGTTTCGGCCTGGGGATGGGCAGTAACGCTCTGCGCTGCGCTGACAGATGTGTTATCATACTGACTGTCAGAAAGTTCATCCACTGTTTCCATGATAGAGTAGCAGTGTGGTTGGCGGCATGCTTCCGATGGAAGACTCCACAGAATTGCCGTGGCAAAGATACAACTTTTTCCCTTTCCCTCACCCAAAAAATCACACGAATACTTTATGAAAAGTTGTGATTTTCAAGGAAAATATCAATGAGAAAAGTTGTATATTTGCCATTTGAAAATTATGCATCTTGGTATTATTTAAATTATTGATAATGAAGAGAATAATCTTACCGCTACTTTTAATTGGAGCAATTTTGGGTCTGCAAGCGCAAAACAAGAGCGATGTTTTGGTCACCATTGGCAGTGATACGGTGACGGTGGAAGAGTTTGTGAAGGCCTACAGCAAGAACAACAATTTGGCCACCGCTACAGAGAATGACCTTCGCGAGTACTTGGATTTGTTCATCAATTTCAAGATGAAGGTGAAGGAGGGGGAGTTGCTGCAACTCGACACCTCCCGCCAGTTCCGTCTGGAGCTGAGGCAGTACCAGAACCAGTCGGCGCAGCAGTTCCTTATCGACAAGGAGGTGACGAAAGAGCTGGAGAATGAGGTGCTCACCCGAGCCATGAGTGACATCCGTGCGTCGCATATCTTGGTGAATTGCAGTGAGATGGCCAAGCCGCAGGACACGCTGGCCGCCTACAACAAGATCATGTCCATCCGCAATGAAATCATGTCGGGTGCCATCAGTTTTGCGGATGCGGCCGTGAAGTATTCTGACGACCCGTCGGCCCGCGACATGGTGAATCCGCAGACCCAGCGTCTGCACCCCGGCAACAAGGGCGACTTGGGTTATTTCACCGTTTTCGACCTGATTTATCCTTTTGAGACGATGGCCTATAACACGCCGGTCGGGCAGGTGTCGCAGCCGGTGCGCACCCAGTTTGGCTACCACCTCATATATGTACAGGATCGCATCGATGCCATCCAGGAGATTACGATCGAGCAGGTTTATGTCTCCGACTCGCTGGCCAAGACGGGCAACATGCTGCCCACCACCGCTTTCAAGATGAATGCCGCCAAGACTGCGTTGCAGAATGGCATGGATTTTGGGGATGTGGCGCGCCAGTATTCGGATGATAATGACGTGGCGGTGACAGGCGGCCTGCAGGAGCCTTTCGCTCCCAACCGCCGTCAGGGCGACTTTGTGAAAGCCATCCTCTCGCTCAAGCAGGGTGAGTTCTCGCAGCCCATCGCCTCCCAGAACGGCTGGCACATCGTGCGTGTGGTGAACATCAAGCCTTTCGTTCTGGATGAGGACAGCCGTTATACGCTGGTCAACCGCATCTCGCGCGACAGCCGTTCCTACAAGAGCAAAGACGCCTTCATCGCCAAGCTGAAAAAAGAGTACAACTACAAGGAACCCGGCCGCAGCAAGGCCATGAAGCTTTTCCTGAAGAATATGCCCCCCGAATTCTTCCAGAACAAAGAATCCGACCTGACCACCATCAAGGGCATCGAGAAACTCCCGCCGATGGCCACCTTCGCTGATGTGACGATCACCGCTGAAGACTATGCCAAGTACATCAACCGCTTCAAGGGTATGCGACTCAACCAGAATGAGTTCGCCCCCTTCATGGAGGAACGTTTCGACATGTTTGTACAGGACAGGATGAACCGCTACGAGCACGCTCATCTGTTGGAGAAATATGAGGAGCTTCGCGAGCTGGTGCAGGAGTTCCATGACGGCATGGTGCTGTACGAGATCAACACTTCCAAGGTGTGGGCCGCCGCCGTGCAGGATTCGGTGGGTTTGGAGAAATTCTATACCGAGAACCTCAACCGCTATCTGGATGCCACCACGCAGCAGCCCAGACCGCTCGCCGAGATTCGCGCCATCGTGATCACCGACTTCCAGGAATATTTGGACAAGCAGTGGATTGTTGAGCTGCGCGAAAAGTACCAGCCTGTTATTAACGAGAAGGCTTTGTCCACCCTCATTAAGAAATAACCGTGAAACGCGCCCTCTCCCTTAGTTTGCTCCTGCTCTGTGTGTTGGCAGGATGCCGTCACCAAGACCCTGTGGTGGCGGAGGTGCATAATCACAAGCTCTATGCCTCCGAGGTGGGACAGCTCGTGCCGGCAGGACTCAGCGGCACCGACAGCGTCGATTTTGCCCGACAGATTATCGAAGACTGGATTGTGGATCAGGTGATTTTGGCGGAGGCTGAAAAGACGTTGACTGTCAAGGAGAAAGTTTTCGACAAGGAGCTGGAGGAGTATCGCAAGACGTTGCTCAAGAACCGATATTTTGAGAAGATTACTGCTGATGCTGAGAAGTTCAAGGTGAGCGATGAGGAGGTGCGGGCGGCCATCCGGCAGACCAAGGTGAACCTTGTGGCCGACAAGGAGATTGTGAAAATCAACTACGTGAAACTTCCCCGTCAGTCGGCCGTGCGGGAAGAGCTTAAGGAGATTCTCTTCGATGATGCGCGCCGTATCACCGAGAAGGAACGTATTGCCGAGCTTTGCTCCGACTCTATCGAGTACTTCATCAACGACGACCAGTGGCTCTTCTGGGAGGACATCCAGCTGGAGACCGGCATCACATTAGATAAAAATTCGCAGCGCCTCGACTTTCCCCTCACCTTCGAGAAGGTGGTGAACGAGGACGAGTATCTGATTGTGATTCTGGACTTTCGCGCCGAAACTACGGGCGATGAGTCTAAAGACTACTTCGAGAGCGTGCGTACCATGCTCATCCAACAAAAGAAAAACCAGTTCATCCATAAGAGGATGAAAGAATTATACCAAGAAGCAGAGAAAAAAGGAAAAATCAACCAATAATCACCATGACATTATCCTATACCGCAGTCATTATCATTTCCATCATACAAGTTGCCGGCTTCCAGCTCGGTCTGTGGACCATCTTCCGGAAGGCCGGACTGAAGGGGTGGCTTTCCATCATCCCCGTCTATCGCACATGGCTCTGGCTCCGCAAAGTCATTGACCGTCCATGGTGGTGGATGATTTTCTGGGTGATGCCGTTCATCGGTGTTTTTATGGTGTATTATATGATTTGGGATACGATAAGATGCTTTAACAAAAGAAGTTACTTATATCTTATCCCTGGCACCTTTTTCTATTTCTTTTATCTCCCTTATTTAGGATTGTCGAAAAAGGAGACCTACACTCCCAGGGCGGAGCTGCCCGAATTCAAGAAATCGTGGGCCCGTGGCTGGGGTGATGCCATCATCTTCGCGGTGGCGGCAGCCTTCATCGTGCGCTCGTTCATCTTCGAGCTTTACACCATCCCCTCCTCCTCCATGGAGGGCACCATGATGGTGGGTGACTATCTGGCGGTGAGCAAGCACCATTACGGACAGCGCATTCCGCAGACGGTCTTCGCCCTGCCGTTCATGCACCACACGCTGGTGCTCACCAAGACCGTGCCGTCGTTTGTGGATTGGATCGAACTTCCCTACATGCGGTTGCCGGGCACCACGACGGTGAAAAACAACGATCCCATCGTCTTCAACTATCCGGATGGCGACACGGTAATCATCGAGATGCAAGACCGCAGCTATTACGCGATTGTGCGTGATTTTGAGGAGATTATGAATGTCAAGACGGAGCTGACAAGGGCCAATGAGTTGGCCATGCGGTACGGACGCAATTTGGATGCAGCTGCTTTGCGTGCCCGTTTCGCCGGGAAGTCGGGGCATGATGTGGTACATGCGTTGTTTACGGTAAAATATCGTCCTGTTGACAAGCGCGAGAACTACGTCAAGCGCTGCATTGCCATCCATGGCGACAAGCTGGAGATCAAGGACGGTGTGGTGTATATCAATGGGAAGAAGGCGCCCGTGCCCGAAAAGCGGCAGTTCTGCTACCAGGTGCCGGGAGGTGGCATTTCGGCGCGTACCATCAAGAAGATGAGAATCAACGCGCAGGATGTTTATACCGATCCTATGGGCGACCAGTATCTCTATCTCTCTGATGAACAGGCCTCTCACCTTCGCGATATGGGCAAGATTTTGAACGTGAAGATAGAGCCGAAAGGCGTTTATTCTTCTGAAATCTTCCCCCATGACCCGCGTTACAAGTGGAACAAGGACAATTTCGGTCCCCTCGTGATTCCCGAAAAGGGGGCGACCGTTCCGCTCAACGACTCCACTATTGTGCTGTACGACAGAATAATCAAGAATTACGAGTTGAACGATTTGGAGGTGAAGAACGGTAAGATTTATATCAACGGGGAGGTGGCGACGAGCTATACCTTCAAGATGGATTATTATTTTATGATGGGCGACAACCGCCACAACTCAGCCGACTCGCGCTACTGGGGCTTTGTGCCGGAAGACCATATTGTTGGAAAGCCTGTGTTTGTGTGGATGTCGTTAGACAAAGACCGCAGCTGGGGCGATGGTAAGGTGCGGTGGAAGCGGATGTTCCGTATTTGTAAATAAATTTTTTAGATAAAAAGGTCATGGCCAGCAAGTTCAAAATCCCGCACACCTTCACCATCGTATTTTTTATCGTGGTGGCTTGTGCCATCCTCACGTGGGTGGTGCCGGGAGGCGAGTTTGAGCGTGACGCGGCGGGGAATGTGGTGGAAGGAACGTACCATCAGGTGGAGAGCCAGCCCCAGACATGGCAGGTCTTCACCGCCTTTTTCGCTGGCTTTAAGAAAGCCGCCGATATCATCGTCTTCATCTTAATGATCGGAGGCGCCTTCTGGATCCTCAACGAGACCAATGCCGTGACGCGGGGCATCTACTCCTTTTTGGACTTTACGCAAAAGCTACAGCGGTTCAAGCCCTTTGAAAAGATGGGGGTGAATAACCTTGTTATTATTCTTATCATACTGTTGTTCAGTGCTTTCGGTGCGATATTTGGGATGAGTGAGGAGACGTTGGCCTTTGTGGCGATATTTGTGCCGTTGGCCATCTCCATGGGCTACGATTCGGTGACGGGGGTGCTGATGTGCTATGTGGCCGCGCATGTGGGCTTTGCTGGTGCGTTGTTCAACCCGTTCACCATCGGCATTGCGCAAGGTTTGTCGGGATTGCAGCCTTTCTCGGGGCTGGGCTACCGCTTGATATGCTGGTTGTTGCTCACCCTGATCGCCATCATCTTCACCTTGTGGTATGCCCACCGCGTGAAGCGGCATCCTGAGAAGTCGATCATGCACGAGGCCGATTCATACTGGCGCGACAAGGTGCTGCAGCAGCAGGAGCAGGAGCACCGCAGGTCGAACTATGCCACGTGGATTGTCTTCGGGTTGGTGAGCGCTTTGCTGCTGTTCTTGTCGATACGTTTCCCCTTCACCGACATCACTTTAGGCGGTCACAAGAGTCACCTACTCGTCTTTCCCATTGTGGCTGTGCTGTTCACGGTGTGGGGCGTTTTTGCTGCCCGTCGGTCGGCGCAGAGCTACATCATGTCGCTGTTGTTCCTGACGATTGTGATGCTGGTAATCGGTGTCTTGGGATATGGATGGTATGTGAAGGAGATTGCGGCGCTCTTCTTTGCGATGGGCATTGCGGCGGGCTTCGCTTACGGACTGCGGTTCGACAAGATTATCCGTCAGTTTTTGGAGGGATGCAAGGACATGCTGAATGCGGCGTTGATTGTGGGCATGGCGGGAGGCATCATCATCATCTTGCAGGAGGGGCATATCGTTGATACGCTGCTGTATGGTTCTTCCACGGCGGTGGCGAACAGCGGGAAGGAGGGCGCGCTGGGAGGCATCTACCTCATCCAGAATCTGCTCAACCTCATCATCCCGTCGGGCTCTGCCAAGGCCGCCCTCACCATCCCCATGATGGCCGAATTCTCCGACTTAATTGGTATTTCACGACAGACCAATGTGCTGGCTTTCCAGTTCGGTGACGGTTTCACCAATATGATTACTCCCACTTCAGGCGTGCTCATCGGTGTGTTGGGCATCGCTCGTATTCCTTACGCCAAATGGGCGAAATTTATTTTTCCTTTTATCCTTTTCCTAATAATTGTAGGATTTTTATTACTTTTGCCAACCATTTACTTACCTTTAGACGGATTTTAACCTACCATGAAAAGATACGTATTTTTGATAGCCATTTTGTTGTTCACCACGGCTTATCGCGCTTATTCACAGCAGGATAATTATTACTTCTACAATAGCTTTGAGGCTTGGGAAGGCGGTGTGAATTTTGGTGTGAATTCCTTTTACGGGGATATCAACGACAACACCAACAAGATTTTTCCTGCCACTCCGTTCCAAGCATCCTTCTACAAAGACCGCCATTTTGTCGTCGGCGGTTACTTTGGCAAGCGCATGACTCCTTTTTGGACGCTTGCTTTGGACTTCAAGTTCGGGCGGGTTTCCGGCAAGACCAAATATGGCATTGAGGAGCATTCCTCTGTTGCATTCCGTACCTCATGGAATACGGAAGTGGTAGTTTCCAATACGTTGGATATTCTTTCCATGTGCAACTTGAACACCAACTGGGCTTTATATCCCAAGATTGGCTTTGGCGTATATGCCTTCCGGTCAAAGATGTGGGATGTGAACACGGGAGAGATTTTGGGTGCTTTCCCCGGCGAGGCGGTTTTCAACACCAACCTCAACGAGGCGATGGCAACAGGCTATCGCGCTGTGTTTGCCATGCCGGTGATGATAGGGGCAAGCTACCGTCCGCTGCCAGAGTTGCGCATCTTCCTTGAAACGGGCATCACCTGGACCTGCACCGACATGCTGGACGCTTACCAGTCGAATAAGCGTGGTTTCGAGGGAGTATGGAACACGATGATTGGAGTTAGCTATCAGTTTGATTTCAAGCCTTATTTGCGTGGCAATCCGCGTAGCAACTCATCAAATGATGCGCTGAAGGATGACGGTGTGACGAAAAAATACAAAAAGATGCGTTACAAGTCAAATCTGGGCACTGGCAAGCCGCGCTACAGCAAGAGCAGTGCAATGAAGAAACATCAGTAGGGGAGTATAAATAAAAAAGCCACCTGATTGGTGGCTTTTGTGTCTCAGCTGGGATTCGAACCCAGGACCCCATCCTTAAAAGGGATGTGCTCTACCTGCTGAGCTACTGGGACTCCGTTTTTGGAGCTGCAAAATTACAACTTTATTTTGAATTTACAACTCCTTATTGCTTTTTTATTTTTATTATTAATTATTTGATAATCAATAATAAATAATTATACCCCATTTTATTTCCCTGAAAAATGAGGATTTTTTTGGAAGATTATCTCACAATTCTTGTACCGCAAGCGGGATTTCCGAGCTGTCCGGCTTCGGTGATGATGCACTCTGCACCGCCACTCTCCACGAAGTAAATGGCCGCCCGGATCTTCGGTGCCATCGAACCTTCGGTGAAATGTCCTTCCGCCAAGTACTGCTTCGCCTCCGCCACGGTGATGGTGTCAAGGGCTTTCTCGTTGGGTTTCTTGAAGTTAAGGTACACTTTCGGCACATCGGTGAGGATGTAGAACTCGTCGGCGCCGATCTCCACAGCCGTGAGTGCGGATGCCAAATCCTTGTCAATCACCGCCTCCACGCCATGAATGAGACCCTCTTTCACAATCACCGGAATGCCGCCGCCACCCACAGTAACGACCACATTGCCGGCCTCGGCCAGCTGCTTCACAATGTTGATGTTGCACACCTTCAGCGGCTTCGGAGAAGCCACCACCTTGCGCCAGCCGTTGCCTTTGGGATCCTCGCGGAAAATAGCACCCGTTTCAGCGGCATACTCCTCGGCCTCTTCCTCCGTATAGTACGGTCCCACCGGCTTCGTGGGGTTCTTGAACATCGGGTCCTCGCCGTTCACCTCCACCTGCGTCACCAACGTGACCACATTTTTCTGGAGACCTTCTTTGGCGAAAAGATTGCGGAAAGCCTGCTCAATCAGATAACCAATCGAGCCTTGCGTCTCCGACACGCAGAAGTCCATCGGCATGATGGGGAGTTCGAAACTCTTGTTGCCGGCCTCGTGCTGCAACATCACGTTGCCCACCTGCGGTCCGTTGCCGTGTCCGATGACAATATTATAATCTTGTTTCAACAAACCCAACAGTGAGTTGCACGTCTGGGCCACATTCTGAAGTTGTTCCTGATAAGTACCTTTCTGGCCGCTTCTCAATAATGCATTTCCACCAAAAGCGACCACTGCTAATTTAGCCATAATTTTTATAAAGTTTTGTTAGACAGTCAATTTATTCACCCAAAGCCTTGTCCAACACGGCGTCGTCGGCGATGTTGGGAAGGGTGACTTTCAGATTCGGATTCAACGCCATAGCGCGCTTGATGGCGAACAGGGCACCGTCGTTGCGGGCCCATGCGCGGCGCGAAATGCCGTTGTTGACATCCCAGTAGAGCATCGACTGGATGCGGCGGTCAGCGTCGTCGCTACCGTCCAGCACCATGCCGAAACCGCCGTTGATGACCTCGCCCCAGCCGACACCACCACCATTGTGGATGCTCACCCAAGTGGCGCCGCGGAACGAGTCGCCGATGACGTTCTGCACGGCCATGTCGGCGGTGAAGCTCGAGCCGTCGTAAATGTTGGAGGTCTCACGGACGGGGCTGTCGGTACCCGACACGTCGTGATGGTCGCGCCCCAGCACCACGGGACCGCTCAGACGGCTTTCGCGGATGGCCTTGTTGAAGGCGAGCGCGATATGCACGCGGCCGGCCTCATCGGCGTAGAGGATACGTGCCTGCGAGCCCACCACCAGATGGTTGGCCTGCGCCCCCTCAATCCATGTGATATTATCTTGCATCTGCTGGCGGATCTCTGCCGGAGCGTGGGCGCTGAGGTCACGCAGCACCTGCAAAGCCAGCTCGTCGGTAACGGCCAGGTCCTCGGGCTTGCCGGATGCGCACACCCAGCGGAACGGGCCGAAGCCGTAGTCGAAGCACATGGGTCCCATAATATCCTGGACGTATGAGGGATAGCGGAAAGTTCCGTCGGCTTTCAGCACGTCGGCACCGGCGCGGCTGCTTTCCAACAGGAAGGCGTTGCCATAATCGAAGAAGTACATTCCCTTGGCAGTCAGCTTGTTGATGGCGGCCACATGGCGGCGCAAGCTGGCCTGCACGGCTTCTTTGAAACGGGCGGGATCGTCGGCCATCATCGCCTTCGACTCCTCAAAGCTCTGTCCGACAGGATAGTAACCGCCTGCCCACGGGTTGTGGAGGGAGGTCTGGTCGGAACCGAGATCGACCTGGATGCCCTTTTCGGCGCAATATTCCCAGAGGTCCACCACGTTGCCCTGGTAGGCGAACGAGCGGGCGATCTTCTGGGCGCGGGCAGCGTTAACGGCTGCGAAGAGCTCGTCGAGGTTCTCGTGCACCTCGTCCACCCAGCCCTGCTGGAAGCGCTTCTGCGTGGCGGCGGGGTTGATTTCGGCGGTGATGGAGACCACACCGGCGATGTCGCCAGCCTTCGGCTGCGCACCCGACATGCCACCCAAACCGGCGGTGATGAAGAGCTTGCCAGCGGTGCCGCCACCAATCTTACGGGCGGCGTTCAGCACCGTGATGGTCGTGCCATGCACGATACCCTGCGGTCCGATATACATGTAGGAGCCCGCAGTCATCTGGCCGTACTGGCTGACGCCCAGCGCGTTGAATTTCTCCCAATGGTCGGGTTTCGAGTAGTTGGGAATGACCATACCGTTGGTGACCACCACGCGGGGGGCATCCTTGTGCGACGGGAAAAGTCCCAGCGGGTGACCAGAGTACATCACGAGGGTCTGCTCGTCGGTCATCTCGGAGAGATATTTCATCACGAGGCGGTACTGTGCCCAGTTCTGGAACACGGCGCCGTTGCCACCGTAGGTGATGAGCTCGTGGGGGTGCTGTGCTACGGCGGGGTCGAGGTTGTTCTGAATCATCAGCATAATGGCGGCTGCCTGTTTGCAGCGGGCCGGATAATCCTCAATCGGGCGGGCGTACATCTCATAATCCGGACGGAAACGATACATGTAGATGCGGCCGTATCGGTGCAGTTCCTCAGCAAATTCAGGGGCCAGCACGGCATGGAGCGACGGGTCGAAATAGCGGAGCGCATTGCGCAAGGCCAGCTTTTTCTCAGCCGGTGTCAGAATATCCTTGCGTTTGGGCGCATGGTTAACGGTGGTATCATAGGGTTTCGGAGCGGGCAAAGTTGCCGGAATGCCCTGTCTCAAATCGTTTTGGAATTCCTGTAATGTCATATCTTAATCTTTTATGTTGCTCTCAAAAAAAGAGTGCAAAGATACAACATTATTGGCAATTACGTCACTACTGACTGAAAAATTCAGGCCTAATAGTCATTTTGCAGGCTGAAAGCAATAAAATGGTTGTCAAAACCTCAAAAAAATTCTTCTCTACCACCATCCCTGCATCCACAACCAATTGGCCACTTGCAGGATGAATAGGGCGTTGTCGAAACACTCACTGCCATAAAACTTCTTCGGAACGCACGCCGCCACCCAGCGCGAAAGAGCCGGATTTCTGCATTCGAACCGCACACCATCGCACTCCACCCTCCACGGGAGATACCAGGCATAATCATGGTAACGATTGAAATGCTGAAAAACTAACGTGTCGCCCTCGCCATTCACCATCTCGATTTTGAACCAGTAGGCACCGCCTGTCCACCTATATCTCGGAGAATTGTTCAATGCTGTCTTGATGGTGGAAAGTCCGACAGTGTCTATCTGGTTAGCCACCGACTGGTAAAAACGTTTCATTTCGGAACGCTGCTGCCTGTCTAACCATGTATAATCGTGACTACCCGCAAATTCGTAGTTTAAATGGTTCGCCCAATCCCCGAAATCAATCTTGTTCACCAACTTAAGATAATTGGCCTTATCCTTATCCGTAATCTGCATCTCTTCAATAGTGGGAATGTAGGATGGGTTGTGGTTGATGTCGTTTAGAATGGAAGTCAGTGCATCAATGCTGGTTTCGTGATTGAATTTCAATCGTTTTTGGGTGATCTTAATGGGACAATCATAACAGTGATGATTTTTCTGGATCGAGGTAAGCAGCGCCTGAGTCGTATGCAATCGCCCATCTCTCCCCACCTGATATCGAATCGTATCTTCCTGCTGGTCAGTTAAACCAGAGGTGATCATCACCTCTTTGACGGGAGATTTTAGAAATTTCTGCAAGGGATGGGTGGGAGTTTCAGGGCGTAAGTTGTTATCAACGAGCCCATAGGGGTAATGCTGATGATCTGTAACAACCCATGCCCCGTCGCTATCCACCTGGCAGAGGTAACGTCCTACAGTCCATGTATATAACTCCCCGTGAAACATGTAGGCATCGGCTGGCCGACCGGGCAAAGCCTCTTCGCAGAGGAGATGATACTCGGTGGGGCTCTCAAAAATCACCACCTTTTTCGTTTCCGTGATGCCTATCAGATTGCCGCCTTCCTTATCGGGGAAAAAGTCCACTACGCTGACGGGAAAACGCTTCCATTCAACCTTTTGTGAAGAGGTATAGAACACCTCATCTTCCTGTTGAATGACCCACAAATCACGCCAAAACAGCACCTTGCTGATGGCCGCGTTGACGGGTGTGGGTATCGGCTGCACCGTTTGCCAATTATCTTCAGTAAGCAACAATTGCCAATTGCTCGTATGATTAGCATCGCGGCGGTTGTACCATTCAATTCCAGCTATTCCGTGGTAAAGGTCTCGCATGTCAAGAGCAGATATCTTGGACCAAAGGTGCTCTTCCAAATCAATAGGGATAGGAGAAAAAGTATAGCCGTAATCATCTGAAAAATAAAGAATATCGCCATATCCAAAGCCTCCCAACCAAACATGTCCCTGCTCATCCACACAAATCATCTTACAATAAAACAATTCCTTGCCCTCAAGTGTCTTTTCCATCCAACTGTTTCCGCCATCGTTGGTGAGATAATACTTGCATGAACTATTGCTGTGGTTGGAATAGGTGACAATGGCGGTGTCGGAGTTGATGAAGGTGATTCGAGCATCGTCAATCCACTCTTCCTTTCCATCAGGGAAGATGGGCGTGGCGGAATGCCAATCCGAACGGATGTCCTTGGTGTAGTACCCACGTCCCTTTCCCGACATGAGCCAGCAGTTCCCATCGGGAGCGAGGGTGAAGGTGGGGAAACTCCCAGAAAGATTCAGTTTTGCGAGGTCGTCGCGGTCTCGCTGCGGCTGTTGGGCACACAAGGGGAGCACGATGCACATCAGCAGCAAGAAATTCAGAAGGCGGCGCATGGTAACTGAGGATTGGTGCGGCAAAGATACAATAATATTGGCAATAAAGCACAAAGAATCGAAAAATTAGCGCTTTACAAATTTCTCATACCCTAAGAAAGCACCATTCTGCCATGCACGGATAATGTAAACACCTGATGAATAAGATGTCGTATTGATTTGAAAATGGTCATTCTCACCTGTTGCCCGTTCCACCAAACGACCGTAAAGGTCATAGACCTCCAGAGTGATCAAGGCGTTAGCATTGCTCATAACCTTTACATTGAGCAGGCCAGTGGTGGGATTGGGGTAAACTTTGAGAGCAGGAGTCTGCGCAGGGACATTTTCCACTATACCCACAGAAGAAGTGTCGATGCGGTTAGAGCGGGGCTCCGACAACGTTACTGTACCATATTGGAGGGTACAACCACAATTGGTGACAGCTTCAATGTAGTAATACCCACCGTAGGGGATGTCAATGTCTGCTGGAACATCGAACCATGTTTCTGTAGTGGTTCCCACTAATAAATCCACTACCACATGATGCTTGATATTGTAAACAGAGACCGGATGTCCCTGATATTCAGTCCATGACAAATGTATGGTATTGTCACTGTTGAGATTAATATACAGATGCATCGGTGAAATGGGATCACTCCATGCACTCTCAGCTCCGCAAGCGTCCACCGCACTGATCCGATAGGTAAGGTGATGTTGGTCGGCATGGATAATATAGTCGGTCCAGACATTTTCATCCACGACCGTGGCCGCCAGCTGGTAAACACCATCGCCATCCACCATCCTATAGATGTTGTACGCACGGGCATTCGCATTGTTAGGAGTCCAATTCATCACGCTATAGCCAGCGGGGGTGACAGAAACCATACAGAAATCGGGGAAGTTTGACAAAGATGCCGAACCACCCACCTGCACGTATTCGGTAGAAGCCTCACAGCCATACTGGTTGCTCACCGTCACCGCATAGTAGCCGGGTTGGGTAACAGTGAGGGTGGGGGTGAGCGGCCCCGTATTCCAAGAATAATGCTCCGCCTCGCCATCGACCGACAAAACAACAGGATTGTGTTCACAGGGGTCCATGATCTCAGAAGCGATGATGGACGGATGGAAGTCCACAACATGAAGCTGCAGTGCGTGCGTGGAGGACAGACCAAATGCATAATCTCCAGCTTCATCAAAGACCATGTCCAGCCCATACTGGGTAAACGGCTTTCCGACGCAGGTGGTATCGTAGGTCACGGTAGCGGATCCGGGGTGGAGAATGGTCAGCTGAAGTGTAATCACACTGTCGCAACCCGTTGCATTGGGAATGATGCAAGTATATTCGCCACTGGAAGTATAAACCGTCCCGTTAAAGGTATAGTAATAGTCTTCCGTAACGGTCAATGTTGCTGACGAAGGCTGTCCTACCACCACATCAAACTCCGCGCTGCTGATGCAACCGTTATCGCCAGCGGCCGTCACCGAATAGTGACCGCTCTGACTGGTCGAAAACGAACCTCCTGTCGCACCATTTGACCAAAATGCCTGAGCAATGCCATCCATAGGCAGCGAAAGTTCCACAGGAGTCCCGTCGCAGTGCTGCCAATCACCCACCAGCTGTATCTCCGGTTTCGGCAGTTCCTCCACATTGACACTCATGGTGGAAGAACAGTTGTGAGCCCCATAACTCACCGTCACAGTCCATAAGCCGGGCGAATGGATGTCGATACTGGGGGTGGTGGTGCCATCGCTCCATACAAATCTTGGGTAAAGCATATTAGAAGAAGCCGTAAGCACTGTGCTTCCATCCTCACAAAAAGAGGTATTGCCAGAAAGAATAATATTAGGATTAGGAAACACCCAAGTGACATTCAAGATATACCTGACAACACAATATTCAGTAGTATCATAATGAAAATAAGTTCCCTCTTGTGTGATTTGCTGCCCGAAGAAATCGTAAGATTGTCCTTCACAAAAATTGGCATCAATATATATATCACTATTACCGTCGCAGTCTGTCACGGTCATGCAGGACCTGTCGCACGCCGTGGACATGGAGATTTCCGGGTCGAACACCTCGATGCAGATCTGGTATGGATAGAAGAAAAACATCTGACTCACATCATCCAAAGTCATATAAAAGGTGCCATTGTCCCAAAAGTATGAGCTGATCATAATGCCTTCACCTGGCGCCAAATAACCGGGCGAAAGCTGCGACAGATCTATGGTCTCCCGATGGAGTTCATACTGTACGTTGTCATCATTGGTGATATACACGCGGTAATTTACGAGTCCGTATGCCGTGTCACTTCCCGAATTGATGACTTCTCCCATAAATACAAGTTCTTCAGTATAAGCATCCACGACCCAAGTGGTGACGGGTTCTGGGTTTTCAATCAGGGAATTGGGATGATAAATTTCGGTAGTCCACCGGCACTGGGCATTCAAAGTAGCGAAGTTGAACATGAACGCTGCAATAGCTGTCAATGCTGCGAATAATAAATTTTTAGGTCTCATAGCAACGGATTTTAATGGATAATGGGGTTAAAATATGGCTGCAAAATTACATGGAAATTCTGTAAAAACAAAACCTCCCCACAAAAAAACGCTGTCACACAGTACTTCTCTGGGTCACCATCTTGGCTTGTAGGCATCGGCGATGTGCTCCAGCTGCGGCCCCTGCGGAGTGGTCACCACCGTGATGATGTCAAACCGCACATCGTAGGTGTACTGGTTGCGCACCACATAACTGTTGGCTGCACGGATGATGTTGCGCTGCTTCTGCGCATTCACCGAGGTCTCCGGCGCGGTGAGACTGTTGCTCGACCGCGTCTTCACCTCCACAAACACCAGCACATCCTCCTTCAACGCAATAAGATCCACCTCCAAATGGCCGAACCGCCAGTTCGTCTCCAAAATCGTATAACCCTTGTCTAATAAATACTGCTTGGCCAGCATCTCTCCCGACTGGCCGGTCATCTGTTTTTCTGTCATCATATTAGAAAATATTAGTAAATAAAAAATGGGACTGCAAAGATACTATAATCGCAAAGCCATTTTCAAGTCTGACCACCAAAAAAGTGGTCAAAACCTCAAAAAATATCTTATTCCCAGCATCCACGGGAACTGCCAGACATAATCAGGGTAATCCCAGTACTGTTGCTGTGGCTAAAAAAATCTTGTCCGCTGACAGGGTGCCAGCAGACAAGATTCATCAGGTTCAGAATACTTAGTCTTTTACACATCGCACGTAGGCGGGAGTGCTTTTATTCATGTTAAACGGGTTTAGATAAGCCATATCGTATTGAAGTATATAGCTATAACCTTTAGTGTTGTCGTTGGAGTATTGTCGAGCATTCCAAAACATTGACCTGTTGCCATTGGCGGGATAGACGTTAAATCCGGTGGTATTGTTGGTGCTTTGGTCATATCCCGGGAAGCAAGCCTGATTGTTGTTATTACCGCTGTAAGTCGGCCAGCCAGTGGTAGAGGCCATAGCTTTGGCTACATAGTTCGTGTGTCCATTGCATGAATATTCGTAGGACACATCGCTTCCGATGGTATTGATGAGGACACCCCATTCTTGATGGTCGGGAACATGCCATCCGTTAGGACAGATGCCTTGCACATTGATCATGTAATCGGCGTTTTGGTTGGAGGCCACCCCGCGGGTCACAGCCGTCCAGTTATAACGATACCCGCAAGTATCCAGTGAACCCGACTCGGGATCATAGTAATAGGTCGAGTCAGCATTCAACGTTCCGTATGAGAAGCTCAGCGGGGTGTAATCGGCGTAACGGGTCACGCGCAGGTTCTCCTTCATCCAGCACTGGTTGCCAATCTGCAGCGTGTTGTAGGTGTTGCCGTCCACGTCGGTCACGGTCGGCGCATCGTAGCAAGGCTCGTACTCAGTGGATCGGGTGGTGAAAACGCCGCCCACACACAGCCGTTGACCACCATCATACACCATACACATCTGCACATAGTAGGTGGTGTTGGGGGTGAGATTCTGCAAAGCGTAATAGTTCCATTGGCCGCTCATCAAGTAGGGGCTGCCCCACGTGATCAGCGACATCTGGAACGGGTTGTCGCTCATATAAAGCTCAAAATCTTCAATAGAATGATTGTTATCGGAATAGTTGCCCATCAGGGTGGCTTCGCTGGTGGTGATGCCCCGGTATTCGATGTCGAGGGTAGGAGCAAAAGTGGTCACACCATCGCCTTTGATACAACGCACCGGCATGTAGTTGTTGACGGCCATCGAGGTGAAATCGAGCTGCCCGTTGATGCAGGTGGCCGCGTATGACATTTCAGCCACCATGGATTCGCTGTCGAAATCGGCTGTGGCGAAATAGAAGGCGTTACCGAAAGCGCCGTTGCCTAAGGTGTCGTAGGAGGCATAGCAGTAGCTGCCCGGGCGTGCGGAGAAGCCGGTGGTATTGGTGTGTTCGCGACCATCGGTCCAGAATGCGCTATTCTCGGTGAGGACAGCGGCGGCGTCACCCAAGTTGGCAGCGGTGGCGAACAGGGTCTCCCACTCGCTGCGGCTCGGCAAGTGCCAGCCCTGCGGACAAACACCTTGCATGTCTTCCGCATGGTTGCCACGAGGCGCCATCTTCGTGGCGGCATCAAAGTTGTAGAATCGTCCGTAGCGGTTCACGGTGTAGCCGTTCCGTCCGGTGGGCTCCGCATAGCGGGCAGGATTGTTGCTGTTTTCCGGGTCGATGGCGACGCCGTCGGCAAACAGGGTGGTGCGAAGGTTTTCCTTCATCCAGCACTGGTTGCCGATTTTCACAGTATTATAGATGTTGCCGTCCATATCGGTCACGTATTGTGCTTCGGAGCAGGGACCGGCTGCCGGAATTTCAGGCTCAGCAGGCTCTTCCATCGTGGTGAAATCCATCCGTTCGCTGTAGAACGTGCCGGCAGCATTGGTGGCAAAGATACGCACATAGTAGTGGGTGTTCGGCTCAAGATTCTCCAAGTGGAACAGGAAGCCGCCAAGAGTAGTGTCGTTCGTATAGGTGTACTCGTCTGTCGGGAGCGGCTCTTGGCTGCTGAGGGCAACACCCCAGCGGGTGACTGTGGCTCCACCGTCATACAGCAGCTCTCCATCCACATCCGCACTGTTGTGCTTCACACTGTCCACAAACACGATTCTGGGTGTCGGCGCGATGGGGAGACCTGCCCCCTTGACGCAACGCACAGCGCCAAACTCATCCAATCCTCCTTCTCCAATCGCCATAATATTGTCGTCTGTCACATAATATTTATGTGCAAATGTTGAAGTTTGGAGAATACAGCCAGTAGGATTGAAAGCGCCATACGAATAATCGCCGACAGGCAGCAGGCTGAATCCGCTGGCATCCGTGCCGGGAGTGCTCCAACGGCTGTTGGCTTTCAGCAGCGGCAGTGCTGCCTCAAGACCGCCCAAAGTGTTGATCAATTCTTCGTATTCGGATCTGGCGGGAACGTGCCAGCCTTCGGGACAAACACCCTGCAACGGCTCGCGGGTGGGGGCCAAACCATTCATCACCGTGGAGAACGGGTACAGGTAGCCGTCGGCAGGCGTGCGCAGATCGTAGTAGCGGGGATAGTTGGTGGCGGCATAATGCTGGTTAATGATGTTTCCATTGGCATAATGCGCGGTGCGGAGGTTCTCCTTCATCCAGCACTGGTTGCCGATTTGCACGGTATTATATACATTGCCGTCGTTGTCGGTAACGGTGGGCGTTTCCGGACAGGGACGTGCCATCATCGTCGGGGTGGTGAAACTGATCACGGAGTCGGCGTAGGCAGTGCCATTGGCGTTGGTGGCGTAGGCACGGAAATAATAGGTGGTATTCGGCTCCAAAGTGTTGACTTGGAGACGGTAACGGCCCACAAATCCCGTTGTGCGCGACATAGTGCTGTCGGAGGTGGTCGGAAGCTGGTTGGTGCTGCTCCAGCATACACCGTATTCGCTGAGCGGCTCGCCACCGTCGGTGCAGGTCTCACCCCACATACCAGCGGAGGTGGACTCCACTTCATATACAGCTACGGTCTTTGGCTGCGGCAGCGTGGTGATACCATTACCTTGGATACAACGTACCTGCAACGCACCTATTCTGTAATTGCAGCCGCCTCTGAGCGTCGTTGCCTGATATAAATCTCCTTGATAATCACTCACTTCTGAAGCTGCATAGTACAAATAATTGGCATACACCACATTGGGTGCTCCATTGTTTTCCCAAATTCCAGCTCTGCTTCCATTGAAACCAGTCGTGTTGGAGCCATCAGCTGAGAGTTTTGAGTAATAATCATCCCCCACATAAGCGAAAAGTGCTTCCCACTCATCCATTGTCGGAACATGCCATCCCTGCGGGCACACGCCCTGAAGGGCCTGGCTTCCGTGGTTGTGAGAACCGTTCACCACAGCATCTCCAAAATAGAACAGTCCCGTAGCGGCCTGTTGAGTGTTGCCAGGAACGTAGTTGGTGGGTAAATTGGTGGGGATGTTATAGGTTTGATTGTCAGAATAATAATAAGGATAACCTTCCTTTTCACTCATAAGTTGGTAGGAGGTGAAATGGAGGATTTCTGCTCCATCGGCGTAGTGGGTGGTGCGGAGGTCTTCCTGCATCCAGCATTGGTTGCCAATCTGAATGGTATTATAAGTGTTTCCGTCATAGTCGGTTACGGTCGGAGTGCCTGGGCAGGGCTGGGGAACTGTCACATTCTCGGGCGTCATCAGCACCAACAATTCACCATTGTTGCGGCCGGCACCATTTTCGGCGTAAGCCCGCATATAGCAGATAGTAGATGACGGATAGTTGGAAATCGAGTATTCGAAAATCTGCGACGGGATGGCGTCGGTGTTGTAGGTGATGTGCCAATCATTATCGAGATTGGAAGAGTCAGCGCCCCACTCAAAACCGATCCTCAAAGTGTCGTCGTTACCTGCAGACATCAAGTAGCCGGTGAAATTGATTTGGTCGGCAGTTTCGCCTTGCAGGATGCTGCGGGTCGCCACGATCGGTGAAACCAAATAGTCGGCCGGTTGTGCCCCCTGACCATTATAGATAGTGAATCTTACCGTGTCATTTTGGTTGATGATGATGACCTCGGTGCCGTTTTCCACGGGACGGGTTTCAATGGTTGGGCTGAAGCCCTGCTCACCGCGCTCGCCCTGAGGTCCTTGCTCGCCCTGAAGTCCCTGTTCGCCCTGCGGGCCTTGCTGTCCCTGCAGCGAGGCGAGGAAGTCGTTTTCAGAACCCTGGTTGCCCTGGGCGATCCAGATGTCGTAGGCGGAAGCGCCGTCCTGACCGTCAGCACCACGCTCGCCCTGAGGGCCTTGTTCGCCCTGCAAACCTTGTTCACCCTGCGGACCGGCAGGACCTTGTTCGCCCTGCAAACCCTGTTCACCCTGCGGACCGGCAGGACCTTGTTCGCCCTGCAAACCCTGTTCACCCTGTGGACCGGCAGGACCTTGCAGTGTCTGAACGTACGTCGGATCGGAGGTCAGCAGTTGGGCGACTTCCTGAGCGGAAGCGCCATCCTGTCCGGCAGGCCCCTGCTCACCACGTTCACCTTGGGGACCCTGTTCACCACGCTCACCTTGCGGACCCTGCTCGCCACGCTCGCCCTGAGGTCCTTGTTCACCCTGCGGACCCTGCTGTCCTTGCAGTGAGGCGAGGAAGTCGTTTTCGGAGCCCTGGTTGCCCTGTGCAATCCAGATGTCGTAGGCGGAGGCGCCGTCCTGACCGTCAGCACCGCGCTCTCCCTGGGGGCCCTGTTCGCCCTGCAAACCCTGTTCACCCTGTGGACCGGCAGGGCCCTGTTCGCCCTGCAAACCTTGTTCACCCTGCGGACCGGCAGGGCCTTGCAGTGTCTGAACATAAGTCGGATCGGAGGTCAGCAGCTGGGCGATTTCTTGAGCAGAAGCACCATCTTGACCAGCAGGACCCTGCTCACCGCGTTCACCCTGGGGACCCTGTTCACCACGCTCACCTTGAGGACCTTGAGGACCTTGTTCGCCGCGTTCGCCCTGCGGACCTTGCTCGCCCTGCAGTGAGGCGAGGAAGTCGGCCTCGGTACCTTGGTTGCCGTTGTTGAGCCATACTTCGTATGCGGAGAGACCATTGGTGCCGCCGATAGTCGGCAGCTGTACGGTATTACCGCCGGAAATAGTCAACGCAGTACCATTGATGGAGAGCTCTTGTGGGATGCCCATACCGGGTTCACCCTGCTCGCCCTGCGGACCCTGTTCACCCTGCGGACCTTGCGGACCGGCGGGGCCTTGCAATGCTTGGATGTATGTTGTGTCGGAGGTCAGCAGTTGGGCGACTTCCTGAGCAGAAGCGCCATCCTGACCAGCGGGGCCTTGCTCACCGCGCTCGCCCTGCGGCCCCTGTTCGCCCTGCGGACCAGCAGGACCTTGCGGTCCCTGTTCACCCTGCGGACCGGCGGGGCCTTGCAGTGTCTGAACATAAGTCGGATCGGAGGTCAGCAGCTGGGCAACTTCCTGGGCGGAAGCGCCATCCTGGCCGGCGGGACCTTGTTCACCGCGCTCGCCCTGCGGACCCTGTTCACCCTGCGGACCGGCGGGGCCTTGCAATGCTTGGATGTATGTTGTGTCGGAGGTCAGCAGCTGGGCAACTTCCTGGGCGGAAGCGCCATCTTGGCCGGCAGGACCTTGCTCACCACGTTCGCCCTGGGGACCCTGTTCACCCTGCGGACCGGCGGGGCCTTGCAGTGTCTGAATGTACGTTGTGTCGGAGGTCAGCAGTTGGGCGACTTCCTGAGCGGTAGCGCCATCTTGGCCAGCGGGGCCTTGCTCACCGCGCTCGCCCTGCGGCCCCTGTTCACCCTGCGGACCAGCAGGACCTTGCGGTCCCTGTTCGCCTTGCGGACCGGCGGGGCCTTGCGGACCCTGTTCGCCCTGCGGTCCTGCAGGACCTTGCGGCCCCTGTTCGCCTTGCGGAAGCAGCACGTAGCCGCCATTAGACAGGAAGAGCGTGTCACCGCTAATCGTCAGCACCTGGTAGGCCTCCTCCTGAGTGATGTATCCCACATCGTTCACGAAGATACTCACAGGAACCTGCGCGTTCTGGATGATAGAATCCAGCTGTGTCAAGTCACCCACGTGTTCAGCATAAAGGGCGTAGGGCACGCTCATCAGCTGCTGCACCCCTTCGATGGTGTAATTGTTACCACCTTCGGGATCCACTTCTGTCTTCAGAAAATAGGACCCCATACCCCACGGGATGGAGGAAAAACTGCCAGCGATAACAGAGCCGTCGCCCACCTCCAAGGTCATCAGACCGTTGGCGTTGGTGGTCACCTGGTGCGTTTCCACGTACACGGCATCTCCGTTGGGACTCCCCAACAGGATGGATACTTGAACAGATACGGGATGATTGGTTACCAGCCCATTGTTGACATCGCGAACAACGGCTTGGTAACTCATTTTCTGCGGAGCTTGGGCAAATACCAGCAGTCCCGTAAAAAACAGAACGAAAAGAGCAAGAAGTTTTTTCATGATTTATTTGATTTTTGATTATTAGATTAAAGGATGAAAAGATTAAAAGATTAAAAGATTAAAAGATGAGAAGGTGAGGAGATTATTTTTTTTTGAATTTCTTTATAAAAGGGTTGAAAATGGGGTTGGTTTGATAGTATCTTTGCGGAACTAATTAAATTCTAAATTATTTACTTATGGATTCTTATTCTTTTGAAAATCTAGAAGTTTGGAAAGTATCACGGAAATTTGTTGTAGAGGTTTACAAGATTCAATCTTTATTTCCTCCTTTTGAAAAATATGGTTTAGGAGACCAACTGCGAAGAGCGGTAATCTCAATTCCCTCCAATATTGCGGAAGGTAATAGTAGAACATCATTAAAAGAACAAATACATTTCATAGAAATCGCTTATGGGTCTTTAATGGAGGTGTATTGTCAACTAATTATCTCGTATGATTTAAAATATATCAATGAAAAACAATTGGAAAGATGTAAGTGCTTGATTTCTCAAATCGGTGGGATGCTGAACGGACTTCGCCGCCAAAAAATCTCCAAACTCTCCCCCAAATAATCCCTTCATCTTTTCATCTTTTCATCTCTTCATCCCTTCATCCCTTCATCTTCTCATCCCTTCATCTTCTCATCCCTTCATCTTTTCATCTTTTCATCTCTTCATCCCTTCATCTTTTCATCCCTTCATCTTTTCATCTTTTCATCTTTTCATCTTATCCTCACATCCCCATCTTCACTACCTTGAAACTCTTGAGCATCTTCTTTCCACTATAAACATTCACGTAATAGGTGGCAGGAGCATAGGGGGAAAGGTCAAATGCGGTGTTTTCTCCTTCTATCTTTTTAGACAACAAGAATTTGCCATTCGAATCAAAGACCTTCACTTCACCTTCAAATTGCAGGTTGACAATGGTCAATTGTACATTACCTTGTGTCGGGTTTGGGAAAAGCACCGCGTTGAGCGTGATGCCCGGGTAGTCGTCCACGCCCACCACCGAGATCTCGTAGGGCTGTTGCACACCCTCGCTGATGGAGACAGTGCCGTCGCTGTTGGTCTGCACGGCAATCTGACCGACCGTATAGGTCACAGAGCCGCCGTTTCCCGATGCGGTGCCGCCTACCGGCACCACCGCATTCTGTGCCACTGCCGTCCCCATACAGAACAACCCGCCGCACATCATGAAAAACAATTTCCTTTTCATATTATTAAATGCTATTATAATTTCTAATCCTCATATCCTCTCATCCTCTTTTCCTCTTTTCCTCATATCCTCTCATCCTCTTTTCATCTTTTCATCTTTTCATCTTTTCATCTTTTCATCTTTTCATCTTTTCATCTTAAACCTCACATACCCGCTGAAATCAATGCGGTCCAGATTTCTCTGCTTGCTTTCTGTGAGAAATTTAATATCAACTTGTTCAATATCGAGTAAAAGCTCTACATCTTCATCTGAATGTCGGATGATATGACGTGGCATACTGTTGAAATAGCTATTTGCATTATCATCGGTCGCTACTTGAAGATTGAGCGAGTCGGCAACATTGATGGCAATGTCGTGTGAAAGAACTTTGAAATGCAGTATGGGACAGGTATCAGAATCTGTTCTGTAAACCTCGATTTTATTACCACCCATGTTGTAAGTCCCATCGTCGAGATGATTCGAAGAATAGTTAAAGGCATAATCATAGTCAGAAATGTTGATGGGATTGGAAGGGTACTCTTTGCGAAAAGCCCGAACGGTTTCGGTTACAACGACAACCTCATCTTCACTCCCGTGTTCGCGATCCCATTCATCAATGTATGTTCCATTGAGCATGTTCATCAGCATTCTTCTCTGTTCGTAGGAGTCTGATTTAAAATTTTCAACATCAATATTGAAATATTTCTCCGCAAATTTCTCAGGATGTCGCGATTCATCAAGAAAGAAGTCAATGCTCTCGCTGAGCTTCCGATTCTGATCTCTTGTGAGGAGGGTGTCGGGGGTGACGATGTGTCCGTCTTTCAGCAGATGGTATTCGGTCGCTAACCTTTCGAAACGGATGCTCTGCATCTTTTCGGGAACGGAGAACATGCTCCACGGACCGACCAGCGATAATACGGCAATGATGATTAAGGATAGGATGAGCGGGGTGACATTTTTTAATTTCTTGATAGAGAATATGATGGCGACAACGGCAAACCATGAACTGATGACGAAAACGATGAAGCGGTTGGTGGTGAGACCATAGTCGCTGATGCGGCGGAAGAGTCCCACAAAGAGCAGGAAGAGCAGTGGCAGCAGCGAGATGAAGAAGCCGCGATGGAAGAACTTGATCCAATGTTTTTCTTCGGAAAGAAAAGCGGGGATAAGCATATACCAGATGAGCGAGCCGATGATGGCGTAGGAGAAAACCAGCCAAACGATGCCGCCTTTGGGGAGCTCCCAATGGATAAGGATGGAGAAGCCATAGACATACAGCACGATGCCTTCCACGCAGATGAGCGGCAGCAGGATGTGTTGTGACAAGAAACGGGTGAAACGTGGATGACTGGGCATTTCATCGAAGTGGGCCGGCTCGGTGGGGATGAGGGCCGCGGCAGTGCAGCTGAACAGAAAAATTCCGATGAGGGCGGGAAGGCTTGCCATGATTTTCACGGGTTGAACGTCGAACAGAAGGGTGATGGTGCCCATGATGGCAAACAAGCAGAGCAGGATGACGCCGCACAGCACGCCCGCAATCGCCACACTGCCCACGAAGGTATCATGATAGTTCCACGCTCGGTTGACACTGCGGTTTCCGATGAAGGGAATCAGCATACACAGCAGGGTGACAAACCCCACAGTGATGTCTAAGTGGTAATTATCCCTATAAAAGTAGAAAAGTACTCCGCAGCCCGCCGCCACAAGGGTGATGACAGCCGTGCCGACAATCCGATGCCATAGTTTGAAACCTCGTGTGAGGCAGGCAAATTCAAAGGTGAAGGCGAGACAGGTGGCGATGCCGCTGCTCCAGGCGATGCAGCACCAAACGAGTTCACTTTCATCAATATGTGCCCAGATGATGACCAGTATGGCGAAGGTCAGCAGCGCCGAGAAGAAACAACCCGCCTGATAGTGTTGGAACACTCGGCTGAAATTGAAAAATAGGCTTTTAAACCAGTTTTTGAAGTTGCTCATCGTGGGTGAATTTTTGATATACGAAATCGAACTTTCCGTTTGCAATATTACGAAAAATATCAACAGGAAAAACAACTATTTTCTTTTAATTTCTCTAAAAAAATCCCCCGTTTTTTTTACAAAATCTTCCCTCTCTCAATTTAAAATTGTATTTTTGCCCCCGTTTTCAGAGAAGCACCATGAACAAGCAACTCTTTCTATATCTGACGACTGTGATATGCCTGCTGTTTTCAGGTTGCCAAGAAAAAGGTAACGGAACAGGCGAAAAAGCCGTTTCAGCGGCCGACCGCACCAGTCTGCACGAGAACCACCTTCTTGGAAAAGTGAAGTCAGTAACCGACACCAAATACATGGTGCTCCCGTTCCCCGATGGCCGCGACTCTTTGGTCTTCTTCTCTACCAAAAGCGACACTTACAACCAAAACGGATGGCTCAGCGGAAGCGTGCTGACCAATGCCGATGGCGACACCCTCTATGTGATGAAAGTGACGTTTGACGCTAAAGGACATATCACCTTGAACGAGTTTTTTGATGGGGAGGGGAATAGAAAGGAATATACTGAATATCAGTATGATAATAAAGGTTTTCGCGTAAAAGAAAGCCACTATCTCAACGACTCGCTCACCTACGAGCACGTCTGCACCAACGATCCCAACGGCAACGTGGAACAGGTCACGGTCAACCAGGGCGATGACACCTACTACATGAATTACCTCAACGACAACAACGGACTGCCGGTGCGCATCGACTGGATTTCTCCCAAGATGGGGCAGGATGCTTATCAGCAGAACACCATCGAATACGACCAGAAAGGCAATATCATCAACCGTACCGCCACCCTCAACGGTCGCAACGTGGAGTTCTACCATGCCCAGTACAACGACCAAGGCCATCTTCTCAAGGAAGTCTATCAACGCTCGGAACCTACTCGTTTAGAGGAGATTGTTACCGAATATTCCCAACATGACTCCCACGGCAATTGGACGCATCAGGAGAATAGCAAGAATCAGCAACGTCATTTCGTTATTGAAAGAAAAATTGAATACTATCATTAACCATAATAATTGAAGAAAATGGATTTAAGCAAAATTTTATCAATCACAGGAAAAAGCGGACTTTTCAAACTGATTAGCAGAGGCAACAATAACTTTATCGTTGAGTCGCTGGCCGATGGCAAACGCTTCCCGGCCTTCTCGCACGACGGAGTGGCCAACCTCGAAAACATCTCCATCTTCACTGAGGATGAGGACGTTTCCCTCGAATCAGTTTTCGTTTCTATGTATAAAAAAGAAAACGGACAGCACTGCAATGTGAGCCTTACCGATGGCAATGCCATGAAGGCCTATTTCGCTGAAGTGCTGCCCAACTACGACCGCGAGCGCGTGTATGTCTCCAACATCAAGAAGGTGATTGCTTGGTATAACCAATTGATTGATCACAATTTGATTGATTTGGAAGAGAAGAAAGAAGAGGGCGCAAGCGAGGAGACTCCCAAAACCGACGCTGAATAATTTTTCCGGATGCGCCTCACCGATAACGCCATCCGATACACCATAAGCCACCTCCTCAGGGTGGCTTTTCCGCATTCTACCCCAGACATCCGAATCGAAGGAGAGAAAGCTGTTGCGCAGGTGGAAGGTGTTGATATTCACTTTTTTATAATGGATGAAAAAACTGCCGACACCCTGACGGCAGGCAACCTTTCCCTCCAGTCGGTCACCTTGCCGTTCGGTGTGCAGGTACCGCTCTACCAGCAGCCCGACACCGACCAGCCGTATCGTTGCGACGGTAATGCGCTCGTGCTGCAGTGCGACCTCGTCACGCTGCCCTTCCTGCTGCTGTCGCGCTGGGAGGAATATCAGGAGGGGAATGCCCGCGACGTGCACGGCCGCTTCTGCTACGCCGGCAGTCTGAACGAGCGGTACGGCTGCATCGACCTGCCCGTCGCCGACTTCTACGGTCTCCTGCTCCGCAGCTGGGTGGTGGCCGCTCATCCCGACCTCCACGTACAGCCGCGCACCCCCCGCTGCATCAGCACCCACGATGTGGATCTGATTCAGCGGTTCGGCGGATGGCTACAGAATGTACGCACCCTGGGTGCTGACCTCCTCAAACATCGCTCTATCAAACTGTTCCGTCAGTCTTTCCGCCAGTGCCGTGCTGCCCGGAAAGACCGCACCGCCGACCCACTGCTACAGGCCTGTTTGCGGCTGCGACTGTACGACAAGGAACGCCAGCACGATAGCCTCTTCTTCATCAAGGCGCAACAGAAGGGCGAACACGACTGCGGCTACGACATCCGTAGTGCGGAGGCGGCATTTCTTGTCGGCAAGCTCCGCGACATGGGAGCGGGCATTGGGCTGCACGGCGGGCTGCATGCCGCCTATGACCCATATCTGCTCGCCACCGAGAAGCAGCGGTTGGAGGAGGTGACGGGCAGCCCCATCACCGCCGGCCGCCAGCACTACCTGCGGTTTCATCCGCTGCAAACCCAGCGGGCGTGGCAGCATTGCGGCCTCACCGACGACTACACGCTCGGATTCGCCGAGCGCGAGGGCTTCCGCTGTGGCACCTGCCACCCCTATCCGCTCTACGACCTTGTCAATGACTGTGCCACAACGGTTGTCGAGCATCCGCTCATCGCCATGGACATGACCTTCATCGCTTACCGGAAGATGCAGCCGGGGGCGGCCTTAGACAGCATCCAGCGGCTACTGCACACCTGCGAGCAGGCCGAGGGCGACTTCGTGCTGCTGTGGCACAACACCACCGTGGGGCGCGACAGCGAGCAGTGGTTCCAACAAGTTTTCTGCAATATCGAGTAAAATGGAAGATATCCGACACATCACAGCCGAGCAGCTAACCGAGTTCCTGCTTCAAAACGGGGAGAAAAAGTTCCGTACAGCCCAAATCGAGGAGTGGCTCTGGAAGCGCGGGGCATTGACTTTCGGTGAGATGACCAACCTTTCGGTGGCATTGCGTCAGCTGTTGGAGCAGCATTTCACCTTCCAGCGCACGGCTATCGAGCGACGGGTGCAGAGCAGCGATGGCACCGCCAAGTACCTTTTCACGCTGCATGATGGCTGTCAGGTGGAAGGCGTGTTAATTCCTTCAGGACAGCGCGTTACGGCTTGCATCTCCTCGCAGGTGGGTTGCGCGTTGAAGTGCGCTTTCTGCGCCACGGGCACGTTAGGCTTCACCCGCAACCTGCACTTTTCGGAAATATTCGACCAGTACATGCTGATGAACCGCGAGGCTGAGCAGTTGTATGGCCATGCCATCAGCAACATCGTGTATATGGGCATGGGCGAGCCGTTGCTGAACTACGAGAACGTGATGGAGTCGGTGCGGCTCATCACGGCGCCGGCGGGACCGGGGCTGTCGCCCAGCCGCATCACCCTCTCCACGGTCGGCATCGCGGAGGGCATCCGGCGGTTAGCCGACGACGGTTTCAAGCCCGAGGTGGCCCTCTCGCTGCACTGCGCCGACGAGCTGAAACGCTCGCTGCGGATGCCCGTCACCCGCAGCAACAACTTCGCCATGCTGCAGGATGCGCTGCGCTACCTGCACGAGAAGACCGGCAAGCGCATCACCATCGAGTACCTGATGCTGAAAGGGTGGAACGACAGCGTGGAGGATGCCCGTAAGCTGTTCCGTTTCTGCATGCCGTTCCCCGTCAAAATCAACCTCATCGAATACAATGCCACCGACAGCGGCTATGAGAAGAGCCCAGAGGAGAACGTGCAGCGTTTTGTCGCCTTCCTCGAGTCGAAAAACATGGTGGTGAACATCCGCCACAGCCGCGGACAGGACATCGATGCCGCCTGCGGACAGCTGGCGAAGAAGGGAGAGACAAGGTTATAGGAACCGCCAATTCTCGATGGTGGTCTGTACCGCCCGTGGACTCTTCAAGATGGTGGCCAGCATATAGAGGCTTTTTTCGGTAAAAGCCCTTGGCAAAACAGAGGAATGTTTCTGTTTTTCGAACCGGTCAAAATTTTTGACCAGTTCATTTTTCTCTTGATCATCAATCGCCCAAATGTACCCTTCAGGGAATTTCTCAGGGTTATTTCTCACCGCTTGATTGATTTCTTTGGTCTCTACACCGTACAATTCGGCGACATCACAGTCGAGGATGACCTGCTGGTTGCGCAGGGTGATGATTCCGACGAAAACCACAAACGGTCAAAAATGTGCATTTTTTGATTGTGCCAGATTTTGGCATGATAGAAATTGATTTCGGAGAAATGTGGTAGGATTTTTCACATAACGATTTTTACCGCGAAAGGACTCGGATTACGCGAAAATAATATGTAGTGTGTATCCCGCACGTCTTCCCCTTTGCATGTCCCTCCCCCAGACTGCGGCCTGATGGCCTTGTCTATGGTTACTGGAATATCGTGCCTTTGGCACGATTGCCTGATAGGTATCCCTTTTCAAATAATCACTTCAACCCGCTGCGCTCCAGCAGGGCGTCAATCTTGGGCTCGCGGCCACGGAACCGCACGTAGAGATCCATCGCCTTCTCGGAACCGCCCTTCGACAAGATGTTGCGGCGGTACGACTCAGCGACTTCCTTGTTGTACACTCCCTTCTCCTTGAAAAGCGAGAAAGCGTCGGCATCCAACACCTCTGCCCACTTGTAGCCATAGTACCCTGCCGCATAACCACCCGAGAAGATGTGCGAGAAGCAGGTGCTGATGCAGGTGCCTTCCACCACGGGCAGCAGCTCGGTGCGCTTGATGGCCTTGCGCTCGGCCGACAGCACGTCGCCCACCTTGGTGGGATCACAGGTGTGCCACATCATGTCAAGAAGTCCGAAGGTGAGCTGGCGGCAGCAGGCATATCCCGACTGGAAATTCTCGAAATCGTGAATCTTCTGCACCAGCGTGTCGGGAATCAGTTCGTGCGTTTGGTAGTGGTAGGCGAATTTCGAGAGGAACTCCTTCTCGGTGGACCAGTTCTCCAACAGTTGTGAGGGCAGCTCCACAAAGTCGCGGGGCACACTCGTGCCGGAAAGCGCCGTGTAGTGCACCTCCGACAGCATGCCGTGCAACGAATGGCCGAACTCGTGCATGAAGGTGCGTACCTCGTTGAAAGTGAGCAACGAAGGCGCATCGGCAGTGGAGGGAGTGAAGTTCATGACCAACGATACCAGCGGACGGATGTCGTTGCCGTCGGCATCCACCGACTGCTCGCGGAAGGCGGTCATCCAGGCCCCGCCGCGCTTGCTCTCGCGCGGATGGAAGTCCAGGTACAGCACCGCCATAAACTTGCCTTCGCGATACACTTCATACACCTTCACATCCGGGTGATAGACCTGAATCTGGTCGTTCGGCACAAACTTCAAGCCGAACAGGTCGGTGGCCAATCCGAAAACACCATCAATCACGCTCTCCAACTTGAAGTAGGGCTTCAGCATCTCGTCGTTCACATTGAACAGCGAAGTTTTGTATTTCTCTGAATAATAGGCGAAATCCCAGCGTTGCAGCTTGCCCTGGAACCCTTGGGCATTGGCGAACTGCTGCAGTTTTTTCATCTCTTCCTTTCCTTTCGGATAGGCATGTTTGAGCAGCTTTTCCTCCAGCTCATACACCTTCTTGGGATTCTCAGCCATGCGGTCTTCGAGCACATAGTCGGCGTAAGTGCTGTAACCCAGCAGCTTAGCTAAAGAGTCGCGCAGCAGCACGATCTCTTTCACAACTTCCTGATTGTCGAACTCGCCCTTGTAGGCGCGGGTGTTGTACTGCATGTAGAACTCGTGGCGGAGGTCGCGGTTGTCGGCGTAGGTGAGGATGGCGAGACAGGAGGGCATGGAGAGGTCAAATAGCCAGCCCTTTTCGCCCTTGGCGGCAGCCTTGTCGCGGGCGATGGCCAGTGCGGAGGCGGGGATGCCGCTCACCAATTTCTCGTCGGTAATCACTTTAGTATAGGCGTTCACCGCCGACAGCACGTTCTGTCCGAACTGCAGCGACAGCGTTGACAGCCGCATGCTGTAGTCGCGGAACTTCTCCTTGTCGCTGTCGCTCAGGTTGGCGCCCTGCCGCACGAAGGCCTTGTAGGTCTTCTCCAGCAGCATCTGCTGCTCGGGCGTGAGGTCGCCGGGATTCTCGTACACCGCCTTCACACGGTTGAACAGCGCCGGGTCGAGGTAGAGGTCGTTGTAAAAGGCCGTCAGGGCGGGACTGATCTCCTGTGCAATCTTCTGCATTCCATCGGAAGTGTTGGCTTCCAACAAGTTAAAGAAAATTCCAGAGATGGAGTTCAGCAGTCGGCCCGAACGGTCGAGCGCCTCGATGGTGTTGGCAAAGGTGGGTTTCATCTTCACCGCTTTGATGCGGTACAGCTCGTCCTTGGCCACAGCGAAGGCGTATTGGAATGCGGGGAGGTAGTGTTCCTCCTTGATTTCCTCAAAAGGTGGAGTGTTGAACGGGGTGTTCCACGGCTCCACCAGCGGGTTGTTTTTCGGTTTTTCCATAGGTTGTGCGCTCATCATCAAAGAGAATACAATCAATGACAATGATAAAAGAAAAGATTTTTTCATAAGATGTTGATTCAGTGTTTCTTGCCGACAATGGCTTCCAGTTCGGCTACCGTTTTGGGCACGGCCTGACCGAGCACGCGGTGGCTCTTGGCGGTCACCACCACGTCGTCTTCGATACGGATGCCGCCGAAGTCGAGGTAGCTTTCCAGCTTGTCGTAGTTGATGAAGTCGGCGAGATGTTTCTGTTTGCGCCACAGTTCGATGAGCTTGGGAATGAAGTAGATACCGGGCTCCACGGTCATCACCATGCCAGGCTCGAGGGTGCGGGCCATACGCAGGTTGCGGGTGCCGAAGATGTTGCTGCGCTTGAACTCTTCGTTGTAGCCCACATAGTCCTCGCCGAGGCCTTCCATGTCGTGTACATCGAGGCCGAGCTGGTGGCCGAGGCCGTGGGGGAAGAAGAGCGCGTGGGCGCCGAGGCGAACGCCCTCCTGCACATCGCCTTTCATCAGACCGAGGTCCTTGAGGCCGCGCATCACGATTTCGGCGGCGGCGAAATGCACGTCGCGGTAGGGGGTGCCGGGCTTCACCTTCTTGATACCTTCCATATTGGCTTTCAGCACAATCTCATATATATCTTTCTGTTTCTGAGTAAATTTGCCGCTCACCGGGAACGTACGCGTCATGTCGGAGCAGTAGTTCATCAGTCCTTCCACGCCAGAGTCCACCAACAGGAGCTTGCCCTTCTGCAATTCCACGTTGTGGTCGGTGTTGTGGAAAATTTCGCCGTGCTGGGTGAGGATGATGGGGAACGAAAAACCGTTGCCTTCACCGTTGGCGATGCCGTCGGCGATACCCACCAGCTGGTGCTCGGTAGCACCGGGCTTGCAGTTGCGCATCACGGTAGTGTGCAGTTTCCATGCCATGTCGGCAGCCTTCTCCATCTCCGCAATCTCGCGGGCCTCCTTGATGGAGCGCATGGCGATGATGGCCTTGTGCAGCTCGATGGAGGCGTAGTTGTTGATCACATTCACGCTCTTCTGCAGCAGGTTGGCGAGGGTGATCTGCAGGTCGTGACGGTAAGCTTTGGTGAAGTGGATGGTGCGCGAAGCGTTTTGGCGAAGATAGCCTTTCAGCTTCGACATCGGCATCGACTCGGTGATGCCCACCTGTGCGGCTAATGTGCTGATGGAAGGCTGGTCGCCCACCCAGATGATATCGTCGATGGTGAAATCGTCGCCGAAGAGGATGGTGCGGTTCTCATCGATGTCGATGACGGCGGCCAGCGACGGAGCGGTGAGGCCGAAGTAGTAGATGAAGTTGCTGTCCTGCCGGAAGTTATAGGTGTTGGCGGGATAGTTCATGGGGGCGTCGTTGTTGCCCAAGAAAAGCAGCAGGCCGGAGCCCATTTTGCGGGCGAGTTCCTTACGGCGCGCCACATACACAGATTTTTCAAACAAAGGATTCATGGTATAATAATTTAATAACTATTCGATTTCAGAAGGTTAGTAATTATAATCGTCAATGTTTCGGAAGTATGCTTGTATGATTTTCGTCCAATCAGCGCGTTGTAATGATGGGTTCTTGCTTACAACCACTTCCATTCTGTACTCTTTTTTGTCAAGGGTGAGATATACATGGAGATAATTGCCTGCCAAATCAATGTTGGCATCTTTCAGCATATTATTAACATCCTTTTCTTTTTTAAGCTCTTTGGCGAACACATCGGATTTGAGCCATAGATTGACATCGGTTAAATTATCACTGAACTCCTTGAAGTTTTGGTTTGTGAGAATGCTGAAGCCTTTGTCGCGGTAGAGGGCAGATATTACGTCAGTGGGTTGGATGCGTGAGGTTGAAACCATCATGATCAAATATTTGTTGTTCCATCCGATAATGGTGCCCTCCTTATCTTTATTAGGGTAGATGTACGATATCCCATTCTGTTTCTGAATGTTGGAAAAGTTCAAGAACTTCCCGTTTAATTCATGCAGTGATGATTCCAATGCATCAACGTCGGATACGGCAACAACAAAGCCGCCAACCATTTCGTCAAGGTCCTGTTTGTCAAATTCCATCCATCCGGCCATGGTTTTGGAAAGATCAATTCCCATGGATTTAGGATTATCTACCAATTTGTGGACGAGGGATCTTTCGTCGCTGTCGAATCCGAATTCATCCAGAATGTCTTCCAATGCATCTGGGTCGCAGGTTTCTGAAAGCTTTTGGTCGGGAGAAACCACCACCACTGCGTCCGCTGTTTGGGGAATACACTTGAGAACTTTTTTGTCTGTACACGCGGAGAAGATGATTCCCAAAATAATCAGTGATGCTAAAAATACGATTCTTTTCATAGAAGACTTGTTAAACGCAATTTGAAGCAGTTACATGAATAAATTCGAACCGCAAAAATAGCAAATTTTTTCGGGTATTTGACGGGATGATTAGAAAAAATCATCTGCTAATCCTGTTTTTCTAGGACTTTCCCCTGCCAAGTGTCATCTTCCTCCAATTTTTTTTCGATTTTTTGCAGAATGACATCATAGCGTGTCAGTCCCCAGTGGTTGACAAACAGGTACCGTGGCGGCACCTCTCCGGCAAAGCGTTCTATGGTGAAAGCAGGGTTGAGCCTTTCGGTGATTTTTACAATAAAATCAATATAATTTTCTGTTGTAAAAATTTGAAAATCAGCAGGATGTTCAATGAAATCCTGTTGCATTTTTGTGCTTTTAATAATTTGTAGTTGATGAAATTTGATGCCGTTGATGGGCAACTGGTTAATGATGTTGACCTCCTTCAGCCATTCATCGGGCGTTTCCCCGGGCAGTCCGTAGATGAAATGTGCCGCACAATGGATGCCTCTTTCCGCCGTCATTCGGATGGCCCGTTCCGCCGTGGCAAAATCGTGTCCGCGGTTGATGCGGCGCAGTGTGGTGTCGTTGCAGCTCTCCACTCCGTACTCGATGGAGACGAACATCTGTTGCTGCAGTTCCGCGAAGTAGTCCAGTTTTTCAGCGTCGATGCAGTCGGGGCGGGTGCCCACCACGATGCCTTTCACCAGCGGGTTCTGAAGCGCCGGCCGGTAAATCTCTTTCAGCTGGGGTAGGGGAGCGTGGGTGTTGGAAAAGGCTTGGAAATAAGCAAGGTACGCTCCAGCACGTCGGTAACGGTTGTGGTGAAACTCCATCCCTTCAGCCAGCTGCTGCTCCACACTCTTGTTGGGGGTGCAGTACGAAGGGTTGAAGGCGTCGTTCAGGCAGTAGGTGCAGCCGCCCGTGCCCACCGTACCGTCGCGGTTGGGACAGCTGAAGCCGGCATCAAGGGTCAGCTTCTGCACGCGGGTGCCGAACTGCTGCTGTAAAAATCGTTTGTAGGAGTTGAAGCGGCGCGTGTCGCCCCACGGGTAAATCATATCGCGTACTTCATTTTTTCCATGATGGCCCCCAGCATGTACTTGGCTCTGAAAAGCTGAATTTTCACGTTGTTCATGCTGATGTTCAGCTCTTGGGAAATCTCTTCGTAGGAAAGTTCTTGGAAATAACGTAACTCAATGAGGGTGCGATATTTAGGACGGAGTTGTGCTACTGCCCAGCGCATCATCTCGGCGCGTTCTTTTTGCATCACGGTCTCCTCTTGCGACTGCATGGGTGTGCCTTCGCAGCTGTTTTCAAACAGACAGAAGTCCTCGTCCACGCACTGTGGCGAGGTATTCTTGCGGCGCATGTAGTCGATGCAGTTGTTGATGGCAATCTTGAAAAGCCATGTCGAGAAGGCGTAATCGGTGGTGTATTTCTCCAGGTTTTTGAACGCCTTGCCGAATGCCTCGATGGTGAGGTCTTCCGCATCATAAGGATTCTTCATCATCTTCAACAGGGTGAAATAGAGCGGGTCGCGGTAGTAGCGCATCAGGTCGGAATAGGCCTTCTGACTGCCGTTCTCGAGGGCGTCTTTCACTAATAGCGCGTCGCGTTTCGCCTTGTCGGTGGTGCAGTTTGTTATTTCCATTTTGATTTTTCAAATTTCGAACCCAAATATATCCATGGCCTCAATAGTGTGAGGATGATTTCGTAGAAAAAGATGCCCGGCACAACAGATTTCTCTCCCAGCTTGCCTGCGCCCTTGGCAAAAACAAGGTATTGCATCCCAATTTTCAGTAAAATGGCACCACACACGATGCCCAACATGATCCAGTTGTGCTGAAGGATGGTCAGGCAGAGGCAGGCGATGGCAGCAGCATGAAACAGGAAACAGAGCCAGTTGTAGCTTTTCAGCAAGATGCGAGGGATGACTTTGTAGAAGCTACGGCTGATGATAGCGAACTGCTTGATTTGCATCCATTTGGAGAAGTCGATGGGGTATTGCTCCATGACGGCTTCGGGTGAGGCCACCACGTTGCATGCATCGTGATGCACGGCTTCGTTGATGAAGATGCAGTCTTCACCGAAAGGAAGTTGTGCGTGGCGGAAGTATAACTCTTTGTTTTTGAAGAAAATACCTTTGTGATAGGCCAGATTATGGCCGTCGGCCATCACCGGCATTCCGCTGATGGTGTATGAAAAAGCGATGACGGAGGTCTCCAGTGAGTCGTAGTGCAGCAGTTTGTTGAACAGGCCGGGCTTCCGTCCGTAGGAGGCGTGCCCCAATACCACGCGAGTTTTGCGCACGAAACGCCCCGCCACTTGCCGCAGCCAGTAGGGACTCGACGGCATGCAGCTAGCCCCCGTCATGAGCACCAGGTCGTATTTCGCCGCCTGTATGCCAATGGCCATCGGAAACTTCTTTCCCTCTATCGTCGATACCGACGAAGCCATGTTCACATAATGCAGGTTGTGGTACTTGTTCTTCATCTCAATGGCCAACTGCGGGGTCTCGTCAGTCGAGTTGTCGTTCACCAACACTACTTCATAGTTCGGATAGTCCTGCGTCAGCAGCTCCGGCAGTGATTTGATCAGATGGTGCGCCTCATCATGCGCCACGATGATGACGGAAATAGGTGGGTACTCCTCCGACAGAATGTGCTTCTTTTCTTTTCTGAAAACAAAGCGACCATAGAATGCCAAGTAGTAAATTAGCAGACTTAAGATGACAAACCCTAAGATAATCAGGCAGATGATGGTATGCAGAGGAAGGTTTTGCAGGAACATTGTAGCGGTTAATAACATTTTGCAAATGTATTGGAAAGTTTGCAAGATTTAGTTTATTTTTGCCGAAAATTATTAACAGAATGCAGTTTACAATTGAACATAAGGATGCCCATAGCTCAGCGCGCGCGGGCGTCATCACCACTGACCATGGCACAATCCAAACTCCTATTTTTATGCCAGTTGGTACAGTTGGCTCTGTCAAAGCTGTGCATATCAATGATTTGCGGGATGATGTAAAAGCGCAAATCATTCTTGGCAACACCTACCATCTCTATCTGCGCCCTGGCATGGAGGTCATCGAGGCCGCCGGCGGGCTCCATCGTTTCAACGGCTGGAACCGCCCCATCCTCACCGACAGCGGCGGCTTCCAAGTGTTCTCCCTCGCAGGCTGCCGCAAGATCAAACCCGAAGAGGGCGTATGGTTCCAGTCGCATATCGACGGCTCCCGTCACCTGTTCAGTCCCGAAAAAGTGATTGACATTCAGCGAACTATAGGCTCCGATATTATGATGGCATTCGACGAATGCCCGCCCTATCCGTGCGACTACGAGTATGCCCGCAAGTCGCTCGACATCACCCTCGGATGGCTCGACCGCTGCTGGAAACGCTATGAACAAACCGAACCCAAATACGGTCATTACCAGTCGCTGTTCCCCATCGTGCAGGGCAGCGTTTTCAAGGATCTCCGTAGCCGCTCTATGGAGGAAATCATCAAGTACGATAGCGACGGTATCGCTATCGGCGGCATCGCGGTGGGCGAACCTACCGAAATGATGTACGAGATGGCCGACCACTGCTGCCGACAGCTCCCCGCCGACAAGCCCCGTTACCTCATGGGCGTCGGCACACCGGTCAACATCCTCGAAAATATCGCCCTCGGTGTGGATATGTTCGACTGCGTGATGCCTACCCGCAACGGACGTAACGGTATGATTTTCACTTGGGAAGGTGTGCTCAATATGCGAAATGAAAAGTGGAAGTCAGACTTCACCCCCATCGATGCTAACAGCGACCTTACCGCCGACCGCATCTATACCCGAGCCTACCTGCGCCACCTTTATGCAGCTAACGAAATTCTCGGGCCTATGATTGGCTCGATGCACAACCTGCACTTCTACCTTGAATTGGTGACGGTTGCCCGCCAGAAAATCGCTGAAGGCTGCTTCACCGAGTGGAAAAACCAGGTGGTGCCGAAACTTTCCACCCGTCTGTAATCCTACAGTAATTCATCCACTCGCTGTTCAAACTCGTCGATGTCGGTGACGCGTAGTAGAGTAACTAACTCTTGTGGTGAAAGTTGGTAAAATGTGGCGAAATAATGCCACAGCTCTTTCAGCAGCGACAGGATATGCTGCCGTCCGCGGGCTTCCGCCAATGTCTCTACTAAATCGTGGTAAAAATCAGCGAATCTGCGGCGTTTCACCTCCAGCGGGAGGGTTTCTCCGGCTGTGAGTTCCTCCGCCAGAAAGATATTTCTCAAGATGCCACGCCCTAACAGGATGTCAGTGACATTTGGAAAGCAGGCTCGGAAGCGTCGGTAAGAGTCGAGGTCCACGATGTCGCCGCTATACACGATGCGGTGGCACGTCCTCTCGCACATCTCGCCGAACATCTCCCAGTCGGGGGTGCCGTTGTATTCCTGTACGCCCAGTCTTGGGTGGATGGCGATGAAGTCGATAGGGTAGGGGTCCAGCCGTTCAATAATCTCCAGTCCCTCAGCGGGGTTGGACCATCCGGTACGCATCTTCACCGAGAAGTGGCATTCGGGCACCTCGCGGCTCGCGGCGGCCACCACCGCCTCCACCTTGTCGGCGTGCGGCATCAGTCCGCAGCCCCGCTGTTTCCGCACCACCTGTGCCGACGGACAGCCGATGTTCCAGTTCACCTGCCGGTAGCCCAGCGTGGTGAGCGCCTTCAGGGTGTCAGTCACCTGCCGGGGTTCATTGCCCATCAGCTGCGGGATGATGGGCATGCCGGTGTTGTGCGCGGGCTGTATGTCGGGCCATTTCCGCACGTTCAGCTTCGCCAGCTCCTGCGCCGCCAAAAACGGCGTCACCGCCATGTCGATTCCTCCGACATGGCGGTGAAGACAGTTTCTGAAATGATAGTTGGTGATGCCGTGAAGCGGCGCGAGTATGAAAGTGATGTTCGCTTCCAAAGCCGGATTATTTCACAATCACTTTCTCGCTCTTCACGTTGCTGCCCTGCTTCATTTGGAGGAAATACACACCCTTGGTGAATTCGCTCACATTGAGCTGGGTCTCGCCATTCACGTTGTCGGCATTCCATACCAGCTTGCCGTTGGTGTCGTACATGCGGGCTGAGTAGCTCTCATTGGTGAAGGGGGTGAGAACCACCGTTTCGGTAGCGGGGTTCGGGCGTACGCTGAACAGCGGCAGGCTGCTCACCTCATAGATGTTGTCGCCCATCTCAATCTCTACGTCATCAACTGCCAGCACGGTGTTTTCGTTGGTGGCGCCTCCCGAGTTGGCGAAAATGATGTTGAGCGTGTCAGGGGTTACCCCTTCCATGCCGTCCTTGTAAGTCACGGGGATTTCAATCTGTGTATAGTCCTCGATGTTTTGGTCGTATTCATAACGTCCCTCTGCCACTACCTCACGCTGGCCGTTGTTCCAGCGGGTGAGTACTACGCCGGCGGTGAGGGTGTCCTCGGTGGTGGTATAGGCCACCCAGGCGGTCACCTTGCTGGGCACTTGGGTGCAGGCGATACCGCCAATCAGATATTGGGTCCAGTCGATGCTGGCGGGGTCGCTGACATCTCCGACATCCAAGGTGGAGATGGCAGCCACGTTGAATTGACCAAGGTGCATGATGCCGGGCAGGTTGATGGAATAGATGGTTTGACCAGCCATCGTTGCATTTGCAGCCTGGGTGGTGATTTGCGCCGCATAACTGCCAGAGTGTGCGGTGGCATTGCGGGTGGCCGCCTGGTAGTTGATGATGACGTCCAATGTGAATCCCATGTAATCTACGGGTACAGAGGCGTTGAACGTGGCATTCCAGCCCACGGGAGTGTGCGTGTCGGTCCACTCTTCCAAACCGCCATTGGGTACGACCTGTGCGAAGGCAAAGGTCATGGCCAAAACTGCGAATAAAGTTGTAAAGATTTTTTTCATAATAAAATTATTTAGGATTGATAATTGGTGATTCGATATTCAGGTCTGTATCATCCGCGTCGGCGTTCATCAGTACCTGCTTGCCCATGTTGATGAGTGTTCCGAAGATGAAGAATGTGGCAAAAAGCGCTGTAGCACCGCGACTTACAAATGGAAGCGTCTGCCCGGTAGCGGGAATGAGGTTGATGTTGGTGCCCACATGGATGAACACCTGACCTAACATCAGCAAGGCGATGGCCAAAGAGTATAGTTTTACGAAATTGCCCTTTGCCTTTCTTGAGATGAGGAATGTGATGTTGAAAAAAATGAAGAAGTATAGGACGAGAAGTCCGATGCCGGTCCATACCGACAGCTCTTCGCAGATGAGTGAGAATACAAAGTCGTTTTCTCCTTCGGGCATTTTGTCTTTGATGATACCCTTGCCAGGTTGAGGCAGGTGTGCTGAACGAGCTACGGCGGTGCGGGCTAATGTCATCTGGCGACCATAGCCCTCCACATCACTTTCTCCTGTCAGCCAGTATTTGATACGGTTGTAGCCGGTGCCACCACGTGTTTTGGTCTCCTCTGTCTGCACCTGCTCGCTTTTGCCCTTGTCTTTCAGTGCACTTCCCCCAATATATAATCCGCCCGCTAACATGATGGCCAGCATGAATATCCCCAGATATTTCAACTTTATGCCTGAAACATACAGCACCAACAATCCTGTCCCGAACAGCAGCATGGCTGTCGAGATGTTCCTCATGGCAATCAAACCAGTGAATATGGCGAAAACAGAAAGCCTCACTGCCGCCTTTTTCCCATCTAATACGATGTTGTTAGACATCTCGTAGGCCGATTTGGTGCAGAGATAAAACAGATAGAAAATGGTTACTAAATAGAAGGTCTGAAACGACATGAAACCAAGAGACAGACTTCGTCCGCCACCTCCCCTTCCAAATATTACTGTCAGAATCAGCAAAAGGAAAGCCAATACAAAAAACAGTTGGTAGAACCTGTTGATTTTCTGATAGTTGATTTTTGACACGACTATCATCAGAGCAAATCCTCCTAAGCCTTGCAGAATGGGCTGCCACAACTCTCCAGTCAAACTGTACGAAGCGATGACGGAGACCGCCACCAGTATCGCCACACAAAAGTAGATGATGTGGTAGAATTTTAAGGAAGGGATGTTTTTCAGTTTCAGTGACATATTATAATTGTGCTACTGACATTTTGAACAAGTTGCCTCTTTTCGCTACGGTATTGGCTCCCTCTTCACGGGGGGTGCCGGGTGAGAACAGCACCACATCATCCTCCGAACTGGCATAAAAGGCCATCCGTACAGCCGTTTCCATATCGTCGCTGTAGTCGCTATGAACATTGAGAATGTCGATAAAGTTCCGTGTCTTGTCATCTTCATCTCCGTAGAAAACGATGGCCTTTACCTTCCGGATAATCATCTGTAACTGCTTGTCATCGATATGGTCCCAGCCCGTGAAGGAGGTGATCCAGGTCACCGGCTTCGACACATTCGACAGGGCCATATAGATGCCGTTCTCACTCTCGCAGGCCGCGTCGTTGATGAAATCCACCCCCCGGAAGGTCTTCACCGTTTCCATCCGATGTTCTATGCCATCAAAGAAATCACGCTGCGCTGCTATCTGCCCTTCGCGCATCTCCAGCAGTTGCTGAAAATCTCGTACACTGCTTCCCGCAATACCAGTGCTATAATTGTATTCTCCCTTAATGCTGTTTCTGATCTTCTTCATAACTATCTGATTTTTAATGTTACCAATGTTAATACAACTAATAATATGCTGACGACAATGAATCACTGCACAATTTTGGATTCATGCATGCCTTTTTTCTGGTAATGATGATGCAAAGGCGACATGAGAAGAATTCTGCGTCCCTCACCATACTTTTTCTTGGTGTATTTGAAATAGCTCACCTGCATAATCACCGACAGACTCTGGATGAGGAACACGCCGCAAAGCAGCGGGATGAGCAATTCCTTGCGGATGATGACACACGACACTGCGATGATGCCGCCCAGCGTCAAACTGCCCGTGTCGCCCATAAAGACCTGAGCCGGGAAGCAGTTCCACCAGTAAAAACCGATGCAGGCTCCTACCAGCGCAGAGATGAAAATCACCAGCTCCCCGATGTTGGGTATGTACATGATGTTCAAGTAATTGGCGAAGATGGCATTGCCCGATACGTAAGCCAGTATGGCCAACCCCACCGCCACTGTTGCCGACGTGCCGGTGGCCAATCCATCCAAACCGTCCGTCAGGTTGGCTCCGTTCGACACCGCCGCAATGATGAAGATGATGATGGGGATGTAGAAAAGGAATGACCAGCGGCCGTCTTCATCACCCAGCCAGCGAGTGAACCACGCATAGTCGAACTCGTTGTTCTTTACAAAGGGGATGGTGGTTTTGGTGGAATGCACCGAGGGACCTAATTCTCTGGCGTCAGCCTTTTTTACCGCGATGGTCGCAACGCCGCTCTCATCGGGATGTGTCACCGTGAAAAGCTCGTCGGTGGTCACACTCTGCTTCGGCAAGGTGGCCTTCTCTTCAATCACCACCCCAGGGTGGAAATACATCACCACACCCACTACGAGACCGAGAATGATCTGTCCTAACAATTTAGCTTTGGGATGAAGTCCTTCTTTGTTCTTTTTGAACACCTTGATATAGTCGTCCATGAATCCCAAGAAGCCCAGCCAGATCGTGGTGAAGATCATCAGCAGCACATATACGTTGTTCAGCCGGTTGAAACACAGCACGGGAATCAGGATGGCTGCAATGATGATCAAACCGCCCATGGTGGGAGTGCCTTTCTTCTCCATCTGCCCGGCCAGTCCAAGGTCGCGGATGGATTCGCCAATCTGTTTTTGGCGTAACTTCTTGATCATCCATTTCCCTACAATCATCGACACGATGAGGGAGAGAATGAAAGCACACGCCGCACGGAAGGAGATGTACTCGAACAGCTGTGCGCCGGGGAAGTCGTATTGGTTAAGCCAGTGGAATAGGTGATATAACATGTTTTTTTATTTTAATGCTGATAAGGAATGTTCCAGTTGAGGCACACCTCTTCGCTGTCGTCGAAGTGATGCTTGGTGCCTTGAATGTCTTGGTATTTCTCGTGACCTTTGCCTGCGATGAGGATGACCCCATGGTCACGCAGCATCATGCAGGCGGTCTTGATGGCCTCGTGGCGGTTCTCGATGGTGAGCACGTTGCGTCGGCACTCTTCCGGCACGCCGGATTCCATTTGTTTCAAGATCTCATACGGGTCTTCCAATCTCGGATTGTCGGAGGTGAGAATCACGCGACTGCTCTCGCGGCAGGCAATCTCCGCCATCACCGGGCGCTTTAGCGCGTCGCGGTTGCCGCCGCAGCCCACTACCGTCAGCACCTCCTCGCCCTTGCAGGTGATGTCGTGAATCGTGCTCAGCACGTTCTTCAACGCATCTGGTGTGTGCGCATAGTCGATGATGGCTACGCCACCCTCACCGTTGCGGATGACGTGGAAACGCCCCTCCGCTGGGTTCAGACTGCTCATCTTCGTCAACACAGTTTCGGCTGGCTGTCCCAGCAACACCGCTGCTCCGTAGATGGCCATCAGATTGTATGCGTTGAACCTCCCCGACAGGCAGAAAAAGGCCTCCTGCCCGTTGATCTGCATCTGCAAACCCTCAAAGCTGTTTTCGATGATTTTTCCTTTGATGTCGGCAGCACCCTGCAAACCGTAGCGGACAACTTTTGCCGCTGTGTTCTGCACCATCACCATTCCGTTGCGGTCGTCCACGTTGGTCAGGGCGAAAGCAGTGGAGGGAAGCGAGTCGAAAAAGGCTTTCTTCGCCTGGATGTAGTTGGCGAAGGTCTTGTGAAAGTCGAGATGGTCGTGGGTGATGTTGCTGAAGATGCCGCCTGCGAACTCCAGTCCTTCGATGCGGTGCTGGCAGATAGCGTGCGAACTCACCTCCATGAAGCAGTATTCGCACCCTTCGGCCACCATCTCGCTCAGCAACTCGTTCAGCGTCACCACGTCGGGGGTGGTGTGTGTGGCGGGAATCTCGCGCTCCTTGATTTTGTTGACGATGGTGGAGATGAGGCCGGTGCTGTGTCCCATTTCAGTGAACAGCCGGTGCAGCAAGGTTACGGTGGTGGTCTTGCCGTTGGTGCCGGTGATACCCACCAATTTCAGCTTCCGGCTGGGGTGGCCATACAGTTCGGCGGCCATGCGCCCTAAGGCGATGTCGGCCTTCTCCACACGGACATAGGTCACGTCAGGGTTGCACGTGGTGGGCAGCTCTTCGCAAACTACCACGCTTGCGCCGGCGGCCACCGCCTGCGGGATGTACAGATGTCCGTCAGTCTGCGTGCCGCGTTGCGCCACATAGACCACTCCGCCGCCCTTCTCCGACACTTTGCGCGAGTCGAAGACGATGGCCGACACTTCCCGCTCGGTGCTTCCAATCACCTCGCAGGGCTTGATGTTAATCAGGATTTGTGATATGGTTTTCACGTATCATTAAAGGTTTTTTCAAGAAATGGTTAATGGCGGGGAGGAAAGGTCAAAAAGGTGAACAACAAAAAAGGAGAGACCCCGTTAGCCTGGTGAGAGGGTGAGTGTGATGATTTTGTCGGTATGATTCACGGACTGGCTTTTCACCACCCCGCGTCCTTCAATCCGTATGGAATATCCGCTTTTGCGCAGCTCGGTCACCGCATCAGAGGCATTCAGTCCTACTACATTCGGTATCTTGTCGGTGCTCTGCTTCACTTCGACAGATTTTACGCGTTTCGGATCCTCGCTGTCGCTGGCGCAGTATCGACTGCCTTTGCAGCTGTTGAGCTTGAGTCCGTATTTGGCATTCAGTTGGTTGGCAGCTTGTGTGCGAACGGGGTGCGGGAAACATGTCGCGAGGACAGCACTGTCGAGTTCATGTGGCGGGTTGAGAATACGTTTCGCGATATTGGCAAACACCGTGATAGCATTGGCACTGCTGGCAGGGTAGGGGGCGTCAAACAGATAGACAATACAGGTGTATTTCGGCTTGTCGGAGGGGAAATAGCCGCAGAAAGAAACCGCGTTACGGTTCTTGTTGTATGCCCCGAGCTGGGTGTCGTAAATGTCACGTGTGCCAGTCTTTCCCGAAAAAGCAAGTCCGGGAGCTACCCTTCTGGCTGTGTTGTATGCCGTTCCGTCACTCCCTGCCACTACCGACCGCAGAATGTCCTGCGCTATGGCGATGGTTCTCTTGCTCGCGATCTGCTCCGCAATCACCACCGTCGGGTACTCCGTAACTTTACCTTCTACACGTGATGACTTCACAAAACGGGGTTGCATCATTTTGCCTCCATTGGCCACAGCATTATAATATACCAGTGTTTGCATGGGCTGCATGTTGAAGGCTGCTCCGAAATATCTGGAGTATTGCTCCTCGAAAATTTTGGTGTCAGGGCGCAAGTTGGCCACCGGGTCTAATTTGCCGATTTGTGCGGAATAGCCCACTGTTATGTACATCTCATTCAGCTTTTGAACATACTCGGCGTATGTCGGAAAAGCATAGCGCATCATGTTCACCACACCCACATTGGATGACTTCTGGATGATCTTTCTTACTGTTGCACTGTCACTTCTGTCATAACCATACTTCGACTTGTCCTTCTTTAAATATGTGCGTTTTCCCACTTTGAATTGATCGCACAGGTATTTGAAACGGTGCGTGGTATCACCATTGGTTTTCTCAAGATAGGCTAATAGCGAAGCTAATTTGAAGGTGGAACCGGGTTCTGCCACCTCAGCCACCATGGCGTAGTTGCGAGTTTCAACATAGCTGGTGTCTCCGTTGGCGATTTTGCGCTCAAAGTTGGAAATGCCCTTGATATCGCCAGTTGCCGTTTCCATCACCACCGCGCAACCCCAAGCCGGTTTGGCCTGTTTGCACTGATCCAACAAAGATTGGTGTACAATGTTTTGAATGTCAATATTCAAGGTGGTGTAAATGTCCCCTCCTTCCACTGGCGGGTTCTTGTCGGACACGGGTAGCGCGATGCCATTCATGTATAAACGTCTGCGCACTCCCGCCTCGCCGGCCAAAACGGGAGAGAACATCTCGCACCCGTCAATGCCGTTTTTCTTTTGCGGGTCGCCCAGAATACGGCTCGCCATGTCACCGTACGGACGCAAACGAACCGTTTGTTTCCCGTTCTTGTCCAACACGCTTGAAAAATGCACCTTGGTGCGACCTGCTAATCCATACCGCCCCAAGTCTTTTTCGGCAATCGTTCGGCTCAGCACCGGAAGGCTCTCCAACGCAGCAATGTCCTTGTCTAAGATCATCTTCTTGTACACCACCACCTCGTGGTCATAGAAGATTTGCACCCGCTTGTGCTGCTTGAACGCCTGCGAAAGCTTGTCACGGTAGAAACCTACCGTGTGGGTGCTGGTGTCATAGCGGTCTTTGAATTGTTCGTAGAATTTGACAGCAAGGTCATGGATGAGGGTGTCAAGATAGGGGGAATTCTCCGCAAAATATTCGTGCTTCGTGTTGAAATTCCGTCCGTCAATGCCAATGGAATATACCCGCACACTCGTCACCAGCGGACGCCCCTTGTCATCGTAAATGGTGCCCCGAGTCGGGTTGACATGTTCCTCCACCACACAGTTCTGCTGCTTCTCGGGACTTAATTTCTCGAACTGCTCCTGCGTGTAGATGTCGTACAACTCCTCGTCACCACTGTATTTCCCCTTCTGGAAAAACGCCAGACGCACCACACCAATCAGGCAAGCGACCAGTGCCACAATGCCCAATACCATGGTGATCAGTATCCTTTTGTTGGCGTTCTCCATTATTTTGAACTCTTTTTATCTTTATGGATAATGTAATAGTCGTATTCTCTCACATCTACAAAGCCATCGGCTTTAGCTTTTTCTCTCTCCTCCGGTTCTTCTGTTAGCACAATATCGTTCACATCCTTGAGCTGTAGCATGTTGCTGCGTTGCATCTCTTCCAACTCCTGTATGCGCGCCCTCTTCTCGTCAATTACCCGCTCGTTGTAGATGAAGATGATAGAAATGATGGTGGCAACTGCCAGCCATCCTACCCATCTCTTCCACGAGAGGAGCAGATGCCTGCCAGAAACGGCATTCATGAAGAATTCCGCCACCTTGCCGCGCTTCCGCTTTTTTTTCTGTGGTTCTTTACCTCTATACATCTTCTATTTCTCTCCTCTCTTTTCAGCTATTCGTAATTTCGCACTTCGTGCACGGGGGTTCTCTTCTATCTCTTGTTCTTCAGGCACGATCGGCTTTCGTGTCACAAGGTTGAACGGGCATAACGGATTGCCATAGAAATCTTTCTCCACCTTGCCCTCGAAATTGCCGGCCCTCATGAAGTTCTTCACCAGCCGGTCCTCCAACGAATGGTAGGAGATGACCACCAGCCGGCCGCCCGGCTTCAGCGCCTCCGCCGACTGCATCAGCAGCTCCTGCAAAACCTCCAGCTCGTGGTTGACCTCAATGCGCAACGCCTGGAATATCTGTGACAACACCTTGTTTTCCTTCCCCCTCGGTAGCGCCGGTGCCACCACTTCGGCCAGCTCCTTCGTCGTCTCTATCTTTTGGGTACGAGCCTTCTCAATCAACAGAGCCATCTGTCTGGCTTCCACTAACTCCCCGTACTGCCGGAAAATATTCGTCAGCCGCTCCACCGGATATTCATTCACAATCTGGTAGGCCGTCAGACCGTTGCTGCTGTTCATCCGCATGTCCAAAGCGCCCTCCATCCGGTGCGAAAAGCCGCGCTCAGCCGTGTCGAACTGGTGCGACGATACACCCAGGTCGGCCAGAATGCCGTCCACAGGATAGGCATTGTAATACTGGAGGAACTTCTTCAGATGGCTGAAGTTGGAGGCCACAAACTGGAAACGGCTGTCATCCGGCACGTTGGCGGCACTGTCAGGGTCTTGGTCAAAGGCAACCAAACGCCCCTCTTTTCCCAGCTTCTCCAAAATACGCCGAGAGTGACCACCACCTCCGAAGGTGACATCCACGTAAGTCCCTGAAACATTTTGCACAAGCCCTTCGACAGAAGCTTCAAGTAGCACAGGATTATGATACATCCCCGCCCTCCTTTCGGTTCTTGTCGTACATCCCCGAATGCATCTCGGCATTCAGCTTGCCGTACTCTTCTGGCGTGATGGCGTCGCAGTCCGCATTGAAAGCGTCCACGTTCCAAATCTCGATCTGCCCGTTGTCCAGCACCAATACCGCCTCGCGCTCTATGCCATATTTCTCCAACAAGTTCTTCGGAAGCACGATACGACTCTGCGAGTCACACTCCAAATAGGCGCTCTGTCGCAGCAGAATGTTGCGATAACGCTTCACTTCGATGAGGTTGCGGTCCAACGAGTCCAAGAATTTCACCTGTGCCTCGTAAGCCGTCTGCGTCCATAACATGATGTGATTGCCAAAACCCACCGTGGCCCAGAAGTTCTGCCGGTCATCCTCCGCCAACTCCTTCAGCAAAGCAGCAGGCAGCTTCAACCGCCCGTACTTCTCTATGGTGACCTCAAACCAACGATATTTAATTCCAGCCATTCTTTTATGGATTTTTGGTGCGACAAAATTACTACATTTTTTTTAAATTTCCACATTTTTGAAAAAATATTTTTTTTAATGCGATTTTTGTCTTTAACTTTCTGATTTATAGTGTGGAATGACTTGGAGTAAATTGTTGGTAAGTTTATTTTATAAACACTAAAGTATTGATAATTTTGGTATTATGGTAATAGATTGAAATTTTTTATAAATAACTGAATTATAATAATATAACTATTTTATGGATGAGAAGTGGTATTTTAGATGGGATTTTTTTGGAAAAAAATGGAGTAAAAAGGAGTTGGATGGTCCCCGCTGGATGGAATGAAATGGAGTGATATGGAATGGATGGCGATGGGTGGGTCTCTGAAGCCAAAAAAAAGAGCGGCTCATGTGAGTCGCTCTTCTATACAATATATTATTACTATATGTTAGTTGTCTCTCAGGATGGTGAGACTGCCGTGGTAGTCCACGCCGCGGGTGTAACCCTCATAATGGAAGGTGTAGTAGTAAACACCGTCGGAGAGGTTATCGGCATTGAAGCCCTGGTCGGCGTTGTAGAGCTGGTCGTCCTTGATGTAGGCCTGGTAGTTCTCCTTCTCGTACACCTTCTTTCCCCATCGGTTGTAGATGCTGAGCCTGTTGGGGAGGATGGGGTTCATGTTCTTGATGGCGAACACGTCGTTGATGCCGTCGCCGTTGGGGGTCATCACGTTGGGGAACTCGAGGTCGGCCTCGATATAGACGGTGTGGGAGACGGTGCTGGCGCATCCCTGGTCG
>JAGCUN010000021.1 GCA_017962845.1 Bacteroidales bacterium | reverse complement strand
GGAAGGGATATCCAATCCCGAAAGCCGTCGTCAGCTTGCTGACGAAAGGCTGACGGGAAAACAATTAAGCGGCCCTTGCGGAGCAAGGGCCTTTGGTTTGCCAGGATGCCCGCGGCGGCGAAGGGATATCCAATCCCTCGCCCGCAAAATTAAATCACATACTCGTGCATATCCAAGCTCATGATGGGATCCAGATCCGGTAAATCTTTCGTCTCAATCTTGAGGAAAACAGTGGCCGCCACCCCTGATGAGCGGTCGGGCACACGCCGTACATCAATCACCCCGGGGAAGTCTCTCCGGAATTTCTCCTCGTTGAAGTTCTTCCCGTCCACATCCGACGGCATTTCCAATACCGTAAAGGCATAGGTGAGATTCTCTTTCCCGTTCCACATCTCCTCTTTGGATACGCGGCGGCCTTTCAAGAAGGAGACCATAGGATGACAGCCGCTAACAAAGACCTGCAACTCATTCAGACAGAAACCCGTGAAACGCAGCGGGTTGATTTCGATGGGGACGGCCTTCTGACCATCGTAACGAAATTCAATATGCATCGGGAAATTGGTCAGATGCAGGGTCCTGTTGATGTTTGTGAGGAAATGGGTGAAAGGCTCCTCGTAGCGGTCAAAGAGTCCCTTGTTGGTGAGGTAAAGACGGTCGGAAGTGTCAGATTCATTCATGAATTTGTGGTGGAAGATGTTCAGAATCACCGGTTTCTCATTTTCATCGTAATAAGCGTCCACCGCATATTCCTCGCCATGAATGTACTCCTCAATCAAAAAGCGGCTTCTCCCCACCACAAACTCCGGGAAATCGTTGCCGGCCTTTGAAAACTCGGTCAAGATGTTGTCCACAGCCTTCTGATATTCCTCGGCATTATGCACTACAAAAACTCCTTTGCTCAAGAAACCCACCGAGGGTTTGATGACACAGGGAAACTTGAAGCTTTGAACATCGGCTCCCTTCATCTCATTGATGTTCAATTCTTTGAAAAAGAAATCGGGGTAGATGTCACGGCAGATTCTTCTAAAAGCGGATTTGTCTTTTACAATAGAAATGCTATCCAAAAAGCGTTGGTTATCAATGTTTTCATAAATCCACCCCAGCGCATTTTCAGATACGGTATAGATTTTTCCTGTTTTCTTATATTCCTCACTGAATTCATGGTCTGATAATACCTTACCATTACCAATGCGGAGTTTTGCCATCTCATTTCTTAATACGGGAATCTCATTTTTCTCTAAAGTTTCCACCATCAGGTCCGATACAAAAGGTCTCTCTAAAATAACCATAATAACTTGTTTTATAAATTTTTAAGGTTGAATGTGTTATAAATTCATGAGTTATGTTGATACATCTCCAACAAGGTGATGATGCGGTAAACCAACGTGGCCGCGAGCACATCCGACACCACATTGTCGGGCTGCGGACACAGTTCCACCACATCGAAGCCGACGATACGGCGGTTCCTCGCCACCTTGTCGAGCAGCCGAACCAGCTCGTACCAGCTGAGACCGCCGGGAAGCGGCGTGCCGGTGGCGGGCAGCACCGACGGATCCAGCCCGTCGAGGTCGATGGTGAGATAGACCTCATCGGTGAGGCGGTCGCACACCCGGTCCATCCATTCGGGGTTTGTCCCTACAATATGGTGAGCGTAGAAGGTGTTGTCTTCCACGATGTTAGGCTTTTCTTCGATACACACATTGCGAATGCCCACTTGCACCACGTTGGCTTCCATCTCCTGCGCCCGCCGCATCACACAAGCGTGATTGTACGGTGAGTGGTGGTACTCATCGCGCAGGTCGGCATGGGCATCGATTTGCAGCACCGAAAGGTTCGGATGGCGCTCCTTTGCAGCCCGGATAGCACCCACGCTCACCGAATGCTCCCCGCCAAGAAGTCCCACCATCTTCCCTTTGTCCATGAAATGACAGACCCGCTCATACACCGATTGCACCATCGCATCGGGGGTGGAAAGGTCGAGTTGCGGCGTGTCGGTATAGATGCCGGCGGTATAGGCTTCCATGCCACACATCGTGTCGTAAAGTTCCAGACTGTCAGACGCTTCAATGATGGCCTGCGGCCCCCTGTCGGCACCCTTCACAAACGTGCTGGTGCCGTCGTACGGGACGGGTATCAATACATATTTTGCAGTCGCCTCCTGCGCATATTCCTCCTCCATATCGAGGAAATAGGAGGTCTCTTTGGGCATTTTTTTCATACACGGAAATTTGACGCGGCAAAGATACGACAAATTTGTCTTACCGCACCAACGTCACCTGACCTTTCTGAACGTGCGGAGTACCTAACTCGTCGCGGTAACGGCAGCTGTAGAAATAGCCGCCAGCGGGCAGGTACTTGCCGTTGTTCATGCCGTTCCAGCCCTGATGGATGTTGCGGGTGTGAAACAGCAGCGTTCCGGCCTTGTCGTACACCATGCACTCGAAGTCGGTGATGCCGGCCGGCGCATACACCAGCCACTCGTCGTTCAGACCATCGCCGTTGGGCGTGAAGGCCGTCGGGATGAACAGCTCACAGTCGCATACCGTGATGTTCACACGGATGGTCGTGTCCTTGCCCTCTTTGGTGTGTACCGTCGCCTCTACGCGGGTGTTCTCCTCCACAATCAGATCCACATTCTCCAGATCGGAACCGAAACTCCAGAACACATGGTCGGCATTGTGGACGAAAAGGGTGAGTTTGGAGTTGCGACACACCAGCGTATCGTGACTATAGGTGAGTCGAAAGTCCTCTTTCTGGTTGGAATTAGGATGATGGTCAGCAATTTGCGCCGCCTCCGGTTCGGGATTGTTGGGAACGGGCGGATTGTCGGGTTTGCCGTTGCCGCCGTTAGCCGGCAGCGTTTTGGTCTGCGGGGTGGTGGCGACACTGGGGGCGGGGGAGGGAAAGGCAGACGTTTCTGTTGGGGTGATGTCGGCTACGGGTGTCGCTTCAGCGGGGATGATGCCAGTGTTTACAGAAGGTTGTGAGGGAGAAGTGCGTACAGGAGTAGGAGGAGTGTTTTTTGTGTTAACGACTTGTTGTTCAGTATTTTGTTGGATGATTTCTGTTTGGGCGATGGGAGCGTAGGAAGCATGATTTTGGGAGATGTTGGTGTCGTGGGTGGAAGGGGCGGGACGGAACAACAGCACCGCTGTGATGACAGCAGCCGTGAACAGGGCCGGAACGCCAGCGCGGAGTCCCCAATAACGGAACTGCCGCCCGCGGTTGAATCGCTTCACCGCTGAGTCGTTGGCAATGCCCTCCCACACCGACGGCTGGGGCTTCACCTCGTGGCCCGCCAGTTGGTTCTTGAACATCTCTCCGATTTCCTGTTCTTTCATTCTTCTATCTCTTTTTTCACCCCGACGTGATGCTTAAACTCTTCGCCGAGATATTTTTCAATTTTCTGTTTCAATGAACGCTTGGCCTTAAACAGCTGCGTTCTTACTGTGGTATAGGAACTTCCGATCATCTCGGAAATTTCCTGATGCGAGTAGCCGTCGATTTCGAAAAGGTTGAACACTGTTCGGTAACCGTCGGGCAGCTCTTGTATGAACCTCAGCAAAATCTCTTCCGACAGGAAGTCATTCTGCTGTATCCGAACGTCGAGAATGGTCTCCGCCACATCCTCCGCATCAATCTCCCCCTCTTCCTTCTTCCGCTTGTGGTACGCGTTAATGCAGGTGTTCACCGCAATCTTGCGCATCCACGCGCCGATGTTTCCGTTCTCGTCGCAGGTGTCGAGGTTGGTCAGAACCTTCACGAACGTGTCGTGAAGCAGATCCTCGGCGTCCTCCATGCAGCGGGTGTACCGGATGCAAATCGCCATCAGCACCGGTGAGTACTTTTCGTACAACATGGCCTGATGTTTCCGACTGCCATTCTTGCACTTACGGATTATCTCACTGTCGCTGACCATACGGACGTTTCTGTTGATTATACAACCAGACTTCTAAAATGTTGCCTCGATAGGACAGATTTTCAGATTCTTTTGATGACCAACGCGCTGTTGGTGCCGCCGAAACCAAATGAATTGGAAAGATAAATGTTGATTTTTTTCTCCTGTGTATGATTCACTATATTTAAATTTTGTGAATGTTCGTCAGGATTTTCAAAGTTGATGTTGGGTGCGATGAAATCGTTGAGCATCATAATGTTAGAATAAACGATTTCGCTGCCGCCCGCCATCCAGCACTCGTGTCCCGTCATCGATTTGGTGGAGGAGATGGGTGTTTTCAGTTCGCCGAAAAGGCGGTTGAGCGCGTCGGCCTCGAAGGCATCGCCCTGCAAGGTGGAGGTGGCATGGGCATTGATATAGTCAATCTCTTCCGCTCTTACCCCTGCGTCGCGCATAGCACGCTCCATGGCGATGCAGGAACCCAAGTCGCTGGGCTGCGAGATGTTAGCACCGTTGGAGGAGAAACCGTAACCGACTACCTCGGCGAGGATGGGCGCGCCGCGCTTCACGGCGTGCTCGTACTCTTCCAGAATCACCGTCGCCGCCCCGCCGCTCGGCACCAGTCCGTCGCGGTCGCGGTCGAACGGACGCGACGCCTTGGTGGGGTCGCTGATGCGGGTGGAGAAAGCACTGATGGCATCAAAACTGCTCATCGACAGGTAGTTGACCTCCTGCGCGCCGCCGCAAATCACCATGTCCTGCAAGCCCTGCCGGATGAACATCAGCCCCAAGCCGATGGCATGCGAGCCGCTGGCACACGCCGCACTGATGGTGATGTTGATACCCTTCAGCTTGAAGATGGTCGAGAGGTTCATCGTCACTGTCGAGTTCATCGACTGGAAAATCGCCCCCGAACCCTGCAAGGTGGTGTCCTTGGTCTCCAACGTCAGCATGTGGGCCTCAATCACCGATTTCGCCGATGAGTCGTTGCCGTACAAGATGCCGATTTCGTTTTTCTCCAAATAATCGCTGTCAATCTGAGCGTTACGAAGCGCTTCGGCCGTCGCCATGTAGGCATATTCGCCCTCCTCGGCCAGACATACCCGCGAGCGGCGATCCAGCAAACCTTTCAGCACAGGCCGTTCCACAATGCCCGTCAGCGGCGAACGATAGCCGTACGCAATTCTCTCCTCGTCGATGCCGATGCCCGATTTGCCGTTATAAAGCGATTGCCGCACCTCCTCTAGGTTCTTCCCGAGGCACGACCAAATTCCCATTCCAGTAATGACTACACGTCGCATGATGTTATAAACAATTAACAATTAATAATTAACAATTAAAAATGAAAAGGGGATTTGCATCATTAATCTCTTTATCCTTTCATCCTTTCATCCTTTCATCCCATACTCATATACTCCCATCCTCCCATCCTCCCATCCTCCCTTCATCCTTTCATCTTTTCATCTTTTCATCCTTTCATCTTTTCCTCCCATCCTCACATCCTCCTACGTATACAGTCCCCCATTGATCGACACCACCTCGCCGTTGATATAGGCGGCGTTGTCGGAGGCGAGGAAGCCCACCAGAGCGGCCACCTCCTCGGGTTTGCCGAACCGGCCGCAGGGAATCTGCTTCTTCAGCATCGCCTCGTCGAGGTCTTTCGTCATGTCGGTGGCGATGAAGCCGGGGGCAACTGCGTTGACGGTCACCTTGCGCGGTCCCACCTCCTGTGCCAGCGCTTTCGTGGCACCGATGATGGCCGCCTTCGCCGCCGAGTAGTTCACCTGTCCGGGCAGTCCCTTGATGCCGGAGAGCGATACCACATTCACGATGCGGCCCCACCGCTTCGTCAGCATGTCCTTCACCACCCGACGGGTGATGTAGAAAAAGCCGTTCAGCGTGGTGTTCAGCACATCGTGCCACTGGCGGTCCTCCATAAATACTAACATGGTATCCTGACGGATGCCGGCATTGTTCACCAAGATGGCGATATAGTCGTCGGGATGCTGCTCCTGCCAGGCGGTCACGGCGGCATCGGCCGCGGCGCCGTCGGCCACATCAAACGGCATCAGCTCCGCCGTCACGCCCTTATCCTCCACCATGCGGCGCGTCTCTTCAGCCGCCTCCTGGTTGCGGGCGTAGTTGATAATCACGTTATAGCCCATCTCTGCCAATTGGAGACAACACGCCCGGCCGATGCCGCGCGAGCCTCCCGTTACCATTGCATATTTCATTAAAAGTCGATTTTGTGGTTTTTCAAAAAGTCAATCACGAGTGCAATCTCCTCGTACTTCGGCGTGTCTTTCACGAAGGCCGGCACCAAGTTGCGGATGTCGGTGTACAACGCTTGCGATTGTTCTGACAGATCGTTTTTAATCTTCAGACAATCAATAGCTTGCGCGATGCCAATAAGATGGATGGCCATCACCTGGTAGGCGTTTTCAATTACCCGTTTGGCGAGAATGGCCGAGTTGGTACCCATGCTCACCACATCCTGGTTGTCGTTGTTGTTCGGAATGCTGTGTACGCACATCGGGTTGGAAAGCGTCTGGCACTCGGCTGTGGTGGAGGTGGCCGTAAACTGCATGGCCTGCACACCGTAGTTCAAACCGATAACGCCGAGGTTCATGAACGGCGGCAGAATCTCGTTGATCTTGTCGTGGCACAGGTAGTTGAACTGCCGCTCCATCAGCATGGTCAGCTTGGTGACGGCAATCTTCATCTTGTCCATCTCGAAACTGATATAGTCGCCGTGGAAGTTGCCGCCGTGATATACGGTCTGCGTCTCGATGTCCACCACCGGATTGTCATCCACCGCGTTGAACTCCTCTTCGAGAATTTTCTCCGAAAAGTCGAGGGTGTCGAGCACGGGACCGAGAATCTGGGGAATGCAGCGCAGCGAGTAGAAAGGCTGTACTTTATGTTTGAATACGGCCTCTTCGTGCGGGCGGTAAAGTTCTACCTCGCGTTTCAGCAGACGGTGCGATGAGGCTGCTATGTTGGTCATCCACTGAGCGATACGCATCTGTCCCTTATGGTTCTTCAGGTCGTTGAGCTCAGGGGCGAGGAAGTCGTCGTAGGAGGAAACAATCTCGTTGACCATCACAGAGGCGAGTACGGCAAACGAGAGAAGTCGCTTGGCATAATGCAGGTTCACCAGGCCGACGCCGGTCATCATGGCGGTGCCGTTGCACAGGGCCAGGCCTTCGCGGATGTGCGGCTGGAACGGGGTGAGGTTGAGTTCTTTCATCGCCTCAGCGGTAGGACGGAGCTCACCTTTGTAGAACACCTGCCCCTCTCCGATGAGCGTCAGGGCGAGATGGGCCAACTGCACAAGGTCGCCGCTGGCACCCACGCTGCCGTGTTGCGGAATGTAGGGGTAAACGCCGTTGTTGATGAAAGCCGCCAGCATCTCCAATGCGCTGATATGCACGCCTGACTTACCGCTGGCAAAGGTCATGTAGCGCGACAGCATCGCCGCCTTCACGTAAATCTCATCGAAAGGCTCGCCGGCACCCGTAGAGTGACTGCGGATGATATTGTATTGGAGTGAAAGTAATTCATCGTCGGGGATGCGGTACTGCGCCATCGGACCAAAGCCGGTGTTGATGCCATAGATGATTTTATCGGCCGAAAACTCCTTCAAAAAGTTGTAGCTGCGCTCAATTCTGTTTCGGTCTTCGGCACTGATGACGAGTTTTTTGCCCTCAAAAAGAATTTTTTCAATCTCACTGATTTGCATGGTGAAAATTTAGTTGTTTGATTATTAATGTATTAAAAAATTTTTTGATCGTAAAATTAAACTTCTATGCCCTTTACCCAATCAAGCGGCAAATTTAGACAAAAATTTTTATTAAGATGTTTTTTTTGTTAAAAAAAATATGAATAAGAAAGCAATGTTACAAAATAAAGTAGTATTTTTGCACCCGCTTTTTTGTAAATGGAATAATTAGGTAAATTAAAATATCAATCATGAAAAAGTTAGTTTTATCTCTGACAATGTTGGTGGCCTTTTTATGTGCAATGGGCCAGCCCAAAATCGAGTTTGAAAAGAAAACGCATGAATTTGGTGACATCCACGAGGAAGGAGGCAAGGTGACCGCCCGTTTTGTTTTCAAAAACGTAGGTACTGAAGACTTGGTTCTCACCAATGTGAAACCCGGATGTGGTTGTACAGCAGCCAACTATACTCGCGAACCTGTCGCTCCCGGACAGACCGGCTTCATTGATGCCACTTACGATCCGTGGAACCGCCCCGGCACGTTCAACAAAAACATCAAGGTCAGTACCAACGAACCCGATGTGACTACTCCTTACATCATTTTCATCAAAGGTAACGTCATCAAACGCCCCCCGACAAAATACGAACTCGCTGGTTACAAGGCTGGTAAGGGTGAAGTGAGAGTCAAATCTTACTCTGTCAATGTCAACGTAACGAACACCCAGTCACATCTGGACACCCTTTGGATCCGCAACTTCTTTGAAGATGGTCGTAAGGTGTCTATCCAGACTGAACTGCCGGCCTATATTCAGGAGGTTAGCCGCAACTTCGGCCCTGAACTCCGTGCCGGTCAGGAAGGCTATATCGTGTTGAAATATGATGGCGCACTCCGCAATGGTTGGGGTACCCTGAAAGACAGAATCGCCCTCATTACCAACGACACTATCGAAGCCAAGAAATATATCCATTACTCTGTCAACATTCAGGAAGATTTCTCCGGACTTTCCCAGAAAGAACTTGACCGAGCTCCCAAGGCAGTGTATAGCAAGACGGTGTTTAAATTTGATACCATCGCCCAAAAACAAAACGCTACTGATGTGATTACCATTACGAATACCGGTAAAACCCCGCTCATTATCCGTAAGATCGACACCAACAACCTCCCCGCTATCAGCTACAAAATGTCGAGCATGACCATCGAGCCCAACCAGTCGGCTACTCTCGAGCTGACTTATAAGGCCCAAAGCCGTCGTGGCAAACAGTTCAGCAATTTTGAAGTGATTACCAATAGTCCTACCAATCCTGTTCAAGTTATTAAAGTAGAGGGATTTATCAAACAATAAAAGAATGAGAAAAGTATTTTTCACCGCCATCGCGGTAATGGCTATCCTTGCCACTTCTTGCGTTACCAAGCAAAAATATCTTGAACTGGAAGGCAAGTATAAGGAATGTATGGAGGATAAGCGGTTCTCTGAAACGGAACTTGCTGATTGTCAGAATAAAAATAAAGACTTGGATCGGCAGGTCAACTCGCTTCAGACTAAGGTGGATCAACTGAAGGCTGACACCCTCGACTTGAGTCGCAAATTGGCGCAAACCGAAGCCGAGTATGCCAAATCGCGTCATGATTATGATGAATTGGCAAAGGATATTAAGGAGTTGACGAAAAGCAGCGGTGCTGCCATTACAGAGTTGTCGAGCAACCTCGACAGTGCTCAGATGCAGCTTCGCAATAAAGAGAAGGAACTCGAAGAGCTGCAAAGCCGTCTCGAACGCCAGTCGGAAGAGCTGCAGGCCAAGCAGGACTCGCTGAACCAGTTCGCCAGCAGTCTCGCCGAGTTGCAGAAGATCCTCGACCAGAAAGATGCCGAAGTGCGCGCCCTGAAAGACAAGGTGAGCAACGCCCTCAAGAATTTCGAGGGCAGCGGCCTCAAGGTGGAGCAACGCAACGGCAAGGTGTATGTCTCTATGGATGAAAAACTGCTGTTCGCTTCCGCCCGCTGGGAAGTGCAAGGCGAAGGTAAAGAGGCCCTCAAAGAGCTGGCCAAAGTGCTCGAGGCCGACAGCACCATCAACGTGCTCATCGAAGGCCACACCGACAACCTCCGCTACAACGGCAGCGGTCAGGTGAAAGACAACTGGGATCTGAGTGTGATGCGCGCCACCTCTGTGGTGAAACTCATCCTTTCGTATGGTGACATCGACCCGCAGAGAGTGTCAGCCTCCGGCCGTGGCGAGTATTTCCCCATTGACCCCGCCGACACGCCGGAAGCCCGCGCCAAGAACCGCCGTACCGAGATTATTCTCACCCCCAAGCTCGACGAGCTTTTCCAAATCATCGACAACAACTAATCGCATAGGGGAAGCCAATCGCTTCCCCTTCTTTTTCCCAAAAAAATGATGTTTACAGAACGCCTGCTCGACTGGTTCGACACCCACAAGCGCGATTTGCCGTGGCGCGGCGAAACCGATCCTTACCGCATCTGGATCTCGGAGGTGATTCTGCAACAAACCCGTGTGGTGCAGGGCATGGACTACTATCGTCGCTTTCTGGAGACATTCCCCACCTGCGCCGCCCTTGCCGCCGCCCCCGAGGCAGAGGTGCTGAAGGTGTGGCAGGGACTGGGCTACTACAGCCGCGCCCGCAACCTCCATGCCGCCGCCCGCCAGATTGTGGCCGACCATGGTGGGACGTTTCCCTCCGACTATCCCTCCATCCGAAACCTGAAGGGCGTGGGTGACTATACCGCGGCGGCCATCGCCTCCATTGCCTTCGGGCTGCCTTATCCTGCCGTGGATGGAAACGTGCTGCGCTTCGTGGCGCGCTACCAAGGCATCTTTGACAATATCGCCGCCCCCGCCACCCGCAAGCTCGTGGAAACCACCTGCCAGAAGTGGATTCCCAACGACCGCCCCGGCGACTTCAACCAGGCCATGATGGAAATGGGCGCCATGGTGTGTACTCCCAAAAATCCATCTTGCACAGCGTGCCCCTTCGCGTCAGCGTGCTACGCCTTTCAGCACCAGCAGGTGGAACAACTTCCTGTCAAACAGAAAACTATTACAGTGAAAAACCGCTACTTCCATTACCTTATCTTTCTCCACAACGACCAAACGATCCTGCAACGGCGGGCCGAGAATGATATCTGGCGCGAACTGTACGAATTCCCACTTGTAGAAATCGATGGAGAGCAGTTTGATATTGTTAATTATTTGAATGATAATAAAATAGAATATACAGAAGAGCCCTGTCAGGTGTGGCAAACCCAGCATCAGTTGACCCACCGCAGGATCTTCGCCTATTTCTATGTGGTGAGTGTGAAATGCCTGCCGCCACTGTCAGAACACCAGCAGATCGTGCCGGTTAGCCGCCTCCGAGATTTTGCGGTGGCGAAAGTGACGGAGCGGGCCCTGCAACGCGTTTTTCAGCAATAAAAAAGGCGCAGTGAAAACTGCGCCTTTTTTGTGGTTGTTTCGGATGCTTATTTGCATTCAACACCAGTTTTGCCATTGCCATTGTCCACAACTGCGGTAGTGGCATAGTCTGAACATTTCTTGTCAGAATCTTTGTCGATGGTGTAGGTCTGAGTGGCAGTAACTTTGCCATTGTTGTACCATTTGCAGGTGCATTTCTTGTCGCAAGAAGCGAAACCGAAAACAAAAGCCATAGCGGCGAATGCTACAAATACTTTCTTCATAATGTTTTGATTTTTAATGGGTTATTAAATAATATTTTCTGGATGCAAAGATAGGATATTTTTTAATACAAGAGTGTGATGAGTAGTTAAAAAATGTTAATGCCTGTTTACCAGCAGCCACCTTCAATCACTTGGTTGATGAAATCGTTGACGGGTTTGGCCTCGCGGAAGCGTTCCACCACAAATTTCAAAAGTCGCTGTTCGTCGCCGAAAACCATTTCATCGGGCAACTCGGCAGCAATGGTGAAAGTCTTGAGTTTCAAGAACTCCGCATTGGGGTCGTCTTCCGGAAAACCATTGGGAACGTGCTTATATTTCGCATTGTCGTTCCAGTGATAATGTTGGGCGCAAGCGGCCGCTGCTTGGCGGAAAAGCTCTCCTTCGTTGAAGATTCTGTCGCGGATGGCGATGGCCAACGACGGGGTGGGATTGTACAACCCGGCCGCCAACATATTGCCGAAGGAATAATCTTCTGATTCTGAGGGTTCCAGATGAAAATAGTAGCCGGCATAGCCCGATTTTTTACCATGTGGACAAAGATAGGCCCCGATGTGGGTTTTGTAGGGGATTTTCTCTTTCGAGAAACGCATATCCTTGTAAATCCGGTAAGTACAGTCTTTCACGGTCAGGTCGCGAATGGAAGGGTCGAATTTCCCGACCTCCGCAATCAGCTGTTCGGTAAACTGGTTAAAGTGGGTATGTGCGGCCACATATTCCTGTTTGTGTTCCATGAACCATTCGCGGTAGTTGTGGCGCATCAGCTGGTCTAAAAATTTCAGAATTTCCTGCATGGTGGAGGTAGTTAATAGTTAATAATTAATTTCATCTTTTCATCTTTTCATCCCATCCTCACCTACTCACATCCTCCCATCTTATCGGCGTTTGTCCCGACTGGATGAGCAGTTGGTTGGTCTTTGAGAAATGCCTGCAGCCGAAAAATCCGCGGTAGGCGGAGAGGGGCGACGGGTGCGGGGCGGTGAGGATGAAGTGTTTGGAGGGGTCGATGAGTTGCGCTTTGGCCTGTGCGTACGAGCCCCAGAGGAGGAACACGATGCCGCTGCGTTTTTCGGAGAGGCGGGCGATGGCGGCGTCGGTGAAGGTCTCCCAGCCGTGCCGCTGGTGCGAGCCGGCCTGGTGCGCCCGTACCGTCAGGGTGGCGTTGAGCAGCAGCACGCCCTGCCGCGCCCAGCCATCCAAGTTGCCGGTCATGGGGATGGGCATCCCGATGTCGGTATGCAGCTCCTGGAAGATGTTGACCAGCGAGGGCGGGAACTTTATGCCGGGCTGCACCGAGAAACAGAGTCCGTGGGCCTGCCCCGGCTCGTGGTACGGGTCCTGCCCGAGAATCACCACCTTCACCTTGTCGAACGGCGTGAGGTTGAAAGCGTTGAAAATCTGTGGTCCGGGTGGATAGACGGGAAACTGCTGTTTCTCAGCCACCAAGAAGCGCTTCAGCTCCTCAAAGTAGGGCGAGGCAAACTGGTCGGCCAGCTCGCGTTTCCAAGATTCTTCAATGACAGGGTTTACCATGGTGTTGGGTTGTTGATTCGTTGAATAAGTTAATAGTTAATAATTAATAATTAAAAATGAATGTGGGGGTTACATCCTTTCATCACATACTCATATACTCTCATCTTTTCATCTTTTCATCTTTTCATCTTTTCCTCTTTTCCTCCCATCCTCACATACTCATATCCTCATATCCTCCCATACTCACTTCCTCACTTCCTCACGTGTTTGTATTTGAAGAAGATGGCGAAGAGGACGGCGACCACCAATGAGTAGCCGGCGAAGATGAACCACACGGCCGGCCAGCCGCCGGTGCCGTCGATGCCGACAAGAAGACCAGCCTCGTTCCAGTTGCAGAACTGGTTCACGATGGCCTGTGCGCCTAAAGTGCCGATGGTGGCACCGAAACCGTTGGTCATCATCATGAACAATCCCTGTGCCGACGAGCGAATGCTCGGGTCGGTCTCTTGGTTCACAAACAGCGAGCCGGAGATGTTGTAAAAGTCAAAGGCAAAGCCATATACAATCATGGAGAGGATGATGGCCCATACCATGCTGCCCGTGTCACCGATGCCGAAAAGTCCGAAACGGAAGAACCAAGCAATCATGGCCATCAGCATCACTTTCTTGATACCGAAACGCTTGAGGAAGAAGGGGATGAGCAAAATACAGAGGGTTTCGGCAATCTGTGAGATGGAGTAGATGATGACGGAATATTTCACGCCGAAGGTGTCGGCGAAGGCAGGGTCAGCGGCGAAGGATGAGATGAACGGGGTGGCGAAGCCGTTGGTGATTTGCAAGGCCGCTCCCAATAACATGGAGAAGATGAAGAAGATGGCCATTCTCTTCTGTTTGAAGAGCGAAAATGCCTGCAAGCCAAGAGCTTCCACGAAACTTTTCTTTTCTCCTTTGTTGATGGCACATTTCGGCAGGGTGAAAGCATAAACTCCTAACAGGATGCCCAAGATACCGCTCAGCATGAATTGGAACGGGGTGTTGGAGGCCTGTACCGTCATGCCCGCGTCGTGCTGTGCCCACAGGAAGTCGGTGGGGTTCGACAGACAGGAGGCCAAGAAACTGTCGGAGAAATGCACGAGGTCCACCAGCCACATGGCGCAAATAAACCCGATGGTGCCGAACACGCGGATGGGTGGAAAATCTTTCACCGCATCCAATCCGCCATTCTCCAACGCATTGTACGCCACTGAGTTGGACAATGCGATGGTGGGCATGTAAAACGCCACACTGATGGAATAGAGGGTGAACAGCCCGATGAAGCTGGGGTTGGGGTTGGCCAGTCCGTAGAAACAAGCGGCAATCATGGCACCTCCTGCCAAAACATGGCAGATTCCGAGCGTTTTCTGCGCCTGGATCCAGCGGTCGGCAATGATGCCCATCAGGGCGGGCATAAACAGCGATACGATGCCCTGCATGGCATAGAACAATCCGATGTCGCTACCTAAACCGCACTTGCCCAGGTACTTACCCATACAGGTCAAATAAGCTCCCCACACAGCGTATTGCAGGAAGTTCATCACAATCAGTCTGAATTTTAGTTTCATGATGATTAAAAATTATTTGAATTGAAGATTTATTGTTTTTCAGGGTTGGGTGGAGATGCTAAGATTATAAGAGAATGTAGGCTGCAAAAATAACACTTTTCGCGCAAGTAGTGTTATGGATGGTGTATGAAAAATGAAAAAAGTGGTAAAAGAAAAAAAGCACTTGCTTTTGTAAGTGCTTTTTTGGTGATCTGTACTGGATTTGAACCAGTGACCTCTTGCCTGTCAAGCAAGCGCTCTAAACCAACTGAGCTAACAGATCATTCGCTTGTTTGAGGTTGCAAAAATACGATTTTTTTTGAAAACAGGAATTTTATTTGAAATCTTTTTCTCCTTATTTCTGAATAATCTTCCTATTATCTATCAGCCAGCGAGTTACATTCACAATTTTCTCCTCATCAAAACAGGTGCAGAGCCTTTCTACCACCGCCTTGATGTCCTCACATTCGTCATAAATGGACAAAACCGCCTCCGAAATCTGCAAAAACTCCTCTTTGGTGAACTGCTCCTTGGCCTTTTTCAGGCATACGTCGCACTTGCCGCAGGCGGGACTCTCCGTCTCGCCGAAGTAGGCCAGCAGCAGCCGGCTCCGACAGGTGCTGTCGGTGGTCACATAGTGCTGCACCGACTCCAACCGCTTGGCGGCCACTGCCTTCCGTTGGGTATAGACCTTCCGGTCGTAAAACAACCGTTTCTCTTCCACCCGCGGGCGTACAAACAACAGTTGCGGCAGCGACGTGCCGGGCTGGTAGTCAATATACTCCAGGTCGTGGAGCTGGTGGAGCTTCGCCACCACCTGCCGGCGCGTACAACCCGCACGGCGCGCCAGCTCCTCCTCGTCAATGGTGACATACCGACTGAAAACGCCACTGTATGAGCGCAATATGAGCTGTATGAAGGTTTCCTCTTTCCGGTATGACTCCTGCTTTTGCAGCTGGTCGAAGTCCTCACGCGACAGCGGAATCATCAGTTGCGGCGGCACATACTTGTCATCCTCCAGCAATATCGCCCCCGTCTTTTCCATCAGTTTCACCGAGTTGTACACCTCCACAGGGTTCCACTGATGCTTTTTGGCAAATTCCGCCAAATCAATCGGATACGACTCATTCTCACCGCTACCGATAGGGATATACATGTCGTTGCAGAGGGTTTTGTACACCTGCTGGATGAACTCCAACGGCGGAAACGAGCTGTTAAAGTTGCGTTGCAGGTCGCGGAGGTCGCTGTCGTCGTACAGCAGCACCGCAATGGAGGGTTTCAGGTCGCGCCCGCCGCGCCCCGCCTCCTGGAAATAGCCTTCCAGCGTGTCGGGAATGTCGATGTGGACGACGAACCGCACGTCGGGCTTGTCGATGCCCATGCCGAAAGCGTTGGTGGAGACGATGACGCGCGTCTTGCCGTCCATCCACTCCTGCTGCTTGCGGTCGCGCTCCTCACCCGACAGCCCCGCATGGTAAAAGTCGGCGCTGATGCCGTTGCGCTGCAGGAACTCGGCTGTTTCGCGCGTCTTGCGGCGGTTGCGCACATACACGATGCCCGTTCCGGCATACCGCTGCATAATGCGCAACATTCGTCCCTGCTTATCTTGCTCTTTTACAACATAATAAGTGAGGTTGTCGCGCAAAAAACTCTTCTGGAAGACATTCTCTTTTTTGAATTTCAGCTTCTCCTGAATATCCTTGACCACCTCCGGCGTGGCGGTGGCCGTCAGCGCCAATACCGGTACCTCCGGAAAGAACTGCCGGATCTCCGCAATCTCCAGATAGGGCGGCCTGAAGTCGTAGCCCCACTGCGAGATGCAATGCGCCTCATCCACCGCAATCATCGAGATGTTCATCCTCTTCAAATTCACCCTAAAAAGATCAGTTTTCAGTCTTTCAGGCGAAACGTAAAGAAATTTTATCTCTTTATCAAACAGACAGTTGTCGATGGTGATGCGGATTTTTTCCTGCGGCATTCCCGAGAAGATGGCAGCGGCTTTCACCCCCCGTTTTTTCAGGTTCATCACCTGGTCTTTCATCAAAGCGATGAGGGGAGAGATGACGATGCACAAGCCGTCTTTGGCGAGGGCGGGCACTTGAAAACAGATGGATTTGCCGCCGCCGGTGGGCAGCAGCGCCATCGTGTCGCGGTTCTCCATCACCGACAAAATGATGTCTTCTTGTAAAGGCCGGAACTGGTCGTACCCCCAGTGTTGTTTCAGAATTTGGTGTATCCGTTCGCGCATAATTAGAGTTGTTTTGAGTAAAAAAATAGAAAAGGATGAAATTAGTCGTCGGATTCTTCCGCGATGACATCTTTATATACATCCAACACCTTGGCTCGTGAAAGGAAGCCGAGGTACTTGCGGTCTTTGGTGATGACCGGCAGGTTGAAATTGTCGGTCTGCTTGAACTTGGCGACCATCTCCTCGGCGGTATCGGTGTCAAACACCACCACATCAGGAATGTAGAGCAGGTCGCGCACCGAGTAGGTGTCGTAGAGCTCTGGTTTGAAGATGGTGTCGCGGTGCTCGTCCATCAACAACAGTCCCACAAACTTATGCTGGTCGTCCACCACCACGAAGATGTTGCGCTTGCAGTCGGCGATGATGTCCACATACTGGCGCAGGGTGGCGTTGAGCGGCACGGTGCGCACGTTCTTGTCGAGCAGACTCAGGAAGTCGATCTGGCGGATGGCGTATTTATCTTTGTTGTGGGTTTTCAGCTTGCCCTTCTGTGCCAGCCGGCGGGTATATACCGAATAGGGCTCAAACATTTTGGCGGTAACGTAGGCGATGGGGGAGGTGACCATCAGCGGGATGAGGAGGCCGAAGCCGGAGGTGAGTTCAGCAATCAGGAAGATGCCGGTGAGCGGGGCGTGCATCACGCCGGCGAGCACACCCGCCATGCCTGCCAACACGCAGTTGGTGATGGGCGCATCAATATTGCAGAAGTGTCTGAGTATGATGGCGATAAAATATCCCACAAAGGCGCCGATGAACAGCGAGGGGGCGAACACACCGCCCACACCGCCACTGGCATTGGTGATGGTGGTGGCCACCACTTTCAGGAAGATGATTCCCGCCAAGAAGAGCAGCAACACCCAGTAATCCTGACTGATAAAGGAGAAGAAGGGAGAATTCTTGAACAGTCCCAAACTGTCGTCGCGCATCAGCTGGGCGATATTGCCGTAACCCTCACCGTAGAAGGCGGGGAACACGAAAATCAGTCCGCCCAAGGCCAGACCGCCGATGATAATTTTGAGATAATACTGTTTGATTTTGGAGAAAAGACGGTCCACCACTCTCGACATCCGCAGGAAATAGACAGACATGAGGCCGGTGGCGATGCCGAGTACGATGTATAGCCACACGTTTTTGATCTGGAACGGGGTGATGGGAGCGTTGGTGAGCATGACATCCTCGCCGAGGAAGAACATGGAGAGGATGGTGCCGGTGGCGGCGGAAATCAGCAGGGGAACGATGGAGGTGGTGGTGAGGTCGAGCATGAGCACCTCGATGGCGAAAACCACAGCCGCGATGGGGGCTTTAAAGATGGCGCCCATGGCCGCCGCACTGCCGCAGCCGAGCAGCAGGATGGTCTGTTTCGGCGTGAGGTTGAACAGCCGCGCGAGGTTGGAACCCACCGCCGAGCCCGTCAGCACAATCGGGGCCTCCATTCCCACCGAACCGCCGAAGCCGACCGTGATGGAACTCGCTACCATAGAGCTATATACATTGTGCGGGCGGAGCTTACCGCCATAGTTGCTGATGGAGTTCAGCACGATACTCACTCCATGACTCAGGTCATCTTTCACCCAATATCTGACAAAAAGAGCGGTGAGCAGAATACCCACCATCGGGAAGGCCAGATAGTAGTAGTTGACCTGTGCCTCGGGGAAGGCGGTGTTGAGCAGGTTGGTGGTGAAGTGCAGCAGGTTTTTGACCACGATGGCCACCGTTGCACCGCACACCCCCACAAAGAAACTGAGAAACAGCAGGGTGTTCTTTCCGAAAACGCCCGACAGCCAGTCTCTAACGGTGATGTACCATTTTTGCTTGCCTTTGCCTTCCATCTTGGTTCTTTTCATGATTATTTATCCTCTCCTTCGTAATAGTCGAAACGCAGATGTTTTACTGTAATTCCTTTATTGATAAGTTGTTGTAATGATTCAATTCCAATTTGGAGATGTTCTTTGGCATAGTTGGCGGTGACGGCCTTGTCGGACTTCTCGGTCTTGATGCCGTCGGGCTGCATCGGCTGGTCGGAGACGAGCAGCAGCGCACCGGTGGGGATGCGGTTGTAGAAGCCGACCGAGAAGAGCGTGGCGGTCTCCATGTCAACGGCGGTGGTGCGGATGCGGCGGAGGTAGCTCTTGAACTCCTCGTCGTGTTCCCACACGCGGCGGTTGGTGGTATAAACCGTGCCGGTCCAGTACTCGCGGCCGTGGTCGCGGATGGTGGTGGAGATGGCCTTCTCGAGGTTGAAGGCGGGCAGCGCCGGCACCTCAGGCGGGAAATAGTCGTTGGAGGTACCTTCGCCCCGTATGGCGGCGATGGGCAGAATCAGCTCGCCCAGCCCGATGTAGCTCTTCAGACTGCCGGTCTTGCCTAAAAACAACACTGCCTTCGGCATGATGGCCGTCAGCAGGTCCATGATGGTGGCCGCCATGGGACTTCCCATCTGGAAGTTGATGATGGAGATGTTGTCTTTTGTGGCACTCTGCATGGGTCTGTCTTCTCCCCTAATTTCGGCTCCCATCATCTCAGCAAAATGCTTCACATAATCTTTGAAGTTGGTCAGAATAATATACTGACCGAACCCCTCCAACGGCACGCCCGTATAGCGGGGCAGCCAGTTTTCTACGATTTCCTGTTTGTTGTTCATGGTGTGTTATTATTTGATTCTCCCGCTCGCCTGTTTCATCATTTCAAGGTTGCTTCGGGTACGCTCTATGTCTTTCTCTGTTGTATAAAGTTTCAACGCTCTCTCTAACAATGGGATGGCCTCGCTGAAGCGGTGCAGGGAAGCGTAGGCGATGCCGAGGTTCTCGCACGCGCTGGCATAGTCGGGGTCGAGGTCGTGGGCGCGTTCCAGATAGGCGATGGATTGCTGTAAGGCCGCCTTTTTCTGTTGGATAGTCTGTTGCAAATTCTTATTGTCGGGCTGTGCCTGCAAAGCATTTTCGGCTTGTGCCAGCTCTGCCGCCGCCACTTCACCACTCAAGCGTCCCAGAATGTTGAGCAGAGCCACCGAATTGGGATCATCGACGATGGCCGACTGTGCCAAAGCCAAGGCTTCCGCGCGCTTTCCCTCCTCAATCAGGCGGTTGGCCTCCGCTACTGACGCACCTTTCATCATCTCCAAATTCTCCAAAGCGGTTTTATCGTCAGGCTTGCCCTGCAGCACATTGGTATAGCATCGCGCCGCATTCACGTAATCTTTCTTATAACAATACAACTGACCCAACAAACTCCAGGTGTCCGTATCAGAGCGCCCCAAGGCCAACGCCTTGTTGAGATGCAACTCGGCCTTCTTGAGATATTTGTTCTTCTTTTTGGTATTTTTTTCTTTTTTGTAAAGATTGAGATAACTGCCACCGGCCGACAAATTACACTTCATGCTTTCGGTAGATGTCTCTACATCGGTGATAAACAGCTTATTGTCATCATGCCAAGCCCAATTGCGCACCGCCGTTTTTCCGGTATAAGCGGTACAAAGCAGCAGGAAAACCACCACCATGGCGATGGGGGCGGTAACCCAAGCGGGCATCGTGTCTGCCTGTTTCACTCTCCGCTTCACCACCTCTTGCCGCATCTTCACCCCCCACGCTGCCCACTTCTGGAACGCATACGCCACAACGAGTGCAAACCCCAACAACGGCATGAACATGAAACGCTCGTTCATAAAAGTACCGATGTTGAACAGCAGGTTGGACGTAATGGAAAAGGTGATGAAGAAAAGAGCGATACCAAATGCAAATATCTGGTTATCACTTCTTTTCCCTTTAAAAATTTGCACCAGAACATACACCACATACGCCAACATCGCCAAGACAATCAATAACACGAACCAAACTACGCCATTGCTGAAATTGGTGATTTCAATCTGGTGGGGATAATAGTCGTGGGTGAGCGGATGCGGGAAAATCAGCAGTTTGAAATAGATGCCCCAGGTGAGCAGTACAGTCGCAATCTCCTGAGCCTTAGTGGTATTCACAAACGGGTTATTGAGCACCATCTCCTGATGCGTGGTGTCGAGCACGCCGCCCAACACGCGCGACCGCACCACGATGAAAATGGCGGAGGCTACCAGCGCGGGCAACAGCGTCCAAACATAGTCGAGCTTGCGTTCCGTCCCCTTGAACAGCAGGGCCAGCGGAATCACCGCAAGGAAGGTGACGGCATTTTCTTTGGAAAACAATCCGAAAAGCATCCCCACAAACGACAGCGCCAGCCACCACCATTTCCGGCTTTCCATAAACTTCAAAGCGGTCAATAGTGCCGCCATTGCCCCTATCATACTCATGATCTCATCCCGCCCTTTAATGTTGGCAACTGCTTCCGTATGAAGAGGATGCAATAAGAAGAGCAGGGTAGCTAAGAAGGGCAGTGACAGATACCACTTTTCGTTATCCAACTGGGGGAATATTTTTTGCAAAGTGATATAAATGAAAAGACAAAGCAGGATGAAATAGAGTACGTTGATGCCATGCTGAATGTAAGGAAGCGCGCTGTTGGCGAACAGTTCTTCGTTTTGTGGAGCGCGATGCAGGCCGACCTCATCTTTAATTTTTCCTCCAAATGCCTGATATTCGGCCATGAAGGTCAACTGCGACAACGGACGATAGCGCCCGCCGGCCACCAGCTGATCGCCCTCGCCGAAATAGCCCGTGAAGGCGTCCTTAGTCATCACACTCTTCACGTCGCCCTGGAGGGTGTAGTCGTTTTCATAAATGATCATTCTGTCGTCGGAAGCGTATTTCAGCCACAGTGTGTCGCCGTATGCCAAAAATGCCACCACTACGAAGATGATATAACGGATGAGGTTTTTGTTTTTCATGGTAATATATCTTATGGTCTGTTATGTGCAGAGCACAAACAAATCGTCACGTTCGTTGATAAAAAGTACGGGGAGATTTTGCGGGTTGGCGAGAAGTTGTTTCTCGCGGGTGCCGAAAATCCGGTCGATGAAAGTCTTGTGGGTAGTGGTCATCACCACCAATGCCGCAGCCTGATAGTCGTCGGCATGATCCACCGCATATTGGTCCAAGTCGTAGGCTTTAGGGGTGATGGTATGAAGGATGGGGGTGATCTCTAAATTTTCATATAATTTATGTATAAAATCCATCAAATCAGATAGTTTGTCTATGGAGATGGAATCCTGATATTCATTATGAAGGACATGGATGTTGGATTTTCCGTAGCGGTTGAAATAGCCGGCCCACAGGGCTTTTTCCTTGGCGGGCAGGTCCACATCCACCGACAGGAGGATGTTCTGCCATTGCGGGTCGCCGACGGGCGCTTCACACACGGCCATGACGGGCAGCCGCGACGGGGCGATGAACTTCAAGGCCCGCGACGGGTTGAACTGTGCCGCCGAGCTGCGCGACACGCCGATCACGTACATGATGTGGTTGGCCGATTCGGCCATGGCGTGCAGGCTTTGCGGCTGGTAGGGGGTCTCGTCCACGCGGGCGTTCACCTGTCCGGCCACTTGTTCCAGCAGGGCTGTAAATTCCTGGGTGGCAGCACGCTCACGGATTTCTCCTTTGAATGAGAAGTTGGTGATGATGGTGAGGGTGGACTCGAAGAAGCGGGCCAGCGCGGCGGCGTGCAGCACGGCGGCATTCCCGACCGGTGAGTAGTCGGTAATGGCAATCACGTTGGTGTTCTTCTTCCGTTCCATCAGTGCAGACCTTTCACGTTGGGTTTGGCGGCAATATAGGCCTTGCCGTAGTCGGGTTCGCAGTAGGCCACATCCTCAAACTGCTGGCTCTCGAACTTGCGCAGGGCGAGCGGGGCCATCCAGCGGGCGGAGATGGGCGTGGTGTTGAAGCGGGCATTCGGGTGGCCCGACAGCAGATCGCGGCATTTGGCCATACCATCGCCGCAGAACAGCACCGGCTGGCGGTCGAGCAGCTCGCGGAAACTGTCCGCCTCAATGATTTTGGCAGAATAGGGTTCTGCCTCCTGCAAGTTACTGTCGTACAGGGCGGAGAAAACCTCCATGCGGCGAGCGTCCAGCATGGGACAAACCAGCGTGCCGACGGCAGGCGCTTCCGCTGCCACCGCTCCGGCGGCCATAATCTGCAAGGTGGGAATGGCGATGAACGGAATACCCAGCGCGTAGCAAAGGCCTTTCGCGGTCGATACCCCGATGCGGAGACCGGTGTACGAGCCGGGACCCATGCTCACGGCCACCGCCTCCAGCTGTGCGGGGGCGATGCCGCCTTCTTTCAGCACCTCCTCAATAAAAGGCATCAGAATATGGGCATGCGAGCGGCCTTCTGCCGTTTCACGAAAAGCAACCTGCTCGATGCCTCTCGAAAGAGCCACCGAGCAGATTGAAGTGGATGTGTCTATACTTAAAATATAGGACATGTCAGATTATGCATTTTTCTTGCACTTGTATTCTGAAGAGAGGCCCTTCCAGATCAGAGCGGCAACTGCAGCACCGGCCAGCGGGGCAACGATGAAGATCCACAGGTCGGTGAGACCGTGGTTGGCGTTCATATCCACCACAGCGGCAGCGATAGAACGAGCCGGGTTGACGGAGGTGTTGGTCACCGGGATGGAAACCAGGTGGATGAGCGCCAAGCTCAAACCGATAGCGATGCCGGCGAAGCCTGCGGGAGCCTTCTCGCTGGTAGCACCGAAGATGACGAACAGGAAGAGGGCGGTCATCACAAACTCGCAAACGAAAGCCTGACAGGTGGTGAAGCCGTTGCCGTAGGGGTCAACAGCGTTTACTGCCAAACCATCAAAATGACCAGCAATGCAACCGAGAAGAAGAATACCGATGAAACCACCGATGATCTGGAATACCCAGTACAAAAGGGCATCCTTGCCTGAGATTTTGCCATTGATGAGCATGGCGAGCGTGATGGCGGGGTTGATGTGGCAGCCGGAGATGGGTCCGATGGCATACACCATCACCATTACTGAAAGACCGAAGGCCAAAGAAACGCCTAACCAGCTGATGGTTCCACCAGCCAAAGCTGCTGCGCCGCAGCCCATGAGCACGAGTACACAAGTACCGATCATCTCGGCGATGTACTTTTTGAAACTACAACAAGTGTTTTCCATAATGATAAAATTTAAAGGTTAATAATAAAATGGTTTGAAATGCAAAAATAATAATTATAAGTCTTGAAAAAGCTGTCAGGAGTTGATTTTTAGTAACAATATTTTGTTTATCGGTATAACCTATTTATTCATGGATGAATTTCTCCACTGAGCAGCCCTCATCGGTCTGGATACGCAGCATGTAGATGCCTTTTGCCAGCTCGTTCACCTCCATCTTTTCCTCGAAAAGTCCGCCGTTGTGCTGGTACTGGATGCTCTTCACGGTGCGACCGCTCATGTCGGTAATAGTGCAGGTGACGGGTTGTGATTTTTCTGAGAAGAAGTTGATATTCAATACATTGCTGACGGGGTTGGGATAGATGCGCAGCTCGCTCACACCGGCATAATCGTTGACCGCCGTTACGGGTTCCACTGTGATGGCGAAACCGTTGTCCACATCCCAGTTGTCGGCCACGAAGCGCACTTTCATCTTGCCGTAGTTGAAGCTGAGGACATCGCTTTCGGGATAGTTTTGGTTGTCGAAGCGGTGGAGGAGGGTAGCAGGCGTGGTAGTGGCGTTGTAAATCTCCACGAAGTCGCCGCTGCCGAACTCAAGCTGCGGGAAGCTGAAATAGCAGTGGCTCATATTGGGTACGTTGATGGTCCAGGTGCAGACGGTGTTGTTGCGGTACGGGTTGTCGCCGCTACCGTCGGTGATGGTGGTAGGACCGGCGCTGTTGATGGTGGCATCGGAGCAGTACTGTGAGGCAGTGATGGTGTTATAGCTGATCTGGAAACCCTTGTATTGGTTCTGGCCGTCGGTGGTGAAGGTCACCAGCACGCTGTCGGCGTTCACGGTAACATTGCTGGGGATGGTGCTTCCGCTGAAGCTTCCGGCGACGCCGTCAGATACGGAGGGACCGTTGTAGATGGTGAGCACGTCGTTGTTCTCTTCGGTTTCAAAGCGGTCGAAATGGAAGGTGTAGCGCGAGGCCTCTGGTGCGGCAATCATCCATTGGCATTCGGTGTCGGGGTCGTAGTTGCGGGTAGGCATACCCGAGTAGAAGGTTCCGTTGGCAGCGTCGATACGGTAGGAGCCGTGGCAGGCGCCCGGCGCGTCGGTTACGGGAATCGCCAGACGGATGGCCTCGGCGTTATAGATATAGCTCATCATGTCGGAGGGGTTGTTGTCGGAGATGGTGAAATAGGAGTCGCCACTGCCACCCCAGCCCCAGTTGACATGGAACTTGGAGTCTTCGTCGTAACCGTCAACCACAAAGGCGTGGCCGCCTTGACCGTTGTTAGCAGAGTAATAGATAGGACGACGGAGGTCGAGTTCGGTTTTCAGCGCATTGTGCCACTCATGGATGGAATCGTAGAGGTGGCGCGGACAAATCCAGGCGGAGTCGTATTTGAAGTGGCGACGCATGGCCTCGGCGGCGGTCACGCTATGGGCGCCCGAACCGCCTGCGCTGTATCCCATCTGTACTGCTACTCCACAATGGTAAAGCAGCTTAGCCATCTCGTTGGAGTAGCCGCTCGGCACGTTGGGCATCGCATTATAGTTATACGTCTGCTCAAAAAATCTCACCGTTTGACGGCCGTAAGGCTGCGGGATATAGGACGAGCCGCCGAGACCCGTATAGGGGTGACCATGGTAGTTCATCACCTGGCTCATGGCAGTGGCCACACAGCCCGTCACCACGCGACCGTCATCGCCGTGGATGTCCCACGGACAGTAGGTGTTGAAATAAAGACCTTGATTCCACTTGGTGGTGATGAGCGGCGATACTACCACGGCGCGGGTGGGCTCTGCGGAGAAGTCAGCAGCCAGATAGTGCTGCCAACGAGCGGCTACCTCATCGGTAAAGTCCTTACCGATACGCTCTTGGTAGGTGATGATGTTGCCGTAGGCCTCCATGGCGAAATCGAAGCCGGGGTTCGACAGGAAGTCGCTCTCGAAAGAGTAGCACACCACGGGGTCGAAATGGTCGGAGGCGGAGATGGCCACATAGCCCACCGGCAGACAGCGGAAGATGTAGGCGTAAGCTTCTCCGTTGTGGAAGGCGGTCTTCAAATATTGGAACTCCGTGCTTTCAACAGCATGGTTGGCCTGCTTCTGTGCCAAGAAGTTGCGGCACACCGTGGCGGCCTGTTCCTGCGTTACCGGATGGGCCTGCATGGATACTACCAACATCAGCAGGGCGGCAAAAAATGTAAAGGTCTTTTTCATACTTAATATTAATTTGTTTTTGATAATCACAGAACATACAACTGCAAAATGCAGGCTGCAAAAGTAAGGAAAAAAATCTGATTTATGGCAGTATTCATCCTAAATTTTCTTTTGTCTATTGTAATTAATTATTTATAAATAACTGGTTATTAATTATTTATAATAATTAAAAAGAAATTTGATAAAATATTTTTATTGGGGGCTGCTATGTATGAAAAAAGTTGTATTTTTGCAGCCTCATTTTTGAGGAAGGTTCATTGAACGTTGCCTTGGTGGTGGAATGGTAGACACGAGGGACTTAAAATCCCTTGGGCATCGCGCCCGTGCGGGTTCAAGTCCCGCCCGAGGTACAAACCAAGCCAAGCAAAAAATAATAAGCGGAAGTAGCTCAGTTGGTAGAGCACGACCTTGCCAAGGTCGGGGTCGCGAGTTCGAGCCTCGTTTTCCGCTCCAAACACCCTTGCGGAAGTAGCTCAGTTGGTAGAGCACGACCTTGCCAAGGTCGGGGTCGCGAGTTCGAGCCTCGTTTTCCGCTCAACTGTAGGGCTGTCACAATGTGGCAGCCCTATTTATTTAGCACCTCAAAAGGGTGCTTTTTTTGTTGCCGTACAAAGGGGTATGAGCCTCCTGCCTGGTGAATTCAAAAGTGGTATGGGTGATTCGAATTTGTGATTTCTTTCAAATAGTAGGATAATTATTCAAAAAAAATTCGTACTTTAGCGGCCGTATTATGTGAAAAATCAAAATATTGATAATCAACTTATTAAAAAACTTAAATTCTAAACATTATGGCATTTAAAGGAGCTTTAGTCATTGACACGGAAAAGTGCAAAGGCTGCGCCGTGTGCATCACCGGATGCCCGAACAACTGCATCGCGCTTTCCAAACATGTAAATGCAAAGGGTTACAACTACCTTGAAATGGTGAACGAGGATGCTTGCATCGGCTGCGCCAGCTGCGCTGTGATCTGTCCCGACGGCGTCATCGAGGTTTATCGCGCCAAGGAGTAGTCCTTCAATTTTCATCTGAATCAAAAATCAATTAACAACTAAACAATTTCAAAATGGCAAAAGAATTAAAATTAATGAAGGGTAACCAGGCCATTGCAGAAGCTGCTATCCGTTGCGGCTGCGATGGTTATTTCGGATATCCTATCACTCCTCAAAGTGAGGTTCTCGAGCATTTGATGGCCGAAAGACCCTACCTGACCACAGGTATGGTGGTGCTCCAGGCCGAAAGTGAGCTGGCCTCCATCAACATGGTGTATGCCGGCGCCGCTGCCGGAAAACGAGTGATGACCTCCTCATCCTCCCCGGGTTTCTCCCTCATGCAGGAAGGCCTCTCCTATATCGCCGGCGCTGAACTGCCCGCCCTCTGCGTCAACGTCGTTCGCGGTGGCCCAGGTCTCGGCACCATCCAGCCCTCACAGTCCGACTACTTCCAGACCACCAAGGGTGGCGGTCATGGCGACTATCGTCTGATCACCCTCGCCCCCGCCTCCGTGCAGGAAATGTACGACTTCGTGGAACTCGGCTTCGACCTCGCTTTCAAATATCGCAACCCCGTCGCCATCCTCTCCGATGGTGTCATCGGTCAGGTGATGGAAAAAGTGATGGTGGACGACTACAAGCCGCGTTGGACCAACGAGTACATCGAGAAGAACTGCCCGTGGGCTGCCACCGGACACCGTTCCACCGGCAAACACCGCATCGTCACTTCTCTTGAACTGGAAGCCCTCAAACAAGAGGCTATCAACGACCGCATCCAGGCCAAATACCGCAAATGCGAGGAAGAGGACGCCCGCTACGAAGCCATCCAGTGCGACGACGCTGAATACCTGTTCGTGGCTTACGGCTCCGCAGCCCGTATCTGCATGAAGTCCATCGAGCTGGCCCGCGCCGAAGGCATCAAAGTAGGTCTCGTGCGCCCGATCACCCTGTGGCCCTTCCCGACCAAAGCCGTTGGCGAAATCGGCGGCCGCATGAAGAAGATCCTCAGCGTGGAGATGAACGCCGGCCAGATGATCGAAGACGTGAAACTCGCCGTCGGCTGCAACGTGCCCGTCGAGCATTACGGCCGCTACGGTGGTGTCATCCCGACCCCCGTCGAAATCTTCGATGCTTTGAAAAAAATGGTTAAATAATTAATGTATTGAAATTATGACAAGAGAAGATATCATCAAACCCGAAAACTTAGTGTACAAACGCACTCCGGTTCTCACGGATGCCATCATGCACTATTGCCCCGGCTGCGGTCACGGTGTGGTTCACAGAATCATCGCCGAAGTGATCGAGGAGATGGGCATCCAGGACAATGTCATCGGTATCTCACCGGTCGGCTGCTCCGTTCTGGCTTACAACTATTTCGACGTTGACTTCGTGGAAGCCGCCCACGGTCGTGCACCGGCGTGCGCCTCCGCCATCAAGCGCCTCCGTCCCGAGACTTTCGTGTTCTCGTATCAGGGCGACGGTGACTTGGCCTCCATCGGTTGCGCCGAAGTGATGCACGCCTGCAACCGCGGCGAGAACATCACCATGATCTTCATCAACAACGGTATCTACGGTATGACCGGCGGCCAGATGGCTCCCACCACCCTCGAGGGTATGGAGACCGTGACCTGCCCCTACGGCCGTGACCCCGAAATCATGGGACACACCATGCGCCTCACCGAAATGCTGGCCCAGCTGCCCGGCACCTACTACGTGACCCGTCAGGCTGTCTATACCCCGGCTCTCGCCCGCAAGTGCAAACGCGCCATCCGTCAGGCCTTCGAGAACCAGAAGCTCAACAAGGGCGTCTCCTTCGTGGAGGTGACCTCCAACTGCAACTCCGGCTGGAAAATGACCCCCGTGCAGGCCAACAAGTGGATGGAAGAGAACACCCTCAAATACTTCCCGCTCGGCGATATGAAGGTGGACGGCAAGTTCGATCCCAAGTTCATCGAAAGAGTGGCTACTTTCGACCAACCCAATGAAACCCGTTTCTCATTGAGAAGTAAATAATAACCTTAAATTCAAAAACAATGACAGAAGAAATTATTATAGCAGGCTTCGGCGGCCAGGGCGTACTCTCAATGGGTAAGATTTTGGCATACGCCGGCATCATGCAGGACAAGGAGGTCAGCTGGCTTCCCTCCTACGGCCCGGAAATGCGTGGCGGCACCTCCAATGTCACGGTGATTTTGAGCGACGAGCGTATCTGCTCCCCCTACCTTAACCAGTTCGACACCGCCATCATCCTCAACCAGCAGTCTATGGACAAGTTCGAGTCAGCAGTGAAACCTGGCGGTTTGCTGATTTACGACCCGAACGGAATTTCCCACCACCCCACCCGCAAAGACATCAACATCTATCAGGTGGCCGCTGCCGACAAGGCCAGCGAGCTGGGTATCTCCAAGCTGTTCAACATGATCATCCTCGGCGGTTTCCTCAAGGTGAAACCTTTGGTCACCCCCGAAATGCTCCACAAGGGCCTCGAAAAATCTCTGCCGGAACGTCACCATCACCTCATCCCCAAGAATGAGGAGGCCGTGGAGATCGGCAAGGGCCTGTTGAAACCCTACCACACCCTGTAATCGCTCCGACGGTTACGGACACGAAGAAACGGCGAGCCGCAAGGTTCGCCGTTCTTTATTTTGTAAAAAAACTAAAACTTAGAGAGTTAAATAACGTGTCATCACATTTTCGGCCATAAAATCATTAAAAAAATCACATTTTCTGCAATGGTGCCAATTTTTATTTGGGCGGCCCGGCTCCCTGCGGTCGCCGTCGGGCTATACGCTGTACTCGCTTCGCTCGTGCCGCTCCTATCCCTGCCGCGACCGAATCTCGGGGCGGTGTCGGTATAATCCATTCTGCCACGGGGATATGGGATGGTCAGACATTATTGCGACAAATATCATGGCAATCGTAGGGGCGAATAATCATTCGCCCCTACAAGCCGTCGCAATTAACCTTCCCAAATCCGCATCCATCCTGCCGCCGCCGCATCGTTGCACCCCGTCAGGGGTGCAGGAACCGGTAGAATCGGAATGCACGAAATGTCATCATCGCACGCCGTCAGGTGTGCGGGGAAAGATTCCGCCGCTCTCCATTCCGTTGCCGACGTCAGGAGGCAACGGAATCTCCAAGAGTTGAGCGTCACAAGTTCAAATCACAATCTTTTTCCTTGTAATCCTCTTTCACTAACTCTAGCAGCCAATCCCTATCAAGTTCTCCTATAACACCCTTTTGATAATAGTTTTCTATTATCGGTTCTAACTCCTTTGTTTTGTCGCCACGCATCCGTCTGGTAAACAAATATATATTCAATGCATGAAAGTCTACCTCAATAGGGATAGCATCCAGGGCTAATGGGTTGTTTTCGTATTTCGTCAAGTATTTTAATTTATCTCCTTCGGTGACCGACTTCTGCCTTTCAAAACAATACTCCATATAGGCAATCAATTCGTCAATCTTTTGATCTCGTTCTGCATATTGGTGACAATAGTTGTATTGGGATATTTCTGTAACCAGCAACTGTTCTTTTTTACCAAAATTGCCGATATCGTCCGTACAAGTGTCTAACTCTGCAAGAACCATATCGTATTTGTGCAAAAGCCTCAAAACCACCAATCTTCTGTTAAGACATGCCTTCTTGTTATCATCATTTTGTGGGATATCATTCAGATAGGCTAATGTATTATATAGAATGTTGGTGTCTCGGGTAATATTATATCGGTGAATATCATCGTCAACCTTTTCGCGCCAAGCATTCGGTGACTCCATATACTGTTTGTGTTCCTCGGTGGCTTTATCTATCAGAGGATTCGAGCAAGATATAATGATAATCGAAAAAAGAAATAAGTATATATATATCTTTCTTTCAGGTAGTTTCATTGCATATCATCACATTTTCGGCTGCAAAAATACTAAAAAAATCACATTTTCGAAAATGGTGCGGATTTTATTTGGGCGGCCCGGCTCCCTGCGGTCGCCGTCGGGCTATACGCTGTACTTCGCTTCGCTCGTGCCGCTCCTATCCCTGCCGCGACCGAACCTCGGGGCGGGGGCGGTATAATCCATTCGGCCACGGGGATACGGGCATTCGTCACCCACAGGCGGCGGCCTTACGGCCTTGCCTGCGGCTACCATATCTCGCCCCTTCGGGGCGCAACCAAAGAAAATGAACACTTTTCTCTTGCAACAATTCAAATGGTCAGGGAAAATCACATTTCCAACCACAAAAACACAATTTTTCCCCTTTTCCAATTCATGAATTGTATCTATGAGAATTATGTTGTACTATTGCACCACCAAAACCACTCTCATCCTCTCTCCCTCTCTTCCTCTCTCCCTCT
>JAGCUN010000020.1 GCA_017962845.1 Bacteroidales bacterium | reverse complement strand
TTCACCGAAGCCCAGCACCACAACACCTGCCTCAACCGCAAAATCTGCATCGATGCCAACGGCGACATCCGCAACTGCCCCGCGATGAAGAAGACCTATGGCAACATCCGCGACACCACCCTGAAAGAGGCCATCGAAAAGCCGGGCTTCAAGGACTGCTGGACCATCAGCAAAGACCAAATTGACGTGTGCAAGGACTGCGAGTTCCGCTATATGTGTACCGACTGTCGCGCCTTCATCAAAGACCCTTCAAATCCGTGCTCGCAGCCAGCCAAATGCACGTACAACCCCTACATCTGCCTGTGGGAGGGGCAGGACGGCTATGTCCCTGTGGAGGAGTGCGGCACCTACAGCCGCGAAACTGGCTTCGTGCCCGACAAGGAAAAGATTGCAAAAAAGAACCAACAAATATGGGGAGAAGAATGAAACACACATTAAAACGATGGGGATGTTGGGGAGCGATGCTCTTCATGGTACTATTCCCCCTGCGAATTCAAGCACAAATTTTGCTGCCGTTGGATTCTGCCATTCATTTGGCCCAAACTCACTCCATAGCGGCGCAACAGGCCCAGTACGACTATTGGGATGCCTGCTACGGGTACCGGCTGTACCGCAAGTCGCTGCTCCCGCAGCTGTCGCTTTCGGGGAACCTCCCCGCCTTCAACCGCACCATTTCCAAAATCACCATGCCGGACGGTAGCGAGGCCTTCGTCTCACAGTCAACGGGCAACTATGCCGCCAGCCTTTACCTGCGCCAGCCCATCCCATTTACAGGTGGCATATTCTATGCTTCAACAGGATTGCAACGTCTTGATATTTACATGGATAATACTACCACCTCCTATCTGGCCAACATCGTGAACTTTGGCATCTCGCAGCCCATCATCTCCTACAACACCTACAAATGGCAAAAAAAGATGGAGCCGCTGGCTCTGCAAAAGGCCCAACGACAATATGCGGAAGTGTTGGAACACATAGCCTTGCAGACGGTGATTTATTTCTTTGAGCTGCTGGAAACGCAGGAAACACTGGCGCTGAAAGTGGAGAACAAACAGAACAGCGACACGCTGCTGGCCACGGCACGCGAGAAATTCGCCATCGGCAAATTCACCGAAGCGCAGGTCCTGGAGGTGGAGGTCGATAATCTCAACCTCACCCTCGAAATAGAGCAACTCCTGCAGGAACTCTCCAACAGAACGCGTGTCCTCTGCGACTATATCGGTTGGGACGAAAGTGCCTCCCTCGTTCTGCAGGTGCCTGAAACACTCACCGTGGAGGTGATAGATTACGACAAGGCGTTGGGCCAGTATCGGGAGAACAGTCCGGCAGAACCCGACCGCCAACACCGCTTGCTACAGGCACAAAGCGATCTGGCGCGGGCAAAAGCCGACAATGGATTTTCAGTCAACCTGAATGCCTCCTTCGGACTTTCCAAAAATGACGAACGCTTCCGTAACGTTTACCGCAATCCGTTAGACCAGGAGCAGGTGACGCTGTCGTTCGAGATCCCGATTTTGGAATGGGGGACGGCACGCTGCAAACGTCGCCGGGCGGAGGCCTCCCTTGCCAATGAGGAACTGGCCATCCGGCAGGAGACGTTGGCCTCAGAACACGAACTCTCGGATTTTGTGGGACGGTTCAACGTGCAGAAATACAGACTACAACTTGCGGTACGCACAACGGAACTTAGCCAAAGACGCTACGAGATGACCTCGGAGGCGTATGCGCTGGGACGTATCGGTTTTCTCGACTTCTCCACTTCGCAATACGAAAAAGACAACGCCCGCATCACCTATCTCCAGGCACTGGCTACCAGCTGGCAGTGCTACTACCAGATACGCAAGATGACCTTGTATGATTTCGAAAAGGGGGTGAAAGTGACAAGGGAACTTCCAGACGCGCCGAAATAGTCGGAAACTGGTGTCCCGTTTTTGTCCCGATTCTGTTCACAATTTGGGGGGGGGGACTACAACAACGTCTTCCTCTCCGCCATGCCCTCCCACAAAACCTTCACATCACTGTACATTCTTCATTGTACATTGTCAATTGTAAATCTTATGATTCTGGTCTTGTTTTGGGGCTTCATCGTTGAAGCTGCTTGACCGTGTTGTGGGCGAGGATTTCGGCACGGTCGGCTACCGGGAAGGTGGGCGTCACCATGATGTCGAGCCACAACTCGCGGCCGTCGTTGCGCAACTCGCGGCTGTCGGTGAGCTGGCTCACGATGAAACCGGCCGTTTCGGCATCCTCGTACGTGGCAGTGTCAATCATGCGGGCAATGTCGCCGAGACTCTGCGGGGCGAGCACCTGAACCGACACACGGTCGCTTTGGATGTAGAAGTTGACGGAGAACTCGTAATGCTGGTCCTCGGCATTCCGCTCGATGAGCGAAATCAGTTCGTGCATCCCATACGACAGCACACCGAATTGGTCTTCCAAGCCGAAGGTGTCGCAAAGGTTCTCCACTGCACCCAATATGCGGCCTTGGGCGTTTTGCAGGTTAAGGTTTTGTATTTCAATGGTATACATGGTGATATAATTTTATTCGATGTTATAAAAATACTGGTTGACTTTTTCTTTATAATAGTAGTTGAGGTTCGGGGGGATGGACTTGAGCATCTCAATCTGCTGCTGTGATTGGCGGTCCATGTTCCACTCTTTGGGCGGGTTGGGGTTGATGATGTCGCGACCCTCGTTGCTCTCGCGCTTCTCGTCCTGCTCGCGTTGCATCTGGGCTCGCTCGCTCTCCAGCATTCGGGTCTCAATGTTCTTCTGTCGGTTGATGGTCTCGGTGGTGATGTTGCCGTTCACAAGGTCTTTCTCGGTCTTCTCCATGTCGCGGATCATCTGTTCGACCGACTTGTCGCCCACGCCGTTCTCCGACTTGAGGCCGTCCTCGTACTCCTGCATCATCTTGCGGATGGCTTCCTGCTGGGCGGCCATCTTGGCGAGCTGTTCGCTCATCGACTGACCGTTCTGTCCCTGCTGTCCCTCTTTCTTGCCCTGCTCCATGCTGCGCTTGAGGGCTTCCATCTGGCGGTTCAGCTGCTGCTGCAGTTCACGCGCCGTCTTGGTCTTTCCCTTCCCGCCGGGATTGTTGCAGGAGCCTTTCCCGCTCTTGTTCTTATTCTTGCAGTTCTGGCATTCGCTCTGTTTCTGCTTCACCTCCTTCATCGACTCGGCGAGCATGAGGGCGAGGTTGTTCATGCTGGTCATGGCGAACTGCTGCTGCGTGAGGGCGTTCTGCACCCGCTGGTCTTTCAGCGAGCCAACCGCCGCATCGATGTACGAGTTGATCTTGCCGACCTCCTCGTTGATGAACGGCTTGACCGCACTCTGGCGGCGTGCGAGGGCATTCAGCGAGTCGGCAATCACCAGCATGTTGTCGCGGATGTTGTGCTGCGTGCGGGCAATGTCGGTAAGCTGCGACGAGTGCTGGCTGAGCGGTCTGAGCCGCTCCATCACCGCCTCCTGGTTGAAGGAGATCTGTACGAGGTTGTCCAAGATCTGCCGCAAGCTCTCCATGTCTTCCTCCAAATTCTCCTCCTCATTTTCCAGCATGTTCTCCTCCATCTTTTCGGCCATCTCCTCCATCTTCTCACCCGCATCCTGCTGGCTCGAGGCCGCCTTGCTTCGGTTGTTCTTGTTCAGCGCATCCTTGCTGTCCTTGAAATCCTGCTCGATCTTCTGCTGGAGGTCCTTCGTGTCCAACAGTTTGTTGGGATCTTCCAACTCCTTGTTGAGTTGGTTCAGCTCGTTAATCTCTTTTTTCAGTTCTTTAAACTGATTCTCAATATCCTGCTGCTTTTGCAGAAGTTCTTGTTTGTCAATGGCTTTCTGTTCGCTCTGCTTGGAAAGCGCTTTCTGCTCCTCCGACAGTTTCTTCGCCTTGTCGATGATGTCGTTGTACTTCTTCTCGAACTCCAGCTGTTTGAAAAGCTCCAGCTGCTGGTCGAGGGTCTTGTTCAGTTCCTCGGTGTTGTTCTTCACATCCTGAACCGTCTTCTTCACATCCTCCTTATTGTTGTTCTGCTGGTTCATCTGGTCCATCATCCGCTGCAACTTTTCGTACATCTCCTTGATTTCGTCCGAAAGAACTTTGTTGAACCGCTCTTCCAGCTCTTTCTGTTTCTTGATGAGGTTTTCGGGGATATTTTTGTATTTATCCTCCATCATATTCTGCTGATTCTGAGCCTGTTTCATCTCATCAATCTGCTTTTTCAACTCCTCATACTTGTCGGTGAGCTCCTGCAGCTTCTTTTTGTCCTGCCACGAAAGTTCCTTGTTCTGCATCATCTGCTGTTGCAGTTTGTCAATCTCTTTGAGAAGGTCTTTCGAGTCATCAATCAACTCTTGTAAATCGCTCTTGGTCTGTGAGTTGCTATTCTCCAATTGCTCGTCAATCTCCTCTTCGGTCATCACGCGGTAGGTCTCTGAGACGCTGCGGGCGGACTTGGGACCGTTGATGCCGTCGTTGTCGAACACCTGGAAGTAGTAGTCGATGCGCTGACCGGGTTCAAGCATCAGCACGCCGGCATCGAAGTAGTGGTAGAAATCCTGCACCGTCAGCATCGAGTTGATGGGAATGTTCTGTACCTTGTTGGTTTCAAGGAGTTTGTCGTTCTTGTCGTATTTTGAATAGACGAACTGGGCTTTGGTGAAGCCGTAGTCGTCGTGGATGGTGCCTTTGAAGTAGATGCGGTCGGGCAGCATCGAGTCGGCCTGGCTCACCACGGTGATGTCGGGATATTGGTCGGGCACCACGTTGATGTTGTGCTTGAGGGTGTCGGTGGAGGCGCAGAATTGGTTCTTGTTGGTGATGGCGTAGGCGAAGGAGTTGCGCACGGTCTTGGTGATTTTGTAGATGCCTTTTTCGGCGCGCAAGGGCTCTTTTTCATCGTCGAGGATGAACTGCAACTGGCTGGTGTTGCGGGTGTAGAACGACCAGGTCACCTGCGTGCCGTCGGGGATGGTGGCGTCGCCGTTGTTGTCGATAGTCTCGTCGTTTTTGTGGAGATAGGCGGGGTAGTGGAGCGTCATGGCGAAGCTGACGATGACCGGTTTGGGAAGCACCGACAAGGTATAGTCGGGCGAGGAGGTCTCTTCGGTGAAAACGTGGAACTGAGTGTCTCCTTGCGGGTTTTTAAAAATATAGGTAAAATGAATGTTGTCGGTCTTGGTCATCTGGTACTTCCGTCCGCCGAGGTTGATATAGAGCGCGTCGGGGGTTTCGGTGCCTTTGATTTTGACTTTGAGTTCAAAATCCTCATTCTGGAAAGTGGTGAGTGTATCGTTTTGAATTTCAAAAGAATAGGGTGCTGGTTTAGCATAGAATTTGTCGTAATGAACGATTCTTTCGGTCGATTGGGTGAAGATTTCGCTTCTTACTGAAAAGATGACAATACAGATAAGGATGGGGATGAGAGCCCATTTGATATAGCGGCGGGTGTTTTTGAAGGGGATGGCCTTGACGAAGGGGAAGGGTTTGATCTTCTCGATTTTGGTGTCGATGGCGGCGGCGATGAGCTCCGCGCTTTTGCACTCTCCCTTTTCGCGCATCGCCTCCAGCTGGAAGAGGTTGAGCAGTTTGTCGTCGATTTCGGGGAAATGATGGCCGATGATCTCCGCTATCTGTGTGGCGGTGAGCTGTTTGCCCACGCCGAAGATTTTGAGGAGGGGGATGATGATGTAAAAGACGAGGGTGACGGCGAAGATGGCGAGGTAGGAGAAGAAGAGGACGGTGCGGACGGTGGAGTTGAAGTAGGAGAAATACTCGAGCAGGGCATACGTGATGAACACCATCAGGGTGATGATGACGAAGATGAGGGCGCCGCGCAAGAGTTTGTTGAGGTAGTACTTGCGGACGAACTCTCTGATTTTCTGCCGAATAATCTCTTGATTATTTGTCATTTTCGCTGTTCTCTTGTGTCCAAAGGATATTGTAGAAGGGGTCTTGTTGTTGTTTAAAATAGTTGTACAGCATTTTGTTTTTGCCATACATGGTTTTGTTGAAGAAGAAACGGTGGAATTTGCCGTTCATGCTGTTGAGTTTCTTTCTTTTATCGAAGGTGTTGGCCAGTTTGCTTTTGCCGGGGTGGGACTGACGGGCGAGTTCTATCTCTTTCAGGATGAGGTCGCAGAGCGGGATTTGTACAGGGCAAACGTGGTCGCAGTTGCCGCAGAGCATGGCATTTTTGATGACATGCTCGGTGTCGGTGGCATGGTGTAGGAAGTTGTCGCGCACGAGGTTGATGGGGGTATGTTCCTTGGTGTAGGCGTACATGGGGCATACCGTTTTGCACTTGCCGCAGTCGATGCAGTAGAGCGATTCGCGCAGGATGCTGTTCTGCATGATGTCCGTCACCCCGTTGTCGTAGAGGAAGATGGTGATCTGCACGGGAGTGTGAGTGTAGCCCTGACTGGGATCGGTGAAGTTGGGTTCGATGAGAGAGAAGGGCCGGTTGATGAGTTTCACATCTTCGGGAAGATAATGTTGCTCTTGCGCTTGTGAGCGGAGGTAGAGGATGGTTTCAAGATCGGATGTTTTGTTGAGGAGCTTGCTGATGTCGAGCAAGATGAAGAGGTTGGGGATGCTGTTGATGCAGTTTTTTGAGTTCTTGTTGAGCAGCACCAATGTGCCGGTCTCCACGATGGCGAATTCGGCCTGGACAAACAGATAGGTTGCGCCCGACTTGCCGCTTTCCACATCGGCATAGTGGACCGGGCGGATGTTTTTGGAGGTGCGCAGGGCTTCTGGCACATCGGGGAGGTCGAAGCACACCTTGTTGTAGGGAGTTTTGGGAAGCTGGCTGAGGATGTTTTCGGTGAGGTCATCTTCATCTGTCACCCAGCACACACGGAAGCCTTTGGCGATCATTTTGCGCTCGAACGAAGTGAGCTTGTTCTCCATATCTTCGATGTATTTCTGCCGTAGGATGTTAGCGCGGGTGCGGCAGAACTCGATCATATCTTCTTGGCTGAATTCCATAACTATCGGAGATTGATTTTTTCTACTCGTCTCTCATGGCGCCCCCCCTCGAAGTCGGTGCTGAAGAAAGTCTCGACAAGGTCGAAGGCGGTCTCCGGCAGGATGAAGCGGGCTGGCATGACAAGGACGTTGGCATTGTTGTGCTGGCGGGCGAGGGCGGCGATTTCGCGGTCCCAGCAGAGCGCTGCGCGCACATTGGCGTGCTTGTTGGCCGTCATGGCGACCCCATTGCCCGTGCCGCAGATCAGGATGGCCCGTGCGGCGGGGTCTTTCGACACAGCCTCCGCAAGAGGATGCGCAAAGTCGGGATAGTCAACGCTTTCTGATGAATGCGTGCCAAAATCCACCCACTCATATTGGGAAGAAAAATGCTGTTTGATGGCCTCTTTCAGCTCAAAACCAGCATGGTCGGATGCGATGAAAACTTTCATTTCTGTACACTTTTTCACAATCTGCAAAAATACAAAATTTATCCGAATAATTTTCCACAATTTTCAGCCAAAAATTGTGAAAAAAAAATCCATTTTGGGATAAAGTGTGATAAAAAAATGCTGTATATTTGCCACGCGATTCGGGTTCCACGGATTAAAAGGGAAGCCTGTGAAAATCAGGCGCTATTCCCGTAGCTGTAAAGTTCTACCCCCGCTCTCCGCCTCTAAGCCACTGAAAAATCCTCCGATTATCGGGAAGGCGGCGGTGAGTTGAACAAGCCAGAAGACCTGCCCGCATCGTCAGATGTAGCTTTCGGGATAAAAGCATACATGTCCGTGAGGACCCAATGGATACTCCCGTAAGTTGTTGTGACGTAGAAAATTAACCTTTAACCTTATGATAGAAGAAGTGTACATTGTCAAAAGAAACGGAAAGAGGGAGCCGTTTTCTATTGAAAAAATCCGAAGCGCCATCACCAAGGCCTTCCTCTCCGTGGGCAGCTTCGCCACCCAGGAGTCGATGATTAACATCCTCAGCCGCCTCAACATCTATGACGGCATCCAAGAAGAAGAGATCCAGAACCAGGTGGAGCGCTCGCTGATGGCCGAACGCTACTACGAGGTGGCCAAGGCCTTCATCCTTTACCGCCAAAAACACTACGAGGACCGCGAGGTGAAGGAGAAACTCGACTTCCTCATCAACTATTGCAACGCCCAGAATGCGGCTACCGGCAGCAAGTACGACGCCAACGCCAACGTGGAGAAAAAGAACATCGCCACGCTCATCGGCGAGCTTCCCAAGTCGGGCTTCATCCGCCTCAACCGCCGTATGCTGTGCGACCGCATCAAGGAGGTGTATGGCAAGGAACTGTCAGACCAATATCTCTATTATCTTAATAATCACTTCATCTATAAAAACGACGAGACCAGCATCGCCAACTACTGCGCCAGCATCACCATGTACCCGTGGCTGCTGGGCGGCACCCAGAGCATCGGCGGCAACGCCTCCCGTCCCACCAACCTCAAGTCGTTCTGCGGCGGCTTCATCAACATGGTGTTCATGGTCTCCAGCATGCTCAGCGGCGCCTGCGCCACCCCCGAGTTCCTCATGTACATGAACTACTTCATCGGCCTCGAGTACGGCAACGACTACTACAAGCGCGCCGATGAGGTGGTGGACCTCTCCCTCAAAAAACGCACCATCGACAAGATCATCACCGACTGTTTCCAGCAGGTCGTCTATTCTATCAACCAGCCTACCGGCGCCCGTAACTTCCAGTCGGTCTTCTGGAACATCGCCTATTACGACAAGTTCTACTTCCAGAGCCTCTTCGGCGAATTCGTCTTCCCCGATGGCAGTCGTCCCGACTGGGATTCCCTCAACTGGCTGCAAAAGCGTTTCATGCGCTGGTTCAACAAGGAACGCACCCGCACCATGCTCACCTTCCCCGTGGAAACCATGGCCCTGCTCTCGAAAGACGGCGACGTGCTCGACCAGGAGTACGCCGACTTCACCGCCGAGATGTATGCGCAAGGCCACTCCTTCTTCACCTACCTGAGCGACAACGCAGACTCGCTGAGCAGCTGCTGCCGCCTCCGCAACGAGATTCAGGACAACGGCTTCAGCTACACCCTGGGCGCAGGCGGCGTGTCCACCGGCTCCAAGAGTGTGCTCACCATCAACCTCAACCGCTGCATCCAGTATGCCATCAAGCAGAACATCCCCTATATGGAGTTCCTCGAAAAGATGGTGGACCTGGCCCATAAGGTGCAGATTTGCTACAACGAGAACCTGAAATATCTCCACGAAAAAGGAATGCTCCCGCTTTTCGACGCCGGATATATCGCCATCAACCGCCAATACCTTACCATCGGTATCAACGGTCTGGTAGAGGCCGCCGAATTTCTCAAGATCCCCATCAACGACAATGAGAAATACCAGCATTTCGTCGAGGAGATCTTGGGTATGATAGAGGATTACAACAAACGCTACAAGAGCAAGGACCTCATGTTCAACTGCGAGATGATTCCCGCAGAGAATGTGGGTGTGAAGCACGCCAAATGGGACCGTGAGGACGGCTATGAGGTGACTCGCGACTGTTACAACAGCTATTTCTACATCGTGGAAGATGACAGCGTTGACATCCTCGACAAGTTCCGTCTCCATGGACGCAAGTACATCACCCACCTCACCGGCGGTTCGGCACTGCACCTCAACTTGGAGGAACACCTCAGCAAAGAACAATACCGCCAGCTGCTCCGCGTGGCCGCTGTGGAAGGTTGCAACTACTTCACCTTCAACATTCCTAACACCATCTGCAACAAATGCGGACATATTGATAAACGCTACCTCAAAGAGTGTCCCGTCTGCCACAGTACGGACATTGACTACATGACCCGTGTCATCGGCTATATGAAGCGCGTCAGCAATTTCTCGCTGGCCCGCCAGGAAGAAGAACATCGTCGTTATTATGCCAAGAACAACCATGAAGTTTTATAATTACGATATCGTCTTCCAAGAGATTCCCGGAGAAGTCACCCTCGCTGTCAACATCACCAACTGTCCCAACCACTGCAAAAACTGTCACAGTCCGCACTTGTGGGAGGACAAAGGCGAGGAGCTGACGCCCGAGGTGGTAGATTTGCTGATGGCCCGCTACAAGGGGCTGGCCACCTGTATCTGTCTGATGGGTGGCGATGGCGAACAGCAGGAGGTGGAGAAACTGGCCGGGCATATTCATTCGAAAGGAAATATGAAGGTGGGCTGGTACTCTGGCCGTGAAAAATTGCCCCAACATGGTGAGTGGTTCGACTATGTGAAGACCGGTCCCTACAAGCCTGAATGCGGCAGTTTGAAGGAGAGCACCACCAACCAGCGTCTGTACGAGCGCGACGGAGAGGAGTGGCACGACATCACCGAACGTTTCCGCAAGAAATAACCGCTTTCTGATGAAGTTCCGCACCGAGCTGCCTGCACCACGCTATCCGTTTCATATTGAGCCGGATAGCCGCTTGATGTTCTGCGGCTCCTGCTTCTCGGAACATGTCTCCTCCTACTTCGCCGACCGCGGCTTTGCGGTGTGTGCCAACCCTTTCGGCATCCTCTTCAACCCGCTCTCCATCGCGCAGGGCTTGGACTTCCTGACGGGACAATCCAGCCTGACGGAGCAGTACTTCCTGCAGCATGAGGGCCGTTGGGTGAGCTTGGCGCATCACGGCAAGTTCTCCCATGCCGACCATGAGGTTTTCCGCAGCCATATCGAAACGGCACAATCCGATGCCGCCGAGTTTCTTAAGAGCGCTGATTTTCTTTTCGTTACGTTAGGAACGAGCTACTATTACTACCATCTGGAGCGGCAGGTGGTAGTGGCCAACTGCCACAAGCTGCCCGCAGCAGCGTTCGAGAAGCGGCGGGCGACCGTCGAGGAGGTGGTGAAGGCTTTTGGTGCGTTCTTTGCCTGGCGGGCGCAGCACTGTCCGTCGTTGAAGGTCGTGTTCACGGTGAGTCCGGTGCGGCATCTGGCCGACGGATTTCACGAGAACCAGCTCAGCAAGTCGATTCTGCATTTGGCCATCGAACAGCTTGTCAGTCAGTATCCCGACACGTACTATTTTCCTGTGTATGAGATGTTTCAGGACGATTTGCGCGATTACCGTTTCTACGACAGCGACTTATGCCATCCCTCGCGGCAGGGCATTGAATACGTGCAGGAGCGAATTGCCGAGGTGTTTTTCACCGAGCAGACTCGCCAGCGCGTGAAAGAGGCGGAGCGTGCGTTGAAACAGGCGGCGCACAGGCCGCTCCACATGTCTTAGAACAGTCCCCCAATCTGGTAGATAAGCGCCGAGCACACCCAAGCGAGGGTGAGGGTGTAACAAAGGGTGAAGAACACCCATTTCCAGCCTGCCTCGCGGCGTATGGCGGCCAGCGTGGCAATGCACGGCACGCTCAGCAGCACAAACACCATCAGGGCATAGGCCACCAACGGCGTGTAGATGGGCTGTCCGGCTCGCACGCTGCCCTCAGGCCACTTCTGATCCTTCATCTTCGCCTCCAGCGAAGCGCCATCGTCGGTGTCGGGATCCGCCTGATACAACACACCCAGCGTAGAGACCACCACCTCCTTGGCAGCCAGCCCCGTGCAGAGCGACACTGCAATGTGCCAGTCGAAACCGCAAGGCCGCACCACCGGCTCGATAGCATGACCGAACTTGCCAATATAGCAGTTGCCGCTATGGTAGGCCCCGCTCAGCATGGTGAGCGAATCCACCGCCGCCGCCTGCTGCGCCTGCGTGAGGCTCTTGTCGGCCTTCACCTGCTCGATCTGCTGCGCAAATTGCTGCTCCTGCTTCGTGTTGCGCGGGAAATATTCCAATGCCCATATAATAATAGAAGCCGCCAGAATCACCGTTCCCATCTTCTTGAGATACTGCGCACTTTTGTCCCACATGTGCATGAACACGTTGCGGGCGGTGGGCACGCGGTACGGCGGCAGCTCCATCACAAACTCCTCCGACACACTGCGGAAGGCGGTCTTGTTGAGCAGCAGCGCCGACAGCACCCCTATCAGGATGCCGAACAGATAGATGCTCATCAGCACCAAGCCCTGGTGTTTGGTGAAAAAGGCCGAAACCAGTATCAGATACACGGGCAGTCGCGCCGAACACGACATGAAGGGAATGGTGAGGATGGTGACAATACGGTCCTTTTTATTCTCGAGGGTGCGGGTGGCCATGATGGCCGGCACCGCGCAGCCGAAGCCCATCACGTAAGGGATGAACGAGCGGCCATGCAACCCGAACTTGTGGAAGATGCGGTCCACCATGAAGGCGGCACGGGCCATGTAGCCGGTGTCCTCCATCAGCGAGATGAACAGGAACAGGATGATGATGTTGGGCAGGAACGAGATGACCGCCCCCACACCGCCGATGATACCGTCCACGATCAGGTCGCGGAAGATGCCGTCGGGCATGGCATTGCCCACCACTCTCCCCAGCCACGACACGAACATATCGAGCCACTCTTGAGGATATGCCCCCAAGATAAAGGTGGTTTCAAACATCAGCCAGAGGAAGAATAGCAGAATGGGTATTCCTAACCATTTATTAGTGAGAATGTTATCCACGACGTAGGCCTTCCATTTGCGACTATTGCTGCCAGGCTGGTAGGTCTCTTTCAGCGCACCGCGGATGAAGCCGTAACGGGCGTTGCTGATCTGCGCATCAATTTTTTCATTATAAGCGCGTTCCAAAGCATCACGGCGGGTCTTGGCCTCCGCAATGATCTCCTTTCCGTTGGGAAGAGTCTCAATATCTTCCAGCGTATGTTTGTTGCCTTCGAGCGTGTTGATGGCGATATAGCGGGCAGGATAGATGTTGATAATATCTTTATTCTCAGCAATCTTAGTCTTGATGGGAGCGATGGCATCCTCAAGGTCGGTGCCGTAGTTGATATGGATGTGGCGGGTGAGATTTTTGTGATCTTCAAAGACATCGATGAGGGCCTGCAGCACCTCCGGAATGCCCTTGCCTTTGGAGGCGGTGGTGGGGATGATGGGCAGACCGAGCATCTTGGCGAGACCCTTGTAGTCGAAAGTGTCGCCTTTGGCCTGCAGTTCGTCGTACATGTTGAGGGCCATCACCATCGGCACGTTGAGGTCGATGAGCTGGGTGGTGAGGAAGAGGTTGCGTTCGAGGTTCGACGAATCCACAATGTTGAGGATGAGGTCGTAGTCGTTTTTGGTGAGAAATTCGCGCACGCACAGTTCCTCAGGCGAGTATTCGTTCACCGAGTAGGTGCCGGGCAGGTCGGCGAGGCGGATGGTATAACCTTTATAATAGAAGGTGCCGAATTTCACATCCACGGTCACGCCGGCATAGTTGCCCACGCGCTCGTGCAGACCGGTGGCGTGGTTGAAGAAGGAGGTCTTGCCGCAGTTGGGATTGCCCACGAGGGCAACGGTAAAGGTGTGGCTTTTCTCTTGGATGCGGGCGGAAAGCTCGGGGTCGGTCACGGCCTCCTCTTCGATGGTGCCGTTGTAGTCGGTCTGGGGACGGTCGGAGGAATGCTCGCTGAAGGGAAGCACCTCGATCTTGTCGGCCTCACTGCGACGCAGCGAAACGTGCGAGTCCATCACGATATATTCCACGGGGTCTTGGAGAGGGGAGTTCTTGACCACGGTCACGGTCTCGCCTTTCACGAAGCCCATTTCCATCAAGCGGTGGCGCAGTCCGCCGTGTCCGCTGATACGAATGATGACACACTTGCCACCAGAGGGTATGCTGTTGAGAGTGATTCTGCTTTCTGAGTTCATACTATTATCCGAATTTCGGGCGGCAAAATTCGGCAATAATTTTCACCTGCACAATCCCCTTTTTTGGGGATTTTTACGTGACGATGACTTGAGTGATTGAAGCGAAGGAAGTGGGTTGTTAGCATTTTTTTCCCACAAAATTGCAATTACGTGGATAATTGTTGTATTTTTGCAGCTCAATTTGCAAATTCATCCATTACTATGAAAAAAATAAGCGCGATTTTCTTCTTGGCCGTTATCGTCATCCTGTCAGTTTCATGCAAACGCGACTGCGTGTGTACGGGCGTACACCCCAGCACCGAAGAGGCTAACGAAGAACACAATTATGGCAAAATGACCAAGGAAGAGTGCCAGGACAAGCAGTTCCGCATGAACAAGGATACCGCCTTCACCACCAATAAAACGTGGGTTTGCGAACAATAATCCTTATTTCTTTCCTGTCACGTAGTCCACAATGTTGTTTTCCTCTACCCCTCGGTAGCCGAAAACATCTATGATTTCACCGTCGCGCACCACCAAAAACGTAGGAAAGGTGCCATATACCATATCAATCGCCAGCTGGGGACTTATCCGGTAAACCTCATGCTCCCAGCATTGGGTAACGCGCAGGAAATTCCCGCAATGCGCGTCGTTCACCCCCCACATCCAAATCACTAAATGGTCGGCGGGCAAGTGGTTGCGCTCGAAAATGTTGTGTACCAACTCGCAACTCTGCTTGCAGTACTTGCAGCCCGCACTCACCACCGGTACAATATAGGTGCCGTTTGCCAACTGGCAATATGCGGTGTCCTTTTGAAACGTCACCGTGTCCTCCGCCTCATTGTAACGGATGTTTTCGTAATGCAGATAGACCAGCGAATCATTCAACGCTTTCTCATATACGGGCGTCGCCACGAGGTTGTGTTTTGAGAAAATCTTATTGTAGATGGCCGTGGGCGGAAACAGCACAAAGGCAGCTACAAAAATAAGCACTCCGGCCACCACATAGATGATGATTTTGGCGGTTTTTGAATACCAAGGGGACGCTAAAAACAGATCCTTGAACCGAAACTTCGGTTCCTCTTCTTCCTCCGTCTCTTCCGTATTGTGGGTGCGCCGTTTCCACTCGTAAATCAAGAGGAAGAACAGCATCACCGCCAGGTTTTTGAAGATGGAAACCACGGGTTTCACCTCGATAATGTCGCCGAAGCAGTGACAGTTGTCGTCGTTGCGGAAAATGGCGGTATAAACTAGGAAAAGGGTGAAGGCGACCATCAGTCCCATGGAGGTCCACCACACCAGTTTGTAGCGCAGTTTCAGCACGAGCATCACCCCCAGCAGCATCTCGAAACCGATGAGCAGCCGGCAGGCGATTTCCGTCAGCACAAGCGGAAACAACTGGAAACTATATACATACATCACGAAGGTGTCGAGCGAGAGCACTTTCATGACGGCACTCACAATAAAGAAGATACCGAGCAGTATGCGAATGGAATTTTGGGAGATGATGATGGCTTTTCTCATAACTGTGGGTTAAAAGGTGGGAATGGCACTGATGAGGGTGCGCGTATAATCGGTTTGGGGGTTGCGGTACACTTCGTCGGCATCGTTCATCTCCACGATGACGCCGTTCTGCATCACCGCCATGCGGTCCGACATGAACTTGACGACGGAAAGGTCGTGGGAGATGAAGATGTAGGTGAATTGGAACTCCTGTTTGAGTTCGTTGAGGAGGTTGAGCACCTGCGCCTGCACCGACACGTCGAGGGCCGACACCGACTCGTCGCAGATGATGAAGCGGGGGTTGACGGCGAGGGCGCGGGCGATGGAGATGCGCTGACGCTGGCCGCCTGAAAATTCGTGCGGGTAGCGATAGAAGTGGCTCTCATTAAGGCCGACACGCTCCAGCAGGGCGATGGCCTTTTCGCGCCGCTCGCGCTGGTTGGCGTACAAACGGTGGAACTGCATCGGCTCCATAATGGTATCGCCTACTGTAAGTCTTTGGTTTAATGACGAATAGGGGTCTTGTAAAATAATCTGCAAATCTTTTCTGAACACCCTCATCTGCCGCTGCGACAGCTTCGTGAGGTCTTGTCCTTTGTAGAAAATCCGCCCCTCGTCGGGTTCGATGAGCCGCAGCAGGGTGCGCCCCAACGTGGTCTTGCCACACCCCGACTCGCCTACCAGTCCGAGCGTTTCGCCCTCGTAGATGTCGAGCGAGATGTCCTTCAACGCATACACATACTCGCGTTTGGAGAAAAGATGCTCTTTCCGGAGCGGGTATTTTTTGGAGAGATGTTCGAGACGGATGAGCGGCTCGCCCTGATAGAGCTTTTTGTGTCGTTCGGCACGCTCTTCTGCAGTGACAATGGGGAAGGTTTCGTTGGGGGAGGGAAGTCCGTTGTCGTGTGCCTGCAGGAAGTCGCTGACCGTCGGCAATTTATGGAGTCGCTTGTCGAGTGATGGCCGGCAGGCGATAAGACCTTGTGTATAAGGATGTTTTGGATTTTCAAAAATCTCTTTCACCGTCCCTTTCTCCACCACTTCGCCATGGAACAGCACCGCCACATCGTCGGCAATCTGGGCCACCACACCGAGGTCGTGGGTGATGAAGATGACGCTGATGTTGTGTTTGGCCTGCAGCCGTTTCAGCAGTTCGAGGATGCCCTTCTGCACGGTCACGTCGAGGGCGGTGGTGGGCTCGTCGGCGATGAGGATGTCGGGGTTGCAGCTGAGGGCCATGGCGATCATCACGCGCTGTTTCTGTCCGCCGGAGAGCTCATGCGGGTAGGCGGTGAAGATCTTTTCGGGACGGGGCAGCATCACTTCGCGGAACAGTTCGAGCACCCGCTCGCGGGCTTCTTTTTTGGAGAGGGTGGTGTGCAGCAGGAGGGCTTCCGTGATCTGCTCACCGCACCGGATGACGGGGTTCAGCGAGGTCATCGGCTCCTGGAAAATCATCGCGATGCGGGCGCCGCGCACCTTGCGCAACTCTTTCTCCGACAGACTAAAGATACTGACATCCTGATTGTTGCGACTGTCGTGGAAGACAATCTCGCCGCCGGTCACGCGCATGATCTTCGGACTGATGAGGCGCATCACCGACAGGGCGGTCACCGACTTGCCGGAGCCCGACTCGCCCACGATGCCGAGGGTTTTGCCCTGAGGCAGCTCCAGCGACACGTGGTGCAGAATGTGTTTCCACTCCTCATCATTTTTGAGGTCAAGGGAAAAGTCGCGGATGGTCAGTACGTTAGGGTTCATCTTCAAGTTTTTATAACTCCACTATGGTCACACCGTAGCCGCCCAACTCAAGAGCTTCATCGGTGAAGCTGATGACATCGCGACGGCGGGAGAGTTGTTCTCGGACAATTTTTCGGAGGATGCCGTTGCCTTTGCCATGCAGGATGCGCACCTGATGCACGCTCAGCAGAACGGCCTCGTCGATATAGGGTTCCAGCATCGAAACGGCCTCGTCGGCGCGGGCACCCCGCAGGTCGAGCGTGGGATTGAAGCTGGCAATTTTCTGGTTCATCAGCTCGCTCAAAGAGCCTGTTCCCACGATTTTCATGCCATGCTTCTTCACATCCTTGGCCTCTTTCTTGCTGATTTTGGTAAGTTTTTTGAGTGATGTGCGGAACGATACCGAGTTGAAATCCACCACCACGTCCTGTCCGTTGATGCTCGACACCTCTCCAACGGTTTGTATATCAACAATAAACACCGAATCGCCGACATGAATTTCCTTGTCTTCGGGCTTCTTTTCGGTTTTGGGTTGGAGCGGGCGGGTATATTTCAGCGGCACGGCGGGTTTCGGTCCCTCGTGTTTCTCAAACTGGTCGATGTCCTCGCGCATCTTCTCCTTGGCTTTCTCGGCTTCCTTGCGAATGACACGGGTTTTCACAGGGTCGGCCTTGGCCTCCACAATATCTCGTATCGTCTTTTCAATCAGTTTATTAGCATTATCAACAATCGATGTCGCCTGATTTTTGGCTTTTTGTAAAATCTCCTTGCGATGTTTCTCCAACTCGCCAAATTTCTCGCCATATTCGGTCACCATTTTGGCTAATTGGTCATCGGCGGAGCGCACCATTTTCAGTTTCTCGTCAATTTCGAGTTTCGCAACCTCAATCTCCTGCAATTTTCGTTCATAGTCGATCTGCGCTGTGCCCGACTTGGCGATGGCATTGTCGATGATGGACTGTGGAAAGCCGATTTTCTGGGCGATTTCGTAGGTGAACGAGCTGCCCGGGTTGCCCACTTTCAGCAGGTAGAGCGGACGCAGCTGCTGCGTATCGAACAGCATGGCCCCGTTCACCGAGGCGGGATGCGTGTCGGGGAACAGCTTGAGGTTGCCGTAGTGGGTGGTCACCACGCCAAAGGCACCGCTCTCGTAAAATTCCTCCAACACGGCCTCAGCCATCGCCGCACCCAACGTGGGCTCCGTGCCCGAACCGAACTCATCAATCAGAAACAGAGAACCTTCGTTCAGATTCTCCAACATCACCTTCAGATTGCGGAGGTGGGAGCTATAGGTGCTCAGGTCGTTCTCTATCGACTGCTCATCGCCCATATCGATAAAGAAATCGGTAAAAATGCCCATCTCCGACTGCTCGTCGGCGGGAATGAGCATTCCGCATTGCAACATATATTGCAGCAGTCCTATCGTTTTGAGACACACCGATTTACCGCCTGCATTTGGACCTGAGATGATGAGGATGCGCTGGTCGTGATGCAGTTTCACCGTCAGTCGCTCAACCTCTTTACCTAACGTCTTGAATTTGAGGAAAAGAAGAGGGTGAAATGCTTTATGAAGATGAAGAAGAGGAGCGGTTTCAAGATGGGGCATGCCCGCGCCGAGGTCGATGGCGAAGAGGGCTTTGGCACGCACGAAGTCGATATGACCGACAAGGTCGTGGTAGCTGCGGAGGTTGGGGATGGAGGCGCGGATTTCGTCGGTGAGCTGGGTGAGGATGCGGATCAGCTCGCGTTTCTCAGCATTGATGAGGTCGCGCAGTTCGTTGTTGGCGGCGAACACCTCGGTAGGCTCGATGAAGACCGTCTGGCCGGTGGCCGACTCGTCGTGGATGAACCCTTGGAGGCGGCGTTTGAACTGCGCCTGCACGGGGATGCAGAGCCGTCCGTCGCGGATGGTCATCTCGGCGTCTTCCTTGGCGATACCGTCCTGCTTGGCCTGCACCAGCAGTTTACGGATGCGGTGGTCGGCATCGTTGGAGATGCGGATGATGGCGCTTTTGATGCGCCGTAGTTCTGGGGAAGCGTCGTCGCGGAGGTTGCCTTTGGGGTCGAGGATGCGGTTGATGGAGGCGAGCAACTCCTTTTCGAGCAGCACCTCCTCGCAGCAGTGCCACAGATGCGGGTACTTGCCGTCGTCGTGGCGGACACGGAAATAAACCACCACATTGACGACAGTTTGAAGCAGCGCCCGCAAATCGGCCAGCTCATCCAATTCTATAAAGGTGCCATCGATGGCAATGCGCGATAGCACCGGCAGCAGGTCGTGGCACTCTTGCAGCGGGAAGGGGTCATCGAGCAAGATGAGTTGCTTGAACTCGTTGGTTTCCAACAGATTATTCTCCACCTCCATTCTATCCACACCACACTGCATAGCCTCCACCTCACGGCGGCCCATGGCGCTGACACAACGGGCGGCGAGGAGCTGGCGAATCTGGTCGAAACCGATTTTTTCTTCAAAAGTGGCTGGATAAAACACGGTGAAATTCAGTTAAAAGAGTCCTCTATTTTCCGAGTGCAAAGGTATAACATTTTTTTCATTCTATTTCAAGGGAATGAACACTCTTCCGATAGGGGGATCTCTTTCCGTTTGAGGCCGTTCCCGCATGCGCTTTCGCCATGGCCTTTCCGATGCGCGCCAGCTCCTTGCGCAACGATTGGGGTTCCATCACCTCCACACAGTCGCCCATAGTCAGCAGCTCCTGGCGGAAGTCGAAGGTGGTACGTAAGAAATAGGTAAATACCGAGTATTGATCGTTGCTCTCCACCTCCTTTTGCGAATGGTGGAGCGGCAATGTGCGCAAGTAATGCGCCTGCTGTTCCGCGACTTTCAGCTTGATGGACTGCGGCGCTTCATCGCCCACAATAATGCCGAAGCAAGTGGAAAAGAAAGCCTCTGCACTGAAATCCTTCGGCATCTCAAAATGGGTGAATTCGATGTCAACATTCTGCATGCGGTCCAACGCGTAAACCTTCAACTTTTCTTTCCCATATTTGCCCAACAGGTACCAGCGGCGTTTGAACACCTTCAGCGCGTAGGGCTCCACATTGAAATAGTGCGACACCTTCCCCTCCATCCAGAACGGGTGGTAATCGAACATGATGGTGCAGTTGTCGCGCATGGCCTCGAGGATGATGGAAAGGAACTCCCCGCCCGACGGGTTCGGCTCCAGCAGGATGCGGTCTTTCAGCTGCGCGCTCTCGTTGATATGGTTGTTGACCGTCAGCGTTTCCAGCAGCCACCGCCGGAACGCCGATGTGTCGGTGAGGCTGCCGCGTTCCACAATATAATACGAGTTGGTGCTCTTGTGGCAGTCGATCTCCACCCCGAAAAGCGCCCACACATCGTTCCGGTGGCGCATAAAGGTGCGCCAGTTATACTCAGCCCCCTTTGACAGGAGTTCATCGTCTTTCCATTTTTCAGCCAAATCATGGAAAGTAATGCCTGCGGAACCAGCCTGATAGATGGTATCCACAAGCCATACGTAGCGGGATAATAATTGCTTGCTCATCGTTTTAAAATTTCACGCGGCAAATATAGGCTTTTTCTATGACAAAACATGTCATATTGAACCATGTCACGTTCTGTCATACCTATGCCCTAATTTTGCCGGCAGTTTTCAAACCAATCATCAAAAAACTGTTTTATGAACGAAAAAACACTTCACGTAACCAGCGAATCGGCCAATGCCGGAACGGTAAGCCACGCACTGCACAACATGAAAATATCTGAGGAGGTGGTATATTGTCCCATCGATTTGTCTTGTGGGTATTTACCGAAAGATTTTTCAGACAAAGAACTCTGTTTTGCAGTTGCCTCACAGAGCTATGCAGTGACCACCCAAGAACGAATAGAGCTTTTTGATGAGCTGAAAAAGTTCGTCTCAACCGATTATTCTGTTTATGACAAAATCATCGTATGGCACGGCTGGTCTTCCAGAGATCTAATGACGTTGTACTTGATGTCCGTCCTTATTGAAAGGAATCTGTATCATATTGACATAAGGGATTGTAGTACATTTATGTCTAGAATGTCCTCGACCCCATTCCCTGGCATGGGACATGTTAGTTCCGATTCTATACAGGAAATGATTCCTCTCGCAAAACCAGTCTCAGCTGCTGAAAAACAAAAATACCAGAAACAGTGGCACAAATGGATTCATTCAAAACACCCTTATCGCTTGAGTGATCCACAGACGGGTGTCATAAAAGGGTTCCCCGAGAATTTTATGGATAAAACCATATATGAATCGGCCAAGACCAATCCCAGCATTATCATCCTCACTTCCAGAGTCTGGAAAGAATACCTACACTTATCCATTTCTCCTTCCAATATTTGTGCACGGATTCTCGAACTCTCACAAAAGGGAAGACAAAAGATAACGTTATAGGTGAATTCGAAAAAAGACCAGACAATTTTCCGGACAAGTTGGCAAAAATTGAGTTTTTGAAAGAGCTGATTGCCGACATTCAGGAGTGCATTGAAAAGGTGGAGAAGGAGGAGGAAATAAATGGTTAGAGCTATAGGGTGAACAGGATAATTTTGTAGTTTTGCGGGTGGAAATTTTCATTAGGCAATATTAGTTAAAAAAGTATGGACAACATCAAAACTTTACTACAAAAAGTCCAACATCTGATAGTATTGGACAAACAACGAAAAGAAGAAGCTCGCAAACGTGGTGAAAAATATAACATTTTCAGCGTGTTGGGTTTGGAAACTTCCGAAGTGCAAACCCATTCTGCTTTTTTGGCTTCATTGTTGAACCCTGATGGGAATCATGGGGTTGGAAGTGCTTTTCTTGACGCATTTGTTAGAGAAATGAACCTTGAAGATTTGCAATTGGATACTGCTACTTCTCAAGTACATGTTGAACATGCAACTGGTGATGGTAGAATTGACATTCTCATTTTTGACCACAATAAAAAAGCGATTATTATTGAAAATAAAATCTACGCAGGCGACCAACCTGAACAGTTGAAACGATATGATGATTATGCCAAGCAGCAATTTACTAATGGCTATAAGTTGTTATATCTTACATTGGATGGTCATAAGCCATCTGAAGATTCAACAAAGGATTTAAAGGACAATCAATACTTCAGACTATCCTATAACAATTATTTTAATATCAGTGACGAAGATGCTTCAAATTCTAATAATGTAATTGGTCGAGATGTTCTTCATTGGCTTGAGGAATGCGTAAAAATTGCATACAACAAGCCACTTGTGAGAGAAACCATCATACAATATCAATCATTAATTAAAGCATTAACAGGTATGAATAGCGAGAATGAAACTAAACAAGAAATAATCAAATTGTTTGCTACAAAAGAAAACTATGAAACCGCTGCATTAATAGCAGATAATTTTGAAAATATCAAAAAAGATATTATCTACCAGAATCTCAAACCCCAGTTAGAGACAAGACTTTCCGATTTAAATTGTTCAATAGAACAATTTAATTATGGCGAGGGGAATGATAAAAGTGGTATTCTAATATCTGTGTTGGCTTGGGAAAATGGCAAAATATATTATCAATTCAATAAATATAATGGAACTGATTATCTCATTTATGGGGTAAGGGATTTTTCTGAACATAAAGTATTGTCCAATACTTACTTAGATGGATTTAACCATAACGATTATTGGGTGGCATATAAGAATTTTCCCTACTACCTATGGTGGGGAAAAGATACAATAAATGAAGTTTTTACTGGGAAAGTGGCTGATGCTTTCATTAATACCATTAAAGAACTTTTGGATATTAATGAACGAATGGGGAATGTATTATAAAATACATTCTTCCGAATAAAAAATCTCCGCGTTTCCTGCAGGGAATAATTGGACGCATGCGATGCGTCCCTACATTTTATCTCACCCCCACCCCAAAAAATCCGCGTTTCCCGCGGGGTGAAAACCTTGTTCCTTTTTGCCCTGCACCTTTCCATTTTCAATTCTCAATTTTCCATTCCCTATGTCGTGGTTTGGCATACGTGGACCCTATTTTTGTCGGCGAATTATCAACCTTTAGCAGTTGCGCCCGACACGAAGCAGGGCAGGAATTATGTACACCTTAAATTTCCCAAATGGCATGAGCCAAACGTACTCATCTGAAAGTGCACTGAGAGTTGCCGCAGAAAAGATGGGAGGAACAGCCAAACACATTGGTAACAAAACTTACGTGTTTGTGCCGAAGTAACAGCTTTGTAGAGGGAGGCTTCGGTCTCCCTCTTTTGTCAACATCCCATCATTTACCATTCCCTGCAGTAATAGCCCCACACCATTCCGCCAGCACCTTTCCATTTTCCATTTTCCATTTGCTATGACGTGTTCTGTCATACCTGTGGGCTAATTTTGCGGCAGAATTAAAATCAATCATTCATCAAAAATGAAAAAATATGGAAAAACAACAATTAGACGATTATCTACTGAGCAAACAACTCAGGATAGAAGCTTTCAAAGAATTATCTGGTAGTTACCCGCTGACGGAGGAAATGATGCTCGCTTTTCAAAACGAATTAGACTGGACGAAAGTGTCTGCCAACAACAGTATTCCTTGGTGTGCCGAGAAAATCGAGCGGTGGAAAGACCGTATTGACTGGAATGTCTTCTCACACAATGTGGACTGGGGAATTTTAACACCCAATAACATTGAACGGTTTAAGGACTATTGGGACTGGGTAGAACTCACCATGCGATTAACCTTGTCTTGCGAACTGATAGATCTGTATATCAACCGTTGGGAATGGTGGGTGATGCATGCCCCAAAGAGTGAACATATAGTGGCTGTCGATTCTTCGGAAGAAGCGGTTTCTCCCATGGATTTCCTATTGCGGTATTATCAGCACATTCCCTTTGAGATTCTGCAATACAAATCGGAATTTTGGGGTGAGCTGGTCGAGGAAGAAAAGAGGAATATTGTAAAAGAGTGGAACGCGGAACATACTCGGCATGAATGACGATTGGAACTGCTCTGCGCCGCACGGAGCCGGGCGCGTGATGAGCCGTTCAAAGGCCTTCAAGGAACTGCGGTTGGATGATTTCAAAAGCTACATGGAAGGCATTTACAGCGAAACCATTTCCAACGGAACCCTCGACGAAGCACCGATGGTGTATAAGCCTATGGATGAGATTTTGGCCAACATACAGGATACCGTTCGGGTGGAAAACATCATCAAGCCGGTGTTCAATTTCAAAGCCGCCGAATAACGACCAACGGTGGATGCGGCCAATCTTTTCCCTCAAATCTGAAACAACACGCACCATTCCGCCAGCTCCTTACGGCGCTGGAGCTCCCCCCCATCTTTCATCTTTCAATTTTCAGTTCTCAATTTCCCATTTTCCGTTTTCCATTTTCCATTTCCTATGTCACGTCTTGTCATATGTGGGTGCTAATTTTGCCGGCGTAAAACATAATAAAAAGCACTATGATTCATTGCAATGATTACACCATTGAACGGATAGAGCAGGAGATTGTAGCGGAATACGACCGATTCCCTGTTGATTATCCCGAACACCGTTACCTGCTGAAGTTGCGCAAGGACCTGCTCAACCGGCAGGCGTTGGCGCTCCAGTCGGAACTACTGCCCGACATCATCGCCTTTAACGATGCACTACGCAACGCCCTGCACTCCATGTATAAACACACCCATCAGGTGTGGAACGACCTCGCCGGCCTTCACTATGAAAATTTCGAGGTGACGGCCCGATGCTACCTCGGCAGCGACTACCCGACGCTGCATCCTTTGCAGAATAACTCACGACAAGATCTGTGGGATGCGCTCCGCGACAGCGGCTACAACCCGCTGTACGAGGATGGCGTATCCCTCTCAACACTGACGCTTCCCAATGACCTCCACGAATCGTTCGACGACTTCATCGGCATGACCTGTCCGCCGCCCAACTGGAACGAGGGACTGGACCAAGATCTGACCAAAGAGTTGCACCTCATCAGTCCGTTCCACCACCTCTTCGACCACACGAATTTCGCCCTCACCGATTTCATCTTCGTGCGGGACTTTCGAACGGAGATCAATGTGGAAATCGACAACGAAATCATTGATGGCAAGCAATCTACCAACATTTAATTATAAATCAGATAATTATGAACTACAAAGAATTATTAGACAAAGTCTCCTTTGACGAGATAGCGGTGTTTATCCATAAATTTTCCTATAACCTTGCGCTTTACAAAACCCACTACGATATGCTCCGGCACCTTATGCTGCAGCAGGACCCAGATGGCAACAAGACCGTTGAAATCAAATACGAAAAGGATGGTTACGAAGGTGCGGAACCCTATCTCGATGCCTATCCGTTGGAGGGCGACTTGTGGGAGGTGAGTCTGGCGAAGGAGTTGATTGTGCAACCGGATGTGAAGGAGAGTTGGCCGGAGATCGCTGCCCGTTGCTTGTGGCACACTTCATTCTACGGTTTCACCCGTGAACAGCGCAACGAGACGTTCGATAAGTTGAATTACTACGAACAAAACTTGCTGGACTATGACATCGTGCGCATCAGGACACAAAAAGTGGCCCGACAGCTCGAGAATATAGGCAGCGACATCCCGTCAAAAAAAGATTTCCTGAAAATTTCCTCTTTCCGTGCAGCAGTAAGGAAAAGGATGCCCTGTGCCATGCCAAAACGATTGAAGCGCAAAGTGGCCCGACGGCGCATTGCCAACGAGTATAACAAACGTTTATACAACATCGGCGGCTTCATTGTGAATGCCGCGCCCGACGAAACCAGCCAAAGCGACATTACGTTGAAGGAACTTTGCGAACTCTTCAGAGCCAACCGCATCCAAACCTATGACTACCGTTCTTACGCTTACAATGCGGCCGAGCGAGCACAATGGATGTTGGATCTGGTGAGGAAGTATAACGCCTTCCACCATGGCATTTTCAACAATTGTGTGGTCTGTCTCAGCGCCTCCTCCGAGCACCCGCTGAGCGAAGCCGACCGCCGCGTAGCCGATTATGTACTGGAAATGTGTGAGGGCCATCGTAACCTTATCTTGAAAACCGACGACAGTTTGGGCGAGGAGATAAGGTTGATGGTGGCGTTTTATGAGATGGCGTAAGGTCTGCCCTGTTTTGGCATACCTGTGCCCTAATTTTGCCAACGTATTACCAACCTTTAATAGTTGCGCCCGACACGTATCAGGGATGATGAATATGAACGATTACTTTTTTTATGTAGCCCCAGACGAAGAAGGTTTGGGATGGGAATTCACAATTTGTGATTTGATTGAAAGTGAATTCGCAGCAAGACATGACATTTTCCCGGACAAGTCGGCAAAAAAAGATTTTCTGAAAGAGCTGATTGCCGACATTCAGGAGTGTGTGGGAAAGGTGGAGAAGGAGGAGGAAATACTTGGTTAAGGCAATGGGGTGAATCTGTATTTTTTGTAATTTTGCGGGGTAAAAAGAAGGAATCCTGCTAACAATAAAAAAATGGCAAAAAACAGTATTTTATACAATATAGAAGAAATTTTTTCTATTAAAGGATTTTTAAAAGAGGGCGAGTGTTTCAATATCCCAGAATACCAGCGTGGCTATAAATGGTCGGCACAAAGCATCACAAAACTTCTGGATGACATAAACTCTTTCGAGACACATGGAGATTCGAAGAAGTTCTACTGTCTTCAGAACATAACGATAGTATACAATGAAAAGGAAAAAGAATACAATGTTGTTGATGGTCAGCAGCGGTTAACAACACTAACAATACTCTTGTCTTATTTTGATTGTTATGATTTGATTAAAAACAAATTAAAATATTCTATTCGAAAAGATACTCAAAATTTTATTGAAAATTATATCTACCGAAACCGAAAAGAAGAATGGAAGTCTTGGAATGCTGACTGGAATGTGTTTTTACAGTCTAATTCCCAATACGACTTTCAGGATATTTTTTATATTTTTACAGCTTTCAATACTATTGAAAATTGGTTTCAAAATCATGATACCACTTCGTTTTTGAATAAGCTTCTCCAGAATGTTGATATCATTGTGAATCAACCAAAGACAAAAGCTGAGACAAAACTTTTTGCTAATCTAAATGGTGAAAAAGTATCTTTAGACGGTGCTGATATTGTTCGAGCTATGATTGTTACATATGTAGCAAAAGAAGAGTGTGATATGATAATGGATGAAGGCAAAATGTTGGTAATGATAAATGAACGACGGGTAAGAACCGGAATGACACTTGACGATATTACTCGATGGTGGACAAAACAAGATCATGTTGACTATTTTAAGCCATTCATTAAAGGCGTTGGGGCTGTGGAAGATGAAATGTTGAAATTTATCGAAAACAACAATGCCATAAACAGACTTTACAAGCTTTATATTGCATCTCAAGATAATGCTCAGAAAGGAATGTCCATTAGTCTTGAAAAGTTCGAACATCCTAATCCTGAGAATTCGTTTTCACTATTATATGAAGATTTAGTATGGTTGCAGAGATTAATAGAGTCATGGTATGATGACAAGGTGCTATATCACCTTATTCCGTTTTGTATCATATATTGTAAAAAAAGTTTCTTTCAAATAGTTGATGAATGGAAAAAATCCACGAGAAAAAAATTTGAGAAGTGGCTGAAAACGGTAATCCGAGATTGGATTATTAATGAAGACATATCGCTATATAGCAAGGAACTAATGATGTCAGATATTCAAAATGAGAATGAAGCCAAAATTGAAGAAACACGTTCGTTAGCAGAAGATAGTGAAAAACTTGCATACACAGAAAATTGGTATAGGAACCCTTATTTGGAACCAATCCTAGTGCTTTTGGATATCATTGCCATATGCAACTCTGATTCTAATGAGAAATTGCCACCATTGTATTTTACTTCATTCAAAGAGGATGAAGAGCACATATTCCCTCAAACTCCTATAGAAAAAATTAGCCGATCTGAATATGCTAATCAAACCAAGAAACTAAGGAAATATTTAGCAATAGTAAACGACTATATTCAAGCGGACATGGAATCTCCAATAGCGTTTGACGAAAATGACACTCATTGGGATGATGAAAAGTGGTGCGAAGAACAAAAAACACGATACAATAATATCATCTTAAAACATATACCCATAAATTCTTTGGGTAACATGGCACTTCTAAATGAATCTGTGAACAGAAGCTATGGAAATGATTTTTTCACCGAGAAAAGAATTGATGTGATGAAAGCGTATCGTTGGGGCAGATATATTAGACCCCATGTAATGGACGCATTTAACAAACAGTTCTTAGAAAGAGCTGATTTGGATGATGACTTCTCAAGAATGAAAAATTGGGATAAAAAAGACATCTTGGCTCGTAGAGAATATATTGTCAGGACAATATGTGATTTTTTGAATATTCAATTTAAAGGCAAAAATAATGGAACTGACAAATAACGCATTCCTTAAGGATGAAAATATATTAACCCTGTTCTCTTTGAATAATTTAATTATTCCAGAGATTCAACGCGAGTATGTTTGGGGCAAGAATACAAAAGTCCTTGAAAAATTTCTAAATGATCTCAAGGAGAGTGCGTGTGTGTGTAACTCCTGCCATCATGTGCATGGTAATCAAAACATTAATATTGGATTCTTGTATTCCTATAAGCCTCCCTATGTCAAACTTGAAAATGAACGATATCTTGATGAATACCTTATAGATGGCCAGCAAAGAATAACTACTATTTTTCTTTTGCTTCTTGTCCGCGCTGTTGTAGAGAATAGAGTGGAGGACTTCTGTAATATTGTCAGATATGATGAGAATGAGAAACACATGAGTTTTAGTTACAAAGTCCGAAATCTAACACAGGACTTTTTATTACGGTTGGTCGAACATATTGTCAAAAATCCTAGCATCAATTCGCTAGATTTCTTTCTTTCCGATGAATATCCATTTTGGTTTTTGGCAGACTATTATCAGGATCCAACCATTGCCTCCATGACCTGTTCCATAAAATCAATGCTTAAGATATTCCCATGTGAGGAATACTATTTTGACTATTTGCTTGAAAGCATTCATTTTTGGCATTTCAAAACAGAGGCAACCTCACAAGGAGAAGAACTATATATTAGCATGAATTCTCGCGGGGAGCAACTTTCGAGCCATGAAACACAAAAAGCAACATCCCTGCCACCTGAAGAACAAATTAATTGGGGAAAGAAATGGGAAAACTGGCAAACGTTTTTCTGGAAAAATCGAAACAACAACAATGCAAAAAACTTTAATGCAGATAAGGGGTTCAATCAGTATCTGGATTGTATTGATTCCCTTGAACGGTTTAAATATGAATTATCGTCAGGAAATGCAATTACAGAGGATTCATTGGGAAGCTTTCATACAGATATAAAAGACATTGAAATCTATATGGAGGCTTTGAGCTATATCTGTGATAAGAAGAAATTCAATCTTGACGCATATTCGTATAAAGACTGGTATGATTCTTTTCTTTCAGATATTTGGGAAGAACTGAATATTAATGAGAGTAGCTGGAAGGTTTCAAAAAACACATACAATAATGATGCTGTAGCTAAGAATAAGGCAATGTTATTTTGGTCGTGGATGTATTACTATAAATTGAAGCGTACTGATAATATTGATTCTTCTAATATTGATTCTTCTGAAATGCTTAGACTAATACATTTCTATTATATTCGGTATCATTGCTACAAAAGGTCTGCAAGACCCCTATTCCGTATCATAGAAGATATTGCCAAAAATGGATTTAATATTTATAAGCAGCTTAATGGCAATAATGAAGAGATTGATGATCAAGATAAGGAGGGAGAAACTGATTCAAGACTATTTAGTAATGAGGAAGTAGTTCTTTCTAAAATATTTAATTTGAATACGAGTTCTGCTTTCGCCCTGGAGTCAATATGTTGGAAATTGCAAGACATCCCATATTTAAAGGACGGAAAGAAGGTCGGTGGTAATACGATAAATGATTTTCTTGATTATATTGGAAATGACAATGAACAGACTGCTCTAAAAGAAATGGAAACTTTGTATTCAGATTTAAACTATCTTATTAGTAATGACGATAACTTCAATAAAGTGAAGAGCTTATTGCTTTTCTATAGCGAAGATTATGGCTGCCCATTTTGGCAACGACAGTCCCCTTATTATTATTACAATTATGAGTGTAGTTTAAAAAAGAGAATAGTGCGATGTGAGGCTTTTCTGGATTTCTACAAAGAATATAGAGAGAGTCGAGATTTAGACCAAATGCTAAAAGAGAAAAGAAAAGATTTTTTCTCTTTGAACCATGTTTTCGATTTCAATGAAGAAGTAGTCCATTCCTTGAAAAATATGGCTATTATTTATGATGCAATAATAACTCGCAATCCTGATTTAGTGCAGATTTGGAACAAGGACTCGGTAGCATTTAGTAATAGTCTGGTAGAAGAGGATGTGGAATCTGGTCAGTATCTATACAGAAATCAAATGAAACTATGGAGCCTTAAACGTTATTTTGGATCTAATTTTATAGAAATCAAGCTTCCGAAAGGATGGAGACAGCTATTGATTGATAGTTATCCGGATATCTCTTTCAAGTTTAAGAATTATGATAATTCAAGATAGTTCTTATCATGCCCTATCCCATCATCGAAATTACCAAAACTTCCGAGCCGTTTCCGCCGGCTTTGTTGGCCATTGGCGAGGATTGTCCCGAAAGACTGTGGCTGAGGGGCAATCACGAACTGCTGAAGGCTGAGAAGTGCGTGGCCATCATCGGGGCACGGGCCGCCGATGCTGCTGGCTGCGCAAAAGCCTACGACCTTGCAGTGGATTTCGCACAAAAAGGTTATGTGATTGTATCGGGGTTGGCATTGGGCTGCGACACTGCCGCCCACCAAGGCTGCCTCGCTGTCCACGGGAAAACCATCGCCATCGTCGGCTCCGGTCTGGACATCGTTCACCCCGTGGAGAACACGGAGCTGCAGGAACACATCCTCCGCCAGCAGGGACTGGTCATCAGCGAGCAGCCCCTTGGCGTGAAGGCCACCCCGAAGACACTCGTGAGGAGAAACCGTCTGCAAGTCGCCCTCAGCCAGTTGGTGGTGGTGGCCCAATGCCCCGCCCAAAGCGGCACCCTCTACACGGTGGACTATGCCCTCAAGTACGGGAAAGAGGTTCGGGCCGCACAGTTCCCCTACCGCAACGAAGCCACCGCCGGCAACGACAACCTCCTGCGCGAGGGCATCGCCAGTCTGATTTAATCCTTACCCCCACCAGTCTCACGTTTCATGCGGGCAGTGATTGGACGCATGCGATGCGTCCCTACATTGTCTCTCTCCCTTTCCCAAAAAATTTCCGCGTTTCGCAAGGGTTGAAAACCTTGTGGCTTTTTTTGTCCGAACACCATTCCGCCAGCACTACCTTTCAGTTTTCCGTTTTCAGCTTTGAGACGGTGCATGCACCGTCTCTACTATGACACGATTTGACATACCCGTATCTTATTTTTGCCACCGAAAAAAATGTACCTTTGCCGCCTGAAATGCCGGCATCAAAAAGACTCGTATGAAAAACTTTGCAGCTATCGACTTCGAGACCGCTAACGGACAACGCAGCAGCGTGTGCAGCGTGGGCGTGGTGGTGGTGCGCGGCGGCCTCATCACCGACACCTTCTACTCGCTCATCCAGCCCACTCCCAACTACTACGCGTGGTTCTGTCAGGAGGTACACGGCTTGGGTCATGAAGACACCGACACCGCACCGCTCTTCCCCGACGTGTGGCGGCAGATTGCGCCCCGCATCGCCGGACTGCCCATGGTGGCCCACAACAGTCCTTTCGATGAGGGTTGCCTCAAGGCCGTGTTCCAAACCTATCAGATGGATTATCCTGACTACCAGTTCTTTTGCACCTGCCGGGCCGCACGCCGCCATTTCGGACAGCAACTGCCCAACCACCAGCTGCATACCGTGTCGGCCGCCTGCGGCTATCCCCTCGAGAACCATCACCACGCCCTCGCCGATGCCGAGGCCTGCGCAAGGATTGCCATGATGATTTTGTAGAGACGCGCCATGGCACGTCTCTACGATAATATTAAAAAAATTAAATAATCATATAATTATGTAAATATTATTGTTAATTTTGCCAAAATTATTTTATAAATCAATAATTATGGAAAATATTAACAATCAAATTGTTATTTATCAAACTGAGGATGGTAATACTGCCATTGATGTCCGATTGGAAAACGAAACGGGATGGCTTTCGCAAGCACAGATGTCACAATTGTTTCAAAAAGACCGCTCCGTTATTGCTCGTCACATTGCTAATGTGTATAAAGAAGGTGAATTGGATGCTGATACCACATGTGCAAAATTTGCACACATGGGGTCAGATGGAGATCAAACTTATTATACCACATTGTATTCCCTTGATGTCATTATTTCTGTCGGTTACCGGGTGAAAAGTCGAAATGGAACCATGTTCCGCATTTGGGCCAACCGCGTGCTGAAAGAGTATCTTGTCAAGGGATTTGCCGTCAGAAACAAGCTGACGGAGCAGAAGTACAAGGAACTGAACCAGATGGTGCAGCTGCTTGGGCGCACCATCGTATTGCCGACAACACTCTCGCCGCCCTCACCCTGATGATTGCCGAAAGCCGCCCCGAAGAGAAGGACGTGATGGTAAAGGTGGTGGTGAACCTGATCAACCAAAAAAATTGATGATTCTGTAGAGACGTGCCATGGCGCGTCTCTACAATATCACAATTTTTTGTATCTTTGCCGCCGTTTTTAATAGCTCTATTAAACTAATTTATTAAATATGGCAATTGATACGAAAACCCCTTATCGTATGGGGGTTGACATAGGGTCCACAACGATGAAGGTGGCTGTGTTGGATGCGGATGGAACGCTGGTTTTTTCGGCTTATCAGCGCCATCAGGCCGACATCAAGGGCACGGCAGCCGACATTGTGGGGCGATTATACAAGGAGTTGGGGAATGTGAAGGTGCGGCTGGTCATCACGGGCTCGGTGGGAATGGGCTATGCCCAGCGGTTGGACATCGGCTTTGTGTAGGAGGTGGTGGCGGCGGCCGAAACGGTGCGGCAGCGGTATCCAGAGGTGCGCACATTCATCGACATGGGCGGCGAAGACAGCAAGATGATTTTCTTTGAGAAAGGCAAAGTGCCTGACATTCGGATGAATGGCAGTTGTGCCGGCGGTACGGGTGCCTTTATCGACCAGACCGCCATGCTGTTTCATGTGGAGACCAAAGAGCTGAACGCCTTGGCGGCACAGGCCGAGAACATCCACCCTATCGCCTCGCGGTGCGGGGTTTTCTCGAAGACCGACATCCAGAACCTGATGAGCCGCAATATCAGTCGCGCCGACATTGCCGCATCGGTTTTCAATGCGGTGGCGATGCAGGTGGTGGCCTCGTTGGCCCGCGGCATGGACATCACGCCGAAGGTCTTTTTCTGCGGTGGTCCGTTCGCCTTTCTTCCTGAATTACAGAAACATTTCCGCCGCGTGCTCGGTCTCACCGAAGAGGAGTGTATGCTGCCGGAAAACGCGCAGCTGATTCCCGCTACGGGCTGCGCCCTCCTGGCCGACCAACAGGCCAACGGCATCCTCACTGTTGAGGAGCTGGTGAACATCACGCAGACGAAAACGGAAATGGAGGTGCCGCTCGACAACCGCCTGCCGGCGCTATTCAGCTCGCAGGAAGATTACGACCTGTGGCTGCGGTCGGAGAACATCTACCGCGTGCCCCGCGCCGAGCTCCTGTCCGATACGCCCACCCCCTACTTCCTCGGCGTGGACTCCGGCAGTACCACCACCAAACTGGTGCTGCTCGACCGCTACGAACGCATCGTCTATACCGATTACCAGCGCAACGAGGGCGACAGTTTCAAGGCTTTCTGCAAGATGCTCCAAACGCTCCACAGAAGCACTCCACATCCCGAAAACATCCTCATCGAGGCCAGCGCGGTGACCGGCTACGGCGAGAACCTGATTCGCACGGCCTTCAACTTCGACTACGGCATCGTGGAGACCATGGCGCACTTCTCGGCCGCCAAGCAGGTGGAGCCGCAGGTGAGCTTCGTGCTCGACATCGGCGGGCAGGATATGAAGGCGATTTTCGTGGAGAACGGCTCCATCCGCCGCATGGAAATCAACGAGGCCTGCTCGTCGGGATGTGGTTCATTCATAGAGACTTTCGCCAATATGATGGGCTACCCGGTAGCCGAGTTCGCCCAACTGTCGTGCTTCGCCCCCCACCCTTGCGACTTGGGCACACGCTGCACTGTTTTTATGAACTCAAAGGTGAAGCAGGCCATGCAGGAGGGCGCTTCTGTGGATGACATCGCCGCCGGATTTAGTTATTCTGTCGTCAAAAATTGTCTTTTTAAAGTATTAAAACTCAAAAATATAGAAGAATTAGGAGCGAAGATTGTGGTGCAGGGAGGCACCTTCCGCAACCACAGCATCGTGCGCGCATTGGAGAATATGGCCCACTGCAAGGTCGCCTTTTCCGACATCCCCGAGCTGATGGGCGCCTACGGAGCGGCCCTCTACGCCAGCCGGATGTTTGAACGTTCCCATCATTAAACTACAACCACCATGTCCACTAACCTGAATGACCTGATATCCGCCAACAGTTACGAGTCGGCGTTTGAGATATGTCCCGGCTGCGAGAACCACTGCACCGTCAAGCTGTTCCATTTCCAGAACGGCAAGACCTTCTTCTCGGGCAATAACTGCGAGAAGGTGTATTCCAACACGCAGCAGGAGCAGCGGCGGGGCACCAACCTATTTGCGGAGAAATACAGAATGCTCTTCAGCAAACCCGAGGAGGAACTGCCCGCCGACGCGCCCACCATCGGCATCCCGCGCGGACTGGGCATCTACGAAAATTATCCTTTCTGGAAAACCCTCTTCAGCGAGTGCGGCTTCCGCCCCGTGCTCTCCAAGCCGTCAAGCAACTCGTTGTATGAAAGCGGATTACGAGCTATCATGGCCGACAATATCTGCTTTCCCGCCAAACTGATGCACGGTCACATCAACGACCTGATCGCCCAAAAGGTAGATCGCATTTTCTACCCGTATGTGGTGTATGAACGCAAAGAGGACGAAAAGTCGGGCAACAGCTACAACTGTCCGATTGTGGCGGGCTACTCGGATGTGATAAAGAGTTCGATGGATCCTGCGCAGAAGGCGGGCATCCCGTTCGACGCCCCCGTCATCACCTTCAACAACCCGAAGCTGATGCAGAAGTCGTGCTGGGCTTACCTGCAGACGCTGAACGTGCCGAAAGAGGTGGCCTTCCGCGCCATTGATAGGGCTTGGCAGGCGCAAAACGACTACTTGTCGGCCCTGACCCGCCGAGGCAATGAGATTTTGGAAGCCGCCATCCGCGAGAAGCGCATGGTCATCCTGCTGGCCGGCCGCCCCTACCATATCGACCCGCTCATCGAGCACAAAATCTCCCACGCCATCGCCGACATGGGCATCGATGTCATCACCGAAAACACGGCGGCGGTGAAGGGCGCGGAGGTGTATAACGAACTTAATGCCATGTCGCAATGGAGTTACCCCAACCGCATCTTCAAGGCTGCCTATTTTGTGGGCAAACATCCGTATCGCAACCTGCATTTCGTGCAGCTCACCTCTTTCGGCTGCGGTCCCGATGCCTTCATCCTCGACGAGGTGAATGCCGTGCTGAAGCGTTTTCACAAGAATCACACCATCTTGAAAATCGATGATGTGAACAACATCGGCTCGTTGCGGCTGCGGGTGCGCTCGCTGGTGGAGTCGGTGAGCGGCTTCGGCCAGCCGATGGGGGCGGTGGACGAGCAGGGCGCCAACATCCCCGCCCCGTACGTCACCACCCGCCTGTACACCCAGAAGGAGCGCCGGCGCACCCTGATAGGACCTTACTTTGCAGAAGGATATTCAGAGTTTTTTCCGTCCATCTTCAAAGTAGCTGGTTATAAATTGATTACCCTACCTGTAGGCAACCAGCAGGCCGCCGAGATGGGACTCAAATACGCCAACAACGAGGTGTGCTATCCCGCCACCATCGTGGTGGGTTCCATCATGACCGCCCTGCTGAGCGGCGAGTACGACCTCAACGATGTGGCCATCATCATGACGCAGACGGGCGGACAGTGCCGTGCTTCTAACTATTACTCGCTGATTAAGAACGCGTTGGTGTCGGCGGGCATGCAGGACATCCCTGTTGTGTCGCTCGCTCTGAGTGCTTCGGTGAAGGCCAGCCAGCCGGGTTTTACCATTCCTTGGCGTAAAGTGCTGGGTATCACTGTCAACACAGTGCTGTATGCCGACTGTTTGGCGAAGCTGTACCATGCGGCGGTGGTGCGCGAGAAGGTGCCGGGCAGTGTGAAGCAACTCCGGCAGCAATACACCGAGCGCGCCTTGCCGCTGATAGAGGCCCGAAACTCCAAAGGGTTGCGCCAATTACTCAGCGAGGCCGTTGCGGACTTCACCTCGGCCATCGACACCGCCAAGCAGGTGCCGGTCATCGGGCTGGTGGGCGAGATCTACGTGAAATACAACGGTTTCAGCAACAAGTATGTCACCAACTGGTTGGAGGAACATGGCGTGGAGGTGGTGCCGCCCGCCCTTATCGGCTTCCTCACCACTGGCTTCGCCAACAACCATATCAACCGACGGCTGAACATCAAAGAGGTGAGCTTCCCGGGCTGGCTCAACGACTTTGTTTACAATCGGTTATATAAGATGATCCAGCAATTTAACCAGATCTGTGCGCCATTTCCCTTCTATCGTCCGCTGACGCATGTATATGAAGATGCGCGTTTGGCTGAGCAGGTGGTGAACATGGCCGGTGATTTCGGCGAGGGATGGTTCCTGCCCGGCGAAATCTGTCATCTGGCCGAAAACGGGGTCTCCAATGTCATCAGCCTGCAGCCGTTCGGCTGTATCGCCAACCATATCATCTCCAAAGGAGTGGAAAAACGGCTCAAACAGGTATATCCGCAGCTCAACCTGCTTTTCCTCGACTTCGACAGCGGCACCTCCGAGGCCAACGTCTTCAACCGTCTCCACTTCATGGTTGAAAACTGCAAACAGGCTTCACATTTATCATAAATTATTCATAATTAAAAATTTATAACAAAAATAATATGGCAAAGAAAGTACCTTTAGAGGATAAAATTCTTCAGGTAGCAGAAGAATTGTTCATGGCCAACGGCTACGATGCCACCTCCACCACCGATATTGCCAAAAAGGCGGGCTGCAACCAAGCGTTAATTCACTACTATTTTCGCACCAAAGAGAATCTTTTCCAACAGATTTTTGCCAATAAATTCCAGTTGATTCTGCAATACATCTATAGTGATGTCGAAGAAAATATCGAATTTAACGATGCTCTTTCGCAAATCATTGATGGCTATTTCAGCATACTGTCGCACAATCGCAAACTGCCTTTCTTCCTCATGACCGAGCTGGTGATGAACGAGGAAAGGAGAAAAACGATGCGCGAGAAAATCACCACTAACACGCAGTGTCTCAACTACTATGCCCGATGGGACAAGTTGGTGAAAGAGGAGGTGAAAAAAGGAAACATCCGTCCCCTAGAGACGATGGACCTCACATTGGATGTCATCTCGTTGGTGGTGTTCACCTTCCAATCGCTGCCGTTATACAGCGAAATGTTTCTTCAAAATCCTGAAGAGATAGAAAGTTATTTAGTCCATCGAAAAGAAGAAATCAAAACTTTGATTTTCAATGGATTGAAGAAAAATTAAAAACGGGTATCCTGAAGAAGATTACTCTTCAGACTTTTGGTCCAAAAGAATTTCCTTGATATTTTTCTCCAGTTCAGCCTTTTCCATATAGCCGATAGTACGTTGCGGCGGGGTATTCGGTTTGATGAGAAGAAGAGTCGGAATGCTGCTGATTTGCAAGGCTTTGGCCATTTCCTTCGCGTTGTCGATATTAATTTTGTAGAAGATGATTTCGCCTTCATATTGTGCGGCCAGTTCTTCAACGTAGGGGGCCAGCATGCGGCACGGTCCGCACCAGTCGGCGTAGCAATCCACCACAACGGGTGTTTTGCCCGTGTAGAGAGCTTGCGGGTCGTTGTAGTTGAAGATTTTCTTGGCGAATTCAGCCTGCGAAATTTTTATCACCTTGCCTTTGGCGGGGGCAGCCACCGTGGTCGGGGCGGGACTGTCGGAGGTGGGCGCCGGTGAGGTGCATTGTGCGCACAGGCTACCCATCAGACCTATCATGCAGAGGGAGAGGAGGATTCTTTTCATAACGGGATAATTTTTCAATTTACAGTTTGCAAAAGTACAAAAAGGAATTGAATTGCAGACGGGGGAGGGAAAAAATGTTGATTCGTTGATTTGTTTATTTGTTGAAGGTAGAGACGTTGCGCGCAACGTCTCTACACCCACACATTTCATCCCTTCATCCTTTCATCCTTTCATCTTTTCATCCCATCATCTTTTCCTCCCCTCCTCCATTTCCCGTGTGCAAAGGTAATGAAAATCCGAGAAAATCCACCACCTTTCAGTTTTCAGTTTTCAATTCTCAATTTTCAATTCTTCACGAACCGTCCCGTTTCCACGCCGCTGTCGGTGACGGCCTTCAGGAGGTAGAGGCCGTTTTGCAGGGATGATACGTTGAGGGTGTATGGTTATCACGAACTGTTTCATATATGTTTTTACGTTTAATTATGGATGTCCTCAATATTGAAAAAGAAACCTCTTGATCCACAATGGCCTGGTTCTA
>JAGCUN010000019.1 GCA_017962845.1 Bacteroidales bacterium | reverse complement strand
GCAAGGACTGGCAAAAGTATGATTTTAAGCTTGAACCGCGCACTCTTGGAACGCAGGAAGGCATCAAGACGAGAATGAAAATGGTTGGAGGTCGTGTAGAGCAGTTGAGCGGCGACGGTGATTTCGCCATTATGGTGAGGGGAGGAATGGTGCAGGTGGATATGGCCACCATGACCACTCAGACCGGCCTTAACTTGGGGGGATTCCGACCCGACATTCTCAAGGCCGTGAAAGAACTACACCCGACGTGTCTGCGTTGGCCGGGCGGCGGTTATGTGGCCCAGTACGACTGGAAATGGGGCATCGGTCCTCAAGAGAATCGAGAGCGCTGGGCCCATTGGATGTGGATGGACTATGACCAGAACTGCTTCGGCACCGACGAGTTCATCCGCTTCTGCCGTGAGATTAACTCCGAGCCAATCATCGTGGTGAGCGTCAAGTTCGAACGGCCTGCCGAAGAATATGACAGCATTCTTCAGGATGCCGTCAACTGGTTACGCTACTGCAACGCCCCCGCTACCGACGAATGGGGGGCAAAGCGTGCTGCTAACGGACATCCGGAACCTTACAATGTGAAATATTGGGAGATTGACAATGAAATGTGGGAAATGGGCATCGACCGTTATGAGAAGTGCGTGCGCGACTTTAGCACAGCCATGCGCAAGATTGACCCGTCGATTAAGATTATCGCCTGCGGCGGTTTCCGTGAGGATGAACAGTTCATCAAACGTAGCGGCAACTATTTCGACTATTTGAGCCTGCACCACTATGAACAACAGGGTGGCTATGCTACAGGTCCGGTGCGTCTTGGTCAACAGTACGATCGCTATGCACAGATGATTGCTGAGGGACCGAATCCGAATATCAAGCTGTTTATTTCAGAGTGGAACCTGAACAGCATCGACTGGCGTACAGGTCTGTTTGCAGGTGGATTCCTGAATATGTGCGAGGCGCGCGACGTGGTGGCGATGGGTGCTGCGGCCCTGTTTATACGCCGTACCGATGCCCCCGACTGGAATAATGCTTTCATCAACTTCGACTACAAGGATCTGTTCAAGGCGCCCAACTGCCAGGTGACGGAGCTATGGTATGACCATTTCTCAAAATACCGTCTGGCCTATAGTGGCGACACTGGCAATCTCAGTGTGAGTACCACGCTTTCGGAGAACGGTGCCGACGTGATTGTGAAGGTGGTAAACCCCACTGAAGAGGCAGCCTCCCTGCGTATCAAAGGCGATTGGGCTGGTGTGAAGGGTACTGCATTTGAGTATTATGCTCCGGGCTCACTGACCATAGCCAACAGTATGGAGAACAAACATGCCGTCGCACTCCAGAAAACGACAGCAAAGACCGAAGGCAATGATGTCCTCCTTTCAGTTCCCGCCCTGTCCGCCGGTGTGCTGACTATTCGCAAGTAGCGCAACATCCCGCCCCAGAAATAACCAAAGTCCCTACTCATCCCACCACTGTGTTGATGGTTGTCTTGGCAATCTTGGCTTTCAACTCAGGGGAGGGTAGGAAGCAGATGGATACATGGCGAAGGTTCTGCTCGAAGTTGGCAATAAACTCCTCCTTTGTGGCGGCGCTCTTCACGCGCACACTGAGGTAGAATGTTCCCAGATTAGGAATCTTCACCGAGTGTCCGTTCAGCACAAAATAGTTCATGGCATCAAACAATGCTTCCATCGACAATATGATGCTGGACTCAGGCACACCAGCGGCCTGGGATGCGTAAGAAACAACGGATTCGTATGAAATCGTGCTGTAGCGGTTGGACTGACCTACCAGCATTTCAGTGTCGTTATAAGCGATGCGACGTTTCTTGTAACCAATGTTTATTTGTCCTTTTTCCATAATTATAAGATTTTTTGAATTACACTTCAACTTCAATACGAAGGGATTCGATGGCTCGTTTGATCTCTGCTGATGGTTTAAAACCTATTGTGAGGTGCTTTACTAGATTGGGGTTCACCTGTTCTGCATCGGTGACTGCCTTCTGTTTGGAGCGGATGCCAAAGATGCCGAATTTGCCCAAGTCAACATGGTGGCCATTGAGCACAAAGAAAGTGATAGCCTCACGTATTGCAAGAGTGCAGGCAAGGATTTTAGACTCAGGGATTTGCGACGACTGAGCAATATAGCTCACCAAATCGTTTTCCTTCATTGGAGAATAGCGCATGACGTGACCAATAACGCGGTTTTCATCAAACATTGCTACGCGCTGCATGGTGCCTTTTACTTTAATTTGTCCCATAATCGTGTAAATTTTTAATTAGAGAATTTAGCATTTGCGTTTAATAGTCTTTTGACGCTGCAAATATACAATAATTTTCCGATTTTGCCCTGCAATTGGAAAAAAAATCCTTTTATGTGGAAAAAATAAATCCTTAACTGTTGATTCAGAGATCCTTAACTTGAAAATCCGAAACCCTTAACTGAAAATTTAGAAACTCTTCGCTAGCTTTTCAAAAACTCTTCGCTGGCTTTTCAAAAACTCTTCGCTGACTTTTAAAAGCTAGCAAAGACTTTTTAGAATCTTGGCCTAGACTTTATGAAATCTTGGAGAAGATTAATGAAATTAGTAGTTCAGACAATATTCAAAACTGCTTAAGACTTTTGTTTTTGGGTGCGTAGATGTTTCAAAAAAAGAGAGTGTGCCTTTTTTGACACACCCTCTTTGTAAGTTATACCGATAAGGAGTGATTACTCCTCGTAGTAAATTGCGTTGATCTGACAGCTACCAGAGGTAACCATGAGGTCAAGGTCCTTACCATCGCCACCGTTACCGCGAGCGCAATCCTTAGCGATTTTCTCAGTGAGTTGGAGCTCCCACAGACCGTTAGTGAACTGAACATCCTTATCATCATCATAGCGTGCACTCCACCAACCGTTCATGATACGACCAGCACAGTCGGGCGTAGCATCAGAGATGTCAAAAATAAGCGTTTTGAAGCCCCAATAAACTTCGTCTGACAGGTAGGGAAGGAAGCCTTCATT
>JAGCUN010000018.1 GCA_017962845.1 Bacteroidales bacterium | reverse complement strand
TTTTCAAATGGATTATAAAAAGTTCATTTCCAAATATTTCAAAGGAGAACGACTGGAGGAAATTGAGCGCAATATCACTCCTGATAAGTATCGCAAGCTATTCGGAGAGCTGTCTGAGAGACAACGCAGCATCATTGACGACAAGCAATCGAAGTACATTGTAGTAGCCGCGGGTCCAGGCAGTGGCAAGACACGAGTATTGGTTCACAAGTTAGCCTCTTTATTGTTATTGGAAGATGTGAAGCACGAGCAGCTGCTGATGCTCACTTTCTCACGAGCAGCAGCTACGGAGTTCAAGCAGCGGCTTATGGAACTTATCGGGAATGCTGCAAGTTTTGTAGAAATCAAGACCTTCCATGCATTCAGCTTTGATCTTCTTGGAAAAATTGGCAATCTTGACGAAGCCGAAGATGTAGTACGACGCGCCGCCGAGATGATTGAAAAAGGCGAGGCCGAACAAGGTCGTATCAACAAAACAGTACTCGTCATTGATGAAGCACAGGATATGGACAAGGACGAATTCTACCTCGTGCGGGCACTGATGAACAACAATGAAGAAATGCGGGTGATTGCCGTGGGTGATGATGACCAGAACATTTATCAGTTCCGTGGTTCAGACAGTCGCTATCTACAAGCATTCATTGATGAAATGCAGGCCACAAAATACGAGATGACGGAGAACTACCGTAGCTCCAGAAATATTGTGACGTTTTCCAACCATTTTGTCCAACGCATCCACCACAGAATGAAATCCTCTCCTGGTGTAGCAATCTCCCATGTGTCAGGAATGGTACAAATCACTCAATATGAATCAGAACATTTGGAGATCCCATTAGTACAAAATGTATTAGCGACATACAATAATGAGAGAACTTGCGTGCTGACCTACCGTAACGAAGAGGCTGCACGAGTTGTCGGTCTACTGACAAAAAATGGCGTCCGCGCCAAACTCATTCAATCCACCGAAGGGTTCCGTTTTTCCAATATAGCTGAAGTGCGCTATTTTCTCAAATGCGTCAATCATCATCCAGACACACCAGTTATCAGTGACGACATTTGGGAACAAGCTAAGAAACAAACACTTACAAAGTATGAGACCAGTACATGCATCAACTACATAAAAATGTTTTTCCAGAAATTCGAGGAAATCAACCGCACCAAATACCGCAGCGACCTGATGGAGTTCGCCTGTGAATCAAATCTGGAAGATTTCTGCGATGAAGACCGACATACCATCATGGTTTCTACTATCCACAAGTCAAAAGGAAGAGAGTTCGATACCGTGTATATGCTTTTGGAAGGCGGTCAGACGGACACTGACGAACAACTCCGAAAACTATACGTGGGCATGACACGCGCCAAGCAGCGACTTTTCATTCACTGCAACACACCCGCATTCGCTTCTTTTTCTAACAAGAATATTGTTTATAAAAGGGATTCTAATTCCTATCCACTCCCTGAAGAAATCACACTTCCCCTGACCATGCATGATGTTTTTTTGGATTATTTTAAAGATAGGAAAAGACAAATCTTACAACTAAGAAGTGGTCAACCTCTATATTATGACAATGGCTATTTGCACCTGTCTTCAGGAGAGAGTGTGGCTAGCATCTCGATCAAAATGCGCAACGAGCTTCAGCATTGGCTGGAGAAAGGCTATTTCGTGCAATCAGCCAAAATAAACTTCATTGTGGCATGGAAAGGCAAAGATGAGACTGAGGAGACAGCCGTACTACTGCCAGAACTAACATTGAAAAAGAAATAACGATTCATCACTATGTTACAAAAAGACAGACACACCTTATCCGAACCACCTGTGTCAGGGATAAAAATGGCACCATCCATTAACAATAAAAAATCTGAAAAAAATCCGTTATAGGCACGCAGACAAAGCAAAAAAAGTAGTATTTTTGCTTTTTGAAATTTAAAAGACAAAAAAGATAAAAAAATGAGTGTTTTACTTGCAGTAGATTGGAGTGTGCTTTGGAAAGCCGCGCTGATTTTAGGCATTGTCGGCATTGTGGCCGCAATTGTTTTATTCTTCATTGCCAAGAAGTTCCATGTTGAGGAAGACCCCCGTATCGACCTGATTTGCGACCTGTTGCCCGGCGCCAACTGCGGCGGATGCGGCTTTGCAGGCTGCCGCAACTTGGCGGAGACGATGGTGGCACGCGGCACCATGGAGGGCTGCAGCTGCCCTGGAACTCCGAAAGAGAAGAATGACCAGATTGCCGCCATCCTCGGCATCGAGGCGGCCGACAGCACCCCGAAAGTGGCGGTAGTGCGCTGCCAGGGTTCGTGTGAAAACTCGCCCGCCAAGGTGAGCTACGACTCCGAGATATCCTGCTTCTTCGCCAACAGTCTGTACGCCGGCGAAGGCCTCTGTCCCAACGGCTGTCTCGGCTGCGGAGACTGTGTGAAGGCTTGCAACTTCGGAGCCATCACCATCGACCCGGTGACGAAACTGCCGGTGGTGGATGAGGAGAAGTGCGTGGGCTGCGGCGTGTGCGCCAAGACCTGTCCGCGTACCGTGATCGAGATTCGCCACAAAGGTCCCAAGAACCGCCGCGTGTATGTGGCATGCAACAACAAGGAGAAGGGCGCGGTGGCCATGAAGAACTGCAAGGCCGCCTGCATCGGCTGCGGCAAGTGCGCCAAGGTGTGCCCCTTCGAGGCCATCACCGTGGAGAACAACCTCGCCTACATCGATTTCACCAAGTGCAAGATGTGCAAGAAATGCGTGGCCGAATGTCCGAAGAACGCCATCGTGGCGGTCAACTTTCCGGCACCGGTGGTCAAACCGGCCGAGAAACCCGCTCCTGCTGCCGAACCCGCAGCAGCACCGCAAGCCGAAGCCTCCGCTCCCGCCGAAGCCTAATCATCCATTCTTTTATTATTCAACATTTTCAGAGACAACAAAACCAACGATATGTCCACCGAAATTTCAACCGAAACGAAAAAAGAAATGAAAGCCTTGGGAAAGAAAACCTTCCACATGGGAGGTGTGCATCCCGAAGCCAACAAAATTGCTCACAACCAGTGTGTTGAAGAGTTCCCACTCCCCGATCAGGCTGTGGTATATATGACGCAGCACCTCGGTGCTCCCTCTAAGCCCATCGTTCAGAAAGGCGACAAAGTGAAAGTGGGACAGCTCATTGGAGAGCCCAGCGGCTTCGTGAGCGCCAACATCCACTCCCCTATCTCCGGAACCGTGAACCGCGTGGACATGATTGCCGACATCAGCGGCTACAAGAAGCCCGCCATCGTCATCGACCGCGAGGGCGACGAATGGATGGAGGACATCGACACCACTCCCGACATCGTGAGCGAGATCAAGCTCAGCAAGGACGAGATTATCGCCCGCATGAAGGACAAGGGCATTGTGGGACTCGGCGGCGCCTGCTTCCCCACCCACATCAAATACATGCTCAAGCCCGAACAGAAATGCGAGTACCTCATCATCAACTCCGCCGAGTGCGAGCCTTACATCTCCACCGACAACCGTATGGCCATCGAGCATGCCGAAGAGTGCATCATCGGCATCGAGGCCGCCCTCATCGCATCGGGCGCTGACCAGGCCATCATCGGCATTGAGGACAACAAGCCGGAAGCCACTGCCAGACTGGTGGAGGCCGCCAAGGGGCATCCGAAAATCAAGGTGCAACCCCTCCGCATCAAATACCCGCAAGGTGCTGAGAAACAGCTTATCAAGGCCATCACAGGCCGCAGCGTACCCAACGGCGCGCTCCCGATTTCGGTAGGCTGTATCGTCAACAACCTCACCACCACCTACGCCATCTACCAGGCCGTGCAGAAGAACATGCCCATCGTGCAGACCTTCACCACGGTTTCGGGCAAATCGGTGCCGGCCGACAAGTGCCGCAACTTCCACCTCCGTCTCGGAACGCCCATCAAGGCTGTGATGGACGCTGTGGGCATACCGGAAGACACCGGCAAGATCATCTCCGGCGGTCCGATGATGGGCAAGGCCATCACCAACCTGAATGCCTACGCCGTCAAGGGAATGTCGAGCCTGCTGTACCTCAATGAAAAGGAAGCCAAGCGCGGTCCGGTCAGCAACTGCATCCGTTGCGGCAAGTGCGTGGACGCCTGTCCTATGGGACTGGAGCCGTACCGCCTGCATGCACTTTCAGAAGCCCTGCGGCTAGAAGACTGCGAGAAAGAGGGTATCATGAACTGCATCGAATGCGGCAGCTGCCAGTTCACCTGTCCCGCCAACCGTCCGATTCTCGACAACGTGCGGGTGGGCAAGAACAAGACCGGCGCGATGATCCGTGCCCGTGCCGCACAAAACCAGCCTAAATAAAGACAGCCATGAACAGCGTTCGTCTTCTCTCAGTTATCGTTTTCAGCACTGCCCTATTCTTTTCAGGCTGTTCTTCACGTCATGCATCCAGCAACGACGCTGAAACGGAAGATGCGGCCACACAGCAGCAAGAGGAAACCACCAGCGAAGACGAGCAACCCAATATGATTGGCCTGCCCAAGCAGGAAACCGACTTTTCGAAAGTGCAGGTGGTGGATGAAAAACGCTTTATGGAAGAGGTGTGCGAATTTGACGATGCCGGCCGGTATGGTTTCAAATGCACCCGTCCTATCATTATTGATTTTACCGCTGGCTGGTGCGGCTGGTGCACCAAACTCTCCCCCCACCTCGTGGACATGGCCCAGAAATATTCTGACCAGATTGCCATTTACAAAGTGGATGTTGAAAAATGCCCTAACATTGCGCAGCGCTTTAACATCCAAGGCCTTCCCACCCTCATCATTGTGAAACCTCACAAACAACCCGAGAGAATTGAGGGATACGTAGATAAAGATAAGCTTGAGAAAATCATCCAGAATAAACTCTTGTCTGAATAATGCGCATTTCGTTGTTCATCCGCAACATGTCCGCTGCAATATTTTTTGCAACGGCTTTTTTTTGCGCGTCGGCACAGCAGATTGACTGCGACAAGGCCGAAGGGTTCACACAGCGCATTGCGGAAAAAACCGCCCATATCGACACCGAAGACCCCGAAATCATCACCCTGCACCATATTTTCGTCAAGGAGATGCTCGACTCGGTGAGGATTTTCCAGGATGAATATCTCCCCAACTTACATTTTTGTCCGCAGATCGACTTCTTCGCCACCCTGCATCAGAGCAAGGCGTTGGAGTACCAATTGCGGGAGCTGAACGACCGGCTGGAGGTGCAACGCCGGCGGGTGGACACCCTTTTCTACCTCAAGGCAGTGGATGAACTGGCCTTTCACGACACAGCGATGTGCGAGTACTACCTGGATCGCTCGTTGCAATTCAACCGAGTTCAGGCCGACGCCCTCATCATGCGCCTGCAACTCGATTATGCACAGAAGCATTTCGATGAATGTCTTGCCACGCTGCGCATCCTCTACCATGATGCCACCCTGAACCGCGAACAGGAGAATGCGCTGTCGGATTTCAATCTGCAATTTTATCAGGAACTTTATAACACTGGCGACGCCTTGGTGAAAAGCGGACGCGAGGCAGACGCACTGGCACTGTTTGAAACCTTGGAGACCTTCTGTCACGACCTGCCTTCCTCCTACTGCAATGATGATTATTACCATGGACTTATTCGTTCAAAGTCAGGAATTTACGAATCATATCTCACCATTGCAAAAGTGGCGTGGGAACGTAAGCACCCTGAGTTGGCATTTAAATTCCTTGATTACGCCAAAGAGTATCGCCTGACGAATGAGGATGAGGTGCTTATCCCCGAACATTTTGTGAAATTTATTGAAGAGATGGAGGCCCTGCGTCCCCGTTATTCCCAATCCGACAGACCATGAAAACACCCGCTTTCCTTCAGCCTTTCCTCCAGAAAAAGACCTATCTGCAATCTCCCCTACTGCATATTGCATACCTAACTGTATGTTTGATAATTGTTTACAGCCTATGTCGACTGGTTTTCTTCCTATTTAACCTTCCCCATTTCCCTGAAGCAAGGGCCTTGTATTTCTTCGCTGGAATCCGCTTCGATTTAGCGTCCATTTTCATCTTCAACGCACCCTATTTTCTCCTACTGCTGTTGCCGTTCCGTTTTGTGGGCACACCGACATGTCGGAAGATCGGCAACATCTATTTCATCGTCATCAACCTCATTGCAGTGGCGGCTAACCTGATTGACACCTGCTACTATCCTTTCTCGATGCGCAGGATGACTTTCGACATCTTCAGTTTTATCGGTGAGACTGGCAATTTCGGCGCACTACTGCCCTTGTTTCTCAAGGACTACTACTATATGGTTATCATCTTTCTCGGTTTTGTACTGTTGATGATTGCCATTGTTTATTTTTCAAAATTCATTGAATATAAAGAATTTGTAATAAAAGGAAAAGCTCTATTGGTACAAATTGCTGTCAGAGTGTTACTGTTGGGATTGATGGTGCTCGGCACGCGAGGAGGTTTGCAATTACGTCCTCTGACAATTGCTTCGGCAGGTGAATATGGGGGTGTGGAGTATGCATCCCTGATTCTCAACTCGCCATTTTCCTTAATCAACACCATACAAAGTGAAAAACTGATGGGTTACACCTATTATTCAGACGAAGTGTGCGACCAGACATTTTCTATTAAAAGGGAATCTTTTGATAATCAATATTTTATTCCACCAAAAACCGACAATGTCGTAGTAATAATATTGGAAGGAATTTCGAGCGAATACAGTTCCGCCATGGCCGATGAGCCGAAACCGATGGCCGGCTTTACCCCGTTTTTGGACAGTCTGGCGGAGCGCAGCATCACATTTCGCGGCATGGCCAACGGACAGCATTCCATTGAAGCGGTATCCTCTGTTTTGGGCGGCATCCCCTCACTGATGGCCAAGCCTTTCTGCCAGACGCAATATGCGACCAACTATGTCAGCTACCCCTTGCCGGTACTTAAAAAGCAGGGAATGTCAACCCACTTTTACCATGGCGGACTCAATGGCACGATGAGTTTCGACCGCATGAGCCACATCGAAGGCGTTGACCACTACTACGGGATGGACGAGTACCCCAACAGCAAGCGCGACTTCGACGGTTGCTGGGGTTTGCCCGATGTGCCGTACCTGCACTATGTCGCCGACCAGCTGGACCAGATTGACGGACACTTTTTTGCGACCATCTTCACCCTCACATCGCACCATCCGTTCAAAGTCCCCGCCGAGTACGACGACAAGGTGGCACAAGGCGACTTCCCCATGCAGCATACCGTGGCATACACCGACGAGGCTTTACGGCAATTTTTCGCAAAAGTCTCACAAACAGAATGGTATCAAAACACCCTGTTCGTCATCACAGCAGACCATACCAACTTCGACGGAGCCTCTGCCGTGGACTATCAAAAGCACCGCTACTCCATCCCGATGATTTTCTTCCACCCTGCCCAGCAGGAAGTTTTCCATTCCCATGAGATCATGCAGCAGCTGGATATCATGCCCTCCATCTTCGGCTACTGTGGCTTCAAGGGGGCATTCGTATCTTTCGGCAACAACGTATTTGACAGTTCAACACCGCGCTTTGCCATCAACTGTCTTTCCGACACCTACCAATTTTATATGTCCCACTATCTTATTGAATTTGATGGAGATAAGATATTGAGAATTTGGGATTTGGAAAAAGATGAAGGTAACAGAGCCATCAGCTCCGATTCATTACCAGAGTTCAAAGAATACGAAAAGCTAATGAAAGCTGTCATCCAGCAGTACACCTGCGGACTTTTACGCAACAAGCTGAAAATTGATTAGTTACGATTAGCCACCTCAATCCGTATGTAGGAGATAAGGCTTCCTTCTTCCAACCATTTTTTCTCGTAGAAAGTCTGTATTCCTGTCAGGAAGGGATAATTGGTCTGCGCATACACATCCTCGATGTTGTCGGTAATGCGCCAGTTCTCTTCGGCGGCGGTTTCCAGCAGGTACTCGTACAGCAGGCGGCTGTCGGTTTTCAGGTGCAGCACGCCCTTGTCGCCCCATACATGGCGGTAGCGTTCCACAAAGTTGGGGGAAACGAGCCGGCGGCGGGCTTTCTTGGGCTGCGGGTCGGGGAAGGTGACCCAAATTTCGGAGACCTCGCCAGGGGCGAAATAGCGGTCGATATCATCGATCTGGCCGCGGATGAAAGCGGCATTGGTGAGGTTTTCAAGGGTGGCATCCTTGCAGCCGCGCCATAGACGGGCACCCTTGCGGTCCATGCCCACAAAGTTCTTGTCGGGAAAGGCGCGCGACATGGCCACGGTATATTCGCCACGGCCGCAACCCACCTCCACCACTATCGGGTGGTCGTTATGGAAATAGTCCTGCCCCCACTTCCCTTTCAGAGGGAAAGCGTCGTTGCGGACATCATAGTTCTGGTGTTGGAAAAGATTGGTGAAAGTTTCGTTTTCTGCAAAACGCTGGAGTTTATGTTTAGCCATATTATTGATACTTATTTACTTCTGCTAATTTTGAATATTTGCCCCCGAGCTGCATGAGTTCCTCATGAGTACCCTGTTCCACGATGCGGCCGCCGTCGAGCACGATGATCTTGTCGGCGTTGCGGACGGTAGAAAGGCGGTGGGCGATGACGAGGGTGGTGCGGTTCTGCATCACACGGTCGAGGGCTTCCTGCACGAGGCGTTCCGACTCGGTATCCATGGCGGAAGTGGCCTCATCGAGAATCAGAATCGGGGTGTTGCGCAGCACGGCACGGGCGATGCTGATACGCTGGCGCTGTCCGCCCGAAAGGTTGAGGCCGCGGTCACCGAGGGCTGTGTGGAGGCCTTCGGGCAGGGCGGCGATAAAATCGGAGGCGTTGGCCACGCGGGCGGCCTCCCAGATTTCCTCCTCACTCACCTTCTCGCGACCGAAGGCAATGTTGTTGGCTACCGTATCGTTGAAAAGCACAACATCCTGACTGACAATAGAGAACAGCGATCGCAGCGAGTCCAAATCGCAATGACGGATGTCCGTTCCATCAATGGAGATGCTGCCGCCGGTCACGTCGTAGAAGCGGGGCAGCAGGTCGGCGAGGGTGGACTTGCCTGCGCCAGAGGCACCGACCACCGCCACCATCTGGCCCTTCCCGATGGTGAGGTTAATATGTTGTAGCACGTCGGCAGTGCCATACGAAAACGACACATCGTCGATGCGAATTTCCTGCTCAAAAGCGTGCAGTTGCACGGCATCAGCCGGACTCTTGATCACCTCTTCGGCATCGAGCACCTCATAGATGCGGTCGAGCACTGCCAGTCCGCGGTGATATTTGGCCATGGCCGTCCCAATGTTCTTGGCGGGGTTGACAATCATGGCGAAGAGGGCAATGTAGGTGATGAACATGGGGGCTGTGAGGTCGGTACCGCCGCTCAGCACCAGCGAGCCGCCGAACACGAGGATGATCATCACCGCAGTAACGCCCAGGAACTCGCTCATCGGGGAGGCGAGGTCGCCACGGCGGGTGACGCGCCGCGACAGGTCGGCCAAAGTCTCATTGGTGTGGGTAAAGAGCGATTCGGCATGCCCCTGCGCATTGAATCCTTTGATGATACGAAGGCCGGCGATGGTTTCCTCAACATGGGCGAACAGCACACCCTGCTGCGCCTTCATCTCTTTATTTTTCTTTCTCAAAGTTCTGCTAATCAAAGAAATGATGACACCCGCTATCGGCAGCAGCACCATCACAAACAGGCTGAGTTGGTAGCTGATGGTGAAGAGGGCGACCACGTAGATGAGTATGGTAAGTAAAGCGGAAATCATTGTTTGAAAAGCACTTAACACCGTAAATTCCACCTCCTGCGTGTCGTTGACCGCACGTGAAATCACATCGCCTTTCTTCTGTCCAGAGAAAAACGACAAGGGCAGCATCAGCACCTTATGGTACATGCGGCTGCGGAGTGTGCGGATGACATCGCTGCGCACAGGGGCTAAGATCCACTGGGTAAGGACGAGGAAGAAATTTTTAAGCAGAAAAAGCACCACCACAAAGATGATGATGGCGGTGAGCGAACGACGCGGGGCATTCAAATCGGCAAAAAGGCCGACCAACTTCATCAGCTTCTCCCCTATCACACTCAATCCGCTGAGTTCGCCTTGGAAAATCAGCTTCACCAACGGCTCGATGAGCATCATGGTGAGGATGGAGAAAAGAATGGAGATGAGGTTGACGAAAACAACAAGCAGCAATTTCCATTTATAAGGTTTGATAATGGAAATGATCTTGTTGTTAAGCATTTACTTTGGAAATGAGGCTCAAAAAAAAGTCGGGGTGACAAGACTCGAACTTGCGGCCTCTACGTCCCGAACGTAGCGCGCTACCAACTGCGCCACACCCCGCTGTTTTGAGGCTGCAAAAATACGATTTTTTTTCATACCCCAGCATTTTACAGAAAATTTTTCTACTTTTGCAAATCCATAATTATTAAACAAATAGTACAATAACCGCGATAAAAAGGAGTTGTACGTGCTGCAATAGGCGATAAAAATGGGAGAGAAAAAGTCGAAAAAGGCGAAAAAATTCATGGAGAAGCCCGAGTATCCGGGCGGGCGGAAGGCGCTGGACGCATTTGTGGCGGCGCATCTCCAATATCCGGAAGATGCCATGAAGCAGCGGATTGAGGGCATCGTGGCCGTCGCCTACCAAGTAAGCGATGAAGGCGAGGTGCAGAATGCCGCGATTATCAAGGGGTTGTGCCCGTCGTGCAACGAGGAGGCTTTACGGATTGTGAACATGCTGCAGTACGGCAAGGCGCACAACAGGGGCTTCCGGCTGAAGGCCAACTGCAAGCTCAACATACACTTCCGGCTGGCGCCCGCACCGCAAACGCCCACAGTGAACATCACCTACACGACCTCCAAAACCGCACAAAAGAGCAACACTCCCCCTTCAAAAGGCGGATACACGATCACTTTAAGTGTTGGGAACAGCTAACCTTATTTTTCCATCTCTTCGGCGATGATACGGCAAATCTCTTCCGAGATATTCTCCACCGTATCCATGCCGTTGATGTGGCGCAGCAAACCTTTGGCGGCGTAGTAATCCTCCAGCGGCTTGGTCTGTGCAAAATAGTTGGCGATGCGCTTCTCGATGATTTCCGGGGTATCATCGCTGCGGCCTTCGAGGCGGGCGCGGTTGAGCATACGTTTGATAATCTCCTCCTCATCGACATTCAGGTTGATAACCAGCGAGATAGGAAGATTTTTGTCGTGACCGATGCCGTCGAGCATTTCGGCCTGCTGGATGGTGCGCGGCACGCCGTCGAGGATGGAGCCGATGATTTCGGGCATCTGCTCGAGGCAATCGTGCAACATGTTGATGGTCAGCGAGTCGGGACAGAGGGCGCCGCGGTTGATATACGACTGAGCCTCCACGCCGAGCGGAGTGCTGTTGGCGATATTTTTGCGGAAGAGGTCGCCGGTGGAGACATGGGCGAGGTTGAACTTCTGGGCCATGATTTTGGCCTGCGTGCCTTTGCCAGAGCCAGGGGCACCCAGCATGACGATATTGAATTTTTTCATATAGTGATTGTTTGATTATTCCTCCACTACTTGGTAGATGTCGCGCAGGTTGCGACCCAAACCGTCGTAATCCATTCCCCTACCCAGGATGAACTTGTTGGGGATTTCGAGACCGATGAAGTCGATGGGCAATGATTTGCGGTATGAGTCGGGCTTGTAGGTGAGCGTAGCGATTTTGACATCCTTCGCGTGTGCTTCGCGCAGCATGACCTCGATGAATTCGTAGGTGTTGCCCGTATCGATAATATCCTCTATAACCAGAACACGCTTATTTTCAATATTTTCGGTAAGACCGATGAGATTCTTCACCTTTTCGGTACTTTTGGTTCCGGCGTAGGAACTCACCTTGACGCAGCAGAGTCGGCACTGAAAATCGAGCTGTTTCAGCAGGTCGGAGCCAAAGATTACGGAGCCGTTGAGGACGAGAAGGATAACAGGGATGTCGTTTTTGTATTCTTCGTTAACTTCTGCGGCCACTCTTTCCACCGCTTTATCGATTTCATTTTCAGAAATATACTTAACAAATTTCCTATCGCCGACGGTAATGGTATTCATTGAAAAATGGATTTAAAATGATTCGCAAAATTACAAATTTTCGGGCGAAAAATGACATTTTTTGGTGAAAAACACCTATTATCTTGCCAATCTCTCTATCAGCTGCTCAACGGTGAGGTTCTCCTGCTCCCCGGTAGTCATGTTCTTGAAGGCGAACACGCCGGCGTTCATCTCGTTTTCACCAGCCATGATGACGAACGGAATACCCCGGTTGTTGGCGAAGGTCATCTGCTTGCCGATCTTGGCCTTGTCGGGGAACAGCTCGGCGGTGATGCCGGCCGCCCGCAGCTGCTGCAAAGCCGACAGCGCATAGAGTTCCTCCTTCTCGCCGAAATTGAGCAGCAACGCCTGCACAGGGTTCTCCAACGACTTCGGGAAAAGTTGCAACTCGTTGAGCACATCGTAGATACGTTCCGCACCGTAGGATATGCCGACCCCCGACACGTTCTTAAGTCCGAAGATGCCCGTGAGGTTGTCGTAGCGGCCACCGCCGGAGATGCTGCCAATACTCACATCGAGAGCCTTTACCTCGAAGATGGCTCCCGTATAATAGTTGAGGCCACGGGCGAGGGTAATATCCAATTCAATATCGGCATTAATTTTCAGAAATTCAGCATATTGCAACATTTTTGTCAACTCTTCCACACCCTTGAGTCCGGTTTCGGAGGTGGCGAAAATCTGAGTGAGTTTCTGCAACTTTTCGGCATTTGTGCCTGAAAAATCGAAGAAGGGGTCGAGTTTCTGCACAGCATCTTCCGACAGTCCGCGCTCGCGCAGTTCGGCGCACACATTCTCGCGGCCGATCTTGTCGAGTTTGTCGATGGCGGTGCAGATGTCGGTAATCTTGTCGGCCTCCCCGAGAATCTCAGCGATGCCGGAGAGAATCTTACGGTTGTTGACCTTGATGACCACGCGGATGCCGAATTTCTGGAAAATCTCGGCGGTAATCTGCATCAGCTCGGCCTCGTTGAGGAGCGAGTTGGTGCCGATAACGTCGGCATCACACTGGTAGAACTCGCGGTAGCGGCCCTTCTGCGGACGGTCGGCACGCCACACGGGCTGCATCTGGTAGCGTTTGAAGGGGAAGGTGATCTCGTTCTGGTGCTGCACCACGAAGCGGGCGAAAGGCACGGTAAGGTCGTAGCGGAGGCCTTTCTCGCAGATGGCGGAGGCGAGACGGACAGAGGATTCCTCCTGACGGTCAACACCTTGCATAAAATCGCCCGAGTTGAGAATCTTGAACAGCAGGCGGTCGCCCTCCTCGCCGTATTTGCCCATCAGGGTGGAGAGGTTCTCCATGGCGGGGGTCTCTATCGGCAGGTAGGCATGCGCCTCGAAGACGCTGCGGATGGTCTGGAAAATGTAGTTGCGGCGCATCATCTCCAACGGAGTGAAGTCGCGGGTACCTTTTGGAATGCTTGGTTTGATCATAAGGTGAATCCTTTAAGTGATAAAACGAGAAAAGACTAACGCCCAGCCTTGCTGGGTTTCAGGCTGCAAAATTACAAAACAAAGTGCAATAGGCAATGCCCGCCGCCCATTTTCCATCAACATTTTTATTTATATTGCGTCCATAGTATGAAAATCGTTGAAAATTCGTATCTTTGCAGGCTTAAAATTGAATCCGAGAATGAACAGGTGCATTTCTGCTATATTATTGTGTTTCTGCATGATAAGTTTTTGCTTTGCGCAGCAGAAGCCCTATCGGATTACCATCAAATGGAATAGTGAAGGCTCGTCATACGACGGAAAGATGTCGTATCTCACGGGATTTCACGGCGACGAAGTGCAGGTGTATGACAGTGTGGTGGTGCGGAAAGGCACTTCCGTGTTCAAGGGGAAAAACCTTCCTGACGGCTTCTATCAGGTGAAAGCGGATTATCCTTCCCTTGATTATATGAATTCGGGAGCTCTTCCTCAGGGCCGCCGTGCTCCCATCGATCTGGTGATCTCCGAAAGCCGGAAATTCACCCATTGGACGGATTCACCTGGACATTTTGAAGGATCGTCCGAGAATGAAGCCTACGAGCTGGCCCACTTTCAGATCAACACCTACGACTCCCAATGGCCTGACATCACCACGTTAGAGACCGCCAGCGTGGGGCACGATTTGGTATATAAATACTTGTTACTGGAGTATTTAGGATTGGATGCCTGCACCATCCCCGATGCCAGAATGCTGCATCATCCTCTTTTTAACCAACTCATTTCCGACAAATTACAATCCGAGAACATCACCATCATCGACTCGGTTTTCGACCGATATAGTTTGGAAACGGAGATCGGCCAGTACTATATGGTGCAGACGTTGAAGTATTATAACATGGACAACAACGTGGCGTACGACGACATTCTGCTGCACCTGTACGACAAGTACTATCTGCCCAGCGGGTTGCAGCTTTTCTCCGAGAGCTACGAGCGGCGGTTGAAGAACGGGGTGACCCGCAAGCGTCATCTCGCCATCGGGTCTCAGATGCCGCCGTTGGAGGCAAAAAGCGCCGACGGCAAGTTCATCTCCACCGCCTCCATCGACCGTCCCAACACGGTGATATGGTTCTGGGACGCCGACTGCGAGGACTGCCTCGAGGAGACCCCCATACTCAACGAGATGTACGAAAAGTACCAGGAAGAGTACGATTTCGAGGTGTTCGGCTACTGCATCACTGCGGACGTAAAACGCTGGAAGCAGGTTTCAGAGGAGATGGGGCTGAAGTTCATCAACACCTGCGACGGTTTAGGCGGCAGCAACTACGACGTCATCGACTATTTCAACATCCTCACCACACCCGCCTGTCTGCTGCTTGACCAAGACCACAAAATCATCATGCGGCAGTTCACGTTAGAACAATTAGAAGAATTCTTCAATAATTTGAATCCAGACAAATACAATATAGAATGAAAAGAAATGTCTTTTTGTTAATCCTCATTGCGGTCATCGCACTCCCCTTCCCGCTTTCTGCCCAAAAGAAAAACTCGGCAGCAGCACCTAAGACGGGGCACAACATCGTGTTCAACATTCCCAAAGCCCAAGACTCCATCGTCTATTTAGCTGTATATTACAGAGATAAACTCATCTTGAAAGACTCAGCAAGAGTAACCAAGACCAAAAACGGTCCGCAGTTCATCTTCAAAGGCGATAACGAGTACCAAGGTGGTTTGTACAAGCTGGTCAGCCAAACGCACTACCCGTACATGGACTTCATCATGGACGGTCCGCAGTTTTTCTCCTTCACCTGCGGCACCACCGGCACCGTGGACAGCGTATCGGTGACCAACTCGCCGCACAACGACGAGCTGATGGCCTTCCAGCGCAAAAGTTCCACCGCCGGCAAGCAGATGAGCGAGTGGCGCAAGGCTTTCGATGATGCGAAAAAAGCTGACAATCAGAAAGAAGCCGATGAATATCAGGAAAAGATGAAGAGTCTGAATGAAGAGATGGAGACTTTCATTAAAGACATCATCGACCGTCATCCCGACTATCTTTTCTCCAAAATCCAGAATGCCTATCAGCAGATTGACATTCCGGACGCGCCGGTAAACCCCGACGGCAGCATCGACTCCACCTTCCAGCTTCGCTACTTTCTCACCCACTACTGGGACAAAACCGACCTCGGCGACAGCCGCCTGATTTTCACTCCCGTGTTGGAGCCAAAATTGAAAGAGTATTTCACCAAATATCTTCAATATCAAGAACCTGACACCATTTGTCAATATGTGGATATGGTTTTGGAGAAGTCGGCTTCCGACACGCTGATGTATCATTTTCTCATCGACTGGCTTTCCTACCAGTACGAAACCAGCAAGATGTTAGGCCATGACGGCGTGTTCGTGCATATCGTGAAGAACAACCACATGAAAGGCAAATGCACCTGGATGGAGGAAGACCTGCTGCGCAAGTACGAGAAGCGCGTGAAACATCTGGATCCCATCCTCATCGGCAAGATCGCACCGGAGCTGATGATTCCCGACACTACCCTCACCGACGACTACTCGCGCTGGCACTCCTCTTACCGTCCGAATGGGGCCGCTTCCAAGAAATACACCATCCTGTGGTTCTACGACCCCGACTGTCCCACCTGCAAGAAAGAATCGCAGAAGCTGCGGGCGGTTTACGACTCGTTGGAGAACCTCGGACAGCGCAACTTCGACGTATATGCCGTGGCCAACGATGCCGACATCGACCGCTGGAAAAAGTACGTGAAAGAGAATAACTATCCGTGGATCAACGTGGGCGGCAACAAGGGCAATGTGGATTATCTCGAACTGTTCAACATCTACGAGACGGGCAATCCCGCCATGTTCATCATCAACGAAAAACATGAAATCATTTTGAACCGACGCATCGAGATGCACACCATCCCTGAATTTTTACGTCAGTATGAAAAGAGGATGAGTTTGAAACGATGACGCATTATTTAACAGAAAATCAATCAATTAAATATTATTACTATGAGCATTACTTTAGAAGGAAAAACCATTGAAATGGACGGTGACGGCTTCATGCTGCAACCGGAATTGTGGACCGAAGAGCTGGCTAAGCTCATCGCCCAAGAGGATGGAATTGAGAACCTCACTGAGGATCACTGGAAAATCATCAACATCATCAGAGCCAACTACTTAGAGAAAGGTCTCGCCCCGATGGTGCGCGTCATCTGCAAAGAGAGCGGTCTGAAGCTGAAACAGATTTACGAACTCTTCCCGCTGGGTCCCGCCAGAGGAGCCTGCCGTGTGGCTGGTCTGCCCAAACCGGAAGGATGCGTGTAGAGAATGGAGAATGGAGAATGGAGAATTGAAAATTGATAATTGAAAATTGAAAATTAAGAGTTAATAAGTTAAGAC
>JAGCUN010000017.1 GCA_017962845.1 Bacteroidales bacterium | reverse complement strand
TTCTCAAGGTGATCATCTTGTCTTCAACATCCATAATGTTCGTCATAATAATTTAGTTTTAATGATAAAATACATTAATAATTCTAGACCGCAAACATACAAAATCCTTTTGATAAAATCAAGAGCAAAAATAATTTAACTCATTAAAAATCAAATATATAAAAATAACAGTTTTCGATATAAAAGTTGCAGCTTTAGGTATAAAAGTTGCAAAATTGTAAAAAAGTGAAAAGCGGAATTGGATTATAAATCGGGCGGAGCGGGCGGGTTTTTGGAAGAATTTGGCAGGGATGGGCGCAATGCATAAGGGCATCCGCTTCCCAGCGGATGCGGGTCACCGGGCTTTCCTCTCCTTGCGTGGACGGGATTCCATTTAGCGAATCCGCCCTATCGACGAAAAAGAAGCGACAGCATGAGCCGAACGTAATCTCAGACTCGCAAGGAAATGGGTGGTGATATACGCAGGCTAGTAAACGGTGAATGGCGTTTGCTAGCCTTTTTCGTTGGTATATGGTGAATTGCAAATGTTTTGAAGTTTTTAAAATCTGTTACATCAAAAAACAACACTATTTTTCTGTGTTATTTTTGTATTTTTGCATCGTTAAACAGTTGTGACCTGTCATCATTGTTGCGTGCCTCCGGCACGCCGTCACACACACTGCGTCCACCGACCCCACACTGCGGCTATCGCCTTATGTGGGGGTTACTAATATGGCGTGCGTCCCGCACGCGAGAAGAACGATGGTCAACGTCAAACGGTATCTTGCAAATATTCTCAGGTTACGATAGCCCCAACATTTACTAACCATCACGAAGTCCCCAACATTCACTTAAAATTCTTACCTTTGCCGCCAAATTAAATCCCTCAAAAAATGAACCCCGCTTTTCATACGATTGACATCATCATTTTCGCCGCGTATCTGCTGATTATTGTCGGATTGGGCATCTGGATTTCACATAGGAAGAAGAACAAGGACAAGACCACAGAGGACTACTTTTTAGCGGGCAAGTCGCTGCCGTGGTGGACGATAGGTGCGTCGCTGATTGCCGCCAACATCTCGGCAGAGCAGTTCATCGGAATGTCTGGATCGGGGTTCGCTGGCGGCTTTGCGGTGGCCTCCTACGAGTTCATGGCCGCCCTCACCCTCATCATCGTGGCCAAGTTCTTCATGCCCGTGTTCGTGAAACAGGGCATCTACACTATCCCCGAATTTGTCGAAAAACGGTTCTCGCGGAACCTGAAGACCATCCTCGCCGTCTTCTGGCTGGGCCTCTTCATCTTCGTGAACCTCACTTCTGTGCTCTACCTCGGTGCCAAAGCCATTGACACCATCATCGGCATTGGCGACGGCTCGCTCATCATCCCCGCCATCATCGGACTGGGCCTGATCGCCGCCCTCTACTCCATCACCGGCGGCCTTTCCTCCGTGGCCTGGACCGACATTCTGCAGGTTATCCTGCTCGTGCTCGGCGGCCTCATCACCACGGTGGTCGCGCTGCAGGTCATCAGTCCCGACGGCACCATCATGCAGGGCATACAGCACCTCACCGATGCGGCGGGCGACCGTATGCACCTGATTCTGCCCAAAGACAACCCCGAATACCACAATCTGCCCGGCATCGCCATGCTCATCGGCGGACTGTGGGTGGCCAACCTCTACTACTGGGGCTTCAACCAGTACATCATCCAGCGGGCGTTTGCCGCCAAGTCGCTGCCCGAAGCGCAAAAAGGTCTGGCATTCGCGGCGTTCCTCAAGCTGCTCATCCCCTTTATTGTGGTTATCCCCGGTATCGTGGCGTATGTGATGTACTCCGAGGGCAGTTTCGGCGCGGTGGAGGCTCTCACCAAGGCCAACGGCGCCCTCAACAACGACAACGCCTACCCGTGGCTCATCAGCACCTTCATCCCGGTAGGACTTAAAGGGCTGGTAGTCGCTGCGTTAGCCGCCGCCATCATCTCCTCCTTAGCCTCTATGCTCAACTCCGCCTCCACAATCTACACCATGGACATCTACAAGCCCTATATCGCCCCGAAAGTGAAGGAGAAAACGGGCAAGGACGTGAGTCTGGTGCTGGTGGGACAGATTTCCGCCGGACTTTTCCTCATCATCGCCTGCTTGATTGCCCCGCTGCTCGGCAGTGTGGGACAGATGTTCCAGTACATACAGGAATACACCGGTCTGGTGAGTCCGGGCATCCTCGCGCTGTTCCTGTTAGGATTGTTCTGGAAGAAGACCACCAACAAAGGTGCTATCACGGGTGTGGTTCTTTCCATCCCCATCGCACTGGCACTCAAATTCTTACCTATCGGAATGCCCTTTATCGACCAGATGTTCTACACCTGCCTGCTCACGATGGCCATTATCATCATGGTGAGCTTGTGCACGTGCGAGAATGAAGATGATGTGAAAGGTATTGCTCTGACTTCCAGCATGTTCAAAACCAAAACGGACTTTCACATTGCAGCGTATGCGATTTGTTTGCTGTTAGTGGTGATTTATGCAGTTTTCTGGTAAAAACAATTAGTTTCAGGTTTCAAGTTTCAAGTTTCAGGTCGTGGGTCTTACTTGAAACCTGAAACTTGAAACTAGAAACTTCTCTGCTAGAGGGAGATAAATCGAAATTATTACTGTTCCCCGATCACCGACCCGATGGTCAGCGGGAAATACTTGTGCTCTAATTGGTGGATTTTCGTTTCCACGATTTCCAAGGTGTCGCCTTCTTCGATGTGGAAGGCGAATTGGTTGATAATCTTGCCTGTATCAACACCCTCATCCACGAAATGGATGGTGATACCGAAGACCTTCACCCCGTAGTTATAAGCATCGGCGATGCCGTGTGCACCCGGGAAGGAGGGCAGCAGGGCGGGGTGCAGGTTGATGATGCGCATGGGGTAGGCCTCCAACAGCGTCTTTCCGATGATGCGCATGTAGCCGGCCAGCACGATGTACTCGACCCCACGCTTGCGAAGTTCGTCCAAAATGGCCTGCTCGTAGGCGGCCTTTCCGGCATACTCCTTCGCACAAAAAGTGAACGCGTCAATGCCGGCGGCACTGGCGCGTTCTACTGCTTTGCTTGAAGGATTGTCGGATACCAGAAGTGCGATGTCGGCTTTCAGCGTCTGCTGTTTGACGGCCTCAATGATGGCCTGGAAGTTGGAGCCGAAACCACTGGCGAAAACGGCAATCTTCTTCATGGATTACTTTTTGTTAGGACAACCGCCTTCTTTCTTGCAGCCGTGGCCTTCGCCTTTTTGGCAACCTTGTTTGTCGCCTTTGCAGCAACCTTTGCCTTCGCCTTTCTTGCAGCCACCGCAGCAGCCCATGTTGTCGAATGCAGCCTTTCTTTCATCGATGGTGAGATTGTCCCAGTTGTTCATAGCAGCTTCGAAAGCAGCTTTCTTCTCCTCCTGGGCTTTCTTCATCTCCTGCATCTCGTCGTATTTGGCCTTGCGTTGGTCGAGCAGCTCAGCCTTACGCTCTTCGGTGAGGTTCTCCCAGTTTTGCCAATCTTCGGCAGCCTTCTTACAGGCTTCCATCTCGGCTTTCTGCTCTTCGGTCATCTCCGGGCAGCAGGCTTCGGTTTGGGGTTCAGTACCTTCGGCCGTTTGTTCAGCGGGCTTGTTGTTGTTACAAGCGGTAAAAGTCAGACAGCAAGCAGCTGCCATTAAGATAAAAAGTTTCTTCATTTTTTTGATTTAATTTGATGAATATTCATTTTGAAAAACCGCCGCAAAAATAGTTTTTTTTCAATCCTAAGAATGTTTAAAATTCTTAAAAAAATGTATTTTTGCAGGCTTTAGAATATACTGTATGATGAAAAAAATACACCTTCTGCTTTTGTGTCTGGGAATGGTCGCCGCTGTCTCGGCGCAAAACCCCACCTGTTATCGTATCTACCTGAGTGACAAAGCAAACACTCCCTACTCCATTAGCAATCCGTCAGCGTATCTGTCACAACGTGCCATCGATAAGCGCACGCGATTCAACATTCCGATTACAGAACAGGATTTGCCCATCAACCCACAATATAAGCAGCAGATTCTTGCGCTGCACCCACAAATGCAGCCATTGGCCGTCTCGAAATGGATGAACACCTTCACGGTCTATTGTCCTGACAGCACAGTAGTTCCGCAAATCTTGAATCTGCCTTTCGTGGATTCCGTTATGGCAGTGGGTGCCTATATCTTAAATGATGCACCATCTGCTCAAATTCCTGAAAATCAACCATCTATATTACAAAACACTCTTAATTACACTAAAGATTCCTTGAATTACGGCTATGGCTTCCCGCAAATCGCCTTCCACAACGGACATTTGCTGCATGAGGCCGGTTTCCATGGCGAGGGAATGCTCATCGTCGTGATTGACGGCGGTTGGTATGGCGTGGAAGACTGCAGATACTATCAAGAAATGGTGGATAACGGTCGCTTTTGGGGCAAATATTCGCTGATGCCTGATTTCGCAGATTCTCTTGAAGTCGCTTCGGGGTACTCTGGATCGCACGGCACGTTAGTGACCTCTGTGATGGCCTCCAATATTCCTGGTGAGCTTGTGGGTACGGCTCCTGCTGCTTCGTACGCCTTCATCCATTCGGAATGGGGTGCTACTGAGCAACTTGTGGAGGAAGATTTCTGGGCCAATGCCGCCGAAATCGCCGACAGCCTTGGGGCGGATGTCATCAACTCATCGTTGGGTTATCGCCGCTTCCCCGACTTTCCACAGGCTAACATCACTTACGCTGAAATAGACGGACAGAACAGTATCGCTTCGCGCTGCGCCACCATCTTGGGCGAAAAGGGCGTAATTGTTTGTATAGCAGCAGGTAATGACGGCAATAACGATTGGTACTATCTCAACCGTCCCGGCGATGCCTACAACATCTTGTGTGTGGGTGCCAGTGCGGTGGACAGCGTGATTGCGGATTTCTCCTCGCACGGCTATTCCGCCGACGGTCGTGTGAAACCCGACATCACCTCCATGGGCGTGGAAACCGCCTGTTTTTATCCAGACACCTGGAACCTACCAGATGGTGTGGGTGGTTTTGTCATTCAAACTAATGGCACCAGCTTGGCCACACCCGTTGCCGCTGGCCTCTGTGCCTGTCTGTGGCAAGCCATGCCCGACTACACCTCTTCGGAAATGATGCAGATGATCCGCGAAAGCGGCCACCTTTACAATAATCCTAACCCCGAATACGGTTACGGCATCCCTGATTTCTACAAAGTTTACACTGACCACATCGACACCTCTCACATCGGCATCAACGACTATAAACCGCTGCAGCTCAGCGTCTATCCGAACCCCGTCACCGACCAGCTGCACATCGTCAACCCCGACGGCAACATCCAGACCGTCACCGTCTACAACGCCTCCGGGCAACTCGTCCTGCAAACCGCCGCCCCGAGCTCCCCGATTCTTGAAATCAACGTAAGCTCTTTGCCCAATGGTTTTTACATTGGAACGGCAACGCTGAATAACAATCAAATGACCACGTTTAAATTCGTAAAATGATTCTCTACCGAGCTTTTGCCCCTGCCGGGGCACGTATGGAAACGCTCCCACATTTCTACCGAGCTTTTGCCCCTGCCGGGGCCACTCAAGGAAAATGTTTTCATTAACCCTTAACCCTTAAACCCTAAACCCTAAACCTTAAACCTTAATAAACCCAATATGAACGCCTTAACAAAAACCAATTACCAATTCCCGAATCAAAAATCGGTGTATCACGGAAAAGTCCGTGACGTCTATTTCTTAGACGATGTGTTAGTGATGGTCGCCAGCGACCGTATCAGTGCCTTCGATGTCATCCTGCCGAAGGGCATCCCTTACAAAGGGCAGATCCTCAACCAGATAGCTTCCAAATTCTTGGATGCCACCAGCGACATCTGTCCGAACTGGAAGATGGCCACCCCCGACCCGATGGTCACGGTGGGCCGCGTCTGCAAGGGCTTCCCGGTGGAGATGATCGTGCGCGGCTACCTCTGCGGCAGCGCATGGCGCTTCTACAAGAACGGCGGCCGCAACCTCTGCGGCAACATCCTGCCTGATGGCATGAAGGAGAACCAAAAGTTCCCCGTGCC
>JAGCUN010000016.1 GCA_017962845.1 Bacteroidales bacterium | reverse complement strand
TCATCGACTACAACCGCGTGGTGAAAGACCTCAACGGTCTGACCAAGGAGCAGTTCCTCAACGCCTTGAACGAGGCTTACACCGTCGAGGAAATGGGCGCCGACATCTACAAACCCGCCAAACTGCACGAGTTTAGCATGTATCTGGATGGCAAATGGTACAAGATGACCGCCAAACCCGGCAAATATGACGACAACGACCCGATCGGCGTGCTGGATGTCAAGATCCTGAGCGACCATGTTTTGGATAAGATTCTGGGTATCAAAGATCTCCGCACCGACAAGCGCATTGACTTCGTGGGTGGTATCCGCGGTCTCGGCGAACTGAAACGCCGCGTCGATAACGGCGAGATGAAGGTCGCTTTCGCCCTCTATCCCGTCTCCATGCAGCAGATCATCGACATCGCTGACACCGGCAACATCATGCCTCCCAAGACCACTTGGTTTGAGCCGAAGTTGCGTTCCGGTCTCGTTATTCACGAATTAGCCTAATCAAAACTCCACAATATGTTCAAAGTTCCCGTTTTACTCATATTGTATAATAGAGTAGAGGAAACACACGACGTATTTCAAGTATTACGCACGGTGCAGCCCACTCAATTGTATGTTGCCGGCGACGCGCCGAAGCCCGGCAACATGCTGGACACCATGCGCACCTATCAGGCGCGCGCCGTCATCCAGCCCGAGTGGCCGTGCCAAGTGCACAAATTATGGCAGGACAATCATCTGGGGAAAACCCAGATGATTGCCACAGCCATGAAATGGTTCTTCGAAAACGAGGACGAAGGCATCATCCTCTTCGAAGACACCGTTCCGGGGTACGATTTCTTCCCCTATTGCGAACAGCTGCTGGAAAAATACCGCAACGAGAAGAAGGTCTTCAGCATCGGCGGCTTCTACTGGCGCCACCGCAGCCGGAAGAGATACAAAAAACGGATGAAGAAGGGAGAATCCTCCTACTTCTTCTCTGCCTACGCCTCCACCTGGGGCTTCGCCACCTGGAAAAACCGCTGGACGGACTTCACCCTCTCCATGGACCAATACACCAAGGAGGACTTCGAAAAGATGATCGAACCGTACATGCGGAAAAATAAACAGAAGATGTATTGGACCAACCGGTTCAACAGTCTCAAGAAATACAAGGCCAACTACTGGCCCTACCAGTACAATTTCCACATCTGGGCGCACCAAGGACTCTGCATCACCCCGTATCTGAACCTGGTGACCAACATGGGGTTCCGCAAGCAGGCCGAACGGAAAATCCGCCACCTCAAGCGCAATGCCTACCCCATCATGCCGCTGGTACACCCCACGGAAATCGAACAAAACTACGACGAAGACCGCTACATGTTCAAGCGCATCTTCAACGGAGCCTATATCACCCTCTTCAAGAATTGGCTTAACGAGTTGATTTCCAACAACAAAATAGAGGACTAACCATACACTTTTGCCTTTTGCCTTTTGCCTTAAAAAAATGGAGAAAAAACTGACAACGAAAGTAGTATTAAAGGAGATGGAGAACTATTTCTTCATCATATTAGGGCTTTGCCTGTTCACTTTCGGGTGGTCGGCGTTTCTGATTCCATACGAAGTGTCGGGCGGCGGTGTGGCAGGTGCGGCCTCCATCATCTATTTTGCCACCGGGAAGATCCCCATCGGTGTCACCACGTTCGTGCTAAACGCCATTCTGATTGCTATTGCGTGGCGCGTGCTTGGCACAAAATTCTGTGTCAACTCGTTGATTTGCACGTTTGTGATGAGCGGTTTCTTCTCCGTTTGGCAGCCGTTGTTCCCCAAGCCGATTGTCGATGACATGTTCATGAGTGTCATCATCGGATCGGCGATTGCGGCCTTCGGCATCGGCATGGCCATCAACTGGGGCGGCAACACCGGCGGCATCGACATCATCGCGCTGATGATCGGCAAGTACCGCAACATCTCCTACGGCCGCATCAGTCTGGCCTGCAACATCGTCATCGTGGGCAGCTCCTACTTCGTGATCCATGATGTGCAGCGACTGGTTTACAGTTTCGTGGTGCTGCTCGTCTCCATCATTGTATCTGACTTGGTGATAGACGGTTATCGGCAGACGTATCAGTTTATGGTCTTTTCCATGAAAAACGAGGAGATTGCCCAAAAGATCGGTTCCACCCTGCACCGCGGGGCCACTTTCTTGAAAGGGTACGGTTCCTACAACCACCAAGAGAAGGATGTGCTGCTGATTGTGGCGCATAGAACCGATAAAAGCGACATCACACGCATTATCAAGGAGATAGACCCTGACGCGTTTATCACCATCTCGAAAACAGCCAGTGTCTTCGGCAAGAATTTCGACAATATCAAGATATGAGGAAAGATTTTGCGCCCGTAGCGGCGCGGGTGAACGCCAAAATCAACATTGGACTGCAGATTGTACGCAAGCGGAACGACGGCTACCACGATTTGCAGACCGTTTTTTATCCGACAGATTTTTTCACGGACGACCTGCGCATCTCCCCATGCGATGAGGAGGTGCGGTTTGTGTTGGACAGTGGCGAAGATTTGGGCGACAGCGAGAATAACCTGTGTGTCAAGGCGTTTCGGTTGTTGCAGAAAGACTTCGGCATCTCCGGGGTGGAGATTTTCCTACGCAAAGGCATCCCCACGGGTGCGGGGTTAGGTGGCGGTTCCGCCGATGCCGCCTTCACGCTGAAGCTGCTGTCACAGATTTTCCAACTGCCTGTCACAGAGGAGAAATTGGAAGAGTATGCCTTGCAACTGGGCAGCGATGTGCCCTTCTTCCTTCGCAACCAGCCGGTGTATGCCACGGGGCGCGGCGAAGTGATGACCCCGATAGAGCTGGATCTCTCCCCATATCGGTTAAAAATCGTTAAACCTGACATCCACGTCTCCACCAAAGAGGCATACGCAGGAATCGTACCTATGGAGAGTGACCTCTTCTTACCCAATGTGTTACAGCAGGACATCACCACATGGCGCGATGCAGTGGTCAACGATTTCGAGACGAGTGTCTTCGCCAAGCACCCGGAATTAAGAGAAATTAAGGAGGGATTTTACCGCGATGGTGCTCTCTACGCCTCCATGTCCGGCAGCGGCTCCGCTGTGTTCGGGATTTTTAGGCAATAGGCAATAGGCAATAGGGAATAGGCTAATTGCCGACTGCGCGGTAGCCGCCGGTTTTCTTGGAACCGACGTATTCGACAAGGCCCTGCTTACGAAGCTCCACAAGACATCGTTCGATAGTGCTTTGCGAATATCCAATTACTGAGGTGATTTCATTGGATCTGCTGTCGGGGTGTGACTGAATGTATGCATACACAGCATCAAGTTTTTCTTGAGGTGGAATGGATAATATTTTTTTGTCTAGCATCGGGTTGGTTTCATCGCTCAACTCGTTTTCAGATGATTCAGTTTGAATCATTTGAAGATGGTCGGCAATTATCGTTACCACCTGTTTGCTTTTTGGGGAATCCAAATTGAAGGTCAGTGGCTCTTTCGAATAGGGCATTTTTTTCATGACCACTTGTTTTTCATCATAAGACTCGATGTATTGATAGGGCACTATCAAGGACGAGGAGATGCGTATGAACTCCTCGTCCCCAAATAATTGTTCCAAATATTTCAGAGAACAATAGCGTGTATATACCGCCCCATCTATTGTATTGACATACACATAATTCCCTTTTTTCTTGATATAGAGGATATCGTCGATGGGGATATTATGGCAAGTGTGATTCTTGTCACAAACATCCAACAATCTATTCTGTCGGTAAATGAACTGTACTTTTGTATCTGCTTCTTCTCTAAGATGTTGCATATTGCGAATAACGAAAGGCACAAGAATAAAAGCCAGATTTCGTCCGAAAACGAACAACAGTGACTTGAAAAAGAGACTAAGTGGTTCTCCATCAGCTGTTAAAGAAATATTTCCATGAATAGTTCTTGAGCAACTGATGGCCATTTCCATACCCGCCAATATCAAGGATATGATTACAATAATCCCCCAATAGAGCACAGGGAATTTTCTGTAAAGCATTGGATAAAAGACAAAATAGTTTGCATATAGAGATGTCAGCAGCAATAACCCGGCTAAAATTTCCTTGGTCGCACTTCCTGCATAGGGGCGAAGGTAGGCATTCTGAGTGAAGAACCAGAGCAATGCGATGCAGAAAAACATGTTTAACAAGATGACAACAACGGAATGAAAGTGTTTCATAACGACAAATCATAATTTATTTTGCGGCAAAAATAACTATTTTTTCCAGTAAATAATCCTTCATAATCTTTTAACCATTAAATGAAGCCGGAATGAAGGATTAATGTTTTCGGTTCTCGTAAAACGAGGTAGATCACAAGTAGTCAAACAATTACCGCAACCGTAAAGACATCATGAATCAGCCCGGCCATCATATTTTTGCCGTGAAGGAACATATTCTTGCCGTGAAGGATAAAAAACAATGAAATCGGATTGTATTTTTGCATTTGAAAGTAATTATTCACCAAAACGGATTATCATGAAAAAAGCATTTACATTGGCGACCCTCGCCATCATCTTGCTGTTAGGATCATGCAAAAAAGAGAAAGACAATGTCGAAGACCACCAACTCTCACCCAACAGGGTCATCAGCATCCCGTCGGACGCTAAATCAGCTTCTTACACATTATTAGTAATGAGTATTGGGCATGATGGCAAAAATTGTGAAGGATGTATTTGGGACGGTGGAAGATATATTCATAGAGATTGCATGGGTCAAGGGAACTATTGCGCAAAAGCCGTATCTGTTGCCTTGAATGAAATCGGCACGGACATCATTGCCACCACCACGGACACATTTGACTTGACCACGGAGGGTTTCTTCCTGATGCCTAGTCGATCGTTGGATTACTTTGACGAGAACAACAACCGCCACTATCTCAACATTCCGGAACAGTTGGTATTCCGCGACAGCACCACGTTACAGTTCACGTTCACGGGGTTGTCGTTCACAAGCAGACCGGCATACAACAATAATTAAGAATGCAAAATGAAGAATGAAGAATAATGCGGCACGTGAGCGGTTCGCGGGATCTGTAGAGACGGTGTGCACACCGTCTCTACAACGGACCGGGATCAGATTCATAATGCACAATTTGAAAAAAATGTATCATTGCCGAAATGAATTCACATCAATCAAAAATACCACAATTATGAAAAAACATATTATTACCCTGTTGATTGTCAGCGTGTTCGCGGG
>JAGCUN010000015.1 GCA_017962845.1 Bacteroidales bacterium | reverse complement strand
TAGATGCCATGTCAGTTTCGTTATTTGTGCAAGAATGATACGACGTTCAGGGGAAAAGCAAACGGAGGACACCTTTCGGCGGCCTCCGCTTCATAATTAATGGTTTTGTAGGGCTGCCAATATGTGGCAGCCCTACGTGGTTTTATTTCTCCTGCATCTCTTTCTGCAAGCGTTCGTTCAGCAAGGGAACGATCTTGTTGAAATCGCCCACCACGCCGAGGTCGGCCACACCGAAGATGGGGGCGTCCTTGTCGCGGTTGATGGCGATGATGAGGTCAGATTCCTCCATACCGGCGAGGTGCTGGATGGCACCCGAAATACCGATGGCCATGTAGAGGTTCGGACGCACGGTCTTACCGGTCTGGCCCACCTGCACGTCGTGCGGCATCACGCCGGCATCGACCATGGCACGGGAAGAGGAAACCTGCGCGTTGAGGGTCTTGGCGAGGGCACCGAGTTTCTCGAAGCCTTCTTTGCAACCCACACCACGACCGCCGGAAACCAAAATCTTGGCCTCGGTGATGTCCATCTTGCCCTTGTCGGCTTTCACCTTCTTGACGAGCTTCACAGCGAACTTGCTGGGATCGAACACCGGCTTGAACTCCATGATTTCGCCCTTGCGGGAGGTGTCGCGGGCCATCTTCTGCATCACGCCCGGACGTACGGTGCTCATCTGCGGACGATGCTCCGTGCACATGATGGTAGCCATCAGGTTGCCGCCGAAAGCGGGACGGGTCATCATCAACTCTTTCTCTTCCGAAATCTCCAGCTTGGTACAGTCGGCGGTGAGGCCGGTGGCCAAACGGGCGGAGAGGCGCGGACCGAGGTCACGGCCGATGGTGGTGGCACCGAACAGGATGATGTTGGGCAGATACTTGTCGGAAATCTGCGCAATGGCCTGTGAGTATTGCTCTGTCAGATAATCCTTCAGCTCGGGGCAGTCGGCATACACGACTTCGTCGGCGCCGTACTCGATGAGGGTCTGACATTGGTTCTTGATATTGTGGCCGAGGAACATTGCCACGACCTTCTCGCCCAGGATCTGTGCCAGTTCGTGGGCCTTGCCGAGCAGTTCGAGACCGACGGGCTGGATGACGCCGTCGCGCTGCTCAACGAATACGAATATGTTTTTATAATTTGATTTGTCCATAGTTGTTCCTCCTTAAATGATGAATTTTTCTTTCAGTTTGGCAACGATGAGGTCAACGGCCTCTTCGGGGGTGACGTCGAACACCTCGCCGGCCACTTTCTGCGGCTTGGTGAACGATCTCTTCACGCGGGTGGGGGAGCCGTTGAGACCGAGTTTCGCTTCGTCCACGTCAATCTTATCGACGTTCCAGATTTCGATTTCCTTCTCGTCGTATGCGTCGAGGATGCCCTTGACGGTCATATAGCGCGGTTTGAAAGCGGAGGCGAGCACGGTGAGGAGGGCGGGCGTGTGGACTTCCAAAATCTGGTAGCCGTCTTCGTCTTCCTTCTTCACGGTGAGCTTGTCTTTGCCGTCGTATTCCACGCCTGCCACGTAGGAGATCATCGGGGTGTGGAGGTGTTCGGCGATCTGCGGGCCGACCTGGGCGGTGTCGCCGTCGATGGCCTGGCGGCCGGTGATGACGAGGTCGTGTTCGATGACGCGGAGTGCGCCGGCCAGTGCGTTGGAGGTGGCGAGCGTGTCAGCGCCGGCGAACTTGCGGTCGGTGAGGAGGATGGCGCGGTCGGCACCCATAGCCATGGCCTCGCGGAGGATGGCCTCGGCCTGCGGCGGTCCCATCGTGATGACGGTGACGTGTGCGCCAAATTGGTCTTTCAACTGGAGGGCCACTTCGAGGCCGCCCTTATCGTCAGGGTTCATAATGCTCGGCACACCGTCGCGAATCAACGTACCCGTTGCGGGGTTGATCTTGATTTCGGTGGTGTCCGGAACCTGCTTGATACAAACTACTATTTTCATATTGTTTTTTATTTTCTAATTTCTGATTAATTAAGCGAACAATTTGGCGGCGATGACCATTCTCTGGACCTCGCTGGTGCCTTCGTAAATTTCGGTGATCTTGGCGTCGCGCATCATTCTCTCCACCGGATACTCGCGGGTGTAACCATAACCGCCGTGGAACTGTACGGCCTTGGTGGTCACCTCCATTGCGGTCTCAGCGGCAAACAGCTTGGCCATGGCCGCATCAGCGGAATAAGGAATGTGCATATCTTTCTTGTATGAAGCGGAACGCACCAGCAGACGGGCGGCCTGAACCTTGGTTTCGAGGTCGGCCATCTGGAACTGGGTGTTCTGGAATTTGGCGATAGCCTTGCCGAACTGTTTACGTTCTTTGGTGTATTTAACGGTTTCATCCATAGCACCTTGTGCAATACCAAGAGCCTGGGAAGCGATACCGATACGACCGCCGTCGAGGGTCATCATAGCGATTTTGAAACCCTTGCCGAGTTCGCCGAGCAGGTTCTCCTTCGGAACTTCGCAGTTCTCGAAAATCAGCTCGCAGGTAGCGGAGCCGCGGATACCCATCTTCATCTCCTTCTTACCGATACTGAAGCCTTTAAAACCTTTTTCCACGATGAAAGCGGAGATGCCCTTCGTGCCTTTCGACTTGTCGGTCATGGCCATCACGATGAAAACGGAGGCCTCGCTGGCGTTGGTGATGAAAATCTTGGAACCGTTGATGATCCATTTGTCGCCGGCATCCACTGCGGTGGTCTGCTGCATGGCGGCGTCGGTACCGGCGTTGGGTTCGGTAAGACCGAAAGCGCCGATCCACTCACCGGAGGCGAGTTTCGGGAGGTACTTCTGTTTCTGCTCCTCGGTGCCGTGCTCCAAGATGGGAGCCATGCAGAGGGAGGTGTGAGCCGACACGATGACACCGGTGGTGGCGCACACGCGGGAGAGTTCCTCGACAGCCATCGAGTACATCTGGTTGGTGCCGCCCTGTCCGCCGTACTGTACGGGAATCGGAATACCCATCACACCGAGTTTGCCGAGTTTCTTCACGGTCTCGATCGGAAATTTCTCTTCTTCGTCAACTTCCGCAGCAAGCGGCTTGACTTCGTTCACTGCAAATTCGCGAATCATCTGCAGGAACAACTCTTCTTTTTTTGATAAACTGAAATCCATTGTATTGTTTATTATGATTTATATTTTCTGAAAATGCGGCTGCAAAAATAATAAAAAAATATGAAAACACAGCTAATGATCCACTACCGTTTCACCACCTTGCCGACAGTCAGCACACAATCGTTATTCATACATTTCACAAGATAAACTCCGCTGGCGAATCCCGAAAGGTTGATTTCGGTAGTTTCTCCGGTTATTGGCACGCGCAGCAAGCTTTTTCCAAACGCATCAAACAATTGTATTTCAATATTATCCAACAGAACACCATTCGTTGGATAATGCACATTGAACTTGTCGTTGGTGGGGTTGGGATACAATGCGATAAGAGGGTTAGCGTGGTGTTCGGCTATGCCATTGGATTGCACGGAGAGGTGCAGGATGGCGGTGCTGTCGCAGCCGAACTGAGAGGTAAAGGTTTGTGTATAATCTCCTGAAGTAAAGTAGATTTCGTTATTCCATGTATAAGAATTCTCTTCCGTTTCAACCGAAAATTCCGTAACGATATCACCGCAGAAAAGCTGGGTAACGAGAAACACACCTGAGTTTTGGGGTGCTTCTGGGTAATTGTATTCAAGACAGTGACCGCCTATTTCGAAGGAGCACTCTTCTGGGTAATTGCCGAGTTTCCATTTCAGGGCCAGCTCGCCAGAGATAACAGGCAGGGTGATAGTGGTGTCGCTACCATCGTCGAGAGTGATTTCTGCAATCTTCCGCACCTGATTATACACTTGGATGGCATTACCCTGCCAGCTGTCTCCGTAGCTATCGTGAAGGTGGAAGGTGATTTCACAGCCGTCGGCGAAGGTCACCCAAGTGGAGGCGGTATTGTGGCAGCCAGCGGTGTCGGTCACCGTCACGGTGTAATACTTGGGGACTGCTGGAGAGACGGTGATGGACTGTGTGGTACTATTGTCGCTCCACTGATAGCTCACCCCCTCGGGGGCGGTAAGGGTGACGCTGCTGTTGGCGTCGGCCATCACGGTATTGCCGGAGATGGAGATTTCGGGATAGGGATAACAGAGGTCGGGTTCGAGGTTGAAGATGGCTCCTTGGTAGGAGTTGAACACATAACTGCCCGGATTGAGATTCGATACAGCGAAATAGCCATTATGGGAGCCAGACCATCCCCAGTTGAAATGGAAATAGTTGTCCTCGTCGTAGCCGTCGCATACGAAGGCGTGTCCACCGTCGTCGCCGGAACCGCTATAATACACCGGTCTGTCGGCGTTGAGTTGGGCTTTCAGCGCATTCACCCAGGAAGTTTCCCCGCTCTTGTATTGAAAGGTGCTGCTGGTGTAGCCGAAATAATTGTGCATGGCGCCCGGCACATTCTCGCTGTTGGCTCCGCTGGCACTCGGACTGTACATCATGTTGACGCTTACACCGCAGTGATACAGCAGCTTAGCTACTTCGCCCACCTGGTTGTTGGAGCTGTTGCTGTTGAGGTAGTTGGGCATCAGGTTGTAGTTGTAGGTGGCTTCACCGAAATTGGCGTATTGGGTGCCATAATCGGCATAGCCATAGGCGGCGTAGTTGGCCACGTATGTGTGGTGGCCATGGCCTTGGGCAGGCCACTGCCAGTAGCGCATGATTTGTCCCATGGCGGTAGCCACACAACCGGTGATGGCTCGGTTGTTGCCCGTTCCGGGACAGAGCTGGTTGTAGTAGGGACTTTGGTTCCAGGTGGTGGTGAGCAGGGGGCCGACGACCACCTCGCGGCTCGGGGCAGTGGGGATGTCGGCGAGCAGCTGTTGCCAGGCCGCCTCCATGGTGGGGTAGGCGCGGGTGCTGGCACCGGCGGCGATGTCGCTCACCGCAATACGGTAGGCATCGAGCCAGGCGGCCACGTTGGAGGGAATGTCATCCGTATCGAAATGCCCTGTGGTGCTGTAGCCGAGGACCGGCAGCACGCTGTTGTCGGCGGCCATCACCACAAAGCCGCCGCCCTCGCTGTTGAAGACATACACGCAGGGATTTTGGGCGGCATCGTTAAGTTGATAGGCCATCTGAAGCGAATGGTCGGAACGAGTAGCCCCGTGCTGCGACAGGAAATGGGAAGCCGCGATGCGGGCGGTCAGCGTGTCCACAGGGCTGGCATTCAGCATAAAATGGGCAAAAAGGCAAATCAAAATAAAGGATAGAACTTTTTTCATAAGATATGAATAATGGAATAATACAATTTGCAAAAATACAAATTTCTCCTGACTTCTTTGCATAACCTCAAAAGATTGCTGAAAATCGCCAACCCCAGCGGCGGGCTGATGAGCTTCGAAAAGCAATCATCCTAAGTGATTGTGCCGGAGTCGCAAACTTTCAAAATTTATGATTTGTTCCTTCCGTAGTTTCCATAATTTAGTGGCTTTGAAACTTTTTTTTCTGTGATAACCCCGAAAATTTGAAATTTTCGTGTAATTTTGCCGCCCCAATTCTAACGTAACATAATATATATTGTATGAGCAAAAATCTGATCATCGTCGAGTCTCCTGCGAAAGCTAAAACTATTCAGAAATTCATCGGAAAAGACTACACAGTCATTTCCAGCAAGGGTCATGTGCGCGACCTGCCCCAGAAGGATCTGGGTATCGATATTTCTAAGAATTTCTCCCCACAATATGAAATTCTGTCAGAAAAGAAAAAACTGATCACCGACATCAAGAAGATGGTGAACGAGGCAGACACGGTCTGGCTCGCAACTGATGATGACCGCGAGGGAGAGGCCATTTCATGGCACCTGATGGAGGCTGCCGGCATTCCTGCGGAAAAGACCAAGAGAATTGTTTTCCACGAAATCACGAAGTCGGCCATTGACAACGCGTTGGCCACTCCGCGCCAGCTGGACGTGGACCTCGTGAACGCCCAGCAGGCCCGCCGTATCCTCGACCGCCTCGTAGGCTTCGAGCTGTCGCCGGTGCTGTGGCGCAAGGTGAAACCGCAGCTGTCGGCCGGCCGCGTGCAGTCGGTAGCCGTCAAGCTGATTGTGGAGCGCGAACGCAAAATCAACCAGTTCAAGACCAGCTCGGCCTACCGCGTGGTAGGTCGCTTCACGGCCGACGAGCAGGGCAAACAGGAGTTCGACGCAGAGCTCAACACCCGCTTTGAGGCGAAAGAGGATGCCATGAAGTTCTTGGAGTACTGCAAAGGCGCCCATTTCGTGGCCGAAGCGGTGGAGAAGAACCCCGGCAAGAAGGCGCCGGCACCGCCGTTCACCACCTCCACCCTGCAGCAGGAAGCCGCCCGCAAACTTGGTTTCTCGGTGAGCAAAACCATGGTAGTGGCCCAGCAGCTGTACGAAGCCGGTTACATCACCTACATGCGTACCGACTCCGTGAACCTCTCCACCCTCGCACTGGCCTCCGCCAAGGAAGAGATTGTGAAACTGTACGGCGCTGAATACGCCAAAACCCGCAAATACCAGACCAAGTCCATCGGCGCGCAGGAAGCCCACGAGGCTATCCGCCCCACCTCGATGGCCAACCATACCATTCCCGGCGACACCTTCGCCAAGCGTTTGTACGAGCTGATCTGGAAGCGCACCCTCGCCTGCCAGATGAGCGACGCCAAGACCGAAAAGACCACCATCACCATTCCTGTACCCGGGCGCGACGAGAAGTTTGTGGCCAACGGAGAGGTGATTCTGTTCCAAGGATTTTTGAAAGTCTATACCGAATCGTCTGACGAGGAGGAAGAGGAGGTAAAGGGCTGGCTGCCGCCGGTAGAAGTGGGCAACCCGCTGGTTTACACCGAGATTAAGGCCATGCAAAAATTCGCACAGCCGCCGGCGAGATACACCGAAGCCAGCCTCGTGAAGAAGCTGGAAGAGCTCGGCATCGGCCGTCCTTCCACCTACGCCCCCACCATCTCCACCATCCAGAAACGCGAATACGTGGTACGGGAAACGCGTCAGGGCAGCGAACGCGACTTCTGCCAGCTCATCCTCAAAAAAGATCATATCAAAGAGGAAACCAAGAAAGAAAAATACGGCTACGAGAAAGACAAACTCTTCCCGACCGACATCGGCATCGTGGTGAACGAATATTTGCAGAACAACTTCGAGTCGATCATGGACTACAGTTTCACCGCCAAGGTGGAGAAGGAGTTTGACGACATTGCCGAAGGTAACATCCAGTGGCAGAATATGTTGCAGAGCTTCTACGACAACTTCCACGAATCCATTGAGGAGGCCCTCACCTACTCGAAAAAGGCCAGCGGCGAGCGTTTGTTAGGACAAGACCCCAAGACCAACGAGAACGTGTATGCCAAACTCGGCAAGTTTGGTCCGATGGTGCAAATTGGCGAGAACTACGAGGACCAGAAGCCCCGCTACGCCCGTCTGAAACCGCATCAGTCTATCGAGAGCATCACCCTCGAGGAGGCGCTGGAGCTCTTCAAGCTGCCCCGTACCGTGGGACAGTTCGAGGACAAGGACATCACTGTGGGCATCGGCCGGTTCGGCGCTTACATCAAATTCGACAACAAGTTCATCTCCGTGCCGAAAGGCGAGGAGCCCACTGAAATCAGCTGCGAGCGTTGCATCGAACTCATCGTGCAGAAACGGAAGCAGGATGTGGAGCGCGCCCCCCGCGTGCTGGGCGAGTACGAGGGCAAGGAAATCACCGCCGCCGTCGGCCGCTTCGGTCCATACCTGAAATACGACGACAAGAACTACACCCTCGAGAAAGGCACCATGATTGCCGAAATGACTTTGGAACAGGCCATCGAGCATATCGCCAACTCAAAGAACAAAAACGTGCTCAAGAGCTTCGACGAGAATGCGGACATCAAAGTGATGAACGGCCGCTACGGACCCTACATCACCAACGGAACCGACAACTTCAAAATTCCGAAAGGCACTGTGGCAGAAAACCTTACCTATCAGGAGTGTATGGAAATCGTCACCTCCACGGCACCGACCGCCAAAAAGAAATCCTTCAGAAAAAAATAAAATCCTACCATTATGAGAATCATCAAAAGCCTTTTCCTGCTGATTGCGGTTTGTTCCTGCATCACCGTCAGCGCACAAAAAGAAATCACCCTGGAAGGGATCTGGAAATATTACCAGTTCGTTCCCTCCTACATCCGCGGTTTTGAGTCGATGCCCAACAGCGACTACTACACCGTCAAGGATATGGTGTCCATCTCCAAACACAGCTTCGAGACAGGCAAGGAGATAGAAGAGATTTTGAGCAACAACATGCTGAAAAAGGCTTCCGACGGGAAGCTCACCATCAACGACATTGATGAATACACATTCGACAATTCGTGCAAAAAAATCCTTCTTTCCACCGAAGGAGAGAGCATTTACCGCCGCTCCACCCGTTCGAATTTTTATGTTTATGACCTCACCACCAACAAACTCATGCCGTTAGCCGACCCCGAGAAGGGCAAGATCAACTTCGCCGACTTCTCCGCCGACGGCAGCAAGGTGGCCTTCGTGCGCGACTACAACCTCTTCTATACCGACCTTTCTACCGGCAAAGAGACACAGATCACTTTCGACGGGAAAGAGAACGAGATTCGCAACGGCTGGGCCGACTGGGTGTATGAGGAGGAGTTGAGCCAGGCCCAATACTTCTGCTGGTCGCCCGACGGCAGCAAACTCGCCTTCCTGCGCTTCGATGAGAGCCAGGTGAAGGAGTTCTCGATGACCATCTGGGGCGAGCTTTATCCCGAAGAATACAAGTACAAATATCCGAAAGCCGGCGAGGACAACTCGGTGGTGGATATTTTTGTTTATGATGTGAAAGCCAACAAATGCGAGAAACTCAACTTCCCACACGAAGACTGCTACTTCCCGAGAATCTACTGGCTGGACAATTCCACCGACCTTATCGTTCTGAAGATGAATCGTTTGCAGAATAAAGTAGAATTCTATCGCTGCAACACGTTGAATGGTTCGAAAGAGGTGGTGCTGACCGATGAGAACAAATGCTGGATTGACATCACCGACAACTATTATTTTCTGAACGACAACAAGACCGTGATTTTCCTGTCGGAACGCAGCGGCTACCGTCACATCTACAAGGCTGAATTTGGGAAAACTCCCGTGCAGCTCACCAGCGGCAACTACGAGGTGGCCAGCATCTGCGCCATCGACTTCCCGAAGAAGACCATCTTCTACCTCTCCAACGAGGTGGCCGTACCCAACCAGGACTTGTTCAGCATTAATTTCGACGGCAAGAAGAAAAAGATGCTCACCGACGGCACTGGCTGGAACGAGCCCACCTTCAACAGCAACGCCCATTTCTACTGCAACCAGTACAGCAATGCCAACACACCGCCCGTTTTCACCCTGCACAACGCATCGGGCAAGAAACTTTATACCATCGAAGATAACGAGGCTTTCAAGGCCAAGATGCAGAGCTACAACTTCACCAGCAAAGACCTGTTCACCTTCACCACTTCGGAAGGTGTGGAGCTGAACGGCTGGATGATGAAGCCGGCTGACTTCAACCCCAACAAGAAATACCCGGTGCTGATGTACGTGTATGGCGGTCCCGAGACCCCGCAGGTGCTGAACTCCTACGACGATCCGCTCAACTACGTGTGGTACCAAATGCTCTGTCAGAAGGGCTACATTGTGGCCTGTGTGGACGGTCGTGGCACCGGCCGCAAGGGCGACGCTTTCACGAAAGTGATTTACAAGCAGATGGGCAAATGCGAGGCCATCGACCAGATCGAGGCGGCCAAATATTTCCAGTCGCTGCCGTATGTTGACAAAGACCGTGTCGGTATCTGGGGATGGAGCTTCGGCGGCTACCTCTCCGCGCTCTCCATGTTCAAAGGCGACGGCACCTTCAAGATGGCCATCTCGGTGGCACCGGTCACCAACTGGCGCTACTACGACAACATCTACACCGAGCGTTACCTGCAAAAGCCGCAGGACAACCCGTCGGGCTACGACGACAACTCACCCTGCTTCTTCGCCGACCAGCTGGAGGGCAACTATCTGCTCATCCACGGCACTGCCGACGACAACGTACACTTCCAGAACGCCATCGACTTGGTGACGCAGCTCAACAAGGCCAACAAGCAGTACGAGATGTTCTTCTATCCCAACAAGAACCACTCCATCTACGGTGGCAACACGCGATTGCACCTCTACTACAAACTCACGAATTTCATCTTGGAGAATTTGTAAGAGAAGAGAAAGAAGGATTTTGCTTTCTGCAGAAAGCAAAATATTTCTTTTTTTGCTCAATGCAGAAAGCAGATGCGGGAGAGTAGCGTGTTTCTTTGAAGAGTTTATCCTCAAGGGATAGGAACTCTATATGGTTTTGACAATGTAATACATTGAAAATAAATGTGTTACAATAATTACACATGGTCACTTCTGTAATTTTTTAGCACTATTCGGGAATTTTTTCCTATTTTTGCCGCTGATTTTTTGCACAATTTGAACTAAAAACAACAGAAAACAAAGGTAAAATTACAGAAATAAAATAACCATACATATTAACTGAGCTTTACGCTCTTATTCTCCTGCTGAAAAGTCTGGAAAACATTTTGTAAGTGAGAATAAGCAAGCGAAGGGTTCACGCTCTCGGGCGTGAGCTATTTCGTGCTTGTTTACTTACATGGCAAATCCAGACGCCATCAGCAGAAATGAGCAACCCAACGAAATGCCACGCCTTTTTCTTTGGGGTGCTTATGGGAATGGGAGCTGAAAGACATTTGGAAAGGAGGACCATTTGCCCACACTGAACTGGATTGGAAAAGAAAAGGTGGTTTCGCACCATTTGGAGGTGCCGTACCGGGTGCTTGACCGCCAATACACTTTTGGAGACACGCCCGACAGCGGTAACATGATTATCCACGGCGACAACCTCGAAGCCCTCAAAGCCCTGTTGCCTGAATATGAGAATAGAATCAAGTGCATTTACATTGATCCCCCGTACAATACCGGTAAGGAAGGATGGGTGTACAACGACAATGTGAATGACCCTCATATACGTAAATGGTTAGGTCAAGTTGTAGGTAAAGAAATAGACGATTTAACTCGGCATGATAAGTGGCTTTGCATGATGTATCCAAGGCTTACACTTTTATACAAATTATTATCGGAACGCGGAGTGATACTTATTTCTATTGATGACCACGAACAAAATACTCTCAAATGTTTGTGTGATGAAATTATCGGAAAAGATAATTTCATCCAAAACATGGTAGTAAATAAAGCGAGCGAAATAGCCAGTGGTTATACAATTCAAAAGCATGAATACTGTCTTATATATGCCAAAGATATTTCTAAATTTTCTATCACAGGTAATGAGAAACATACAATTTCAAGGGGGACAGTAGGGAATGTTAACCAGACAATGCCTGAGATTGTTTTCCCAAAAGGATTGAAATGTTACAATATAGCAGATGGCGAATACACTCCGAGGCAAATTATAAATAGTAGAGAAAATATTACAATTACTAAAGGGAAAATCATTGTTAAAAATGGTGAACTTGCGCAGGAGGTTACTTTAAAAGCTCGTTGGCGCAGTTCTAATGATATGCGTAATTTTTTTAATAATGATTGCCAAAGAACACAAGCAAAAATAAATGGGTATATAGAAGAAATTTATTTTGAGAATGACAGATTCATTCCTCAAATTAAAAAATTGACAACTTCAAAATATTCATCGTTATACCTTGAGAATAAACGTGGAAGTACCGAATTAGAGAAAATTGGCATTAGATTTGACAATCCAAAAGATAGCGATTTTATTGCATACTTAATTTCCTTAATATCTTCTGAAAACGACATCATCCTCGACTCTTTCGCCGGTTCCGGCACCACCGCCCACGCTGTGCTCAACCTCAACAAGCAGGACGGAGGCCACCGCAAGTTTATTCTCTGTGAGATGTGCGACTATGCCGAAAACATTACCGCCGAGCGTGTGCGACGCGTGATGAAAGGATACGGCGCTTCGACAGGCTCAGCGCCCGCCGTGGAAGGCACCGGCGGCAGTTTTGATTTCTACGAGTTGGGCGAAACCATCTTCGACCCCGCCACAGGCAACCTCAACGACAACGCCGACACCGAACAGATACGCCGCTATCTGTGGTTCAGCGAAACCAATGTCCCATACCCGACAACGGATGGAGACGCGATGAATCGCATCTCTACCCACCCGTATTATTTGGGCACCCACCAGCACAACAACTACTATTTCTACTATATCAAAGGCGAGGAGACCTGCTTGGATTGGGACTTCCTCAACACTTTTACGGAGCAAGATCGTGCGGAAATGTACATCATCTATGCCGACCGCTGTGTGCTGACGGAGGAAGAAATGATGAAATTGAACATTAGATTTAAGAAAATTCCACGAGATATTAAGCGCGTATAATCATGGAACTCAAAGGATACCAACAGACCAATTTGGACGCACTCGACCGTTTTTTGGCGTGTGTGGACAAGAACAATAACATTGCGGCAGGATTCAGCGAATTTTGGCAGACCAACAATCCGCCCATCACACCTTTTCCGGGAACCATCATCGAACCCTACAAAAACAATGTGAAAGGAGCTCCGCACGTCTGCCACAAAGTGCCTACAGGCGGTGGAAAGACTTTCATCGCCTCTGCTGCATTGAAAGTGGCCATGTCGCACATCAATCCGCTGTACAAAGTGGTGGTATGGCTGGTGCCTTCCAATGCCATTTTGGAACAAACTCTTCGCAACCTGCGCAACAAACAGCATCCCTACCGTCAACGCATCGACACCGATTTCCAAAACCGTGTGGAGGTTTTTGACAAGCAGCAGGCACTTACGGGACACGGCTTCACCCTGAACACCGTACGTGAAAATCTGTGCATTCTGGTGATGTCGTTCGATTCGTTCCGTACCAGCAACAAGGAGGGCCGCAAAGTGTATCAGGAGAATGGCTACCTGCAATCATTCGCTCCGTTAGTAGCCCTACAGCCCGATTCGGATGACGAAGTGCAGCTGATGAAAGTACTGCAAGCCGTTCACCCATTGGTAATTGTAGATGAAAGCCACAATGCCGTTTCTAAGCTTTCGGAGCAAATGCTCAACGATTTGCTACCATCTTTGGTGATAGACCTCACCGCCACTCCCAAACAGAACAGCAACATCATCTGCTTTACCGATGCACTGGAACTCAAACGCAACAACATGGTAAAACTGCCGGTCATTGTGTATAACCACACCACCAAATCACAGGTGATAGATTCGGCCTTGCATTTGCAGCGAATGCTGGAACAGACCGCACAGCAGGATGCCAGCGGCAACTACATTCGCCCGATTGTGCTGTTCCAGGCAGAATCGAAACTATCAGGTGCCGATGACCGAGAGACTTTTGAAAAGGTCAAAAAGTCCCTGTTGGCACTTAAAATTCCAGAGGAACAGATCAAAATCAAGACAGCCGACATTGACGAGCTGAAAGGCATTGACCTGATGTCGCCGACCTGTCCTGTGCGCTATATTATCACCGTGAATGCCTTAAAAGAGGGGTGGGATTGTCCGTTTGCTTACATCTTGGCATCGCTTGCCGACAAATCCTCAAGCGTGGATGTGGAGCAGATTGTGGGACGAGTGCTCCGTTTGCCTTACGCCAGACGCAACAACAGCGACATCCTCAATTTGAGCTATGTGCTGACCGCTTCCGCCAAATTTCAGGAAACGCTTGACAATGTAGTGAAGGGTTTGAACCATGCCGGCTTTTCCGATAGGGACTACCGTGCGGTGGATGCGGCAGAACCAACTCCACAACCTGAAGAAGCCACGGTTGTCAATCCAGCCACATTGTTTCCGGAAGACAACCCGACTCCAACTGTGCCTGCAACCGATGATGAAATTGACATTTCACAGATTACATTCAATCCCACTGCGCCCTGCAATCCATCAGAAGCGACCGTTGATAAAGGTGTCTTTGAACCCGAAAACAGCCATACTGCAGTGTCGGAAATCATAGACAATGCGCAGAAGCAGGCTGATGAGATGAACAAGCAATTGGAAAACCCAGACGATGATTTTATGATTGTTCCCGAACTTGCGCCGGCGGTGAAAACCGCCACCATTCAAACCTGCTTTGCAGAATCTGCCAAACAGGTGAAGTTGCCAATGTTTTTTATGCCAAACGATTCCCCGCAAGGCAGCTTGTTTGAGCGCCCTGACGATATACGTTTGGAAGGGCAGCACTTGCTCAAGCAATTCAAGTTGGCAGCACAGCCAGCGCAAATTCATTTTGCCGCTGCTGAAACAACGATGTATAAGGTGGATATTGATGAGAAAACCGACGAACATGCCCCGAGGTACGAAAAGGTAAAAGGAGCTGCCTATAGCTACATTTTGGATTATATCCGACAGGCCGAAAACGCGGAGGCCAAGGTTCAGCGATGCGCTTCCATCGTGGCCAATGAAATGGGCAAGATGATACCGCTCACCCAAAAAGACATTCAAGCTTACGTTGCCCGAGTGTTTGATGGTTTTTATGAAGATATGATCGAAGACTTTATGCGCCATCTTCATGAGTACACCCTGATTATTAAAAACAAAATATTGGAATTAGAGGATGTGTACAAAGAAGAGGAGTTCCGCCGTTTGCTTGACACCGACCAAATCTATTTGAAGCCGCACTATTCCATACCTAACAAGATAACTCTACAATCGCCGTCTCAAGGTATCACGAAAATGTTGCACACCAAAGAAGAATCGGTCAATGGCTTTGAGGCAGGAGTAATCAATGATGTAGCCAATCTTGAAAGCGTAGAATGGTGGACCCGCAATGTGGAGAAAAGAGGCTTTTTCATCAATGGTTTCATCAACCACTATCCTGATTTCATCATCAAAACAAAGAAAGGCAAAATCATTCTGCTCGAAACCAAAGGCGACCATCTTGATGCGGAGAAGAAAATTCGATTAGGCAACCTTTGGGCCAGTAAAGCCGGCAACGATTATCGTTATTGTCTGGTGTACAAAGACAGAGAAGTGGAGGGCGCTTACACCAAGGAGAAGTTTCTGGAGATTTTGGGAAGTCTTTGATACTCACCCATTCATTCTGTAGCATGCCATCTTCGCAACCCCGTACGCAGGGTCGGTGCAACACACCGCTCACTGCTTTCGCAGCAACACCTCCATCCTCACCCCCCAAAACTCCGAAATCAAATTTTTCTCTGCAAAAATCTGGCAGAAGAAAAACGGCACATTTTTGCCCGTTTGTGATTTCGTATGAAAAAAATGTTTTAATATTAACAATCCATTGAATTTTGTTGTATCTTTGCAGACACAATATCACTCATACATTCTAACATAACCCATTGACAATGAACAACAACGAAATTATTCTCTACCAGCCAGATGGAAGCATATCTTTGGAGGTGCGGGTGGAAAACGAAACGGTATGGCTCACTCAGGCGCAAATGGCGGAACTCTTTCAAAAGGATAGGACTGTCATTACAAGGCACATCAACAATATTTTCAAAGAGGAGGAACTAGATTTCGAAAGTAATGTGCATTTTTTGCACATTGCAAATTCCGACAGACCGATAGGTCTATACAACTTGGATGTTATAATTTCGGTAGGCTATCGTGTAAAATCAAAAGTGGGCACACAATTCCGTCGCTGGGCCAACTCAGTGCTGAAGAATTACATTATCCGTGGATACGCTGTCAACCAACGGATTGAACGGCTGGAGCAGCGTGTATCGGAGCACGATCATAAAATCAATTTCTTCGTCCGCGCCGCTCTCCCACCCACACAGGGCATCTTTTTCGACGGACAGATTTTCGATGCCTACGTTTTCGCTTCCGATCTTATAAAATCTGCAAAGGAAAGCATCGTGCTGATTGACAATTACATTGATGAATCTGTTTTGCTTTTGTTGTCAAAAAGGAAGGCGGAGGTGGCCGCCAGAATCATTACGCGAAAGACTCCTCCTGTGCTGGCTGCAGATTTGGACAAATATAACCAGCAGTATCCACCCATTGGCATCGAACAATCGTCGCGCTACCACGACCGTTTCCTCATCGTTGACGATACGGTCTATCATATTGGAGCCTCCCTGAAGGATTTAGGCAAGAAATTGTTCGCTTTCTCCAAGCTGGACATTCCCGCAGAATGGCTGGTATTGTGATTTTTTGCACACAGAACGCTGGACTACCCCGAATATTTGCAACCTCACCTTCCAAGACTTCCTAAATTAAATTTTCTCTGCAAAAAAATGGCAGAACAAAAAAATAAGAAAAGATTGCCCCAACGGACAATCTTTTCTTATGGGATAGGCTGAAAATCAGTCTTATTAGTTGTTCAGCATCACCGGCATGATGAGCATCAGGATGTACTCTGCGTCATCCTCTTTCTGGTTGACGGGGTAGATGATGGCGGCGCGGTTCGGCTCCGACATGTCCATCTGCACCTCCGGCGTGTCAATATTCTCCAAGATTTCGCGGAGGAACTTCGAGTTGAAACCAATGTTCATGGGCGTACCGTTGTAGGTACCCGTGATGCTCTCGTGTGCCTCGTTTGAGTAGTCGATATCCTCAGCCTTGATGCTGGTGTTGTCGGCCTCCAACGACACGCGGATCTGGTAGGTGGAAGGGTTGGAGTAGATACCCACACGGCGGATGCACTGCAGGAATGCCTCGCGCGACACCACAAAGGTCTTGGTGTTGTTGGTCGGGATGACCGATTTGTACTTCGGATAGTTGCCTTCCAAAAGGGAAGAGTACAGCACGATGTTGCCGAAGCTGAAACGGATATGGTTGTTCTCGGCCGAATAGTCCACATGGATGGCACCGCTCTCGCTGCCAATCACACCTTTGAGCTGCTGAAGAGGTTTCTTGGGCAGGATGAACGAGGTGGGATTGATTGTCTTGACGGCGTTGTTTCTGTATTTCACCAGCTTATGGGCATCGGTAGCCACGAAGGTGATGTTGTCTTCGTTCAGCTCACACAACACACCCATCATCGTGGGACGAAGGTCGTCGGTGCCGGTAGCGAAGAGGGTCTTGGAGATGGCGCGATACAGGATATTGGCGTCGATGTCGAAGCCAGTGGCGTTCTCGCTCATCACAGGCGTGGTGGGATATTCATCGCCTTTGAAGCAATGACCGTTGTACTCACCATCGGTGACGGAGAATTTCAGGCTGATGCTCTCGCCATCCTCTTCGGTAGCGAAGTTGATGGGCATTTCGCTCATCAGTTTCAAAGTCTCCAAGAGATATTTCGAGGGAACAGCGATGGAACCTTCGCCCTCTACCGTGTCGAGCTGAATCTCGGCGCTCATGGTGCAGTCGAGGTCAGAAGCGGTGAGGGTCAGCGTTTTACCAGATACCGTGAACAAGAAATTGTCCAGAATCGGCATGGTGTTGTTGGTGCTCAGCACGCCGCTGATGGCACTGAGGTTTTTGTACAGTTCATTGCGGGATACAATAAATTTCATAGTCGGGTTTATTTTTAATGATTACTTTTCAAATTTTACTTTTCACACATACGAAAGACCAACGGATTTGTTACGAAAATTGGCACATAATTTTCACGTTTTCAATAGATTGTTGGAAGATTTTTTGGGTTGATTTTTGTTGATGGAGAGTTGGATTCCTGAATTTTCGTTGAAGAGGGTAAAAACCAGCGCGCCCCAGAGCATGGTGGGGATGAGCAGCCAGAGGGCGGAAAGGCCCCAGAAGCGGCCCGGTGTGTAGTAACGCCCCTTTTCGGGAGAGTCTTTCGGGTAGCGCACCTGCACCTCGTGGTAGGCCAGCTTTGTCTCATCACGGCTCTGCACCACAAACTCCTTGCCGTCCACATAATAGTGCAGCGACAGGTCGGCCTCGTAGAGACGGAGGTCGTCTTCATTGTCGCACACGAACATGCCGTGGGTGAACTCGCTGTGGCGGTACACGTAGGCACGCTGGGCGAAATAGACGGCCACTATCAGGGCGAAGCCGAGGAGGAAGATGGTGAGGCGGTTGAGTTTCAAGGTGTTGTTTATTTTTCGATGGGAAGGGGTTCGTCGATGCGCTCGTTCCACGGGAGGCCGTACTTGCCGATTTCAGCCATAAACGGGTCGGGGTCGAACTGTTCGATGTTGAACACGCCGGTGCCTTTCCATTGGCCGGTGAGGATCATCTTGGCGCCGAGCATACAGGGCACGCCGGTGGTGTACGAAACGGCCTGTGCGCCCACCTCCTTGAAGCACTGGGCGTGGTCGCAGTTGTTCCACACGTAGTAGGTGCGTTCTTTGCCGTCTTTGATACCGCGGATCTGGCAGCCGATGGAGGTCTGGCCGGTGTAGCCTTCGCCGAGGGATGAGGGTTCGGGCAGCACGGCTTTCAAGAACTGGAGCGGCACAATCTCCTTGCCCTCGTAGTTGATAGGCTTGATGGAGGTGAGACCGACCTCTTGCAGCACGTTGAGCACCGTGAGGTATTTCTGACCGAAGGTCATCCAGAAGCGGGCGCGCTTGATGGTGGGATAGTTCTTGGTGAGCGACTCGAGCTCCTCGTGGTAGAGCAGGTACGACTCGCGTTCGCCGATGTTGGGGTATTCCACGCTCTTGTGGATGCTCATCGGGTCGATTTCAATCCACTGGCCATCCTGCCAGTATTTGCCGCGCTGTGTGATCTCGCGGATGTTGATTTCGGGGTTGAAGTTGGTGGCGAAAGCCTTGCCATGGTCGCCGGCGTTGCAGTCCACAATGTCGAGGTAGTGGATTTCGTCGAAGTGATGTTTAGCGGCATAGGCGGTATAGACGCTGGTTACACCGGGGTCGAAGCCGCAGCCGAGCAGCGCCATGATGCCGGCCTCTTTGAAGCGGTCTTGGTAGGCCCACTGCCACTTGTATTCGAATTTGGCCACGTCTTTCGGCTCGTAGTTGGCCGTGTCCATATAGTTGGTGCGGGTGGCCAGACAGGCGTCCATCAGCGGGAGATCCTGGTACGGAAGTGCCACATTGATAAGGAGATCGGGCTTCTCTTTTTCGAGCAGGGCGATGGTTTCTTGCACGTTGTCGGCATCCACCTGGGCGGTGCGGATATTCGGTTTGCCGATGGCGGCTGCCAGCTTGTCGCATTTGGCCTTGGTACGGCTTGCGATCACGATTTCAGAAAAAACTTCAGGAACGGAGGCACACTTATGTGCCACCACTGCGCCAACGCCTCCGGCGCCGATGATGATAACTTTTGCCATTTTGTGTCAATTTAGTTTGAACGGCAAAATTACAATTTAAATAGCAAACTTCAGCGGTTTTTTCCCAGTAAGAAAGATTTTTTTCTTAAAATTTCGTTGAACGGAGTAAAATGGACAATAATGACACAATGTCATCCTAGATCCACCACTGAATCGTACTCGCTGCCCGGCTCGTCGGTAAAGTGCAGGTTGGCAGGTACCGCCGCACAGTGCGCCGCAATGTCAAGAAGGTCGGCGTTGGGGTCGGTGGCTGTCACCTGCAAATCTTTCTTCACCAACGCCACCAACAAGGCGAATTCGCCCTGCCCGCAGTTGCGCACCAGCAGTGTGCCACTGTCCGGCAACGCCGCAATGCGCTGCTTCCACTCCTCAAAATGCTTCAGCTGCGCCCGCGCATGACGCGCCACCTCCGTGCCTTTGTAAATATAGTTTGATTTCACTAAATAACGGTAGTAGTCGGCCGTCTCCACATCTTTGCAAATATTCTGATATTCAGAAATATACATCTTTCTGAACGCACGTGCGGTCTCCAACATGGTGTCGTGCTGCCGCAAGGCATGGTCAGGCGCAATACGCGGCAATACGCTCACCGTGACCTTCCCCTTCCGCAGGATAAACTCGTTTTTCGGGAAAACATGCCCGATGCCGTGGTTCACAACCGGTACAATATCTAAGTTCAGTTTGTTGGCCAACCAAAATGCCCCCTGGTGGAACCGCAAAATGGAACAGTCGGCCGAACGGGTGCCTTCCGGAAACACCAGCACCGAATATCCCTGATTGACAAGAGCTTCCAACTTTGAAAGGTTCTCCTCGATGCCGTCAGCAATGGGCAGAAAGTCAGCATAACGGATGATCCAGCGGTAAAACGGACAGTTCCACACCCACTTGTTGGTCAGCACCACAATCTTGGGCGACAGCATCAGCGTATAAAGCAGGTCGAGGTGCGCCTGGTGGTTGGCGATGATGACCGCCGGCTTTTCGAATGTCTCGCCCGCCGGATTGCGCACCTCGCATTTCACCTCGAACATCCACTGCGCCAGCTTCCGCAAGATGCGGGTGAGCATCCGATGGAAATGCGCCTTCACCCGTGGGCTGCGCGGGAACAACAGACGGCAGGTGAACGCCCACGCACTCAGGAAGAGCGAAATCAGGAAGAAAATCAGGAAGGCGGTCCACGTTTTCAGCAGGTTCCACAGCGTAATCGGTACGGGACGGAGTTTTCCTTTTACTGAAGTTAACCATTTGAAAATCAGCGGCGGGAAGATGTAGGCCATCATCACCACCGACACCATTCCGATAATGGTGACCTCGGCCAACGACCGCATGGCGGGATGTTTGGCAAAAATCAACATGCCGATGCCGATGAACATGATGGTGGACGACAGGATGATGGAGTTTTTGAACTGCGCCAGCATCTTCTTGCCCGTGCGATACTCGTACATCACCCCTTCGGTCACAAAAATGGCATAATCGTCGCCTTGTCCGAAGATGAAGGTGGCCAGTATGATATTGACAATGTTGAACTTAAGGTCGAAAAGTCCCATGATGCCCAAAATCCAAATCCACGCTACGGTCAACGGCACAAAGGCGGAAAGGGCGATTTCAATTCTTCCAAAAGAGAACAGCAGAAAGACAAACACGATGAATCCGCAGATATATAACACATAGTCGAAATCACCCGAAAGGGCATTCACCATCCGCTGGATGACCGAGGTTTCGGCAAAGGCGAAAACATTGTCGTTGATGTGGTTGAGCTTTTCTTCCACCACATCATGTTTCTCCTTTTTAACCGTTAAAATATTATAAACTAATGATTTATCCTTATCAAAAACCACATAACTCGAAGCCACATTCTGGGTGATGGGGGCGAAATAGTTCAGATTTTGGGGCTGATATTCCTTTTCTATTATCTCATAAAAATCGTTAAACGGCTGCCATCCAGTGTTGGCCTCAGCGGCTTTGAAACGGAGCAGGAACGTATCGCGGCGATTTTCCCAAAAGGCATTCCACCTGTCGATGCGCTCTTTTTGCATTTTTTGGGAAGGAATAAAAACGCTGATGCCGGCGGATTTCTGCACCAACGTGTCGTGAACCATTCCTTCCAGCACGGGCGCAGCTTTCTCGAAGTTGCGCAACGCCGCCTCGGGCGTATCCCCCTCCGCCACACAGAAAACAGTCTGCACCGTCGTGTCGGCCTCGGCCACCAATTTGCCAAACGCCTCCTGCTGCTCCTCGGTCATGTAGTTGATTTTGTGCATGTCGGTTTCGAACGAGGTCTTGAAACTGAAGACGAAAAAGAGGCCGGTGAGCAGAATCACCAGAACGATGAGCCACGGGTGCTTTTCGGGGTGGAACTCGGCGACACGGCGGAACGAAAGCTCGCCTAACTTCCAGTTACTTGGACGTTTACCCATGAAATGAGGCAGGAAGAGTAGCACAAACAGAATGGTGCCCACCAGCAGCAACGCCGCAAACAAACCGAGATCGCGCATGGCATCCGAACTGATGAACATCAGACTCAAAAAGGCACCCACCGTGGTGATATTGCCGATGAGTAGCGGTGTAACCACCTCACGGATAATAACTTCCTTATTTTCTGTTCTTTTAAAATGCGAGAGAAAATGGATGGGATAATTGACGGCAATGCCGATAATGATGGAAGCGACTCCCACGGCTACGAGCGAGATGGGGTTTTTGATCCAAGCAATCAGTCCCAATGCTAACAAGCCGCCGAATGTTATTGTACAGAGTATCAGTAGGATGCTCTTGAAGTTGCGATAATAGTAGATGAGCAGGGCAACGATGAAGATGAGCGACAGCAGGATGGCGATGAAGCTGTCGCGCTTGATTTGCTGCGAGTTGGTTTGCGACACCAGCGAGGCCCCGAAGACGGTCACCTCCACTTTGCCCTTGAACTGCGCTTTCACCTCGTCCACCGACTGGTGAATCTGCTCGATGAGTCTGGGGTTGTTCTGCGTTTCGCTGATGGGGAATTTGGAGGTCACCACCACAATGGCTTCGGTGCCCTCTTTATTAAAGATGTAACCGTCCTGTTCGTGGTACTGGTCGTTGGGACGGAAGCCTTCGAGTTTCTGAAGCACCGGTGCGGAGAAGAAGAGCGGGTCGGTCATGACCACATCGGCGGTCATGGAGTTGTAGATAAACTGGTCGTTAATTAGTTGTTCCTCAATACTTTCTGTGGTCATCAGCGAGTCCATGCGCTGGTAATCTGCCTCTGTGAGGAAGTAGGGCATGTTCTTCACCACAAAACTGGCGATGTCGGCCACCTGCTGCTGGTTGACCTGATAGGTGAGGTCTTTCATCAGGTGCTCCTTATCGTGGGCGCGGAGGTGAGCAGCGAGCGAGTCGGCGGCCTCGGTCAGGAGCAAATAGTTCTCCTCACTGAGCGAGTCTTTCGGGTGCGACAGCTTGACATTCAGTAAAATGCGGTTGTCAGCTCCAATATGTTGGTAGGCGTAGTTCACGCGCTGGTTGTCGCCCTGGTTGGGGAAAAAGCTGCTGATATCTTCCACGAAGTGGAGACGCAAAATACCGAACACAAAAACCGTCAACAGCACGCCGATAAACGCCCACAGGGCGATGCGGTGTCGCTCGAAAAAACGGTAGATGGTGACGAAAAAGTTGCGCATGGCTGGGGGTTAGTGGAAGATTTTATGGAAAAGCATGGCGGGATAGCCATACACGATAGCCACCAAGCAGAAGATGGTGTTGAGCACGCTGATGCGGAAGAAGTCGGCGCGGGGACGGAAGTGGCTCACCCGTTCTTTCTGCGGTGGATAATAGACCTCGATGGGGATGGGATGGATGGAAATGCCCCGCCACGCGCTACGCACTAAAATCTCCAATTCTGTTTCATATCGCGTTGAAAACCAGTGCATTTTACCCATCTTTTTCAAAGGATAAACACGATAACCCGATTGTGTGTCGGGAAGTTTGTGTGCGGTTTGCAAGCAGAACCAGAAGTTGGAGAAGCGGTTGGCGAAGGTGTTTTTCTTCGGCATATTCTCCTGCACCATGCCGCGGCTGCCCACGATCAGCGTGTCGGGGTGCTGGCGGATGGCCTCCGCAAACTTCGGCAGGTCGGTGGCGAGGTGCTGCCCGTCGGCATCCATCGTCAGCACATAGTCGTATCCGGCCGACAAGGCCAGTCGAAAAGCCTGCCGCATGGCATAGCCCTTCCCTCGGTTCGGCGTGTATTGTATCTTGATGATACCCTCTCCTAACTGGTTCAGGATGAGTGGAGTGGAATCGGTCGATCCGTCGTTCACCACCATCACCGTAGGACAATATTGTTGGGCGTTCTCCACTACCGATGCCAATGTTTTCTCGTTGTTGTAGGTGGGGATGACCACACAAAGCTTCAAATCCGAAAAAACATTCTGCATAACAAAAGGGAAAAGTTCTATATGATTTTAAGAGTTGGGGAATTGCATCTCCGGACAGAAGGTCAGTGTGGTTTTGGTCATCGTTTCTTGGTCGTGACTGACCATACACTTAGCCTCGTAATGTCCTTCTTCGTCGGCAGGCTGGTAGGAGAACTCGAAGGTGACCTTGGGTGTGACTGCCGGGCGGATGAGCTGCATAAACTTCACGCTCTTCATGGAAAAGATGACAAAGTTTTGTTGCTGGATGATAGAGAAAAGATCACAGGCTATCTGTAAAATGCAGACTCCTGGGGTAATGCCGTCGCCCGGAAAATGACCTTTGTAAATTTTATGCTGGGGATTCAGCGTGATGGTGAATACGGCGCGCCCTTCTTCAATATTTTGTGAATCAATAATAAATAAATCCTGATAGAACATCTCCTACGCTTTAGCTACAAAATAAAAACCAATCATGATGATAATCACACCAATCCAACGAGTGAGGGGAACAGTCTCGTTCAGCAGCAGGACACCCGCAAGGAGCGCCAAAATATAGCTGACAGAAGTGAGGGGATAAACTTGACTGAGGTCGTTTTTTTTCAGAATGACGATCCACAATGCCATCGCCCCGAGTCCACAAATACCACTCAAAGCAAGAGGCCAATTTACAAACACTTCCTTGAAGAATCTCTTTGTCCACTCAAAATTCCCCATGCGATCCAGCCCCATTTTCAAGAAAAATTGGGTGGCCGTCAGGAGAACAGCTTGCAGCAGAAGCATTAAAGCAGTGGGGAGTTGGAGCATGGCGCTAAAAGGGTTAATGAAAAATCGTGTTTTTGGAAATGATTGATAACCAAAATATTACCAACAAAATCAGCATCATGGTGTCCACTCCGATAGATGAGATGTTCAGGAAATTTTTGGTGTTTCAGACAGACTGCGGCGGTATAGATGCCGTAGCCGGAGGCGCAGAACGACTCCCCGAAGAGATGTTTGTACCATAGGGCGGTCGTATCGGGGAAATTCGAATTGAGAAGGTGACGGTAAACCGCGTCGTTCCCCTCATCACCGCTGAAGCCACACATCACGGCATCAATATCAGTTTCTGACAGGTTGTGCTGATGGAGGAAAGAGTGGATAAGGGTATTCTGTTCTTCTGCGTTATGGGTATAGAAAAGATGGGTGTCAACAATGCGGCAGAGACATTCAGGGGAGTAGGAATCAGTGAGAAGGAGTGAAACGGCAGCGCCGCTGGCCAGGGAGCCGGTCATGCCATTAGTTTTCAGCGAGGCGAGGTCAACGTTGCCGTCACGCCAGTACCCGATCTTGGCGAGCATATTGAAATAGGCAGGGGTCATCTCATCGTACCCGCCAATAAGAGCGGTAGAGATGCGGTGGAGCTGGAACTGCATGATGGCATCCAGCAACGCACTATCAAACGAAGTGCCTCGGTGCGAGTAGGTGCTGTTGTAGCCGTGGCATTGCAGCTTGAGAGCCACCTGCGAACTGATGGTATTGTGGGTACTCTGCATGAAAGGAGTCGGAGGAAGACACTGTTCTTGATTGTCAATCAGTGCATTAAGAAATTTCTCCGTATTTTCCACGCAGCCCAAACCTGTACCCGTAATGATAGCATCCGGATTGGAACACTCCCCTTTCTGGAGGGTATCAAGCGAAACTGCAACAGCGCGTTTTAAAAGATGCCCCATACGTCGGGCCTCCGCAGGCGAAATGAACTGCTTGTAGTCGGGATCGATAGGTTCGTTGAATACAGCTGAAGGCAGGATAGGAGCATCCATCCACTCTTCCGAGAGTGGATGTTGCATGGAGATTTGGGAGGCTGCCCTGATATACGTATCCATAATTAACTGATTTTAGAAAAGATACAAGAAGAGTCGTTGCCACCAAATCCGAAAGAATTGCAAAGCACATGCTTCAACTCAACATCGGTTAATACCTGTGTCACCGGAGTGAAATTCAGCGAGTCGATTTTTTCGGAGAAGTTAAGGTTGGCGGGGACAAAATTACGGGTAAGAGCGAGAATAGATATCACACTCTCGATGGCGCCCGCCGCACTGGTGGGATGCCCCGTATAGGCTTTTGTAGAAGATACCAACGGCACCTTATCCCCGAATACACGCATCATGGCTTTTCCTTCACTCTCATCATTGTTGGGTGTTCCTGTACCATGCGCGTTGATATAGTCGATGTCGCCGGGCTGCAGCTGGGCCGATTGTAATGCGGCCTGCATGGCACGAAAAGCCCCCTCCCCTTCCGGCGACGAAGCTGTCTGGTGATAGGCATCACACCGGTTGGCATAACCCGTGAGCTGACAAATGGGCTGCACACCCCGCTGCTCAGCATGTTCCCTGCTCTCCATCACCACGTATGCCGCCCCTTCTCCCAAGTTCAACCCATGACGGTTCTTGTCAAATGGCTTGCAAGGCTCATTGTCAAGAATCATCAAAGTGTTGAAGCCGTCAAGATGAAACTTGCTCAAACATTCCGTACCGCCGGCAATGACAAGGTCCGCACGCCCCGTGCGCAACAGGTCCGCACCATAGATGATAGCGTTGGCCGCCGAAGAACAGGCCGTAGAAATGGTGGTTTGCATGGAGATTTTTCCAGTATACTCACGACCAATCATGTCCGTGCATGCCCCACAATCGTGTAAGGCAATGTATTCGTTACGACTATCATTCTCCAGAAAATCTTTATAGAATTGCTCGCTCTTCTCCATGCCGCCAACGGTGGTACCAGAGATAAAGGCCACCCGCTGGTCACCCAACCCCTTCAGTTGCCCCATCGCAACCGCCTCCCGCAAAGCTACACGCCCCAACAAAGAAGTGCGGGTGATGGAGACCCCGTCAGCAATGCCCAACATCTTGCGCAAATCATCATCGCTAAAAGGAACTTCCGCAACCGGAATCTCCTTGTGTACCGTCTTCAGATAACGCAAACGACCCACCCCCGACTCCGAACGTATCAGCCGATCAACCGTCGCCTCTACGCCACAGCCAAGTGCGGAGATAACCCCCATACCGGTGATGACAATGTCACTCACAACTATTTAGTTCTGTGTTCATTAATATATTCCGCCATCACGCGGACAGACTTGAAGATCTCCTTGCCCTGATCGGCGCTCTGCAATTTGATACCGTAGTTCTTCTCCATCAGCACAATCAACTCCAACGCGTCAATGGAATCCAACCCAAGACCTTCTCCAAAAAGAGGGGCATTTTCGTCAATATCCTCAGGCTTCATGTCTTCCAAGTTGAGAACTTCGATGATTTCTTTCTTCAATTCTTCAATTAATTGTTCCATAAATATTTATTAATCAATTAGTTAATTATTAATTATATTGATTTATTTTAAAATGCAAAATTAAACAAAATTCATTTAATCACCAAATATATTTATCAATCCAACTTATTTATGTAATTTTGCAAATCCAAATTCTAAAATTATACAAAAATGAAAATCGTACAAGAATTCAAGGAATTTGCCTTAAAAGGCAATGTGATGGACATGGCTGTCGGTGTTATCATCGGCGGCGCATTCGGCAAAATCATCAGTTCGTTGGTCGATGACATCATCATGCCACTGATTGGCAAGGTGGTCGGCAACGTGGATTTCACCAACATGTATGTCGCCCTTTCCGGTCAAGAGAAAGGACTGGCATTGGCAGATGCTAAGGCCGCCGGCGCCGTGTTCGCCTACGGACAATTCATCCAGAATGTGATCGACTTCCTGATCATCGCCCTCTGTATTTTCTTTATGATCAAGGGCATGAATACACTGAAACGCAAGATGGAGAAGAAGAAAGAAGAGACTCCGGCTGCTCCGCCCGCTCCCACCAAAGAAGAGATGCTTCTCACCGAAATCAGAGACATTCTCAAAGAGAAGAATTAATCGCTACCGTTCTTGCCCTGCGGCTATCCAACCGCAGGCGAGGACTTCCACATACCCCCACCGTTGCACCTCTTTATTTGTGTAGCAGTGGGGGTATTTTGTATGATTGTTGGAAATTTTTTCTGAAAAATTCCCTAATAAAGGTCTTGTAACGCCGATTCCGTAAGCAGCGGCATTTGGGGGTCGGAAGAAAAGGTGGCGGCAAAAAGCAACGTCTGGCACACGCCCTCGTCGAAATCCACCCAGCCGGCCAGCACGTGGCGGGCAGGGGTAAGTTGCAGCACATCAGTAACCGCCTGAAGAATCTCGCCCGGCTGGAACTCCTGCGCCACATAGCAGGAACTCTCCCCCTTGATTTTGTGGCGGATGGCAATCTCGCCCGTCACAATGTTGGCGAGGGTATAGACAAACACCGCCGGACTCGGGAAGTAGCTGTCGGCCTCCTGGATGGTGGCTTGGTAGGTGCGGTCGTCGTCGAGCGAGCCCGCCGAGTTGAAACACACCACCGCCCAGTCCTCCTTCGGTTCATCGGGCGACAGATGCAGGTGGCTCATCACCAGTTCGGAGGTCAGATAGCCCGACTTGCAAAGCGGATCCATCTTGAAAAACTTGGGATAATCGCATCCTAGTTTTTTGTATACTTCAGATAACCAGTGTTTAATATCCGTATCAACATTTTCAATGATGGTTTTGCCATCGCTCACCACTTGCTGGTTGGTGATGCGGGCATACGACATAAGTCTGAGTTGCTTTTCTTCCATCTTCTCCCTATTATTCAGTCATAAAATTCTTTAAAATAGCCGCATCATTTTTGGCGAAGAGCAGAGCGGCATTACTGCCTCCAAAACCAGATATCATCTTGATAAACAGTGGCTTGTCGGTCTTTTCTTGCGTGGTGGCGACCTGTATGGAGGCCACAGTACCCGGGGTGGCAAAGCCCCGAGTGGGCAGGATAGTGCCGTTGTTGATTTCCTGGCAGGAGATGATGCTTTCCACCACGCCGGCAGCACCGAGGGTGTGACCGAAGTAGCCCTTGAGGCTGTTGACAGGCAGCTGGTCGAGGCCACAACGCTGCAGGGCCACCGACTCCATGTCATCGTTGTAGCGGGTGGCGGTGCCGTGGGCATTGACAAAAGCAAGGTTGGCGGCAGCGGGTTCGGGCAGAATCTGCCGGATGGCCTTCACAAGTCCTTCGGCAGTGCGCGAGGGAGCAGAAATGTGGTTGGCATCGTTACAGAGCGCGCCGTTGAGGAGCCACAGGTCGGTGGGTTCGGACTGTTCAGCGCGGGCAAACACCATGGTGGCGGCGGCCTCTCCGAGGTTCAGTCCGGTACGTTCCGCATCAAACGGACGGCAGGGTTCGGGCGAAAGGGCCTTGAACGACTGGAAGCCGGAGATGATGAACTGTGAGAGCACATCCGCGCCGATGACCACGGCATAACGGTAACGCCCCTGCTCCAGCTGCCGCTGGGCAACCACCTGGGCGGCACAGCCTGATATGCAGGCGTTGCTCACCACCACGGGTTCGTTGCGGTTGCCAAAATACTGCGCGATGAGCTGTGCGGAACGCCACAGATAAGGCCGCTCCGGTTCGTAGCCTTGAAGGTCGCGGAGCAACTCAACATTCCCTTTAGTAGTAGAGAGAATGAACAGCACCTCATCGCTGGCGGCATCGATGCCGGCGCGCGCGATAGCGTCGGCGGCCGACACAATGGCACACTTCTCCATTTTGGTGTAGCGGATGTTGTGCGGATTGGGCAGCGCGAGAAACTGTTTTTCCAAATGGGCATTGTTGATGACCGATGCGCAGAAAGGCTCCGGCAACGAATATCCCTGATCGTACCGTTGTTGACCACTGCGTCCGGCCAACAAACTCCGCCAGTTCTCCTCGGTGGTGAACCCCAGGGGGGAAACTATATTATCTCCGATTTTCTTAATCACGTGGTTTTGTTTTGATTTTGCAAAAATACAAAAAAAGTGAATGGTATAATCAAGCGAATTTTTGTATCTTTGCATCCGATTTAATGAAATCTTAATCTATGAAAATTCAAGAGATTACATCCTTAATTTCAGGCACTGTCGTTGAAGGCGAGGCATTCATCGACAGAGATATTGACTGCGCTTTTGCCTCGGACCTGATGAGCGACGTGCTCACCCTGCGTACCGATAAGTCGGTAATGCTCATCACTGGATTGTGTAACACGCAGACTATCAGAACATGTGAGATGTCCGACATTAAAGTGGTGATGTTCGTCCGCGGGAAGAAAGTCACCGAAGAGATGATCGAGCTGGCTGAAGACAACGACATGCTGCTCATCACCACCGACTTTTCGTTGTATCGTACGGCTGGAATCCTCTTCAATGCTGGACTTCCAGGAGTTTATTAAAATCTTGAAATTATGCATTTTGAATATAATGTGGAAGGTGGTGATTTCACCAATGCAGGCACCACCTCCAGCAAAGTGAAGAAAATGATGAAACAGCTGGGTGTGGACCCGGCTATTGTGAAACGTACCGTAGTGGCGCTCTACGAGGCTGAGGTCAACATTGTGGCCCACGCCTACCGCGGGGTCATCTATGTGGATTTGGAAGACACCAGCGTCAGCATCAAGCTGGTGGACGAAGGCCCTGGCATCCCCGACATCAACCAGGCCATGCAAAAGGGTTACTCCACCGCCTCGCCCCAAGTGCGCGAGATGGGCTTCGGTGCCGGCATGGGCCTCCCCAACATGCAGAGCAACTCCGACAAGCTGGTGGTCAACTCGGTTGTCGGAAAAGGAACCACAGTAGAAATCGTCAACTATTTCTAACCCATTATGGAAAACATCCACCACGCTCTCAAGTTCAAATATGACCTCTGCATCGGTTGCTCGCATTGCACCAGCGTGTGCCCCACCTGCGCCATCCATGTGGAGGACGGCCACCCCATTCTCGATGCCAACCGCTGCATCGACTGCGGAATGTGCTACCAGACCTGCCCCATGAACGCCATCTATATTGAGCAGGACGACTTCGATACCATATACAACTTCAAATGTCCGGTGCTGCTCGTACCCTCCATCTTCAGCGCGCAGTTCCCCGACAAGGTGAGCCAGCGCGCCATCCTCTCCGCCATCTACCACCTCGGCTTCAAGTTCGTGTATGAGGTGGAAAAGAGCGTGGATGTGCTGAAAGAGGTCATCAACGACAAGGTGAAAGACGAATCGGCAGAAAAACCCATCATCTCCACCTTCTGTCCCGCCATCGTGCGCCTTATCCAAGTGAAATACCCCTCCTTGGTGGGCAACCTGCTGCTCACCAAGCCCCCCTTGGATGTCACCGCCCTGTATATCCGCGAAGTGCTCGTGGAACGCGGTGTAGCGCCCGAAGATATCGGCATCTTCTATGTGGCCCCCTGCGCCGCAAAAATCGCTGCTGTGAAAAGCCCCGTCGGTGAAGAAAAATCCAACATCGATGGCGTAATCAACATGAACTACCTGTACAACAAGGTGTTCCGCGTTATCAAACAGGGCGTTTATACGCTTCGTGAAGACGAATTCGACTTCCATCCCCTCTCCAAAAACAGCATCCTTTGGTCGCTCACCGGCGGCGAAATCAAAGACATCCCCGTGGGCCGTAACCTCGCCATCGACGAGGTACACAACGTGTCTGCCTTCCTCGACAAACTGGAGAATGAGGATCTTGATGGCATCGACTTCCTCGAACTGCGCGCCTGCGACGAGAGCTGCGCCGGCGGCATCCTCTGCGCCGGCAACCGCTTCCTCATCGCCGAACGCCAGCGCAAACGCGCCAAACAACGTCCTAAAACCGTCACCCCACAAGAGAACAACATCCTCAACTACAAAGATTACCTCAAAGAAAACCTGGCCGTGGGTGAGGTGCAACCCCGCTCCATGGACAAACTCGACGACAATATCTCGGTGGCTATGCGGAAGATGAAGAAAGTGTTCGAGATCACCAATGACCTGCCCAAGGTGGACTGCCGTATCTGCGGCTATCAGACTTGCAAGGCCCTCGCAGAAGCCGTGGTCAACAACCAGGCCGACATCCGCCAGTGCATCTTCGTGCAAAGGATCCTCGAACAGACCGACAAACTCACCACCGCCGAAGCCCTCAAAATCACCAAGAAGGTGTGGGGCGAGGTCAAAGTTGATAAGGATTCCATCAAGCATCTGGACTTGGAGTAATTTTTTATTTATTTTTGAAAAAATTTTCAAAATCGTTTAAACTTTCACGCAACTCTCACGTCAAGAGAGCGTTTCCCAAAAATTCAATGGAAGAGATACTAGACCAATACAAGAATCGTCAGGCACCTACGCCGGAGGGCTATTTCGATAGCCTTCCCGACCAAGTGTTGGCACGCATTGCCGAAGAGGATGCGCAGATGCAGGCTCTTTTGGAGGCGCACCGCACCAACAAGGGCTATCCCGTTCCTGAGAATTATTTCGCACAACTGCCGGATGCCGTAATGGCGAAAGTGGCTACTGAACCCAGCAAAAAGCTGTTCCTGCAACGCCGATGGGTGCGCATCGCCTCCGTGGCCGCATGCGCAGGGCTGCTGATGGGAACAGGCATCTATGTCTTCAACATGCTGCAAAGTCCTGAAAACCTCACAGGCGAAAAAACAGCTCATGTGAAGGCCACACCCCCCACGCCTGCCCAAAATACACAAACCGCCCTTGATTTCGACAAGGCGCTGGCCTTCAACAACAACAATCCTGCGGAAAACAATAAAACCGCCACAGCTGCAACCCAAAGGACTCCCTCAACCGATGCGGCTACAGACCAATTCATCAAAGAAAATCTCAATGAGAACGACCTCGACGAGGTGGATTTCGACATCCTCGATTTCTACTCCGACGACATGGCCTCCTCCGACCTCTGGGATTTCTGATAATCTTGTTCCCTTTTTATCGCTCCTCGAACCATCTTTTTATTTTCTTACCATTTTCAGAAAAAAAAAAAAAACGGCTCTGTACAAATGTACAAAGCCGTAAGATTTATTATACGTGATTTTATTGCAACGTAAAAGTAACGGGAAGCTGGAAGAAGGAACGGCACTTCTGACCATTGTTTTCACCTGCTTTCCATTTCGGCATGCCTTTCACTACTCGGATAGCCTCTTCATCAAGTGCCGCACAAACGCTACGCACGATAGTGGCATCTCCAATGCTTCCGTCTTTTTCAACCACGAATTCAACCAAAACCATCCCCTGCCAACCAGCATCACGAGCTGCTTTCGGATATTGGCAGTTAGCGGCAAGGTACTTCTTCAATTCGGCATTACCACCAGGGAACTCAGCACGAACCTGAGGAGTACGAATAATAGGCTCTTCAACTACAGTGACCTCCGTGTCTGTGTCAACATCTCCATCATCATCTGTGTTAAAAGCAGCATCCTCATCGGTTTCCATGCTAAACTCAAACGTGGTAGCCACCTCTTCTTGCGTCTCCTTCAAAATCTGCTCAACCACCTCTTCCTGTTCAGGAGCCTGTTCCGGTTCTGGTGGCGGAGGCGTTTCGATATCGGTGTTCGGCATCTGCAGGTCTTCCACAGCGGGCTCAGCCTCTGTAGAGAGGGAGGCTCCGACGTTGGATTTCACGCTGGCCCAGATGTCCAAGCCCAGCAGTGAGAGGGTAAGGCCAATGGCGCAACCCAACAGAAAGAAGTTGACTAATCTGGATTCAAGGTCAACTTTAGGTGATTTTTTCTCGCTCATATCTGAAAACGGTTTTATTCTAATATCAAGTGTGCAAAATTAGAAAAAATATCTGTACCCTCGACAGTTTACAGAAAAATTTTTTCAATTATTAAATAATTGATTATAAAATACTTGGTTTCTCTGAAAAAAAAGAAAGTTTTATGCACCACAGAGAATATGGAGCACATTGGCAGTCTGCCCACGATGACCACGGTTGCAGTAGTTGCTCAGAAACACCATGAAAATGTCCCTTTCAGGATAATAGAGCAACACATGATTGAAGCCATGCCACAGTCCGCCATGATAGACAATGTGCCCGTAGTAGGGATTCTCCTCAAGATGCCACCCGTAACCGTAGTCTTCTGAAGGTGTACCGCCGCCTTTGAGCTGGTTTTGTGCCGTGGTGGCCATCTCCACCATCTCCTTGGGAAGAATGGTATAGTTGGTAAAGTAGGCCTTCTTCCAAGCCAGCAGATCGTAAATGGTGGAATACATGCCTTTGTCCCCAAAAGTACCATCCAACCCTTTGATAACCTGTGGAATACGATCAGCCTTATGACCTGTAGCAATGCTAAACCCTATCTTGGAAGCCCTTTCCGTGATATAAAAAGAGGAGGTCATTCCGGCGGGTTCAAAGATATTTTCTCTGACGAAATCCTCGAATTTTTTTCCCGAAGCCTGTTCCACAATCAATGCCAATAGGGCATAATTGGTATTGGTATATTTGTAATTGGTGCCCGGTGCGAAAATCCTTTTGGGCTGGTATTTCACCAGCACATTCACCACATCCTGGTTGGTGGTGAGCCGTCCCTGCGGCCACCACGACTCCTTGAAGTTGAAATACTCCGGCAGTCCGGAGGTGTGGCACAGCAGGTTGTGTACCGTTATGCCCGTGTAAGGCAACGTGGGGAAGTATTTTCCCAGATAGTCGTTGAGAGCAACTTTACCCTCCTTCACCAGCAACAATACAGCAGCGGCAGTAAACTCCTTGGAGACAGAAGCCAGCTCGAAACAGGTATTTTCGGAGAGGGGCTGGTCTTTCTTGTCCAGCACCTTGTAACCTGCCACTTTGTGGGCAAGCACCACATCGTTCTGCGCGATAAGCAGCGTGCCGTTCAGCTTCTTGCACATCGTGTCGGCATGGGCCTGCACAGCTTTGGTCTTGTAACTGAGATTGGCCTCATCAAACAACTGGTTCAACTCTTCCGTGCTCAACTCATTGAGATTCTTGTCCGGCTTGTGTTGGGGATAGACTTGTGCGATGAGCAGGGAGGGAAGGAGGAAAAGGAGGAGGAGGGTGTGTTTCATGGGAGGATGTGAGTATATGAGGATGAGATGAAAAGATTAAAAGATTAAAAGATTAAAAGATTAAAGGATTAATAGAGTATGTGAGTATGTGATTAAAAGATTAAAGGAGAAAAAGATTAAAAGATTAAAAGGGGGAAAGCGGCGGAAGGGCGAAAGCGGATCCGCCGCTGGTGAAGGGATGGATTATTTCAGAAGGCGGAAGAACTCGAGGATGAGGTCCCAGCATTTCTGTACGGTGGCAATCTCCAGTTTTTCATCCGGGGAGTGAACGCCGCGGAGGGTGGGCCCGAAGGATACCATGTCGAGTTCGGGGTATTTCTCGGAGAAGAGACCGCATTCAAGACCGGCATGGATGGCCTTGACAGCGGGTTCTTCGTGGAAGACATTGCGGTAAGCCTTTACCAACAGATTGAGAGCCTGCGAGTTGGGATTCGGATTCCAGCCCGGGTAGCCGTCACCTTGGGTTACTTCGTCGGCGGCGGTGGCGTAGAAGGCACACGACACGTGGTCGCAGGCATCCTGCTTGCGGCTCTCCACCGAACTGCGCTGGCTGGTGGTGATGACGATTTTGTCGTCGATCAGCTTCACGGAAGCGAGGTTCGTGGAGGTCTCCACGAAGCCGGGGATGTCTTGCGACATGGCCAGCACACCATGAGGACATGCGTAGAGGGCGTTCATCACGTCGATCTGCAGCATCTCGTTGATGATGCGCTCCGGCATCTTAGTCATCTTCTTGCACTCAGCATACACACCCGGGTCGCTGGTGTGGAACTCGTTTTTGAAGTCGGCATCCACCTTAGCCACATACTTGCGGAAAGCGGCGGCCTTGCCCTTCGGCATGGTCACGATAGCCCAGCCTTCGCGGGCGATGGCGTTGCGCAGGTTGCCAGCGTTGATGTCGGCGATGCGGGCGTCGTATTCCTGATAGGCGTTCCACAAAATGCGGTTGAGCAGTTTCACGGCATTACCACGGTTTTTGTTGATGTCGTCGCCGGAATGGCCGCCCAGCAAACCACCAACGGTCACTTTATAAGCGACAGAATCTTCCGGGATCTCATCCTCATACTCGCACTCGTAGGTGGCCACGGTGTCCTTACCGCCGGCACAGCCGATGAAGATCTCGCCCCAGTCCTCAGAGTCGAGGTTGAGGAGAATCTTGCCGGTCATGAAGCCCGGCTCGAGGGCGAAAGCACCGGTGAGGCCCGTCTCCTCGTCCACGGTGAAGAGGCATTCGATGGGGCCATGTTTGATTTTCTTGTCGGCCAGGAAAGCGAGGGCAATGGCGATACCGATACCATCATCGGCGCCGAGGGTGGTACCTTTAGCCTTCAGCCATTCGCCATCGACGTAGGCCTGGATGGCATCCTTCTCGAAGTCGAATTTCGTGTCGTTGTTCTTTTCGCACACCATATCCATGTGGGCTTGGAAAATTACGGGGGTGACATTCTCTTTGCCTTTGGTGGCGGGCTTGGAAATCAGCACGTTGCCAGCTTTGTCGCGTTTGCTCTCCAAACCGAGTTCCTTACCCGTTTTCAGCAGCCATTCGGTCATGCGCTCCTCTTTCTTGGAGGGACGGGGGACTTTACAGATTTCATTGAAATAATGAAAAATCGCTTTGGGTTCTAATTCTGTCATTTTCATACTATATTTTTTTAAAGATTTATATCCTTTATTTTTGAGGTTTCTCTCTATGTTTCCACAATCGGAGGATGGCCACTTCAGCCAGCAGGCAACCTAAGGCTATGAGGATGAAGTAAAACCAGAGCGGCCGGCCGTGGATGGTCTGCACAATCTGTCCACTGATGTCCTGTGAGTCGCCGGTGATGAGTTGCACATGGCTCTTCTTAGGCTGGTCGCTCACCGCATCGCGCAGCTCTTTGTCGGTGTAGTAGGTAAGCTGCGACTCCTTCCTGTCGTAGTTGAAAGCAACGGCATCCTGTTTTGCGCCGTCGTGCATCACATCGTAGATGCCTGCCTCCGACAGTTGGTCGTTGAAAAACAGCATGGTCTCGCTGCCAAGGTTTTTCTGTTCGGGGATGACCTCTTTTCCACCCTTTTGTGCTTTCAGTGACAGCACATTTTCGGAGCCTTCGGCGAGTTTGGCCACGCTCTGCGAATGGTCGATGCCGATGGTGTTGTACAACTTTTGCTGCATCAGCGTGCGGATGCCAATGTTGTGCAGCGGGATGAAGAAAAGCGCGTGCTTGTGGATGTTGCCAAAACGGTCGTTCATGGCCACTGCCGACAGGATGATGCGACCGTTGCCCACCTTGTTCACGGTCAGCAGTGGAGCTTGGTTCTCCAAGGACATCACGGTCTCGTCGGTGTGGAAGTCGCTGAAGGTGAAATACTGCGTGGCGGTGGGCATGTCGATACGCTCGTTGCTGGCATCGAGGCTGCCCTTGAAATAGACGCTTTCGTAGTTGAGGGTGCCCACCTTTAGTTCCTGCTGGCTGAGGTTGCCGTACTGACTGGCACCGATACCCGACAGGAAGCTGTTCCAGGAGGATTTGTCCATCTCTTCGGCAGGGAAGACCAGCACGGTACCGCCGCTCTTCATGTATTTACCCAACTCGTCGGCCAGTCCTGATGAGATACTCTTGACCTCATCGAGCACGATGACCGAGCTGGCGGCAAAACTGCCGTAGTTGATGCGGTCGGCGGGCATGGCGTTGTACTCGAAGATGGAATCCTTGCCGTACAAAGCGTTGAGGTAGCGGTTCTGCTCTTTCTCATCAATGACGGTGATACGGGTGTTGTCGGACACGCGGTAGGTGAAGTAGAGGGTGTTGTCGAAGGTGATGGGCGCATCGTCGATGGAGAGAATGCCGCACTGCACGGCATCGTCAGCCAAAGTGTAGTTAAGCTGGTATTCGGCGGTGCCTTCAGCGGCGATATCCACTGCGGCCATGGCCTTCTGTTCGCCATTCACATGCAGTTTCAGCGGCAGTTTCACCACCTCTCCGTCGCCACAATTGCGCAACCTTACGGTGAGCGTCACCTGCTGGCCGGCGCGGAACACCGGCGACAGGAACCAGCAGCTGTCAATCGACACATTGCTGACACTCTTCGCGGGTTTGTGGATAAGGTAGGATGCCCCGCCAGTGGTATTCGCAAAATCCTTGAAATCAAAATTATTCTTTTGATAATCAGAAATATAATAATGATAGATATTGCGATCGGAACTTTCGGTACAAGCGCTTTTTTCAAAGGGAAGAATCTCTTTCCAGGTGCGGCTGTTGGGTGAGATGTTCCAGCCGTTGAGTTCTTGCAGTGCCTCCTCTTTGGTGAGTTTCATCCGTTGCCGCGAAGTGAAGTCGTTGTTGTAGAGGATGAACTGGTCGGCATAGTCGAAGTGGCTAATAATCTGGCGGGCATTCTCGATGCCGTCGTAAAAGAGAGTTCCTTCAGGGGTGCTGCCCTCCATGGAGAAGGAGTTGTCGAGATAGATAGTGACGAGGTTGCCACTTTTTTGATCAGTATTGTGGTTGGGGAAGTAGGGGCGTGCAAAAGCAGTGACAAGGGCGATGATGGCGAGACATCGTAGCAGCAGCACGATAAGGTGCTTCACCCGCGACTCGCGTTTGGTTTTCTGCGCCACATCTTGCAACATCTTCACATTCGAGAAATAGTAAGTTTTGTACCTTCTGAAATTGAAAAGATGAATCAGAATGGGTATCAGGATGGCGGCGTAGCCGATAAGAAATAACGGTTGCGTAAACTGCATGGCGGTTATTTGGTAGCTAATGAAGGAGTAGTGACGGGTTCATTGACAAAATCTTTGCCGTCGTAGTAGAGTTTGTAAGCTGCATCTTCCGTTTGGAAGTAAAGCACTTTGTATCCGTTGATGATTTCGTCTTGCGGACCGAGGTCGGGGTCGGTGGTGCCGACAAACGATTTAAGGAGGTGGAATCCCTTTTCATCCTTTTGGCAGATGTAGATGTTGTTGTCGCCGGAAGAGCCGGGGTTATACACCACTTCCTGGAAGAAAGTGCCGTGCAGTGAGTCTTGCAGGTAGTCGGGGGCGCACAGTTCAAGGTCTTCGGAGAGACAGGCAAAGGTGTGCATGCCGCCATTGCTTTCGTGGTCGCAAAGAATGGCCTCTTTCGGGATGATGTCGTTGGTGATATAGAAGTGGAGCAGTTCATGAAAAGCAGTGCTGTCAGAGAAGTCCAGTGAGACCACCTTTTCGGGGGCTTTCTCGGGTTCTTCCGCTTTGCGGTGGCAGCTGGTAAAGACCGCTGCAGCAAGAAGGAGTGTGGCGAAGAGATATAGAGAACGTTTCATATCGGGTTGGATTTAGGTTAGAAAATACGGTTGAGCACAGTCCGGATGAGTTTTTCCATGTGGGGATGATAATCTTTGGAGAAGTCGTGGGTGACGCGGTTGGCGATGGCCAGACAGATGGTGAGCATATTGTGACCCATCATCTGACCGAAGCCGTAGAGCGCGGAGGTCTCCATCTCGAGGTTGGTAATTTTGCGGTCGCCGAAGCGGAAGGAGTCGATTTTGGAGTTGAGGTCTGGGTAAGCCAGTGGCACACGCACGGCACGTCCTTGCGGTCCGAAGAAGCCGGGGGCGCTGGCGGTCACGCCTTTCACCATGTCGAAAGCGATGCGGTTGAAAAGATCGCTGCTACCCTTGACACAGTAAGGATAGGGAAGTTTTTCGTTCCAACCAGTATGCGCCACAAAGGCCTTCACCATCTCATCATCAAAGCCTTCACCATGCTGGTAAAAGTGCATGAGGCCGTCCAGACCGAAGCCGTATTCTGCAGCGATAAAGGAGTGGACATCAATCTCTTTCTGCAGGGCGCCGCAGGTGCCGATACGCACAATGTTGAGCGTGCGGTGCTCGGGCTTCACCTCCATTGCCTTCAGGTCTATATTGGCCAGGGAGTCCAGTTCGGTCATCACAATGTCGATGTTGTCGGTGCCCATACCCGTGGAGAGCGCGGTGATGCGCTTTCCGCGCAGAGTACCCGTGTGTACCACCAATTCGCGGTTCACATGGGTAAAGTCCACCGTGTCGAAATATTTCGAGACATCCGGCACGCGCCCCGGGTCACCCACCACAATAATATAGTCGGCCAAATCTTCAGGAAAGATACCCAAATGGTAGATTCTGCCGTCAGGAGTCAGCGGTAATTCAGATGCTGGAATTTTCATATTTTGTAAATTATTGATTTATACTATGTTTATAATTTCAATAGAAGAAAATTCTATTTTCGGCAAAGTTACATAAAAAATCAAATATTCTTCTTTTATAAAAAGAAAAAAATGTATTTTTGCCCTATTAAAAATTTAACCCATTCACATCATGAAAAAATTATCACTTTTTCTCCTTTGTCTGGCGACCACTTTATGCCTTTCTGCACAGTCGCCCAACATTCACACTCCGTCGGAAATCGTCAAAATTATGGATGACTCCCAAATCTCCTACTCACTCGCTTCAGGCAACTTCACCCCCACTGATTTCTCACAAAAGGTTCTTCGCACCAGTTATTATCGCATTAAAAACGACTCCACCTACGAGGTGAAAGCATTTGAGCCAGAGGGAAAAGCGAAGGAAATGTTCGACAAGGCCGAGGAGCTTTTCGCCGATTATGATTTCACCGGCGCCCGCAAAGCCTATCAGGATGCCTTGGCCATTGATCCCAGCCTCTATGTCGCCATCACTTACATCGGCGAGACCTATCTTTACGAAAAAGACTATACCAGCGCAGTGCTCTGGTTCGAACAGGCCATCGAAGCCAACTATATCGACTACCTCGCCCATTGGGGACTGGCGCACGCCTGCGTTTACACGGGCGAATTGAAACGTGCACTCAAAGAGATTACCATCACCAAAATTTTAGACCGTAACAATCAGAATATCAATATGATGTTTAACAGCATCTATAAATTGAACAAGGTCAATTACACCGACTGGTATCTGGATCCCCTTTTCGCTATCTCCACCGATTATGACGAAGATAGAGATAAAGATGTCGTCATCATCAAATTTCACGAAGATTGGTTGGCCTACGCCTTGGTATATGCCGTTTGGAAATACGAACCCGGCTATGCCGAAAGCATGAACAATAATGAGATGCTGAAAGAAAAAGAGGCACTTTTCTGCACATACGCCAGTTACAACAAGAAGCAGCTCAAGAAAAATCTTCCCATCAGGATGTTTGAACTGGCCATCAAAGAAGGGATGCTTGACCCTTATATCATCTACGATGGTTTTCTCCCGTACAATCCCAGTGTCGCTCTGATTTTGGATGCCAAAGATATTGAAGCCATCGCCGACTATGTCATCAATGTTCGTTCAAAAATCAAAAAATGAGAATTTTACGAATTGTCTTTCTCCCATTACTAATCTTCATTTTCACCCTTCCTTCCACCTCCGCGCAAGAGTGCTATTGGATATTTTTTAGGGATAAAAGTAACACCACCTTCGACCCCGCCACGTACTTTCATCCCAAAGCCATCGAACGCCGCCTGCAGCAGGGGCTTCCGCTCTGCGACTCCACCGACTTCCCACTTAACGCACAGTACAAGAGCCAAACTGCCGCTCTTTCGGAGGAGGTGATGGGCGAAAGTAGATGGTTCAATGCGCTGGCAGTCAAAACTTTCCAAATAGAAGATATTCTTGCGTTGCCTTTTGTGAAAAATGTGCAGCGCATTGACGGTGATTTCTTGCCCGCCGCGGTGGAAACCGACATTGCCGATAACAACACCCCCTCCCCTACTCAGCTCACAGAACAGCTCTATCTGATGAAAGGAGAGGCTTTTACCGAACGGGGAATTGATGGAAAAGGTCTCCGTATCGCTATCTTGGACGGCGGTTTCAAGATGGCCGACACGCATCCGGCGTTCCAGCACCTGCGCGACAGCAATCGCATTGTGGCCACCTACAATTTCCCGCTGAAGAAAGAGAACGTGTATGGCTGGGACTCGCACGGCACGATGGTGCTGAGCTGCATTGCGGGCATCGACGAACACGGGCGGCCATTAGGGCTGGCCACCGGTGCCGAGTTCCTGCTGGCGCGCACCGAGACCGGCCTCGAGAACCGCGTTGAGGAGGTGTGGTGGCAGATGGGCATGGAGTGGGCCGACCGCAACGGGGCCAACATCATCAACAGCTCGTTGGGGTACGGCAAAGACCGCTACAACCCTGACGAGATGAACGGCACCTCGCTGGTGGCGAAGGCCGCGCAGATGGCCGCTGCGAAGGGGATCCTCGTGTGCAACTCGATGGGCAACGAGGGTGACGACCGCACCTGGCGCACCATCATCACCCCTGCTGATGCGGATGGCGTGCTGGCCGTGGGCGGCATCGACCGCGACGGCAATCCCTCCTCCTTCACCTCGCTGGGACCGACCACCGACGGGCGCCTCAAGCCCAACGTGAGTGCCATGGCCACCCGCGTGGATGTGGCCAACCCCTCGCGCTCACAACTCTATACCAAGGCTTCCGGCACCTCCTTCGCCAGCCCCCTCACGGCAGGTTTCGCTGCCTGCGCGTGGCAAACCCACCGCGAATGGAGTTGTCAGCAGCTGTTGGCAGAAATCGAGAAGTCGGGAAGCCTCTATCCTTACTACGACTACCAATACGGCTACGGAGTGCCGCAAGCCGACTACTTCACCCATACTTCTCCCGCCTCGAAATCGCCCACGGTCAAGTTGTACCAAACCGACTCCGCTATTTTTATCGTAGTGCCTGACGAGTGCATCCGGAACAAAAATCTGCTCTATCATATCGCGCAGGCTGATGGCCGGCTGGTAGAATACAGAACCGTTCTCATCAAGGAGCGTGAGAACATTGTCAAGGTTCAAAAGTCGAGCTATCGGAACATTGAAGGATGGGTTTTGCGGGCGTATTATGATGGCTATATCGCTGAATATCATTCTGATAATAATATTCTCGAACCCTTCCCGAAAGAGCAGTATAGTCAGCGTATCTACTGGCGTTCTACCGAGATTCATACTGCCGCCACCGACCAGCCGCGGGTGCAGGGGGTGAATGCCCGTTACAACTTCGCACCCTATTTTTCGTTGGGCTTTCCGGTGCCCACAGGTGGAAGAATGAGCACCAATATGGGGGACATTGTAAAGGGCGGTTCATCGGTGAGTTTTGTGGCGGGCATCCGCTACAAGCACAACTTCTGCAAGTGGTACAGTTTGGGCGGCAACTTGGAGTTGGGTGGCACCTGGTACCGATTGAACAGGCCTGTGGGGTTAGATCCCTATTCCTCGTTGACCGAATACACATGGTGGAAACGCGTCACATTGTCGATGGGAACTCTGTCGTTAGAAATCTACCAGCGGTTCCGTTTGGCAGCGGGCGGGCTGTTCGGATACGGTATTTTCCTCGATACCGGCATCTATGGAGGCATCGTTTTCTCTGCCCGACAATCCCTCGCCAGCCGAAATCGAGACACACTGCTCCGATTGAGCACCGATGATGTCAAGCGACTACAATGGGGCGTGCGGGCGCGATTGGGCTACGACATCGTGTCGGTTTACGTCCAATATCGCATCAGCAGATTGCTCAATCCGCCCTTTGAAGACGTTGACTGTCCGCACCTCGAGGTGGGGGCGCAGTTGACCTTGCCGTTCGGGAAGTAGCGGGAGGGATGATTTCCCATCAGTCTATAACGGTAATGATGGAATTTGTGTTTATGATGTAAGCAAACTTACATTTGTAGGCCGTGCTGTACACATAAAACATATCAAGGTCTTTCGGACGATAAAGCAGAAAGTTGCAGATGTCGGTCGCTGTGATAAATGGATTGTCCTTGGTGTGCGAGTGCATCACAGTCTTGACCTTTCCGCCTTTCTCGGTTTTGGTGGGAGCGGCAATCAACGAATGATGGTATTTCCTGAATGTAATTGGATTTAAATTTTTATCAAAATCAATAGAATAGTCGTTCCCAAAAGGAATAACATTCTCTAAAACAGTGCCTTGTAAAAGATAAAGCCTCGTAATCGAGTCGTTAATACGGACAATGTCAAAGTTGGGTTGACCAAACGACTGGGAGGCGAACAGCAGGCTGTCCCCATATTTTTCGATGGCCGCATTGATGATTTTCACACGTTTATCAAACTCCTCTAACTCGGTTTGAGTGAGAGGTCGCACATCATCCATCACAGTTCCTTTTCCCTCACTTGTATTGATTTGATATTCCAAAAGGCTATTCTCCTTCTTCTTGTCCATAAAGATGACCGACCACACCGTGTCGCTAGGCTGCCACGAAAGAGTACCTCCCAGATCTTCTACCTGATATTTCTCCATCACCAGATCTGAAGCAATCCAGTTGGCACGCTCCGAGTAGTAAAGTTGCCAAGCCTCATCAATAATACTATCCAAAGTGGCGAAGAACTCAGGAGGCATCTTATCAGCTCTAAGAGGTCCCGCATTTTTGCGGTTTACGGCACAAGAACTGAGTATAATAGTGAGTATGCCGATGGTGAGGGTGAATATCAATTTTTTCATAGCAAAGGGGTATTATAAATGACGTGGCAAAGATACAAAAAATTCTTTAATCGCCACTTCATCGCACGCCGCCAGGTGTGCGGGCGGGCTATAGCAACGCCTTCTCCACTGTCTCCCACGTGTCGTAGGGCGGCACGCCGAAATGCAGCACGCGGGGGAATCTTTCCGCCCCGTTCTTGTGGGGACGGTCATCAATCAGAATCTCTCCCCTATTCAAATCCTTGTGATGCGACAGAATCAGCCGTTTGTACAGACAGCTATCTTCTTCTTTTCCAAAATGTTGGTGGATCCAATGCAGCTTGTCGTTGCAGGCGGTCGGGTTGCGCCACGGGGCGGTGGAGAGGATATAGACGTCGTACTGCTTCGACAGTCGGGCGAGGGCGTTCACAGCCCCGGGCATCGGCTCCATACGGGCGAAAATGCCGGGCACCTCGTCAAAGTAGGCGTCATACTGGAGTCTCTCCAGCGTGGTAAGTCGCTGAATGCCACTTTCAAAATCTACCAAGGTGCCGTCCATATCAATGTACAGAATCGGCTTTTCGGACTGGGGCGCGGCAGGTTCTTCCACAGCCATGGAGTCGAAGTAGCGGAAGGCCTCACCCACCGACTGGCGCAGCACTTCGCGATCCAAGTGATGGTGTCCACCCTCTACCCAGAGGGCGTTGGTGGAAGTGATGCGACCGTCGATGCCCGCATTGCCGTAGCGGCCCACAAAGAAGTCGTGGTACTGCAGCAGTTCGTCATTCTTGGCAAAAATTCCGAACAGATTCTGCGGGGTGTTTTCACGATGAATCTGATAGACATTGGTTTCCACAGCCCTGCACACGGCGAGTTGTTCCTGCGTGAGGGGAGCGATGTTGCCTAACACTTTCGAGGGAAAACAGCAGGGGTTGATGAGCACCTTGTTAATGATGCGGCTGGGGTTGATGGGATTTTTGATAAAGAGGTTGTATATGCTGCCGAGCGACGAAGATACCACAGTATCAATCTGTTCCGCATCGATCAGCGTGCGGAGTTTCTCACGGGTGGCGAATACGTCGAGCAGGTCGAAGGTCTCCAGCACCCAACGATGCTGCGGAAAAAGTTCCTTGAGGGTGTTGCCCGTGTAGGAGTTCTTATCGCTGCCATAGCCATGAAGGTACAATACGGTTCTGTGTTTTTCCATATCGAAAATATTGGTGAAAGTTGAGGATGCAAAAGTACAATATTTTGACAAAAAAAGCCGCAACTAAATAGCTGCGGCTTTTCCGTTGGGTGTTGGGTTGAAGATTATCCGATGTTGATGTTGCGGCCGAGTTTCTTCACCTCTTTCTGCATTCTCGGCAGGGTGACGGTCAGGATGCCGTTCTCCACCTTGGCTTCGATGTTGTCTTTGTCCACATCCTCGGGCAGGGTGTAGGCCTGCTCGTAGTTGGTGTACGAGAACTCACGACGCAGATAGTGGTGTTTCTTCTCTTCCTCTTTGTGTTCCACCTTGTTCTCGATGGCGACATGCAGGTTGCCTTCGTCATTGATGCTCACGCGGCAGAACTCCTTCTTGATACCCGGAGCGGCCACCTCCATCGTGTAGGCCTTGTCATCTACCTTCACATTGACTGCCGGTGCGGTTGTATTGGCACGAGGCATAAAATCATTGTTCAGGAAATCTTCAAACACTGTCGGAAACCAACTGTTTTTAAACATTACTGGTAGCATAATACACCTCCATTTTTAATTTGTTAGACATTTTGTTTTTTTCGGCCGCCTCCGCTTTCGCCTCAGCGAACCGCTAATATCATTTGCAAAGAGCGTGCCAAAATGGTACCCCGCCCATTTGATGATCAAATGGCGACAATCTGTCCGTCAAGGATGACGATTTGTCTGAAAGCGTGACAAAATTGCGCTATACTTTATTGTTTGATTTAGAAAAGGAAGCGCATGAGGCAGTCGTGCCAGAGGCACGAAATTCCAGTAACCTCAGACAAGGCCTTTAGGCCGCAGTCTGGGGTAGGGAGCCGTGCATCGTGTGGGCGTGCGGAAGGCACGCAACAATCCTGATTTTACCGCCACTCCGCGAAGCAGACGAACCCGTAGCGGGTTTCTGTATTCTCGGTGGGAAGGAAGAAGTAGAGGATTTTCAAATCCTTCGGAATCTCCTGATTCTCAATGGTAAATTGATTTTCACGAGACCAGTCACTGTAGTTGGGTAAAAGTTTCAACTTGACGAGCATCCATTCTGCCACTCGGTCGGTGCGCCACTGGCAGTAGGCGCGGGCCTGTTGGGGCGAAATGCCCAACACGGGAAACGAGTTGTACCCCGGATTCCGAAAATAGTAGGTGGCGATGCTGTCGGGCAGCTGCTGGAGAAGGATCTGCATATCGGGCTGGGCGGCTTGGTATTCTTCCGATTCTTTTCCATAAATCTTTTCCAACCAATAGAGGTACTCGAGCCAGTCGAGGTTGGAGATGGGATTGCGGTCCCTATACGCGTTTTGTGAAATTTGTACCAGCCCTCTGGGAGGCACCTTTTGCTGGTAGTTTTTCATGGTGATGTGCTGGGCGTTCCCCATCATCAAACCTATAAAAAGAAGGAAGAAAAGCAGCCGGAATCGCATAATCTTTTCTTTTAAAGAACGGAAAAATGTGGCGGAGGCTTGGGTGGGGAGGAAATTATGAGGTGAATGTGCGGATTATTCGCCGCAGATTTTGCGGCAAAAGTACAACTTTTTTACCGTTTGGCATACCCCGACAATAAAATTCCCATAGAATTTCTTACATCCAAATTCTCAATTTTCAATTCTCAATTTATTAGTACCTTTGCAGACTGAAAATGAGATTGTGGGAAGGGTAATCATAAATAAAACGGTAAGCCTATGTCTTTAAAGTGTCAGAATTGTGGTGCAGAGAATGTTGACCATGCCAAATACTGCTGCGAGTGTGGAAAGGGGATGGGGTTCTATTGCAGAAAATGTGGCAGTTACAATCCTAATGGAAAGTTTTGCATTTCCTGCGGGACAAAAAACGATCCTGTGAACTGGGACGAAGCATCGACACGCCGAAGTGATTATTCAGAGGAAAATGTGTACAAAGATGAATCGGGCACCTATACTGCGGATAGGTTAGTTTTTCTCGAAGGAAATTATAACACTAAAAAAATTGAAATACGACAAGGCACCCGCATTATTTGTAATGGAGCCTTAAGATCATATCAGATAGCCGAAGATGAATACAAAGAAGCAATTGTTGAGGAATTAATCATTCCCAATTCTGTAACGAAAATTGGAGAGAAAGCATTTAGTTTCTGTAGCTCTCTGCGGTCCATTGTCATCCCCGATTCGGTCAGACAAATTGAATATGAAGCATTCCGTGGTTGTAGCTCTCTGCATTCCATTTTCATTTCCGATTCGGTAACAAAAATTGGAGAGGGTGCATTCAGTAGTTGCGAATCTCTACAGTCCATTGTGGTTTCAGAAGGCAATACCATTTATGATTCTCGCAATAATTGCAATGCCATCATTGAAAAAAAAAGCAATACTCTTGTGGCTGGTTGTAGCCATACTGTCATTCCCAATTCGGTCACGCATATTGGATGGTATGCATTCAGTGGTTGCAGTTCTCTGCGATCCATTGTCATTCCCGATTCGGTCACGCATATTGGATGGTATGCATTCAGTGGTTGCAGTTCTCTGCGATCCATTGTCATTCCTGATACAATCACACATATTGGATGGGACGCGTTTAGAGGCTGTAAAAGTTTGCCGAGACAAAGCGATGGACTTTTAATTATCAACGATTGGTTAATTGATGTTCCTAAAAATATTGAAAAAATTACCATTCCCGATATAGTTAAGCATATTGGATTGAACGCATTCAACGATTATAGCTCCCTGCAATCCATTGTTATTCCCGATTCGGTCACACAAATTGATAGTGAGACATTTTGTGATTGTAGCTCTCTGCAATCCATTGTCATTCCTAATTCGGTCACGCATATTGGATGGAATGCATTTAGAGGGTGTAAAAGTTTGCCAAGACAAAGCGATGGACTTTTAATAATCAACGATTGGTTAATTGATGTTCCTAAAAATATTAAAAAAATTACCATTCCCAATTTGGTCAAGCATATTGGAGACAACTCTTTCAGCGGTTGTAGCTCCCTGCGGTCCATTCTTATCCCCAATTCCGTCACGCATATTGGGGAGAAAGCATTCGTGGATTGTATCTCTCTGCAAGCCATCGTCATCCCCGATTCAGTCACACAGATTGGGAAGAGCGCATTCAATGGTTGTAGTTCTCTGCAAGCCATTGTGGTTTCAGAAGGCAATACTAAATATGATTCTCGTAATAATTGTAATGCCATCATTGAAACTGAAAGCGATACACTTTTGGCTGGATGTAGCCAAACTGTTATTCCCGATTCGGTCACGCATATTGGAGATTCTGCATTCCGTGGTTGTAGCTCTCTGCAAGCCATTGTCATCCCCGATTCGGTCACACAGATTGGAGATTTTGCATTTAACCAATGTAGCTCTCTACAGTCCATTGTCATTCCCAATACTGTCACGTTTATTGGATACGGAGCATTCGTAGATTGTAGCTCTCTGCAATCCATTGTGGTTTCAGAAGGCAATACTAAATACGATTCTCGCAATGATTGCAATGCCATCATTGAAACAGAAAACAATACTCTTGTGGTCGGTTGTAACCAAACTGTCATTCCCAATTCGGTTACGCATATTGGATTGTTTGCATTCTGTGGCTGTAACTCTCCGAATCCCATTATCATTCCCGATTCGGTCACCCAAATTGGAATGTCATCATTCTCATCATTCCATGGTCTACCATCTATTATCATTCCCAAAGGCTCAAAAGAAAAGTTTCAAAAGTTATTGCCAGGGTATCGGCATTTGCTAAAAGAAGAATAGTTGTTATTCTGACAAAGAAATTTTAACTTTTCATGAACATTTCTTCCAACAAGATGTTACATATGCATAATAATTTATTTACATATGAATAATTATCATCTTCAAGACATCGTATTAAATGCAGTAAAAGATGCTTTCAATGCTGCTTATCAAAAGGCCTCTCTTAATGATCACAATTCGTTTCTCGCATCTGCAGATGCCAATGATACAAAAGAAAAATATCCATTTGTGTCTTCTTATCAAGTAGATAATTGGAATGGGGAAAGAAGTGAGGAACAAATATCCTTAGATGACTTTATATACAAGCTGACTGAAAATGAGGAAATTGTAGTAGAGCATCCTTTCTCACTACCCACGTCATTATATAAGTTCTATTCATCAACCGACCATTCTATTGATGCTTTTACAAATCATTACCTGTATGCTACTGCACCGATTGAGTTTAATGATATTCTTGACAGTTCTTGGCTATTGTTTGACTTCCAGAATATCACACTTAACGAGTACAAAAAGTTTTATAGAGAGAATGAAAGCATTTTCCCAAAAAGAGTCCAAAAAGACTATGCGGATGATAAAGCCAATGATTTCAGGACAATCAAACTACATTGGTATTTGTATTTTTCTTCCAAAGCGGGGCTAATTTCTTTATCTGCTTCTGCAAGCTGCCCATTAATGTGGGCACACTACACTAAAGAAACAGGATTTGCTATTGAATTTGACAGAAAAAAATTGCTGCAAAACATGATATGGGACAAAGATGGAATAATAGATTTTCATCTGGCTCCAATCCAATATTTGTCAAAATTACAGCCACTAAAATTTTTCACGCGAGAATTTACGACTCCTACAATCCCGATGACTGCCATAACAAATATCAAGCATAATGCATGGAGATATGAGGAGGAATGGAGAATAAGCATTCGAAAACCCGATTTGGGATTTACAACAGGAGTTGCAAGTTACAATATATTTAATCGACAGGGACTAAATGATAGAAAATGCCACTATTCACTGGATTGTGTTAAAGCAGTTTATCTGTCAGCATATTTCTTGGGTAGCACATATTTTGAACATAGCGACACCGAGACATTAGTAGTGAAACCAAAGTACATACCCTTTCTGCATTATTTGTATGAAAACCACAATAACCACCTCTATTTTTGTGGAGGCGATTGCACCCCCAATAATGAAGTAAAACGGTCTTATCAACAAATTCAATTATTGCGGAAAGAAATCAACCAATTCGAGATTAAAATTTTTCCAGAGGTATGCTATTTCGATAAATAACATCAAATTCGATGATGTCATTGAATCTCTCTAACATACTTGAATTTTAACTGTAAAATACTTAAAACCAACACTATGGACAAACTAAAAACCAAAGAGTGTCAGGACATTGAATACAAAAGCAACTGGCACGATGACTATTTGAAATGGATTTGCGGGTACGCCAATGCGCAGGGCGGGGTGATTTACTTCGGTATGGATGACGACCATAAGGTGGTCGGGCTGGAAGATGTGGAACGGCTGTTGGAGGACATCCCCAACAAAATAAACGCCACGATGGGCATCGTGGTGGATGTGAACCTGCACGAACAAAACGGACTTTCCTATATTGAGGTGGTGACAGAGCCCAGCAACATCCCCATCAACTACAGGGGCAAGTACTACTATCGCTCCGGCAGCACGTTGCAGGAACTGCGCGGCCCAGCTCTCCAGCAGTTCATCCTCAAAAAGATGGGCCGCTCGTGGGACGACATCACCAACGACCGCGCCACATTGAACGACATCGACCGCGATGCCATTGAGTACTTCCTTCGGAAAGGCATTGAGGCAGACCGTATTCCGGAAGACCAGCGCAACGCCTCCACCCAAGATGTGCTGGAAAGCTTGCACCTGTTGGACGATGATGGATACCTGAAGAATGCCGCGCTGCTGCTATTCGGCAAAGACCCGCTGAAGTTCTTCCCCAGCGTACAGTTCAAGATCGGTCGTTTCGGAATCGATGAGGCCGACCTACTGATACAGGATGTGATAGAGGGCAACCTCATCCAGATGGCCGACCGCGTGATGGACGTGTTGAGAGCCAAATACTTGGTGTCGCCTGTCCGCTTTGAGGGGATGCAACGCTACGAGGAGTTGGAAGTGCCCAAAGCGGCTTTGCGTGAAATCTTGTACAACGCCATCACCCACAAGGACTATACCGGTCCCGACATCCAGATGCACGTCTATAACGACCATGTGGAGATTTGGAACGAGGGCGAACTGCCGAGTGGCTATAGCGAAAAAGTGCTTTACGGGAAACACTCCTCGAAACCTCGGAACAGGAACATCGCCAATGCAATGTTCAGAGCGGGCTTCATTGACTCGTGGGGACGGGGCTACTCCAAAATCTACGATGGTTTCAAAGCCGCCGGCCTGCCGATGCCCACCGTAGAGCCGCACTGCGGCGGTACATTGGTGAGCTTCCAACGGGGCTTCGATGTTGTAAGAGGAAGGAGAAATGTCCCCAGTGATGTCACTAGTGATGTCACCAGTTTGTCACCAGTTCAACTAACTGATAGACAGAAGAAAATATATGATTTAATAAAAGAAAATCCATTTATTTCAGGCGAACAAATGTCACTAGTTTTGTCAGTAGTTCTTCGGACAATCAGGCGAGACCTTTCGGATATGCAAAAGAAGGGCGTTCTTATCCGCGAGGGCAATACAAGTGCGGGACATTGGGTGCTGCTTATTGAAAACGAGTAATTATGATTATTGTAGAATCGCGGCGATAGATTTTTTAACCCCATTGAATTTCAAATAAAAATCGTACTTTTGCCCCATCATTTCACATAAAACACCCATGCCCCGCCGCCTCGCGCTTTTCATCAGCCTCCTAATTCTCTGCTGTACCGCTGCCGCACAGCAAGAGATTTGCAAGGTGTCGGGAACCGTCATGGCCCGCTTCGACATGACACTCCTGTCACTGCAGCAGGCTTCGGTGTCGGCCTCCTTCTCCGACTCTTCCATTGTGGCGGGAGCCCTGACCAACTCGCAAGGGGAGTTTGAACTGGAGGTGCCCCGAAGGAAAGACACCTGCACCCTGACCATAGTGTATCTGGGATATCTACCGTTGCAAGTACAATTCTATGCCGACTCATCGCAAATTTCAATGGGAGAACTTCTATTGGTGGCTACTAACCGGAAATTTGATTTCTCTTATGAAACAATTATTAGAACAATAAGAAGATGTCAGGTTTTCACCTTCACCAAGCCAGCGGGAAACGGCTCAGCTGTCGATCTGCTACAAACCCAAACCGACGTTTCCATCAGACCCGATGGCAAACTCACACACGAAGGTTGCGGTGACCTACTGGTACTGTTGGATAGCGTTCCCCTTCACCCTACTACCGCTACCGACTCTCTTTCTCTCATCCCCGCCGACGATGTAGCAAGCATCCACATTATCACCAACTCCAACATTCAACCCGAAAAAGAACGTATTGGCGGCATTGTCAATGTCATCACCCGAAAAAAATGGAAAAGCCGATTTTTTGGCACCATTTCCGCCAACTATGGGTTCAACCATTTCACCAACGGCAATGTCGCCCTGCGCTATTACCACAATAACTATTTTTCGATGTGGTTCTCCTATCAGGTTAAATATGAGGATGATGTCAGCAACGGCTATCTGTACCGTCTTTACAAAACCTCCGCCCATGGCGACAGCATCAGCCAGCAGCTTCATACACAGCGAACGCAGCTCAACAACGACATTGTACTGGGCGTCAACATCCACCCGAATAGCCATAGCAGCATCTATGCCGATCTGCGGCTAACCATCCCAAGAATCAGCGCCGCACAGCAACAAACAAACACCCTCTTTTTCCAGAATATCGACACCATGGAACAACATCAGAGCGATATGACGTGGAACCAAGAAAAACTGGAGGGCAAACTCACCTATACCCACAACTTCCTCCCCGACAAACTCTCTTTCTCCATCAGCACCCATGTGTCCCAAACATGGAGCCACCGCTGGGCCAACTACTCTTTGGATGAGGATGCGATCAGCCGGTCAGTTGTCGATGACCGTCCACTGCTCACCTCCGCGCAGACCGACTGGCGCATCATGCGAAAGTACGGCGCATGGGAGACGGGTGCGAAATTCTCGTACCGCCAAAACCGCATCCGTCACAACTTTGAACTCTACGACAACAGCCTTTTGAACTTCTATTATCATCCCTTCTTTAGCGAGATGCAACATCAGGAGTACGTGCCCGCCGTCTATATGCAATTCACCTCCTCCTATTGGAACAAAATCAAATGGAGCGCCGGCATCCGATTCGAATACGACAGGGTGCAGCTGCACAGCACCTCCGAGGAGGAATTGAACCTCACCTCCAACGACTTCTTCATCATCCCTTCGTGTTCGTTCCAATACACGTTCAACTACAAGCACACGCTTTCCATTGTCCAGTCGATGGATGTAACCCGTCCCACCTATTTTCAACTCAACCCCTACCCGTTCGCGATTGACCCGCACAACTTTGAGCAGGGCAACTTCAGCCTCAAACCCGAAACCACCACAAAATTTGAGCTACGCTACCAGTTCAAGGTGCCGCTGTGGGATGTCTCTGCCAGTTTGTATTGGCATCATACGGTCAACCTCATTGCACAAAAGGCCGATTTTAATGCAAATATATTGAAAATCACGTACGTTAATGTGCCACAGCAAAACAAGTGGGGTTTGAATGTGATGGCGATCATGCACCCGTGGTGGTGGATGACAACGGTAGTAGGCGCCGACACCTATTATGTAAATGAATACTTGCTGAGGGATAACTCGTACTGGGGCTGGACCAACGACAGCTGGGTCACGCTGATTTTCTCTCCGATAGTGGGAATGAGAATCTCCTTGGATTATGTGGTGAACACGCCGCATCACTACCCGCAGTTCACTACGCGCCTGTCGCACTACATGGACATCGGCATCAGCCACACGTTCCGGAAGGTGGACCTCACCCTTTCCGCCAAACTCACCGATGTGTTCAACACCCGCCGATGGGAGGTGTTTTCCGAAACCGACTACTACCTGTTGCGCAACATGCTGCACGGCAAAAGCCGGATGGTATGGTTGGGAATCCGTTACAGTTTCGGCGGGTACCGGAGGGCCGGCGAGGATGCCCCCGAGGACCGCACCCGCATACGCATGGGGTTGTAAACGAAGGGGTATGACAGCTGGGAAAACTATTAAAGTTGCAAGAGTAATGTTTGTGTCTTAAAAAAATATTATCTTTGCAGCCGAAAATATTTAATTGTATTACAAATGGAAACTATTGTAAGAAAAAACACTTCGTTCCGCTTGCGGGTGGACCTTTTGGACATTTTGAAACTGAATGCTGCCAAAGTGAACAGAACACTTAACAACTATGTGGAATGTGTTCTGTTGGAGGCGGTGTATGACCAACCCAATGCTACGACAAAAGCTGCTATAGCAGAAGCCATCTCGGGGCAGAATCCCAATAAGGTTTATGATAATGTGGATGAATTATTTGAATAATAACTATTTAACATCGTGTAAATAACAAACTAACATTATGCCACATTTCAGCATCTGGGAAGTCTTGTTCCTGCTTTGTTTCGCGGTCAGCTGGCCATTGTCCATCGCCAAATCGTTGCGCACCAAAATCGTAATCGGCAAAAGCCCAATCTTTATGTCGCTCATCATTTTAGGCTACATCTTCGGCATCATCCACAAGGCGTTGTACAGTCACGACATCGTCATCTGGCTCTATGTGTTCAACGCCGTGCTGGTCGCCACCGACCTAGCGCTCTATTTCACTTATATTGGGAGAAATAGAAGGGAGTTGCAACGCTCCAAGCAGCAATAAATTAAACACCCTATTTCTTCTTTCCTTCGTACGACAGCCGTTTGCTGCCCATCTGACAGGAGAATTGCAATTTCGTGTTGCTGACCGTGCCCTTCAGTTGTCGCACGGTGTACTTTTCGTACCGTTTTCCGTCGTTGGTGGGCACAATGTTGTTTCCTGTTATCTGCCCGTTTTTCTTTGTAACAGGTTTTATTGTAACATCCACAGTTACAGGCATCAGCCAAGAGAACTTAACATCGTACAACGTGATGGAGCAGGTCTCTGAAGAAGAGGTGGATTGCAGTTTTACGGTCACATTTTTTCGGGTATAGCTGTCCACCGTCATGGTGCCGATGAAAGTTTGAGCCTGCGCGCAAAAAGCACACAAAGCGAGGATGATCAAGGTGAGAATTCGTTTCATAGTGATTCCCCTTTGAACACGAACCCCACGCTTTCTACAGCTTTGCGCACCTCATCTGCTGAAGCAGTGCCCGTTACAGTAAGCGTTTTGGCACCCGGGTTGGCCTCGGCGGAAGTCACTCCCTTGAGGCTTCCCACCGCCTGCTCCACAGAAGCCTTGCAATGGCTGCAATGCATGCCTTCCACGGTATATACTACCGTTCCTTCCGGAATATCCTGTTGTTTTTTGAATCGGCTAAAAAATTTCATACTCAATGCAATTATGATGAACAATAATAATAATGACGAACAGATGATTTGAAAGACGCTGGGCGAAGCGGCCTCCGAATGACAGCAGGCGCTATGCATCCCACAATTTTCAGTCAGGCCGAAAGCACTGATTCCGAGCGCGTTGATCAGCAGTCCGAAAAGCACGGCAAAACCGACGATGGTGAGCAGATAAATCCACGTGAAATGTCTCCCCAATGACTTGCGCACCACCAAGATGGAGGCGATATTGACGGCGGGGCCGGCCATGAGCATCACCAAGGCGGCACCGGGCGAAAGCCCTTTCAGCATCAGTGCGGCCGCAATGGGGATACTGCCGGTGGAACAGATGTACATCGGCACCGCCACAATCAAAATAACCAGCATCTGCAGCAAGGGCTGATGCCCGAAAGTGAGGAAAAACTCGTCGGGGACCGCCACATTGATGAGTGCCGCCAACAGCAATCCTATGAAGAGCCTGAGCCCGATGTCCTGCATCATGTCGAAATAGGCATATTTCAGCACGCGCCACAACGGATTGCCTCGTTCTATTGTGCAAGTATCTGATACAACAGCCGTTACATCATCGTTTTTCACCCAGCGATTCACCAGCAGTCCGCCGCAAATGCCGGTGACCAAGGCGGCCACTGGCCGTATGATGGCGAACCCCAGTCCCATCAGCGAAAAGGTGGCCAAGATGGAGTCGATGCCCGTTTGCGGCGTGGCAATCAGAAACGAGGCCACCGCTCCTTTGGAGGCGCCTTCCTTTTTCAGCCCGATGGCGGTAGGAATTACGCCGCACGAACACAACGGCAACGGAATCCCCAACAACGCCGCATACACCACCGACATCCGGTTGTTCTGTGACAAGTATTTGTGGTAGAACTTTTTAGGCACAAACACGTGCAGCACGCCAGCAATAAGGAAGCCCAGCAAAAGGTAAGGGCTCATGCCCCCTGTAATTTCCCAAAATGATTGTAAAAAGTGATTCATGACCTACCATTTATATACCGCCAACCGATTGTTCAAAAACGGCAAGAAGAATGCGAAAAGCTTGGCACGGATAGAATATTTCCGCATTTCTTCATTGTAACTCCGTTCTGAAACCAGACTCATACGAGGCTCTAAATCAAGGTATTCCTTCCCTGATTTCGTTCCCCAATGGAATTGGGCATTGGTGTGTTTCACCGCATCATGATGCTGGGTATTTTTGCCCAAGATGGGGTGGTGAAGCTCCGCCAGCAGAAAGCCATGTTCAAACGAGTCGCACAACATATTGAGACAAGTAGTTACCTGTTCTTTGGTGAAATATTCCAGCACACCTTCCATTACCACAATCGTAGTAGAGCGTTTGGGCAAGCCTTTTGTCCAATCCGACTCCAAAGCACTTCCATCCCTCATTATACAACGCTCGCGATCTTGATATATTTTTCGACGAACCGACATAATATCGGGTAAGTCCACGTCGTACCATACGATTTCACCATTATCCACCTGAACAAATTTATCATCAAATCCGCAGCCCAAATTGATGCATAAAGCATCGGGATATTGTTTGATAAGTTCCTGTAACTGGTTGCTGTACATGATGGTTCTCGCTACGACACCCTCATGCGACATAAAAGGGTCGTACTGGCTCACATCCACGCCCAGCGTATCAATGATTTCCTTCGCCTTGAAATCTTTTATTCTCGCATTGGGACGGTCTGTCTCGCTGGCACGGATGGCCAATGTTATCAATGCAGTTTCTTGAATATCACCTATTTTTAAATCCATAATTTTGTTGTTTTAGTTTATTTTTCGTCTTTTGCTATAATAAAATTTCGGCGGCAAAATTCCACCTTTCTGCACTCTATTACAATCCCAACATTTGGTGATTATCAATGGTATACTCACCAAAGTAAAGTATCCTTAAAAGCATCCTCATTATGCGAACTGCGAATTAAAAGAACACCCTCACACCCACTTAAAATACGACTTTCACCAATAAAAAAAGGGTGGCCTTGCGACCACCCTTGCATTTTATCTTAGTAAATCTACTCCATCACTTTGATACGGATGATAGCAGCTCTGTGCTCTTCTAATGAAGGATCAGTGATGTTATCGTTATTCTCCTTATCAGCGTTGGTGTAAGTGTGAAGTTCAATCTGTGAAGGATCAACACCCTTTTCTTCAACGAAGAGACGCTTGATGCTTTCAGCTCTTCTCTGAGCAAGGTCACGGTTATGCTCTTCGGGTCCGAGCTTGCAGGTGTAACCCTCAATCACAAGACCGAGTTTCGGGTTATTTTTGAGCTTTGTAGCGGCCTTGTCGATAAAATCGCCACTCTCATTGATCTTCGGAACATCTTTGTCCAAATCGAACAAAATCTTGATGTTTTCGAGGTCTTCAGCCAAAGCCGTCACCTCTTTCTGCTCTTTCTTGGTCAGCTTATCGCCGTTTTCCTTACTATCAGGACAAGAAGGAACGATGTAGATGTACTCAGTATTTCTATCGCAAGCGTTGCAAGTGTCATCCAGATACTTCTGAGCAGCCTCGGTCATCTTCTTGTAGAACTTCTTACGCGGTGAATCCTCTACCTGACCACAAGCATTGATATGGATACCGACCTTAACACCCACCTGGAGGTTGTGCCAGTGGAAATTACCAATCACATCCTCACGAAGAACATTGGTGGTGTTAGACTCCGTGCTGGTTGGATAATGAGCGAGAACTTCCTGATCATACAAAATTTCATAGTTGGAACCCAGAAGTCCGTTGTAAGTGAACTTATTGGGGTCGGTGGTGGGCTCGCAAAGATTATGTCTGTTTTCAGCCTTAGGAAGGATATCGAGGAAACCATAGGTGCAATAAAGACCAACATAAAAGTCAGTTTTATTGTTCAGTCTGAAAATAGCACCGAAATCTCCCTGAAGGTCAAAGGAACATCTCAGTTTTGCAGAGCCATTACCTTCAATTGCATATTCATCAAAGCCATGGTTTACACAATACTCATGCTCCCAAAGAACATCATAATAATCATCATAACCAGTGGTGATCAATGAACCGTCTACGACTTTTGAACGGTTGTATACCGGGAACCAGCCGCGGAGACCGAGTTGTGCATAAAGACCAATTTTCGGATTTTGTTTGAAACGATACTCCCAAGCTGCAGTCAACGGAACTTCCACTGCATAGATTACCTGTTTCTCAATCATATTCTTCGTTTCAAAGAGGTAATCATATTTGGTGTTATGTTGTGATTGTGCACTGTATTCAGGATCATCGAAATCACGAATGACACCTTTAATATTCATATTGGTCCGGGTAGCTAAACGCTGGAAACCAACGCCCAAACCCAGGCCCCAATGTTCATTGAACATGTATGTATAACCCAATTCGATCGTGTGAGCACATGGGTGCATCATTGCGTTCTTGATGCCATAACGGGCTCCATCAAGACCAGGGATGCGATGATGAATGTCATTCATGAAAGCCCCACCCAAGTGAATATACACACGGTGATGACAAACTGAATCAACAACCATGGAGTCTTGCTTCACCATCTCATCATCAATATCCTGAGCTTGGACATAGCCGATGAAAGCTGTCAAGATAAGACCGATTAAAAATAATTGCTTTTTCATAATATTGCTGTATTTAATTTTCAGTTTTAGTAGGGTTAAAATGTGAACCTTGACAGCCGGAGCTGCCAAGGTCACAGACTAACTTTATTTCACAATGATGAATTTAACCGTCTCAATATTGTTCGTACCGGTAGTGATACGACCGAAGTAGGTACCCTGAGCTTCGAATCCGGCAACTCTCGTGATGGTCTGCAGGTTGGTCACTCTCTGTACGAGGGCACCCTTAGCATCGAAGATGTCAAGTACTGCACCATCGAGTTCTTCGTCGGAGTACGGGAGCTCAACAATAATTTCAACACCAGTGTGAGCAGGTACCGGATATACGCGGAGCTGAGCGTTAGTAGCGACGATGATTTCGCAAGTCCAGTATTCATTGCCCTGGTCATCGAGCAACCACAAGCTGTAGATGCCGTTCAGACCGCCAATCTCCTGATAGTACTGATGTGTAGCACCCGGGATGGCCTCGCCATTTCTGTACCACTGGTAAGCGATGAAGGTATGACCACCGTTGGTCTCAGGATTGTTGTTGGCAACAACCACATCGTCCCACTTTTGATCCACAAGGTTGACACCATTGGTAGAACCCCAGAGGATGTTCACAGTCACATCATAATCGCAACCGTCAATGTTGATACCGAAGTGATAGATACCCGGTTCATTGGTCGGCATCCAGATAGAGACAGTGTTGTCCTCAAGATCCATCATACCCCATTCATAGTCGAATCCGATGTTATTGTAATCCACAATCTGATACCAGATGGTGTCACGATCATCGTTGACAGTGAGATTGTTGAACTGGAAGACTGCAACTGCGCCATCAACATCCGGACAGATGCTTACGCTGTCAGCAACGATCTCGAACTGAGATACAACGATGGAGACAGAGGTCTCATCGACAACCTCACCGATACAGTATGCATCAGACAACTGGAAGATCTGGTATGTCGTGGAGACATCCGGAGTGACTTCGAGCGTATAGACATTGCTGTAGCTGGTGTACTCCGTCACAACACCAGTGGTCATGTTCTGGAGCAAGAAGTGGAACGGAGCAGTACCCGTGAAGGTGAAATTGATGGTAGCATTATCATCAGAATTGTTCCAGCAGAGTACGTCAGAACCATTGCCGAGGGTCATCGTTACAGTCGGGTGAGCATGGACGGTCACCGTCGTAGCATTCGGCGTGTTGCTCGGTGTACAGTTGGTGTTGGCCGGAGCAACGTAGGTCGGGTAGTATACGTAGATACCTGCCTCGTTAGCGATATCGTAGGACTGACCGCCGAGACCGCCAAGTACGTTGCTGACCTCTTCCATATTGTCAACCGGAGCATATACCCACTGGATGAAGGTACCAGTCTGGTGGTTGGCATCCTCGACACCACCGCTTACAGTAGCATAGAGGTTAACCTCACCGCCTTCGCACACATCAGCAGGCGATACCACAGTCTGACCCCAAACGGGCTGGTAGAGTACGCTCACAGAAACATTGTCTGAAGTAGCGCGGCAACCCGTAGCAGCCGGATAAGTAACGGTTACTGAATAGGTGTAAGTACCAATCAGGTCGTTCGTATCGGTGTGGATGGTGGTCAAACCATCGTATTCAGAAATTCTAGCGTTGTTACGTCTCCAAGTGATGGTCGGATCACCAATACCGCCTTCGATGACAGCATTCAGTTCAACATAACCACCTTCGCAGACCTGCAGCAGACCGCTGTAGGAGATGCCAACGTAGGGCTGCTCAAGAACCTCAACCACGATGGACTGCGGTTCAGATTCGCAACCGAGGTTGTACTCATTGTGGTTCTGAGTCACATACACAGTGTAGGTATAGGTACCTGCGGTGGTGATGTTCTCAGTCACCTGCGGGCCAGTCACACCAGTGAGTTCGCGACCGTTCACTGTCCAATGATATACGGTATTGGCGTTGGCCACTGCAGTGCCGTTGCTCATAGAAGCAGTCAGCGTAACATTGCCACCCGCGCACATCTGGTTGTTCGGGAGTGAAGTAACAATGCTGTCAATAACCGGTTCAGCATCCACCGTGTAGGTGAACTGAGCGTTAGCAATACAGCTGTAGAAGGTGTTGTTGGTGACCTCAACCATGTAGGTGTAGGTACCAGCTGCCAGAGTAGCATCGGTATTGATAGTGGAGATATTCTGAGTGTTAATCACAGCACCGTTCAAGTACCAAGTGTAGTTGTAGGTACCCGTGGGCTGTACATTAGCGTTCAGCGTCACACTACCGCCTTCGCAAACCTCGTCATAACCGCTGATAGTGACGGTCGGACCATCCATAACAGAAGCCTGAACGATAGCAGAGGTAGCGTTGCAACCACTCATGTCAGAAGGTGTAATCACTACATAGTAGTTGTAAGTGCCAGCAGCGAGGCTTGCATCGGTGGTGTAAGTATTGGTGTTACCACCAACCTGGACACCATCTCTGTACCAAGCGTAGTCGTAAGCAGCACCCTCAACGGTTTCAGCAACATCAGCCACCAAGGTGATAGTACCACCCACGCAGACGTCAGCTGCACCAAGGATCGTAACAGAAGGATCAGCAACCACGTTGGCAGCCACAGCACCAGAAGTAGCCTGGCAGCCGCTCAACGGATTGATCACCGTTACAGTGTAGTTGTATGAACCAACCGACAGGTTAGCATCCGTAGTGTAAGTAGACTGGTTAGCGCCATCCAGCGGCTGACCGTCTCTGTTCCACTGATAGGTCACAGCAGCACCGTAGGTCTCATCAACCGAAGCCGTCATGGTCACCTGACCACCAACGCAGACGTTGGCAGCATCAGCAATCGTAACAACCGGCAGAGCCATCACAGGCACCGTGATCGTGTTGGAAGCACCGTCGCAAGCCACACCGTCAAGCGTTACAATGACCTGATACTCGTAGTTGCCCGGTACCAGAGTTGCGTCAGTCGTCAGGGTCGGGTTGGTCTCACCAGCAAGGATGATACCATTGCGATACCACTGATATTCGTAAGCGGCACCCTCAATACCACCATCAATGTGGTGTACGTAGAGAGCGGTCTGACCGCCTTCGCAGACGAGCGTGTCATTGTCAACATTCACAGCGATGAACGGAGTCGGGTCATCAACCACAGTGAAGTTGTAGGTAGCACCCTGAACTGCGGAGTTCACATCGCAACCGTAAGCGTTATCCTCGAAGGACATCACAACGGTGTAAGCGTATGAGCCAGCAGCCAGCGTGTCAGGAATTACGTAGGTATTACCAGTGCCAACCTCTTCACCATTGTTGAACCAGGTGAAGGTCGGAGTGCCAAGACCGTTGATCTGAGCCACACCACCATCGTATGAAGCATACAGGGTAGCGGTGCCGCCGACACAGACGGTAGAAGCATCAGCGCTGTTCACGTCAACCAAGGTGACGATCGGGTCAGCAACCACATTCACCTCAACAGGATCAGTGATCGTAGAGGTCATACAGCCTGCGTCGCCAGTAACTGCCACGTGGATCAGGTACGGAGTCTCTCTAGCTGCGAAGCCCTGACCAACAAATACGTTGCTGTTCTGACCAGCAGGTACGTTGTCAACATACCACTGATAATCGTACGTACCGGCAGGATCAACATTAGCAGTCAGCGTGACATTACCGCCTTCGCAAACTGTCAGAGAACCTGTGGTAGAAACAGTGATCGTAGCTTCCGGATTAACCGTAACAACCGGAGCGAAGGCCTCTGCAGAGGTACAACCGCTGGCTGCAAGCGTCACGATAGCACTGTAAGTGAACGTGGTCTGGTCATCAACGATAGTCGGGTAATCGGTGAAGGTGTTGGAGGTGATACCCGTGAGTTCAACACCATTTCTGTACCAAGTGTAGGTAGCAGCACCGAGTTCAGTGTCGTAGTTACCAGTAGCAGTAACCACCACCTGACCACCGTCGCAAATCACTTCGTTGCTGACAGTGATTTCGGTGATAACCGGGTCAGCATGTATGTTGACCGTGTAGTCAGCCGAAGATACGCAGTCGGAAGTGGTCTGTCTTACGATGACCGTGTAGTAATATGTACCATCCAGTAAGGAAGCAGGCGTGGTGTAGGTCGGCATAGTAGCACCGGCAATGTCAACACCATTCAGCTGCCACTGGTAGGTAAGGAATTCAGTATTGTAATCGCCAAGGTTAGCGGTCAGAGTGGTCTGGCCACCTTCGCAGATGTCAGTCTCAGTAGCCGTCACAACAACCTCAGGAGCGGCATTGACCATCACATCGAACGGAGCGCTGTACACACCGCAACCATTTTCATTGGTGATGACAACGGTGAAGGTGTAAGGATCAACGCTCGGAGCGAGAGTCATATCCAGTACGTTGGTGGTCTCACCAGCCAGAGTCTCGTTGAACAGTCTCCATTCGTAGCTGAAGCCGTCAACCAGAGCGCTTGTGTCATTGACATTAGCGGTGAGATGGACAGTAGTGGCAGCAACACCAGAACCGCAGATCACAGGATCACCAGCGATAACAACGGTAGCGTTACGCAGTACGGTGACAACCATGGTAGAGGAATCCGTGATTTCAGATTCGCAACCGCTGGCGGTCAAGGTAGCCTTCACCGTGTAGGTGTAGGTGGTGATGTCGTCGTCAACAGTGATCTGTGACTCGTGCAAGGTAGCATCGTTAGCACCAGCAACAACCACACCGTTCTTCGTCCAAGTATAGGTCACGTCGCCGAGGATGCTGTCATAAACAGCCGTAGCAGTCAGCGTGAACTCGCCACCTTCGCAAATTACAGTGTCTTCGTCGCTGATAGCAACCGTCACAACAGGATCCGGATGGACGTTCACGGTAACCTCAGCATTGCTGATGCAAGAGGTAGTGGGCTGCTCAACGATCACTTCGAAGGTCGTGGTGGAATCTAAGCTGGTAGTGTAAGTGGATGAGGTAGCACCGCTGATGGTGTCGCCATTGGCCACCCACTGATAGGTAAGACCGTCAATATTGTAGTTGTCGAGATGTGCGCTCACCGTGACAGTACCACCTTCGCAGATGTCATACTCAGTAGTAAGAGCAGTCACAACCACAGGCTCGTTAACCAGAACCTCGAACGGAGCGCTTTCAACGGTACAGCCGTTTTCGTTGCGGACGAACACCGTGAAGATGTAAGGCTCGTCGTTGCTCGGAACAACAGTGTCGAAGACGTTGCTGTCAGTACCAACCGTGAGGTTGAACAGTCTCCATTCATAAGTGAAGCCGTCAACATCAGCCACAGTGTCATTGACATTGGCCACCAAGTGGATGGTGTCAGCGCCAACACCGTTGCCGCAGATGCTGTGGTCACCAGCAATCACAACGGTCGGGTTCGGGAGAACCGTGACGTTCATAGTGGAGGAGTCAGTGATGACTGACTGGCAACCGCTGGCCGTCAAGGTTACGAGAACTTCATATTGATATGTAGTCACATCGCCATCAACCGTCACCGGTGATTCAGTCAGAGTGGCTTCGGTAGCATTGGCAACCTCAACACCATTTCTGAACCAAGTGTAGACCGGAGTACCGAGGATGCTGTCGTAAACAGCCGTAGCAGTCAGGGTGAACTGGCCACCTTCACAGATAGTAGTATCCTCATCGCTGATAGCAACAGTTACAACAGGATCAGCGTGTACGTGGACAGTGTTTTCACCATAAGCCACACAGTTGGAGGTGGGCTGGAACACTCTCACGATGAAGGTGTAGTCAGCTGCGGTATCCAGCGTGGTGGTGTAGGTGGACTGAGTAGCACCAGCAATTGCATTGGTGGTATCCTCGCTGTACCACTGGTAGGTCAGGTTCGGCATGTTGTAGTCACCGATGTTAGCGATGAAGGTAACTTCACCACCCTCGCAGATGTCGTATTCGCTGATGGTGACGTTGATGTCAGCCGTATCATTGACATAGACATAGAACGGAGCGCTTTCGGTGGTACAACCATTCGGGTTGTGGACGATAACGGTGAAGATGTACGGGTTGTCGCTTACAGTCAGCGTGTAGTCAAGTACGCTGGAGTCAGCTGCGCCGTTGACATTAGCGTCGGTGCTGTCAATTGTACGGTTGAACAGTCTCCATTCGAAGGTGTAACCATCAGCATCAACAACCGTGTCGTTCAGGTTAGCAGTCAGAACAGTAGATACGGCGTTCATACCGGCACCGCAGATGATCGGGTCGCCAGAGATTTCAACCGTGCTGTTCGGATAGACATGTACATCAATAGTAGAGCTATCGGTAATGACTGACTGGCAACCGCTGGCCGTCAAGGTCACGAGAACCTCATAACGGTAGCTGGTGAGGTCACCATCAACGGTAACCGGAGATTCAGTCAGAGTAGCTTCGGTAGCGTTTTCAATTTCAACACCATTTCTGAACCAGGTGTAGGTCGGCAGACCCAGGATGCTGTCATACACTGCAGTAGCCGTCAGTGTGAACTGACCACCTTCGCAGACGTTGGTGTCATTGTCAGAGATAGCAACCGTAACAACCGGGTCAGCGTGGACATTCACGGTAACCTCAGCATTGCTGATGCAAGAGGTCGTGGGCTGTTCAACGATAACCTCGAAGGTCGTAGTGGTGTCGAGCGTAGTTGTATAAGTAGCTTCGTTAGCACCCGGGATGGTGTCGCCATTGGCAACCCACTGATAGGTCAGACCTTCAATATTGTAGTTGTTCAGGTGTGCAGATACGGTAACGGTACCGCCTTCGCAGATGTCAGCCTCAGTAGTGAGAGCCGTTACTTCAACAGCTTCGTGTACATAGACTTCAAACGGTGCGCTCATCATCGTACAGCCGTTTTCGTTAGCAACGATAGCGGTGAAGATGTAAGGCTCGTCGTTGGCCGGTACAACCGTATCAAATACATTAGTATCAGTACCAACGGTCACATTGAACAGTCTCCATTCGAAGGTGAAGCCGTGGCTGTTGGTCACACTATCGTTGACATTAGCAACGAGGTGGATCGTGTCAGCACCAACACCCGTACCACAGATGTTGTGGTCGCCAGCGATTTCGATGGTCGGGTTAGCATAAACAGTAACCACAACAGTCGAAGAGTCGCTGATGACGGACTGGCAACCGCTCTGCGGCAGGGTCACCATCACGGAGTATTCGTAAGTGGTAACATCACCGTCAACGGTCAGCGGGCTTTCAATATAGATGCTGTCGTGAGCGTCAGCGATTTCAACGTGGTTGCGATACCAAGTGTAGGTGGCAGGTCCGAGGATGCTGTCATACACTGCGGTAGCTGTCAGAGTAACCTGACCACCGTCGCAGATAACAGTATCGTTGTCGTTGATTTCGAGGGTCACAACCGGATCTTCGTGGACGTTGATCGTGATTTCAGAGTAGCTCAAGCATGAGCTGGTGGTCTGAACCAGATTGACGCCGAAGGTCGTGGTGGAATCCAAAGTAGTAGTATAGGTTGCTGAAGTAGCACCCGGGATGGTGTCACCATTAGCGAACCACTGGTAGATGAGGTTCGGCACATGGTAATCACCAAGGTTAGCATAGAGGGTAACTTCACCACCTTCGCAGATTTCGGTCTCGCTGGCGGTTACAACGATGCTGGTAGTATCGTTGACATACACCGGGAACTCAGCACTGCTGGTGGAACAACCGTTCTCATTCCATACATGGACAGTGAACAGGTAAGCTTCAGTGCTCGGAGCAACGAGGATTTCAAGTACATTGCTGTCGGCGCGGCCAATCACACTGTCTTGGAGTGAGTTGATCGTACGGTTGTACAGTCTCCATTCGTAGGTGAAGCCATCAACCAAAGCGCTGGTGTCATTCACGTTGGCAATCAAGCGGATGGTGTCAAGTTCTGTGCCAGCACCGCAGATAACCGGATCACCCTCGATCTGGACGGTAGCGTTCGGCAGAACATTGACATTGATGGTTGAGCTGTCGGAAACCGTGCTCATACAACCAGATGCCGTCAGAGTGACATATACTGAATAGGTGAAGTTCACGCTATCGTTGTCAACCGTCACCGGATGGTCAACGAAGACGGAATCATAAGTATTGTCAAGTACAACACCATTTCTGATCCAAGTGAAGATCGGAGTACCGAGGATGCTGTCATACACTGCGGAAGCCGTCAAGGTGAATTCACCGCCAGAGCAGATCACCGTGTCAGAGTCGCTGATAGACAGCGTCACAGTAGGATCTTCGTGGACGATCACCTCGAAGCTGTCTTCGTCGAAGCAGCCCGAACGGGTTCTGGTAACCTTCACAATGTAGGTAGTGGTGGTGTCGATAGCCGGAGTGGTGTAGAACGGCTGAGTAGCACCATAGATAGCGTTGGCCAGGGTCACCTCATTTTCGTACCACTGGAAGACGAGATCGTCATAGTGGTAATCATCAAGGTTAGCAGTCAAGGTAACATTGCCACCTTCGCAGATGTCGGCCTCAGTAGAGGTAACATATACGTTCGGTTTTCTTTCAACCCAGAATTCAAACGGTTCGCTCATGGTACGGCAACCATTGCCTCTGGTAACTTCAACCTGAACGAGGTACGGACGATCATTCGGGTAGAAGTACTCGCTGAAGTATCTGCTGCTACCATAACCGAACTGCATATTGTCGCGGAGCTCGCCATCAACATACCAAGTGTAGGTGAGCGGTCCGACGTTGATAGAAGAAGTATCAACATTGGCGAATGCGAAGATCGGGTCGGTCTGGCAGACATAGTTGTCACCAGTAACCTGGACTCTCGGGTTCATGTATACATTCAGTCTCTCTGAGCTGGTCTCCAGTGAAGTACAGCCAGACGGAATCTGATGTGCAACTGCGGTATATACATAGTAGGTATCATCATCATCAACAGCCAACTCGTTGAGGTTGTCGGTGAAGGTACCAGCGGTGACGTTCGGGATGAGTTCGCCATTTCTATACCAAGTGTAGTAGTACGGGAACTCAACTGAATCAACACCACCATGAGTATGAGCAGTGATAGTCGGCTGACCACCGTAGCACATCTCGTAGAAGCTCAAGGTAACGCTGTCAACAACCGGAATCTCGTGTACGTTGATCACGATGCTATCGTAGTTGACACATTCTGAACCAACCTGGTAAATCTGTACGTAGTAGGTCGTGGTGGTATCCGGAGATACGGTCACGATGCGCTGCATGTCACCATCCAACGGGTTGGTGAGGCTGTCAGCGTACCATCTGTACATAAGGTTGGTGAGGTTGTAGTTGTCGATGTTAGCCGTCAGAACTGTGCTGCCACCCTCGCAGATGTCGAGTTCGCTAGCGGTGATTTCAACAGCAGGCATCGGGTTAACAACCAGTCTGTAAACGTCGCTGGTGCTGACGCAACCGAGGTCGTTAGCCACCACAACGGTGAAGTTGTAGCTATGATCTCTCGGTTCGAGGAGGGTATCAAACTGCGTCATACCGAGACCATCAGCGATGGTGTCGTTGTCGAGCTTCCAAGTGAAGTTCAAGTTAGCAGTCGGATAATCATCCGTTACGTTAGCATACAGATGTACGGAGTCGAACTGGCAGATGAGCGGATCGCTGGAGATAACCACGTACGGATTCGGGTTCACTCTCAGGATACCAGAAGCAGTGCTGTCGGAAGTACAACCAGAGACATTCTGATAGACAACAGCGGAGTATACATACTCAGTGATGTCATTGTCAACGGTGAGCGGGCTGACCGTGAAGGTGGCACCATTTTCGCCAACAATGAGTTCACCGTTTCTGTACCAAGTGTAGATGTACGGGATGTTAGCCGTATCCACACCACCATGGGTGTAAGCGGTAACGGTCACCTGACCACCGTCGCAGATTTCATAATCGCTCAGAATGATGCTGTCGATAACCGGTCTCTCGTTCACCTTGATAGTGATAGTGTCGTATGACACGCATTCAGAACCAACCTGGTAAACCTCCACAGCATAACGAGTGGTGGAATCCGGATAGACGGTCAGTTCATTCTGCATACCGCCGTAGATAGGATCACCGCTTTCAACATTGTACCATCTGTACATGAGGTTGGTGAGGAAGCCATTGTCGACATTAGCTCTCAAGATCGTGCTGCCAGTCTCGCAGATCGTATCTTCGTAAGCGGTAATCTCAACAACCGGACGCGGATTCACAGTCACGCTGTAAACTGCGCTTTCAGTCACACAACCATAGACGTTAGAAACTCTAACGGTGAAGTCGTAGCTGTGGTCACGCGGCTCAACCAAAGTGTCGAACTGAGTCATGCCAAGACCATTGGCAACGGTGTCGTTGTCAAGCATCCAGGTGAAGTTCAGGTCAGCGGTCGGATATTGGTCGGTAACATTAGCATAGAGGTGGATGGTATCGTCCTCGCAGATCAGAGGATCGCTGGAGATAACCACCTGCGGGTTCGGGTTCACTCTCAGGATGCTGTCAGCATACTTACGTGCGGAAGTACAGCCAGAGACATTCTGAGCAACAGTAGCAGAATATACGTAGTCGGTGATATTGCCATCTACCGTCAGCGGGCTTTCGGTGAAGACAGAGTCAGTAACACCTTCGATGACTTCGTTATTTCTGTACCAAGTGAAGATGTAAGGCGTATTCGGAACGTCAACACCACCGTGAGCGTGAGCGGTAATAGTCACCTGACCACCGTCGCAAATCTCATTGATAGAAAGTTCGATAGTGTCGATAACCGGAACCGGATTGACCGTGATTCTGTAAGAACCGAAAGTCTCGCAGTCAGAGGTGGTCTGGAATACTCTCACATAGTAATTCATCGTGCTGTCAGGAACAATCGTCAATTGTGACTGAGTAGCACCGAAGATTTCGTTAGCAGCAGTGGTATCATTCTTATACCATCTGTAGGTAAGAGCATTAGCGTTATAATCGCCAATGTTAGCCGTCAAGGTGATGGTACCGCCTTCGCAGATGGTGTCTTCGGAAGAAGTCACCTCAACGATGATGGTGTCATTAACATAGACATAGAACGGAGCGCTTTCAGTCAAGCAGCCGTGCGGGTTGTTGACCACTGCAGTATAGATGTACGGGTGATCCTGTGCCGGGCGGACATCAATGATAGTGTCAGCACCAACACCGGTACGAGGCGTACGGATAGTATCATTGTAGAGCAACCAAGTGTAGGTCAGTTCAGCGTCAATGTAATCGTTGGTTACATTAGCAGAAAGCATCACTACAGAATCTTCACAGATAATCGGGTCGCCAGCGATCACAACGGTCGGGTTCGGATAGACCGTGAGCGTGTCGGTAGCGAAGGTCTCAGCGGAGACACAGCCAGAGGAAACTTGTGAAGCAATTGCGCTATAAACATACTGAGTAATGTTGTTGTCAACGGTCATCGGGCTTTCCGTGAACATTGAGTCAGTAATACCTTCCATCAGGATACCGTTGCGGAACCAAGTGTAGGTGTAAGCATCGCTCGGAACACCTTGTGAAGCGTGAGCAATAACGGTCACCTGACCACCGTCGCAAATCTGGTCAATAGAGATAGTCACAGAATCCACAACCGGATCCGGAACAACTTCTACGTGGAAGGAGTCAATAGCAGTACAGAGACCGTCATTAGCCACCAGTGAGGAGAAGACCTCAACAAAGTAGGTGTGGCTGGTATTCAGAGTGTCTGTATAGGTCGGGTTGGTAGCACCCGGAATTCTATTAGTTTCGAGGACAGCATCCTTATACCACTGATACTGCAGATATTCAATGTTGTAGTTCTGCAGATTAGCAGTGAAGGTAACTTCACCACCAGCGCAAATAGAATCTTCAGTAGCAGTTACATGTACCACAGGAGCTTCAACCACAACAACCTGGAACGGATCACTGAAGCCGGAGCAGCCATTAGCATCCACAACCTCAACAACAAAGTTGTAAGCAAAGCCAGTTGACACCGGGAGTGAATCCCAATGGTAGAATCTGTATGACTGTACGGTCTGGTGGAGCTGACCATCCAAATACCAGTTGTAAGTAGTGGTCATCGGAGCGATGTCACCATCAACCCAAGCATTCAAGCTGATCGGCATGTACTGGCAGACATACGGGTTACCAGAAATCTGGACCCAAGGATTACGAACCACAGTAACGGTATCAGAGAAGTTCATCTGCGAGTATTCGCAACCAGGAATGTCAAGAACAATCACAGCGCTATACTGATAGTGAGTGGTATCATCGTCAACAGTCAGCGGGCTCTCTCTGAACCACGGACCGCTCAGGAACGGATGTTCGAAGCCGTTTCTGTACCAGTTGTAGGTGAAGAGCGTAGAGTCAACTCTGTTGCCATAGAGGTCTTCCAACTCAACCCAAACATCGATTTCACCACCATCGCAAATAAGATGCGAGTTGTTCGCGATGTTCAAAGAGTTAACATGTGAGATCGTGTAAGGAACTCTCGGCCATACATAGACGGAATCCATACCAATAGCATGGCAGCTGGAGTTAGTCTGCGTAATATGGAGTTCGAAGATATTCCACAATGAATCGGTCATGGTGTAATGGAGGATGGGCTCCGTACCATAATCAATAGCAATTAAAGTATCATTACCGCTGGCGGTAGTATCATGTTTGTACCACTGGAAGGTGAGTGCTGAACTGTTATAGTCAGCAAGGTGAGCTCTGAAAGTAACTTCACCACCGACGCAAACGGTATCATAATCAGAGGTCACTACCACCTGGATAGAAGCGGTATCGTTGACATATACCGGGAACTCGTCGCTCAAGGTCGTACAACCACGATGGTTGGCCACCTGAACAGTGTACAAGTACGGGTTGTCAGAAGCATCAAGATGAGCTCTCAAGGTGTCGGTAGTAGCACCTTCGATATCTCTATTAGCTAATCTCCACTGATAAGTGAGGTCGTGGTGTACAGTGTCGTTAACATTAGCAACCAAGAGGAGGTTGTTTTCAGTACCACTGACATTGCAGATGATCGGGTCGCCAGAAATCTGAACGGTCGGGTTCATGTAAACAATGATGGTAGTATCCACTGAGGACTCAGTAATACAGCCTTCGAGACCCAGATCAAGAACAGCACCATAAACGTATGCGGTAGAGTCATTATCCACTGCAAGCGGGCTTTCGATGATAGAATTGCCATTAGCACCAGGGATCACAACGCCATTTCTGGTCCAGATGAAGCGACCTTCAACCGGCTGGGCAGGATCTTGGTCATCCATCACCGTCAAAGTGATTTCACCACCATTACAAATGGTATCAAAGCCAGGATCAAGCTTCATGGTAAGTGCGATCGGAGCAGCAACGACGATGGTATCATAACCAATAGCGTAGCATTCTGAAGTGGTCTGACGTACGAGAACCGTGTAGTAAGTCGTCTTGAGAGGTTCAATCTCAAGGATGCGGCTGGTACCACCCCAAACCTCAGTAGAATCAGTCTCGCCTTCTTCCTTAGCATACCATCTGTAAACTAAGTTGTCGGCATTGTAGTCGCCTAAGTTAGCAGTCAAGATGACATGCGCACCGGCGCAAACGGTATCAGCAGTAGCAGTAACTTCAACGAGGATAGTATCGTTGACATAAACTTCATACGGAGCGCTGGTTACCGTGCAACCATTGTCATTGGAAGCAACAACCGTGAAGATGTACGGATTGTCGCGGAACTCAACATTAGAGATCACCAAAGTATCATTAGTGGACTCATTGACGGTAATCAAGTTGTTGGATTCATACCAAGTGTAGGTGAGTTCGCGTGAAGCAACGGAGGTGTCGGAAATGTGAGCAATCAAGTAAATGTTGCTGTCAGTACGAGTGCAAACAATTGCATCACCCGTGATTTCGAGAACCGGGCTCGGCTGGACATAGACAGTGGTATCAATGAGTTCGGTGCGGCAACCGTCGAAGATCGGGTTGAACATCACAGCATACTCATAAGCTGTGGAGTCTCCGTCGATAGCGGCAGGAGAATCAAAAATGCGATTCAAGTTGGCGCCTGCAATCTGAACACCATTTCTGTACCAAGTATAGTAACCATCCATCTGAACAGGAGTTACTGCGAGCGCAACCTCACCGCCAAAGCAGATAGCAGTATCGCTCACCTGTTCCCAAGTCAGAACGGTCGGTTCCATAATCGTAATCGTGTCAAAGCCCTGAGCCTTGCATTCGGAAGTGGTCTGCATCACATCGACAATATACTTGTTGTACTGGGTCGGATGGATTGTGAGGATGCGGCTGGTAGCACCGTGAATTTCTACGGTATCACCAACGTTATTGCCTCTCACTTCAGACCATCTGTAAACGAGGTTGTCAGCATTGTAGTCCACTAAGTTAGCGGTGAAGGTCACCTCACCACCAGGACAGATGCTGTCAACGCTGTGAGTTACTTCAACTCTTACGCTGTCGTTCACATACACATAGTAAGGATCGCTGGTAACGGAGCAGCCTCTTTCGTTGTAAACCGTAACCGTAAAGATGTAAGGTTCATCTCTGAAGGTCGTGTCAACGGTAAAGTCAACGGCATCCATACCAATATGAGTGTTAGAAAGTCTCCAATCATAGTGGAACGTATGTGTAGAAGCTGTATCGTTCAAATTAGCATGCAAGTTGATAGTACCGTGATCGCAGATAATCTGGTCACCGGAAATCCAAACGGTCGGGTTCGGGAACACATAAAGAGTATCAGCAGCGGCTTCGCTGACACAGCCTGAGCTAGCCTGGCTTACCACAACAGAGTAGATATAGGTGGCGGTATCGCCATCGAGAGCTTCAGGAGTATCATAGATGATAGAGTCAGCACCCGTCTGGTATTCAACACCATTTCTATACCAAGTATAGATGTAATCATCATTAGTACCATTAGTGACATTAGCAGCAGCAATGGTAACCTGATAACCGGCACAAATGGTATCATCACTCAGTTCAACAGAGGCAACTGCGGGAACATTAACTGCATGAACTGTGATTTCCGGATTGGTGGAGCAGTTAGCCGTCGGGTTGGAGACAATTTGTCTAACATTTGCAGAGATCACATAGTCATTAGCATCTGCCAGAGGAATCGTCACCGTATTGGCAGTAGCACCATCAATTTGCGTGCTGTTGAGGAACCAAGTGTAAACAATGTCAGTAGCATTCGGGTTAGCCAAAGCAACCGTAGCAGTGATTTCACCACCTGCGCAAATCGTGCTGTCAACATCATCAACTAAGATATAAGCCTGCGGTTTAGCAAGAACTGTAACATCAAAGTCATCAGACATCACATGACAACCGTTTCCAAAGTCAAGACCGAATGAGAAGACATGCGGGTCGTTCAAAACAGGAGTAGAAATCTGATAATAGCAGTAGTAACCATCAATAGCGCTGGTCCACATACCATGATATGATGAACCAACAACCATACCATCTCTGTACCAAGTACGATAAGATTCGACATCGTCAATGGTAAGAGAAGTTTGGATATGAGCCATCAGGATAATGTTATTAGTACCTTCACATACGGTGTGATTACCATGAATCGTAATCACAGGCAGAGCGAAGACCTTAACCTTAGCAGTAGCCGGTGCGGAAACGCAAGCCGGAGCTGCTGCTGAGGCAACAACAGTGTAGGTATAAACAGTAGAGTCAGTACCCATAGCCTGCGGTGAAACCGTGTAGGTATTGCCTGTCACACCATCGATAAGCGTGCCATTTTCATACCAGGTATAGGTAATCTCACCCAGTTCAGCATCAGCGGTAGCAGTAGCCACGAGAGTTACTTGACCACCGTCACAGATAGTAGTATCGGTAACTGTACCAATAGCTACAGCAACAGTAGGAACGTCGTGTTTGGTGATCGTGATATTACCTTCAGCAGTACAGTTGGAGTTCACCTGACGTACATTGGCAGTATAAGTGTGGGTTGCATCAACAGTAGCAACATAGGTGGCTTCCGTAGCACCCGGAATGGTATCACCATCCACCTTCCAAACATATACCAAGTTCGGAGTATTGTAGTTGCCGAGATGTGCTGTCAGGGTAACCACACCATTCTCACAAACATCAGTATCGCTGGCGCTTACTACAACTTCCGGATTGGCATCAACGTACACATAGTATTCTTCGCTCTGTGCCGAACAACCCGTCAGGTTGTTAGTAACGCTTACAGTATAAACGTACGGATAATCGCGTGCAGCAACAGCCTCATCCAGTTCTGCGGAAGTTGCACCAGCGATTTCAACGCCATCCTGAGACCACAGATATTCATAAGTCACATTTGCAGCAGCAATCGTGTCATGCAAAGTTGCAAGCAATTGTACATTGTTGGTGTTGCAGAGGATCGGGTCTCCACTGATCGTTACAGAATGATTCGGATAAACATGAACAGTAGTGTCAATGAATTCAGGAGCACAACCTTCAATATTCGGAGCATACATTACTGAATAAGTATAATCCGTCACATCATTGTCAATAGCAAGCGGAGATTCAGTGATCATATTGGTAGTTGCACCTTCAATGGTAACACCATTTCTCAACCAAAGATAACTACCATTCAATTCTGTAACGGTCAAAGTAACCTGGCCGCCCTGGCAGATATTGGTATCAGGAGTCAAGGTGAGAACCAGATCTTGCGGGGTAACCACCTTAATTTCGATCTCGCCTTCAGCTCTACATTCAGAAGTGGTCTGCATCACACGCACTTTATAAGTGGAGGTAGCATCCACGTTTAAGGTAAGAATGCGGGAAGTGGCACCCGTGATTTCAGTTTCAACAGCACCTTCAACCGTGTACCATCTGTAGATAAGGTTATCCGTGTTGTAGTTGCCGAGGTTAGCGGTCAACACAACCTGACCACCCACACAAACACTATCATTGTCGGCAGTAACCTCGACAAGAATGGTATCATTAACATACACATAGTAAGGTTCGCTCAAACTGGTGCAACCATTAGTGTTGGAAACCTCAACGGTGTAAATATACGGCTCATCCTGAGCGGCGACATTGGCAACCTGCAAGGTGTCAGCAGTAGCACCAGTAACATCACCACCATCAGTAAGGTCGCTGTTGTAAAGTCTCCACTGATAACTCAAAGCACCAGTTGACATCAGCGTATCGTTGATATGGGCAACCAAAACAACGGTAGAATCATTACAAAGGATAGCGTCGCCAGAGATTGTCACAGACGGGTTCTGAATAACCGTTAGTGAATCCGAAACAACAGGTGCAGATTCGCAACCTGCGCTAGCCTGACGAGCAACCACAGAGTAAACAAAGGTGTGTGCGTCAATGTCAGTCAGGACAGGAGCGTCAACCAAGACAGAATCAGAAGCGCCTTCAACGAGCTGACCATTTCTATACCAAGTGAAAATGTACGGCTCATTCGTTACACCATTGGTGGTGTGAGCAGTAACGGTCACTTGGGTACCCTCGCAAATTCCAGTAGAGGAGAGTTCAACACTGGTGATTTCGGGAACCTCGCTAACATTGACATTAGCCGTATGTTCAACCGTGCAACGAGTGCTGTTAGCCACAACTTCAACCTTAACAGGAACGGAGCCTGTCGTGGCCACGGTGGTCGTCAACGTAGCGCCCACAGCTCCATCAACCACAGTACCATCTACAGTCCAAACATAGGTAAGATCATTAGGATCGTAGAAAGCAGTGTCGTGAGTGTTGTTGAAGCCGATATTAGCCGTTGCAACCACTTCACCGCCTGCACAAATCGTGCTGTCCAAAACAGTCACGAAGACATCCGGCAAGTTGTAAATCGTAACGTCAAACGGCTCGCTGGTGACCGTACAGCCAGGACCTCTGTTGATAGTAATGGTATAGCTGTAAGGCTCATTCCAAACGGGGTTGATACGATTTTCTTTATAGTAGATAGTACCAGGATTAATCATGTCACCCATCATCGGGTTAGAAGAGACGTCGTTGTTATTGAGTCTCCAAGCCCAAGTCGTGTTAGCGGCATTGAATGGAGTAGCATCATCATTCTGGATGTGTGCCCACAGAGCAACGGTGTCGCCGAGACAGAGGCTGGCATCACCAGAAATCTGAACAGTGGGCAGTGAGTAAACATTCAAAGTCTTTTCAGCATCGAAACGAGCTGAGGTACAAGCAGAGCTCGGCTGGCTGACTGTTGCAGAATAAACATACGAGTTAACGTCAACAGCGGTGAGCGGAGCAGCATCGGTGAAGACAGAGTCAGTAATACCCTCCACCAACACACCATTTCTGTACCAAGTGAAGGTGTAAGGTTCACCAGCCACACCACCATTAGCATGAGCAGTGACTTGGATGGCATAACCCACACAGACTGCGGTATCGCTCAAATCAATAGAAGTGATAACCGGAACAGTTTCAGCGTGGATGGTCTGGCTACCTTCAGCCACACAGGCAGTAGTGGTTTGGAACACTTGTACATAGTAAGTTTCGGTAGTAGGAACAACCGTTGTCAAGGTGCTGCTAGTAGCACCAGCAATAGCATTTGCATCAGCGATTGAACCCTTATACCACTGGTAGGTCAAGTTATTTTCGTTATAATCACTCAGCTGAGCGGTCAACGTAACAATACCATTTTCGCAGATGGTAGTGTCATCAGCAGTAACCACCACTTCAATGCTGTCATTTACATACACATAGTAAATATCAGAGAAGCTTCTGCAACCAGCATTGTCATAAACCATCACGGAGAATGAGTAAGCATCGGTGCTGTCAGCAGCAGTGTAGGTCAAAGTATCCGTAGTGGCGCTAGCAACCGTCATATTGGTGTTGGCCAACATCCACTGATAGTGGAGTTCTGCAGTAGTAGTGTCATAACCATTCACATGAGCAACGAGAACCACATCCGTACCGTCGCAGATCATCGGGTCACCAGAAATAGCAATGGTCGGGTTCGGATAAGCGTAAACCGTGGTATCTTTCGTAGCGGTACAACCCGCGATGTCAGAAGCGAAGATTACGCTGTAAACATATGCGGTAGAATCGTTGTCGATAGCCAACGGGGAATCTATCAGGGTATCCATGGTGGCACCCGGAATCAGGACGCCGTTCTTATACCAAGTATAAGCACCCTCCTGAGAAGCTTCAGCAGAGATGATTACTTCGCCACCTGAGCAAACCATAGTGGTATTGGCGAAGATAGCCAAGGTAGGAGCGTCAAGAACTTTAACAGAATCCTCACCGGAGGCAGCGCACTCAGAAGTGGTCTGCAGCACATCGACACGATAGTGGTTCCAACCAGTATTAGCAGGAACAACCGTAATAACTCGTTCGGTAGCGCCCGGGATTTCAACACCCTCTTCATACCATCTGTAGATGAGATCTGTAGTGTTGTAGTTGCCAAGGTGAGCAGTAAGAGTAACTTCTGCGCCTTCGCAGAGAGAGTCAATGTCAGAGGTCACTACAATGCGGATAGTATCGTTGACATAGACTTCGTAAGGAGCACTTTCAACAGAGCAACCGTCGGTGGTGTTCGTAACAACCACAGTATAGATATACGGCTCGTCAGCGGCCGGACGGTTATTCTCAATAAGAGTATCGTTAGTAGCACCTGCGATATCAGCATTATTCAATCTCCACTGATAAGCAAGGTCGCCCATTGAAGCATCATAATCATTAACATTAGCTACAAGGCCGATACTGTCATTATGGCAGATGATAGCATCACCGCTGATAGCAACAGTGGGATTACCTTTCACGATAACTGTATCCGTAACAACTGCGGATGCGCAAGCGGAGCTGGGCTGGCTGATGGCCACGCCATACACATAGTTGGTGCCGAATGCGCCTTCAGCAACCGGGTTGTCATAAATGACGCTATCGGTAGCACCTTCAATCACTTCACCATTTTTGTACCAAGTATAGGTAATGGGCTCGCCGGCAATGTAGGTAGTCGGAGTAGCCACAACAGTAACTTGATAACCCGAGCAGATAGTGTCATTATCAGCATCCACTGCAACCACAGGAGTAGCCTTCGGAGTGAAGGTCAACGTATCGGTAGCGTTACAGCTAGAAATGGTTTGTGCAATGTTGCAAACCACTTTCTGTTCGCTGGTGGTGAGGAAGGTATAGGTCATGGTGTTGGAGGTAGCACCTGCAACCACAATATCATTCACTTTCCATTCGTAGGTAAGATCGGTGGCGTTGTTATCAACGAGGTTGGCGGTGAACGTCACCTGACCATTCTGGCAGATGGTGGTATCATCGGCAGTGACTTCAACCACAGGAGCCTTGTAGATGGTAACAGGATATTCATCGCTCATTGTTGTACAACCATTGCCACGAGAGATCTCAACGGTATAGATATAGGTCGTTGAAGATTCGCCCGTACGAACTGCATCATGATCAGCTTTATAAACTGAATTGTCAGTACTATTAATGATAGTACCCATCGTGCTGGCATTGATACCATCTCTATACCAAGTAGCGGTCAGATCGTCACCCGTGTTCATACCATTAACAGTAGCGGTAAGGGTAACATTCATATCATAGTCGCAAACTGTCGGATCACCGCTGATAACAACGTCGAAGTTCTTGAATACGTAAATGGTATCGAACTTGTTGACATGGCAGCTGGTGCTGTCTTGTACGTAGCGGACTTCGTAAGCCACCATCGTTCTGTCGCCATCAACAGCCAGCGGGCTGTCAACGAAGAAGCGGGTGGTATCCGTGCTGATAAGTTCATTGTTTCTATACCAGCTGTAAGTACCGGCAGGAGCAGTGGCCGGATTCAAAGCCAGCGTAATCTGACCGCCTTCGCAGATAGAATCGGTGCCAGCAGGCAGGATTTCGAGAGCGAGGTTCGGCGCAGTTACTACCGTGATGGTAGTATCGCCAACGGCAGTACAGAAAGTATTGTTCTGCATCACTCTCACACGGTAGTGGGTGGTAGCAGTCGGATAAGTAGTAAGAGTGTTGTTGTATTCATTGGGAAGCTCAGTCTCGGTGGCGCCCTCAACGGTGTACCATCTGTAGGTGAGAGCTTCGTAGTTGTCAGCAACAGCTGCGGTAAGAATCACTTCCTCACCAGCGCAAACTCTGTCGGTGGTGGCATCAACACCCACAACGAGTGTATCGTTGACATAAACGAGATAAGGCTCGCTCACAACAGAACAGCCGTTAGGACCAGTTACAACAACGGTATATTCATAAGGATATTGACGATATTGTTTAGCCTGGCTATATACGCGGGTGGTCACATCCGTATTGACGTTATCTTCACGCCACATGAAAGTGTAAGTACCAGCGATAGTGTCGTTCAGAGTAGCTGTCAAGTTGACCACATTCTGATCTGCATTACCACAGAGCAGCTGATCACCAGTAACGGTGATAGTAGGATTCTGATAAATGTTTACAGTATCATAAGTGAGGTTGGAAGCGCAACCAGCGTTGTCGAAGGTCACATAGAGAGAGTAAACAACAATGTTGGAATCCATATCTTCGATGGTCGGATTGTCAACGAAAGATGCTGTGTCAACACCTTCCAGCAACTGACCATTTCTGTACCAGAAGTAATGGATGTTAGGATTGGTGATACCAGCAGGAATAACAACAGTAGAATTCAAGGTAACTTGGCCACCCTGACAGATGTTCTTGGGATTAACCGTGAATTTTGAAACAGGATCAGAAACCACAGTTACATCAACATCAGCAGAACCTTCGCAACCAGAAGCGGTGCGGATAGCCTTGAAGGTGTAAGTAGTGGTGGCATCCAAAACCGGGGTGGTGTAAGTGAGGGAGGTAGCACCTGCGATAGGTGTGGTACCATCATACCACTGGAAGGTATAGTCATCAACATTGTAATCATTCAAGCTAGCTGTGATAGTAGCCGTACCACCAACGCAGATGGGTTCAACAGGCAGGAAGGTAATAACAGCAGCGGTATCCACTCTGACAGAGAAGGGTTCGCTGACTGCCTGGCAACCGAGAGTAGCATCCGTAATGATTACATTATAAACGTACTCATTGTCGCTAGCGTTACGGGTATCCAACAATTCGGCATCGTCAGTACCAATATTAGCATTGAATAATCTCCACTGATAATGCAAGTTAGCTGTGGCGAAGTTATCGTTCACGCGAGCCTGGAGTTGGACGTTCTTTGTACCGGTGCAAACGATCGGATCACCTTCGATGGTAACGGTCGGCATCGGGCGGACAAAGACAGTATCATAAACGAAAGTGGTAGAAGCACAACCGCTAGAGGGCTGAGATGCTACTACAGTGTAAATATAAGGAGTAACCAAACCTTCTGCGGTAACAACCTCAGTGAGGGTAGCCTCGTGAGAGCCTTCAACTTCTACGCCATTTCTATACCAGGTATAGGTGTAAGCATTGCCATCACCATAATCGGTACCCGTTTCCATAGTAGCGGTAACAGTAATCGTTGAACCTGTGCAAACCGTATCAGTAGAAGGTGTGATAACCACAGACTGGACAACAGGATCAGATTTCACAGTGACTTCCTTATTGCCTTTAGCATTACAGCCCGTAGTAGTTTGAACCACTTGGACTCCGTAAGTGGTAGTAGTGGTAAGATTCTGAACCGTGAGTTCACGCTGGGTAGCACCCGGGATAGCGTGGGTATAAGTTGCATCATCAAACCACTGGTAGGTAAGATTTTGAGTGTTATAGTTACCAATATTAGCAGTCAGCGTAACCTCACCGCCATTACAGATAACTGAATCATCAACCGTAACAATAACGCTTGCGAAAGTATCCACATACACAGGATATTCTTCGCTGATAGTGCGGCAACCCGTAGTGAGGTTCACCACTTCCACTGTATAGAGATAAGGCTCATCCTGCAAAGTAACCGTCTCCGTCATCGTGGCGCTGGTAGCACCCGCGATATCAGCATTGTTTCTTCTCCACTGATAATTATAGGTCATTCCCGACACCGTATCATTGATATGGGCGGTCAAAGTAACAGTACCTGGATCAGAGCAAATCAAAGCGTCGCCTTCAACTGAAACAGAAGGAGCGGGAACCACAGTCACTTTCTGGGGATCGCTGGGTTGAGACACACAACCGCTAGCATCCTGTGAAGCCACAACAGTGTAAGAATAGAGCGTGCTTTCACCTTCGGTGGTGAGTTCTTCGGTAAGAGAAGCGACAGTAGCACCCTCAATCTCAACACCGTTTCTATACCAAGTATAGGTATACGGCATACCATCCACACCGAGAGAAGAAGTAACGGTGAAGGAAGCCTGCGTGCCGGAGCAAATCACTTCCGGAGTTGTCATAGTAAGTACAGGCTTCGGATCCTGATTGACATTCACCTTCACATTACCGTTGACCACACAGCCAGTAGAAATTTGGGTAGCTTGTACATAATAAGTAGTAGTCGTGGTGACATTAGAAGCAGTATAAGTATTGTCGCTTGCTCCCAAAATCAAGGTAGTAGGACTGATGGAGCCGGTGTACCATTCATAAACGATATCTGAATTAGCAGCACCCAAGAAGGTAGTGGTCAGAACGACATCACCGCCTTCGCAGATTTCGGTTTCAGAAGCACTAACCGTGATGTTGCCGAGAGAGTCAACATAGACCGGAAATTCACCGCTGGTAGCAGTGCAACCCGTAGTGGCATTGGTAATCTGAACCGTAAAGATATAAGGATTATCGCGGAGATCGAGAGTGGTGCTATAGGTATTTCCTGTACCAACAGTCACATTATCCATTCTCCAAGAATAGGTGTAAGCAACACCCGGAATAGTATCATTAGCAACAGCTGTCAGATTGACCGTACCTGCTGCGCAAAGGAGGTTGTCTCCATTGATTGCCACTGTCGGCATCGGAACCACCTTGACCGTGTCATACTTAGCAACCGTAGAGGCACAGCCGCTGGAAGCCTGAGTAGCGACCACGGTATAGATATAAGGAGTGATGATGCCTTCTGCGGTAACCACATCATTCAGAGTAGCAGCGTTAGCACCAGCCACCTCAACACCATTTCTGTACCAAGTGTAGGTGTAATCAGTGCCGTCGCCATAACCAGTACCCGTATTCATAGTAGCTTCAACGGTAATGGCAGTACCTGTACACACGGTATCAGCAGCAGGAGTGATGGTCACGCTCTCAACGAGAGGATCATTGTTGACCGTGATTTCACGGTTACTCTTAACGCTGCAACCCGTGGTAGATTGAGTAACAACCACGCCATATGTAGTGGTGGCGGTCACGTTCTGAACCGTGAGCTCGCTTTGTGTAGCGCCAGCAATCGGCTGGGTGTAGCTATCGTCGCTATACCACTGATAAGTGAGGTTCTGGGCATTGTTGTCAACGAGATTAGCGGTAAGAACCACATCACCACCTTGACAAATGATGGTATCATCTGCTGAGACCACAACACCTGCAAGGGTATCGACATACACCGGATAAGCTTCACTGATAGTGCGGCAACCCGTGGTGGTATTTTCAACTTCCACTGTATAAATATACGGTTCCTCTTGGTAAGTCACCGCATCAGAAAGGGTAGCGGTGGTGGCACCAGCGATATCAGCATTGTTTCTTCTCCACTGATAATTGTAAGTCACACCAGAAATCGTATCATTGATGTTAGCCGTCAAGGTAACCGTACCCGGAACAGCGCAAATCAAAGCATCACCTTCAATTGAAACAGAAGGAGCGGGAACCACGGTCACTTTCTTGGGATCGCTGGGCTGAGACTCACAGCCGCTGGCTTCCTGGGAAGCAACCACTGTGTAAGCATAAATCGTGCTTGTATTTTCGGCGGTAAGGGTCTCGGTAAGAGAAGCTCCGTTAGCGCCGTCAATTTCAACACCATTTCTATACCAAGTGTAAGTATAAGGAATTCCTGATACACCTTGAGTAGCAGTAGCGGTGAGTGAAGCTTGTCCACCAGAACAAATCGTTTCGGCAGAGTTCAGTGCAAGAGTTACACTAGGAACTGCGCTAACTTCAACTTTAGCATATCCGCTCACTGCACAAGAAGTAGAGATCTGAGTAGCTTGCAAGTAATAAATGGTAGCTGTAGTAACATTTGTGGCAGTATAAGTGTTGGCATTAGCACCAGCAATTATATTGGCGTCATCGATGGCAGTGTGATACCACTGATAAATAATATCGTTATTAGAAGAACCGAGGAAGGTGGTGGTCAAGACCACATCTCCACCTACGCAGATTTCAGCTTCAGAAGCGTTAACGGTAATGCTACCAAGCGTGTCAACATAAACCGGGAACTCTGCGCTGGTAGTGACACATCCAGTAGCTTCATTGGTGATCTGAACCGTAAAGATGTACGGATTGTCGCGGAGAGAGAGAGCAGTACTATAAGTTTTACCTGTACCTACAGAAGCATTATCCAATCTCCAAGAATAGGTGTAAGTAACACCAGCAATAGTATCGTTAGCTTCAGCAGTCAGATTAACTGTACCAGCGGAACAAAGAATATTGTCACCGTTGATCATAACCGTAGGAGCAGGATAAACGCTAACCGTATCGGCGGCGGGTTCAGAAACACAGCCGCTGGTGGTCTGTCCAGCTACTACATTATATATATATGTAGAAACCTGCGCACCAGTGGTCAGGCTTTCAGTATAAGTGTTCGTGGTGGTGGTAGCGATTTCAACACCGTTTCTATACCAAGTATAGGTAGAGTCGCCAGCTGCGGGATCGAAAGTGGCGGTGGCGGTCAGTGTGACCTGAGTGCCAGAGCAGATGGTGTCGTGATCGGCAGCGAGAGTAACGGTGGGCTTGGTAGCGGTCTTCACCTCGTAAGAAGCGGTAGCGGTACAAGAGGGGTTCGAATAAATTTGAGTGAGGTTGACCACGTAGGTACCAGCAGCATCAACAGTGATGGTGGCAGTAGAGTCGAGAGTATTCCAAGCATAAACTACTGCAGGAATATCGTCAGTGGAGGGGATAGCAGTCAAGGTAACCTCACCATCTTCGCAAAGGACGGAGTCGCTTGCCACGATTCTAACCGTCGGCAGCGTATCGACTTGAATCTCGATAGTAGCGGAAGCCAATGCGGTACAACCGGCATAGGTCATCGGGTCGTAATAAGCCACTGCAGTGATAACATGGGGAGCCAACTGAGCGGTCAAGCCATCAGCTGCGGAGAAGAGTTGTGTACTATAACCTGGCCCCATGGTGGGTCCTGTGACTTCATTTCCATCCAAAAACCAAGCATATTGAGCACCGATAATGGGGAGGTAAGGACTCATGGCCACGACGGTGACATCAGTGCCCGAGCAGACACGGCGGTCGCTGCTGAGGGTGATCTCACCGGGAGTGAAGACGCCCAAGGTATCGCTTTCTACTGACACCGAACCACAACCGTTGATATGGGAGATGACGAGAGTATAGATCAATGAATAGAACGGATCAGCTTCGCCGAGGTCTTCAAGGTTGTCGGTGAAGGCCGTGTCGTGGGCAGGAAGTTCGATACCGTTTCTATACCATGTATATATATACTCATCGCTGGGGGTGATTCCCGTGGCGACCACATCAATGGCACCACCGATACAAGCACCAAGTGCATCCACGGGCTGACCTTGGAGGTAGGTGTGGATGGTCACGCTGGCTGCGGTGGGCAGTGCGGTAGTCACCTCGACGGTCTTGGTGGCGGTCACCGAGCATGCGGTGGACGGTGCGTCGCCGCCCGTGACGGTCACGGTGGCAGTCACCGGAGCGGTCACTCCTGTGACGAGGGCGGTAGCAGCGCTGCCGCTGGCGTCACCTCCCCAAGTGTAGGTGGGGTTGGTGAAGCCTGCACCGATCGCCTCGGCTGAGAACAGCACAGAGTCGCCGTTGCAGACCAGGGCGGGTTCGGCGGTAATTTCGCCGGATGCCACGGTGTTCACAACCTTGACGGTGGTGGAAGCTGTAACGGAGCATGACTGAGTGGGGGTGAGACCGACAATGGTGACACTAACTGTAGCGTCACTGGTGAGTTCGTCCGTAACAGCTGTTGCTGTCGTTCCGTGAGCATTGGTGCTCCAAGTATAAGTGGGGTTATCTCCCAAATAGCCATCCGTCTCAACGGTCAAAGTAGCTGCATTACCTGAGCATACTGAATCGGCGATCAAAGTGGCAGTCGGTTGGGGATAAACATAGATTTCAAGAGTATTACTTCTGTAAAAACAGTTACGGCCGGGATCATAGATTTCGAGAGTATAAGTATGCGGCGCATCGCTGATGGAGGGAACAGCTGATGAGAACGTTGAAATGGAAGTACCATCAGACCATACATTACCATCTTTTATCCAATGATAGGCATCGGGGCCCAGAGCATTGAACTGCGTTGCTGATGAAAAAATGGTAAGAGCGATGGAGGTGGGCTGGCAGAAATGCGTACCTGAATTGGAATAAATTTCTATCCCTGCACCATCCAAAACGGTAAAGGTGGTATCTGCGGAGCAGCCACCTGCATCAACTACAGAATAGGTAATGGTTCCTGCAGTAGGGGGAACATCAAAGATGGAGTCGTTGGAAGTACCGATGAGGGTGGTACCGCGATAGAAGCTATAAGGAGCTGCACCGTTGGTTGCTTTTAAGCGCACTTGACCTCCAAGACAGACAAAGTCATTGCCCATGGGAGCAGGGAGCCCCGTGGCATTTGAGGCTGCAAGATGAAGTATAGAAGCCGAGAAGCTCACAGTTACTGCTTCGGAGGTATCGTTACACATATCCGAACCCTCATACTCAGCCACGGCCTTATAGTTACCGGCTGCGGTAGCCACATACGTGTTGTTGGTTCCGGTGTTGGCAATATAGTTACCGTCCTTCAACCAAATCCATCTTGCCACCATTGCGGGACTGTTGGTGGTGGCGGTCAGGGTTTGTTGGGAGCATGCCGTAGTCGGGGCGGCCGTTACGGTAACGGTGCCACGCGCCACGCGGGTGAGGGTGAACACAGCCGATGTGTCGGCGGGACCCTGGCAGGCACCTGCCTCGTAGCGCTGTACGATCACCTTGTAATACATGACAGGACTAGTGCTTGACATGTTGACCACGAGCTCCTGGTTGTTGGTAGCACCCGCGGCGCCGCTATAACCGGCACCATGGTTGGTACTACTCATCCAAGTATAGGAGTAAGTGGTGTTGGCCGTGACGGGATCGTCAGACACAACTGCATGCAATGTCACCATTGCTGAGGAGCAGGCATACGAAGGACCTTCGATATGCACCTGCAAGCTCTGTGTGGCATTCACACGACTGGTCTCATACACTCCGCCTGAGCGGCTTGTATAATCAGAAGCAATCATTCCCGAGGCATTCGGAGTGACACTACCATGGTGTAAAATCCAGGAGGCATGGTTACGACCGGCGGTCGCATCGTCTCCCGACGACACCAAAACCGTCTCGCATTTTGCCTGATATCCTAAAAACATGAACACCATCAGGAAAAAAATCGTAAATTTTTTCATTGCTTAGAATTTAATTATTACTATTTATTTTTATTTTCTTTCCAAAATTCAAATTTATAACTACACTGATATTAAATCAGTTATACTCGTTTTTCCAATAAATGTTTCAGTCGAATTCAAAATTCAAACCCTATTTTTCGTTTTAATATATGAACTTGCAAAAATACAAAAATTTCTCGATGTACATTCACTTCCATTATTTTTTTTGAAATCATTGTGGTTTCTAACAAAAAATGACTTTTCAACAGGTTTTCAACAATTTCCTATTTTTTTCTTATTCAAGAATTTACAAATTTTACTTTGATTTTAATTAACACCCCTTTTTTGATAAATTTTTTTTGCAATTTTTTCTCCCCGAAAAAAAACATGCTCCCCCTTCAGAGGGGAGCATGTATCCGTATCATATTTCAACAAAAAGAAATATGTATATATATAACTAATAAAGGAGGCTTATTTCCTTTTTTAGTCGTTGCATGGCGGTAGCGGTTGGAGAGTTTTCGGCCACGGCCTCAAAGATTTGGGTATGAAGGTCTGTAGCCATAGCCCCATCGGGCAGTTTGCCAGCGGAGAGGTTGATAATGTTGACCACTCGTTCTTTAGCGTTTTTGATGGCATCCCACACCTCAGCAGAAATATAAATCTGCTGGGACAAGTTGTGTTCGTATTCACTACGGATCGTGGCCAGTAAGATTGTTTGCATCTGGTAGGCCGTAAGTTCTGGGTTATTGACTCTGAATATGAGCTGGTTGGGCTCGATGCGTTCAAGGAACATAGCCATTCTCTCATAAGCTTGGAGGCGCATCGGTAGTACGTGGGATTGTGATTCATACTTCAATTCAAGGATGCGCTTTTTCTGGTCATTTTCAATGAAATAGCGAATGATAAGATAGGCTGTAGCCGCAAGAATCAGCGAAGGCACAATGGCGATGATAATGATGATGGCTGTTGGCATAGATTTGATCATTAAGTTTTTATCCGCAATAGAAATGCTCTTTTACGATATCCATCATCAGTTGCGGGTTCTTTTCGATGCGCTGACGGATATCAGCATCTTTGTAAGATTTAAGCTGCTTGATAATATCGTCGATCATATCGGCATTGAAAACGCCATATTTCTCAAAAATGCTTCTATGGATGGAAAGTTGGTCTGCTGACTCGGAACAGGAGGCGGGGAGTTGGGCAAGCGTTTCGAGGCGTGCCTTATGTTCGGGTCTATGGATATTGATATCCACATAGGTAGCGGCGGCTAATTCGAGTGGTTTCTCCATTTCGAAACCATGGCGGGCGGCCACGACGAGACCAGCCAGCAAGAGGTAGATGTCAGCAGAGCCATCGGGGCATCTGAACTCAACGGTCTGTTTTTGTGAATGGTCCACATTATTGGCTTTTTCCTTGGGGTTGGCCAACGCGACCATGTCCTTGGCGCTGGTCCATCCGAGCGGCACTCGTACAAGCACCGAGCGGTTACGGTCTCCCCAGCAGATGGAAGTTGGGGCTTCTTGATGCGGCACCAAGCGGAAATAGGACGTGGGATTTGTATTTCCGAAAGCGGTGAGCGAAGAGGCGCAAGTCATATAACCGGCAATGGCATTCTTGGCGATAGAATTGAGTTTTCCTTTGGTCACCATCTGATTCTTGCCATCTTTCACAATACGGGTGTGAATATGGAGACCGCTGCCTGCTTTGCCTGTGGTGATTTTGGGGGCGAAGGTCACATCGAGACCGTACTGGTAGGCAAGGTTTCGGATAATCCACTTGGCTAACACCAACTGATCAGCTGCATCCTGTACGTCCGTAACGAGAAATTCTATTTCATTTTGTTCATAAATTTTATCATCAAGCGTAAAGTTACCCACTTCGGAGTGTCCATATTTGATGAGTCCACCCACCTGTGAAATGTAGAGCATACACTGGGTGCGGAATTCCTCGAATTTGGCGAAAGGTGCCGACTCGTGGTAACCCTTCTGGTCGGGGGTGAGGTATAGTTCGTCTTTATCACCAATTACATAATATTCAAGCTCACCCATAGCTTGGAAGTCATAACCCGTAACCTGCTTGAATGATTTTACAGCTTTGCGGAGAATGTATTCCGGAGAGTTTTCCATCGGGAGTCCGTCCTTATTAAAATAGGAGCACAGGAAAGAGAGGGTAGGTATGGTAGCGAAGGGATCCACGAATGCAGTACAAAAACGCGGGATGACATACATGTCGCTAGAGTCGGCATGAATAAAGTCGGGGAATATGTTGGATCCGTCGACACGCTCGCCACAGGAGAGAATCTGTTCGAGATAATCGTGGTCATTGAGCACGAAATTCAGTGTCTTGATACGTCCATCTCCTGCCACATAGCGGAAATTGACCATCTGAATATCATTTTCTTCAACAAATCGAATCATGTCGGCTTTTGTAAAATCTTTAGGAGATTTCTTGAGATAAGCCGCAATCTGATTCATGTTCATGTTCTGCTCTTCTTTCATAACTTACAAATTTATATTGCTGATAGAATTAAAATAATTTCTGATTTTCATTTGAAGATAACGTTCGTTATCGGAATAGTTCTCAACTCGGGGTTCTGCTCCATTCTGCAGCAGGACCAGACCTTGTTCAACGTTGTCAAGCAAAGGGACAAGGTCAATAGTAGTGATGTAGTTAAGCTGATAATCTTCTATGACCACGTGGTGCAAGTCTTCAGAGGCGGAGGCCACTGTCGCGAAATAGATATTATTTTCCTCACAGTAGGGTGCGATATAGCTCATCATATCGTACCAAGAATCTGGCCTCTCTGATGCCAAGTTAAAGAGAATGACCGCTTGATAGGGAGTGCCTTCTGTCAGGCTCTGCGGGGTGCATTTGAACTGGCCCGACTCGCTAACCACATACCGGTCGAGGGCTTCAAGTTTACGCTGACGCTGGGTGGTGTCATTGGCATCGGGACGTTTTTCATAATGTTTGGTCACGAGGAAGGCGCCATCTTCATCTCGGTGCCAGGTCCACACTTCCGTCTCTATCACATCGCCTGGAGAGGCAAGGTCAAGGGCTATTGGAAGAGCGTCTCGCACATGCTGACCGGCTGTCACAAGGAGGTAAGTCCAGTCTTTGTCGGCGGACTGTATAAGCCACAGCTCCTGACTGGCAGGAAGGGGTTCTCGGCACAACAGCACCCAGTCTTGGGGAAGCTGTGCGGGGATGGTGATATGGGTGCCTTCATATTGTTGGGCGTATTTCATGAAGTCGTTGAAAAATGCTTTCGGCAGAGGATAGGTTGGGGTGGAGGCATCCAAATCGGCAAAATCGGAAGGAATCGTGCTCAACGGACATTCGGCGGATGCTCTTGGCTGCTCAACGGGCGGAGTCACTCTTTTTTTGCAAGAGCCTAAGAGCAATATACTTATTGCCACGATTCCCAGTGTGCAGGCCCATCTATACCGATTCATTTTTTCTGTTTTTAGGTTAATGTGGCAAAAATACATGAAATTTTTTGAATACGGTTAATTGTTATATTGTAAAAGTGTTTGTGCGATTTTTTCTGGGGACAATCCGCACTCTTCGTAAAGGGAGGTCATATCGCCATGGTCCACAAAGCGGGCAGGAACGGCGATAGGAATTACTGGTACGGGGGACTGGCTTTGGGCGACCACTTCCGATACTGCTGAGAAGAGTCCACCATGCACCACGCCATCTTCCACCGTGAAAAGGATCTCATGGGTGGCTGCCATTTCTTGCACAAGCTGGGTGTCCAATGGCGCAAGAAAGCGCATGTCCACATGTGTGGGATTGAGGCCAGCCTCTCTCATCAATACTAAAGCCTGCTGAACATGCTGTCCCATTTTTCCGATGGACAGAACTGCCATTTTTTCTCCTTTTTGCAACACGCGTCCTTTCCCTATCATCATCTGTTTCATCGGCTGTCTCCAATCTGCACACACTCCCCTACCCCGAGGATATCTTATAGCAAAAGGAAGTTCGCGGTAACCATACGCGGTGTACATCAAATCTCTCAATTCAACTTCATCCATGGGAGATGAGATGATAATGTTGGGTACGGAACGCAAGAATGCCAGATCAAAAACGCCATGGTGGGTGGCCCCATCTTCTCCCACCAGTCCCGCGCGGTCGATACAGAAGATAACGGGCAACTTTTGGAGAGCAACATCATGAATGATTTGATCGTAAGCCCGTTGCAGGAAAGAAGAATAGATATTACAAAAAGGAACCATGCCCTGTGCAGCCAATCCTGCGGCAAAAGTAACAGCATGTTGTTCCGCAATACCCACATCAATGGCGCGATCAGGGAATTCCTTGGCCAGAATTGTCAAAGAGCAACCTGTAGCCATCGCTGGTGTGATACCCACCACCCGTTCATCCTGTTGAGCTAATTCAAGAATGGTTTCTCCAAAAACATCTTGATATTTAGGTGCTTGTCCATCTTCTGAGGAAGCTATACGTTTTCCTGTATCGGGGTCAAACTTACCTGGGGCATGGTAGGTGGTCTGGTTTTGCTCTGCTGCGGGCAATCCTTTTCCTTTCACTGTAATCGCATGCAACAGACGGGCTCCTTTAATAGGTTTCAAGTCTCTGAGCACCTTCACCAAATACTCCACATTGTGACCATCTACTGGACCAAAGTAGCGGAAACCCAAAGCCTGGAAGAGATTGCTTCCTCGCAAAATTGTTCCTTTGATGGCATTTCCCATCTTGCTGAAAAAGCGTAGTAACCGATTTCTTACAGGCTTACTGGCCGAAAGGAAATTCCAAAGGCGATTTTTAGCACGATTGTAGCCAGGAGACGCGGTGATATGCAGCAGATACCGGCTCATCGCGCCGACATTCTTATCAATGGCTATTTTGTTGTCATTAAGAATGATCAACACGTTGGCTTTTGTCTCGGCAGCGTGATTAAGGGCCTCAAAAGCCATTCCCCCGCCGATGGAGCCATCGCCAATAACTGCGATATAGTTACTTTCTTCATCTCCAGACAGTTTCCCTGCCACAGCCATTCCCAAAACGGCGGAAATGGAAGTGGAGGAGTGTCCTGTTCCAAATGCATCGTATTCGCTTTCCGACATTTTCGGGAACCCACTGATACCATGATACTTGCGATTGGTATGAAATTGTTCTTTCCGTCCTGTCAGAATCTTATGCGCGTATGCCTGGTGCCCCACATCCCATACCAACTTATCGGAGGGGGTGTCAAACACATAATGGATGGCCACGGCTAATTCCACGGCTCCCAACGAGGAGCCAAGATGCCCTGGATTCTCTGCCGTCTCGGTAATAATATAATCCCTTAACTCCTCACATAATTTCGGCAATTCCGACACTTGAAGTTTTCTGAGATCGGCAGGAGAGTTAATCTGAGAGAGATAATGGTATTTACTGGTTCTCATTATGTATCAATGCATCATAAAAATCTACGAGGTTTTGGGTTATCACCTCATTATTATGGTTAAGAGCCACAAAGTTGCGGGCATTTTCCCCAAGAATTGCACAAATATCAGGGGTGTGTACACATTTGGCTATCGCTTCTACAAATTCTTCTGGCGTATCGGCCACCAAAATATTCTTTCCATTTTCCACTGCAAGGCCTTCAGCACCGATGGTAGTGGTGATGATGGTTTTACCAAGAGCCATTCCTTCAATGATTTTCACCCTAACTCCACTTCCCGACAAAATGGGAACAATCATAATATCTTTTGAAAGGATAAACTCATTGGCAGAGGGCACTTCGCCTGCAATGATAAGATTTTTGTCGGTACGGTGGGCGATGGTGGGAGGGATGCTGCGACCCGCAATGGTAAAGGTAATTTCGGGGAAACGCTCCAGCACCAATGGCCATACATCATCCAAAAAAAACTCGATTCCTTCCACATTCGGCCGCCAATTCATGCTGCCCACATGGAACAATTCAGGAACATCAGAAGGCATATACTCCTCATTATCTGGATAGTCATCTATATCTATGCCCAAGGGGAGAATCGTGCCCGGTAGAGAGCCATAAAGGGTTGAAAAAAAGTGGTAGTCGGGTTCCGAAATCGCGGCAAAAGCATCAATCTGCCCCGCTAATCCGCATTCGTATCGTTCTAACTGATTGGACATATATCGGATAGCCCATTTTTTTATCCAATTTCTCTCGTTTTTTGCCACCCTCTTCCAGATTTGATGCTCAATATTGTGGGTTCTGAGAACGATTTTGGCATTAGAAAATTGTCGGATAATTGAAATATAAGGAGTTGTGAAGAGAGATTCGAGATGAATAATGTCGAAATGCTCTTTTTTCAGCACTTCTGCGATTTTTTTGGCGAAGTTTTTTGAATAAAAACGACTCACTTGATAAGCCTTGCGGGTAAAGACTGTCTTAAAAGCCGCAGTATAAGAGATGGAGGTGTCCACAAATACAGATTCGAAGCCTGTAGCAGAGAGATATTCGCTTGGCAAAGCATTGCGGTTTACCCTGTGCTTGGGGGTTTCAATTGCCAACACCTTCACCTGATGACCGGCATGAAGGAGCCCTTGTGTGACGTTGTTCATCGCAATTGTGCCGCCATCAGAAGGAGGGAAAGGAGGTTTATGACAAATTTGTAGAATCTTCATTATGATTGGGTTTTTCGGGATTTTTTATGTAATAAAGTCTTTGCTTTTCTGAAGAAATTGGCGTATGCGTCCGGTGACATCACTGCCGAATCCACCGCAGCCTTGTATGTCAAAAAAACACAGATAGGAACTGTGACAAAAGTAGAAAGCCACATTCCGAACCACACGGGGGTATCTCCATTTTTCGCCATTTTTTCGCCAAAGATAGAGATGACAAAATAGAAGGCAAAGAAGACCACCGTTATAACCAAAGGAATGCCTATACCGCCCTTACGAATAATTGTACCCAGAGGTGCTCCTATAAAGAAGAACAAGAAGCAGGCAAGAGGCAATACCAATCGTTGGTGGTATTCAATCTGAAACTCTCTTAACTCCCTTTCTTTCAATTCTGTAATAAGATGAGACTGTGAAAGACTACCCAGCAGATTATCGGCCTTAGCAAGGGCTCGATAATATACTTGTTCTTGCATGGCCGGAGATAACTCTTCGAATTGGAAAGTCTGTGAAGTAACTGGCCTGTCTCTCCACCCTTCACCTCTGACTTTCAAATCTTTATAAAATGCTGCTTCATATTTTCTGAACACATCTTCGGAAATGACATTCATCTCGGATTTTTTAATTACGATTTCTTCTCCAATCTTTTGGAGCTTAGAAGCTTTACTATTCTCCTTGAAGAACTCGTCGCTAACATTCTGCATCTCAAAAGAAGAGATGTCCATTTTCATATATTGCTTGCTGAATCTTGCGAAAAAATAGGGATAGTGGGCTCCTCGGCTGTTTTGGTTTCGGCTCTCATCCCATAAATAGCCATCATACAACGTAAAGACAAAGAATTTCTTATCGGGAGTAATGGTCATCGTGCCTCGTTTGGCATAGGTGCCCGTGATATTTCCCATATGTTTGGAGTGGTCATAAATAAGCACATCTTCAATATTTTCATTATCGCGATGTTTTTTACCAATGCGTATGATATAGCCGTCAATTCCATCATAAAATACGCCTTCATCCATACTGAGGGTGGGTTTTTGTTCAGCTATTTCATACATCATCGTACGCCACTTCACGTATGCGGCGGGCACCACATTATCAGAGAACCAGAAGGAAAAAACAGCCAATAGCAATGAAATAAGAGCCAATGGCTTCATCAGACTAGTGATAGAAATTCCCGCTGATTTCAGCGCAACAATCTCGTATTTTTCGCCCAAATTCCCAAATGTCATCAACGAGGAGAGAAGCACAGCCAAAGCCATGGCCAAGGTGACAAAAGTAGCAGACACATAGAACAACAATTCCAAGATCAAATACCACTCCAATCCTTTCCCTACCAAATCATCCACATACTTCCACAAGAATTGCATGTCGATGATGAGCAAAGCCAGGAAAAAGGTAAGGAAAAAGGGGGATACAAACTTCTTGACCAAGTATCGATAAACGATTTTGGTGAAGGAGATGTCGAAAAAGTGTCTTTTTACCTTAGGTCGGGGTTTCACAGCTCAACAGTTAGAAATCGCCAAGCGAAGTGGTAGGCAGTTGTTGAAGGGCCGCCTCAGCCTGTTCTTGGTTGGGGGGCGTTCCGTGCCATTTGTGGGTGCCCATCATAAAATCAACACCCATGCCCATTTCGCTCTTCATGACAATCACCACAGGTTTCCCTTGTCCCAGCTTGGATTTAGCCTCGCGCAAGGTATTCACAACTTGCTGCATATCATTGCCATCCATCTCCATAACGGTCCAATTGAAAGCCTCCATTTTGGCTTTGAGGGAACCGAGCGGCATAACATCATCGGTAGAGCCATCAATCTGTTTTTTGTTATGGTCGATGATGGCGATAAGATTATCAACCTGTTTGCCGCCAGCAAACATGAAAGCTTCCCATATCTGGCCTTCTTCAAGCTCGCCGTCGCCTGTGAGCACGAACACGGTATGCGGGTCGTTGTTCTGTTTTTTGGCAATAGCAGCACCTATAGCCACCGAAACGCCTTGTCCGAGTGATCCGGAGGCAATGCGGAGGCCGGGGAGTTTCTCCACCGGAGTGGGGTGCCCTTGAAGTCTTGTACCTAATTTTCTAAAGGTAGCCAACTCACTGACAGGAAAATAGCCACGGCGGGCCATAATGCTGTACAGCATGGGAGAGATATGGCCATTTGAGAGGAAAAACATATCCTCCCCCCTGCCCTCTCGGGTGAAGTTTGCCGGTTCAATATCCATTACCTCGAAATACAAAGCAGTGACTAAATCTGTGCAGCCCAGAGAACCACCCGGGTGACCAGACTTGGCATTATAAACCATTCTGATGATATCGCGACGCACCTGAGCCGCAATTTCTTTTAATTCTTCTACCGTTTTCATATTCAAAGATTTATGGATATCTGTATCATTATCTGTTTTCCGACAATCGACTAAGTTCATCTTCCAATTGAAGCAGGAGATAACCTCCGAGAGCCGCCAAAAGTTCCAAATTTGGAAAATAGAAAAAGTCTTTCGAAAACTCCATGTCACCTCTTACCTGACCAGAGATGGTGAGCATATATTTGATCACCACGCGATTCTTTTCTGTCGTCCACCCCCAATGGTTTTTCCAAAGAGCTAAAGGCTTGAAAGAGAGAGAGGCATCATCAAGGCGGAGACTGGACTTTCCATACAAATCCAAAAAAAGCTCACCCAAGTCTGTCTCTTCATTCTCTTTTCTGACACTGATGTAAGGCACAAAAAAACCCTGACGCTTAATCGTATAAGAGCCTTCTGGGGTTTCCAGTCTTGCCAGAGAACCTTGACCGTGAATCAGATCAATGGTGGCATAAATATCATTATCAGATGCGATATGATAGAATTTTTTGGACACATCTGGCTTAATGAGTTGGACGCCTGTTATTTGGTTTTCAGAAATTTTCTTTAACATATTAATATTGAACAGATTTAGAAATTTTATCTGCAATTTCAGCCATTTCTTCAGGGGAGAGCTGACATTTCGGGTTGGCGAAATTCAGGTCTCCCACTCTGTTGATGGGCACAAGATGAATGTGAGTATGAGGAACTTCGATGCCGATTACGGCGACTCCAATTCGCATACACTTCACATTGGCCTCAATCGCCTTCGCAACTTTTTTGGCAAACACCATCATATCCGCCAGCATTTTGTCATCGAGGTCGAAAATATAATCATTTTGGAGTTTTGGCACAACCAAAGTGTGACCTTTTGCAAGAGGATTGATGTCGAGGAATGCGAAAAACTGGTCGTCTTCCGCAATCTTATAACACGGAATCTCTCCTTTAATGATTTTAGTGAAAATCGTGTCCATTAGCGAGCAATTTTAAGGATTTCGAATTTGAGGATACCAACCGGGGCTTGAACTTCGGCTATTTCGCCCACTTTTTTGCCCAAAAAACCCTTTGCGATGGGTGAGGTTACAGATATCTTACCCGACTTGAAATCGGCCTCAGATTCAGGCACGATCGTGTAAATCATCTCCTTGTTACGTTTCAGGTCTTTTGCCGTCACGATGGAGTACAGTAGAACTTTAGAGGTATCCAATTTTGTCTCGTCGAGGATGCGGGCATTAGCGATCGTGGTTTGAAGGTTGGCGATCTTCATTTCAAGAAGACCCTGTGCCTCTTTAGCGGAATCATATTCAGCATTTTCAGAAAGGTCGCCTTTGTCACGAGCCTCTGCAATCATAGCAGATATTCGGGGGCGTTCCACAGATTCAAGATGAGCCAGTTCAGCTTTGAGAGCAGCGAGGCTTTCAGCAGAATAATATTTAATTTCACTCATGATAATAATTTATTTACAACATTATAAAACAACACTAAAGAGGCCCGCAAGAGGCCTCTTTAGTTAAGAGTAATAAGGTTTAACGAATATTAAAGGGCGAGTTTCAAACCAACGCAGTGGTTTCCACCCCATCTATTCGTGAAACGATAGGAGTAGTCAAGATAAAGTCTCGGGGGATTCTTGGTGCCCTTTTCTTCCATTTTTTTCTTGCTCATCATAGGAATACCAAGAGATGCGCCCAGTGAGGGACCGGTGTACCAAGTAGTTTGTTCTTCTGTCTTGAACATTCCCTTACCCAGCTCTACGCTATAGCCAGCACGGATCATGAAAATTTGGCCAAGCCCATATTCAATACCGACGGTGGCGATGTCACGGGAGAAAGAGTTAGCGGTGAAAGAACCTGCCAACGTAATTCTGTGGGCGGCATCGTCACGGGTGAGACCTTCATCAACTTTGTCGATTTTATCCCAACCCTCATATTCTTTACCCCAGATTAGGAAGTCGTAAGAGAGGCCCAATACCAACATGGTAGGAAGCTCGTAAGAAGCAGAACGGCTCTCAAGGGTCTGTTCCCAATCGAGGTCTCCAGCCACAGCTCTCACGCCAAAACCATCACCTTTGTAATGCATCGGAAGTCCGATATTCTTCAAGGTGATACCAATCTTGAAGTTTTGGAAAGCGCCCGTGAGATACTGAACACCTGCATCAATAGCAAAACCCGTAGCTTTTGCATCATCAGCACCGGTTTCAGTGACCACTTTCAAAGAAACACCACCGTGAATGTACTGGTTGAAACTCTTGGCATAGTGCAAGCAAAGATAGGAGAGTTTCGGAGAGAAAGTACCTTGGTTACCTTCTGGTAATTCTTCAGAAGTGACTTCAATGTTACCGAAGCCCATGGTGAAGAAAGAGAGACCCAAGACACCAAAGTCGCGTACACGTTTAGTATCTTTATCAGTAGAACGAAGGTGCTGGGCGATAGCAAAAGAGCTAATACCAATACCTGCGCCCGAACCTACTAAGTAGCGGGTATGGGAGAAGGCCAATTCGGTTTTGTTGACAAAAGCCATTCCACCGATATTGGAATACATAGCTTCCAAACCGCGGATTTCAGCAACACCGGCGGTTCCCCAACCAGTGGAGCGAGCCCACGGGTCAATCAGAAGATGCTGTGCACCTGCCTGACCGGAACGGTCTCTATTACCGGCATACAGATTGACCGACATTGCACAAAAGAGGCCAATCAGCGTGCAAATCATTAATGTTTTTTGGAACTTATTCATAGTCTCTAATTTTTTTGCAGTTAATCAATCTGTTAGAACGCATTCAAGTCAGTAGGACGCATACCCGCGAAGAACTTCAAGGTTCTTTCGCCGATTCCAGGAGCTTTCACATGGATGATGTAAATGCCGCTAGCAATCGGAATGTTCGCAGAGTTCTTCAAATCCCAATCCACGAAGGTATCTGAACCACCCTTGGTGATTCTTCTAACCATGACACCGCTGACGGTGAAGATGGAAATGGTAACAGCACCCTCTACACCATCTTCATAGGTGGGCAGATTGACGATCTTGACGTAGGTCTCCAGGGCTGAACCTTCGTAGGTTGAATAGCCGTAGTACGGATTCGGAACAATATTGATTTTGTCCAAAATACTCTGGTGAGTTTCTGCAACATTGTGCTGTACCGCAATGTTTTTGGTAGTGAAGCTATACATCGGGAAGTTGTCGTTCTGGGGATTTTCAGGTCCCATATTCATACCTGATGAATAGCGTTTATAGGGACGGCTCACACGGATTTTGATGGTAACATCATTGGAAAGCCATTCATCTTCGTGCATGGAAGCGGGCATCGGGATGCTCGTCCACATCACATTGTTGAAGAGCTGCATTTTTCTATTCATTCTCGTCTGGTCTCCAGTATTAGAGTTTCCAACAAAGGTATTGAATTTATTCATCAACCATTGACCTTCATCGTAAGCTCCACAGTCGTACTGAGAGTCGAAGTTACGATTCATAGAGTTGGTACGATAATAAACAGAGTTCGTATTACCTGAGCTTCCAACAATATAAACAAAGTGTTTACCACCCCAGCAAGGATTGAAATACAAATCATTGTATAAGTCAGGACGATTAGCAAACCAGTAGTCATAGACTGCTTGTTCTATCGTATTCCCATCACGGTCAACAGCAAAAACATTGGTGGGGTTGAAAAGCATATCATTACCGTTGTTTTCAGGATCTGATGAGTTTTCAGCAAACATGATGTTCAGACGTTCACCCGTTTCGACGTTGATGGCATAGCCCGGGAACCAGCCCATACCTTCACCTGTACCGTCGGGGTTACCGTTCTTATCGACAGATGCATGTTTACGAGGTTCATGGCAAAGGGCACCGCCTTCTGACTTGGTGGCATCGTCGCAGGATTCGAGTACAACGCAACGAGTCCATTTGTCTTTATCAGGAGTGAGGATGATATCTACGGAATAAAGGTTGGTCATAGTTTGATTGAAACCAGGAGAACCTTGCGTAGTTTTCATCTTATTAATATCCCAATACATAGGACTAGGTGCGTTAGCTGCTTCGTCTCGGTTATTATCCGGCGTGATGAAACGAGCCATGGGGCCTCCATAATACGGAGAACTCAACACGTAGGGAGCCCATGTGCCATTGATTACTTTTTCAAATTGCTGGTTGGGGTCTTTCCAAGCACGGCTTGACCAAGTACTGCTTGAAAGGGTACCGCCGGGCATCAGGAAGAAGAAGTCTTCTGTTTTCCACTTGGCATACTCATCTTCGACACCATTTTGTGTACCAGATGCTTCATCCCAGGGACCAGCCTCCTGAATACCGCTTCGGATCCAGTTATCCGGAAGGTCACCTTCATTATCTACTACACCGCCCAACCAAGGCTTGCTCTCATCAGCATAGGTGATTTCAGAACCGAGGAAATCAACCTGAGCGTGAGTGGACACATTCTTATAAGTATAACCACCATTATTGGCAACATAAGTTGCAAGATTATCTTGATGGATAGCAAAGTTGTAATCCAAAATAGTCAGAGAAAGACCGAGGTCAAGGAAGAGTTGCTCATTATTGATAGAGATAGAAGTCTGTGCATCGTACTGCATGGGGAAACCAAGCGAATCCATCTTCACGTTACCGTTTTCATCCACAACTTCCAATACCCAAGTATCTTCAGGAGTAACATCTAATGTAGCCGTGTCTGAAGGAATGAAACGTACTACATAGTCGTAAGGCTGAATCTTCAGAGGATTGACAACCTTAACATTGATCGGACCATGGTCATTCAAATAGGTAATCTGGTCGATGCGGCCGTTTTTGAGGATCTCGTCACGGCACTCATCGGTCATATCGAGATAGAATCCACCGTTTCCTTGACCTTCGATACGAGTAATCATAGGCTGGGTTCCATAGACGGAATTAGTCACGGTACCTCCGTTTTCAGGAGTCGGATTGTGAGGAATGCCCACATACGGGCTACCGCTATTCTCTTGATCACCAATATTACGACGACCTGCAAGGAAGGTGGTTTTCTGACCCGTCAAGCCGTGGTCGGAGTTCTCTTCAATAGAGAAGGGCCAGTAGTTGTTCTGAGCGTAGGCCAGAACGAGGAAGTAATATTTCTTGTGGTTAACCAACTGAGTAGAGGTGGTTGCAAATTTATCTTCTGTAACCACGAAGGAGTGACGAATACCCAAGTCTTCACCTCTTACCATTTCATGAGGAGCGGAGGTTCCGATAGCGTCATCATGGATCCAGTTCACCAGCTGAGTGATACCGTTCTGAATATCGCACTGGGCAATCAGACGTACTTTGTTCAAGTCACCGATATCAGTAACACTCACGTCTGCGCTGGCGCACTGATAAATCATATAACCTTCAAAATGATATTTATTGTCAAACTGAATGGTATCAAAGGTAGAAACGTCATGAGCTTGAAGAATGAAGGTATCGATACCTGAAATGGTGCACCAAACCGTATCATAAGATACCGTAATGGTTTCATCCAAACGATCAACGGGGATGGTGGGGTCTTCTTCTTCATAACCTTCGGCATAGTTGTTGCTAGTTTCGAGGTTGGTAAGATAGAGGATGAGCTCGTTCTCCAATTCTTCGATGTAAACAGTAGGAGCATCCGGGCCATCCAAAACCTTGAAACAGTTTTCGAAAAGTGACTGGCACTTGTCGTCGGCGATTTTCAGGGCGTCGACGGAGGCCTGAGCGCCACCGCTCGTAGCACGAGCCCACGGAATACCGACAGTAATGTAGTTGACGGCACCTGCGCGGAGGGTGAAGGGACCAGCTGATTGCATGAAACGGCGGTCAGCGGGAGCATTACCCACAGCTGCTTCGGTCCAACCGTCAGCGGAATTGTTGTAGGTGGAAGCATCGGGAACGACACCCATGGTACCCCAGTTACAGGGATCGGAGAGACCCGGGAACATGAAGTCGCAATCAGGACCGGTAGCACCATTCAGCGGGTGGGCGTTAGCACCATATTTCATTTTCAAGTTATCTGCCCAAATACCACGCAACATGTTGTAGTAACCATAAGCAACGTCAGGGTCACCCACAACAGAGTTGTCGTTGTTGTGGTAAACGAATCTTCTCATACCGAAACGTTCGTTATCTTTAATACCATCACCAAAGTTCACACCGTTGATGGCTTCCGAACGAATGAGGACGAGGGAGTCAACAATCATTTCATGTTCTTCTTCAGCATCCGGATTGGGATCCCAGCTGAAAAGACCAAGCTGACCGTCATTGGCGACGATGTCGCAGCTTCCTTCCATGGTAGGACCAAATTCGGCGCGGCCATTGAAGGAGGGGTTGTCATAACCATCGGGGTCAAGGTAGGGACCCTGGAAGAAGTCAACACCTACCGCAGGCGGCTGAGAACCATAGTGCTGAGCCAAGCCCTGACCATCGATGTTACGACCATTGTAGCAGTAACCCAAACCACGGGCCACATCGCAACCCACATAGTCATCGTCGGCATAACCCAAATCGGGGTCAACCCACTGAGAGAAATAGGTTTGGGTCAAGTCGAAAGTTGAACGGTTAATGATTTCGTATGAATAGAAAGTCATGTTGTTTAACTCATCGTTGGTAGCGAAACCGAAGGCCTGTGCTCTGATTTCGAGACCGATGGGTTCGCCCTGGGACTCAGTGTGGGGACCTCCCTTATCATTGAAAATCCAATAAAGGGTAGCATCACCTTTGAGAACATGGTCTGCATACACCATACCTTTAGAGATGCCCATTCTTTCTTCAGGAGTTTTCGGAAGCTGGTCGGCAGCGGCAAGGGCACGGTTCTTTTCAGTCCAAGGACAGAGTTCATTGTCGAGGTCATAGTAAGGATAGTCACCATTCTCAGGATTGTAGTCACCATCGCCATCATTATCGTAGAAAGGAGCGAGATAATATGACTGACCTGCAGAAAGATCCATGGGGTGGGCGGGCCAGTTGCGGATGCTGTTCGGCATCACATAATCTGCGTTCATCCAATTAGCGATATGGTTTTCAACCTCCGCGCGGGTGATTTTGAAATGTTTGTCCCATGCGGCGCAGGTCTCCTGTGTGACAGAAGCTCCATTCAGGGTCAGCGGTCCTGTCCAGAAGTCATCACCTCTTTGGCGGAAACGAACGGCGGCCAGTTTCAACTGGTCATTGATATCCTTACCACCAATCCAAAGTGCTGCAGCGAACATGGAGGTCTTACCCGAACCATAAGGTACCTCGTATTGTGCGATTTCGTTGAACCACATCGTACCGTTGGTCTCCAAATAAGCTCTCACATTGTTGACTATCAACTCATTGGAGTTTGTTGCAGGTAAACACGTAGAAGCTGCACGTGTTTGTACTCTCTTCGGAACAGCTGTTGAGCCTTTATATTTTTCAGCAGACAGCGAACCGGAGGCAAGCAGCAAAATTGCCAAAAATAAGATCTTACATATATTTTTCATATTCATGATATTTTTTTGCTACGGTTAATTAAAAGGAGAAGTTAACACCCAAACGCACGCGGGTAGGCATAGTGTAGTTATACGGGTTCGCAACTCTCATTCTATAATAGTTGGTGTAAGCAGAGACATCAACTTGTGAATTGATCTGCTGTTGGTATTCAGTAGCGGTAAGGTAACCATCATCGTCAGCATTACCAGTGTATTCATAGACATAAATCACGTTCTTGAAATTGAAGAGATTCATCACGTCAAGATAGATGTTGAGGAAACCTCTTTTGATCGGCTTACCAGATTCTTTATCTTTCTTGAGAGCGAAGATGAAGGTTTTGTCAATACGAATATCACATTGATAAATCCAAGGCATGTTAGAGCCATTGATTGTACCTGAGAGCTGGCTCTTACCGGCACTAACGATGGTGGAGTAAGGTTTGCTGGAACGGCTGTACGGGAGACCTGAACCTGCGGAGAAGTTGATGTTAACACCAAAGTTTTCTAACCAATTAATTTCTTTGGTCGTTCCTTCTTTGGTTACCTTCTGGGTCTTAGGACCGTTATATTGGGGACCCCAGCCGAAGCGATAGTCAAGGTTAGCGCTCAATTTATGACGCTGGTCGAAGCTCAGGTTGGTAAGAGTTCTCAGGTTCGGCTGGCCGGACTGGATGATGGCCAAGCTGGAAGTTTCGCTGGAACCAGTACCTTTAGCAAACTGGAGGGTATAGCTGGCGCGGAGGGTCACATTCTTGTTGCTGCGGAGGTCGTAGCTGACCGTGAAACCCTGAACCGTACCGAAGTCGATATTGTCGTATGAATAATAAGTGGACGGATATGCACCAGTATAACGGTAGCACTGTACCTGGTCACGTTTCTCTGAATAGTAAGCCGAGAGGCTGATGGCAGAAGTTTCGCCGATCATCTGACGGAAACCGATTTCATAATCGATGCTCTTGGAAGGTTTCAGACGCGGGTTATTGATAACGTTATTCTGGTTGGGGCCCAATTTTTCGATCCACAAATAGCTGATCGGGTCAAGACGGAGGTCAGTAGGACGTACCGTGATGATGTTATAGTGGGCATAGAAAAGGGACTTACTTGACACGTTGAAGGAGAATGAGAGACGAGGCATGACTGACCAAGCGGGAGCATATTTCTCAAATGCGCCACCTTCTACTTTAGAAACTGCCTTATCGTCGAGGGCGTTTTTCAAGATAGGACCACCGGTAGCACCCAATACGCTGGAGGGGTCAGTAACGATAGCACCATTAGCATCGTACCAGTTATGACCTTTACGATAACCGATGATGTTGGTGTTTTCGGGGTCAAGGGTTTTATCCATTTGGTTCACATACACCACCCAATCATCTTCGGCGTTAGAAGCGATCATGTCGTGACCATTACCATCGAGGAAGGTTCCTCTCAGCTCGCCCACTTGGTAAGCTTCGCGGAAGAGGTAGGGGTCTTTCAACACATACTGGTTAGCGTCGAAGCGGTCAACACGGATACCGACATTGAACATCATCGTATTGATGGAGAACTTATCCTGGATGTACATAGCCATGTAAACAGGCTCATAGGCACCTACATTATACAGCTTATCACCATTTTCATCTGTTTTATTGAAGAAGTCGTTAATGTCGGTCTTCTTGGTATATTTCTTAGTGCCAGTGTAGTCATAGCCATAGTAGGAGATGTAAGCGGAACCACCATTGAACAGCTCTTCGGGTGAGAACATGCTAAGAGAGAACTGATCGGGGGACATATTGTCGATATCGATCCAATCCGTACCGTTGGGGTCAAGACCAAGGGATTTACGAAGGTTTCTGTCGAAGGTGGTCTGTGCTTCTGCATCGAACAGACGATCATACAGAACGGTGTCTTCGCCAATGAGGTAAGGATGGTCTTTATCCAACTCGCTGATATGATAGTTAGCGCTGCTTCGCATCAGAGTCCACAGACCGTAAGGAGCGACGCCGAAATAGCGGGAGGCACGTTTTTCAAAGATGTAACCCAATTTGATATCATGGTCTTTAATGGTGAGGGAGAGGCTTGCGTTGGCACCAATCTGAGACTCCTCTGACTTATTGTAGCCGCTGGAGACGGAGCCAGGTGCGGAGTACATGCTATATACAGACTCTGGGGAGTCACCATTGAGGAGGGCACCGAACTGTTGGTAGAGAGTTTTGTTATAGGGAACCACACCAAAGTAATCATAGATAGTTTGAGGACTGTATGCATTCGTAAATGTGGTGACATAGGGAACGAGGTCGGGGTTGGAGATGAGGGACTCATCGTTGCTTCCCCAAGGAGTGGCGCTATAATCGACGATAGAGTCATAGATGTTAGCCAGGATGTTCACATCATACAAAGTGATTCCATCAATGGTAATGGAGTCTCTGACGAAGGAGCGGGCTTTGGTAGTTTTATAATATCCGATGTGACCATACTCGAAGAGGTTGGTTTTATGACGCATGTCGCGGGTCCATGTATCATAATGAGTATAGTTAACATTAATATTATACATTATATTTTTAATAATGGAGTCATTCTTGGGCTGGATGCGGTGTTGCCAACGGGCATTGACACGCCAGGTGTTGATTTGGGTCTGACTATTGTTTTGAGCGTTGAAGAGTGCGGAGGTGATTCCCCAATTTTTGTAACGGGTGAACTCATACATACCGCCGATGGAGAGATTGATAGCTTTTTTCTCACCTATGAGGAAGTCAAGTTTGGCTTGGATCAAGTAGTTCAGCTGGCCGGCATTATCTCTGACGCGCTGTTTTTTGAAGTTCTCCGCCTGCATATATTCAGCATTGGAATAATGGGCGCCAAATTCAGTCGGGCTATAACGATAGGGATTTTGGATGAGGTAGTCGATAGCCTCTTGGGTAGCTCTCCACGTTCCACCTTGTGCGGGGCTGGCATCCTTGTCATAGCTAATATCACCCGTGAGGAGGAAACCGACGCGGGCGGGTTCGCCTTGAATTTTGGGTTTAGCCAGAGGGCCTGTAAGGGAGACGGATCCCAAGAAGTTGTTATAGCCATCGAGAGCGCCCATGAACTCCACAGATCCGTGGAGGTCTTTGGAGATACCCTTGGTAGTAATAATGGTGAAGGAGTTACCATCACCATATTCTGCCGGGATACCACCCTGGATCAGCTCAACCTGTTCGATAGAGGCCATAGATACACCGCCGGTACCGCGGACGGTCATACCGTCGATCACGGTTTTCTGACCATCGGAACGGTTACCACGAACGGACTGCATTTTACCATCGATGGCGGTAACACCAGCAGCGGTGGAGATAGCTGCAGTTACATCGTGTCCGGGTTGTTTGCGTACATCATCGGCATCGAGGATGGTGGTGGTGGCTGTACCGTCAACATCGATGAGGGGCCGTTGGTAGACGACAGAGAAGTCAACATCGAGTACTGTCACATCGCAGTTGATTTTCGCATCCTGAATCATCGTCTGTCCATTGTACTTGATGCCTTTGATCTCGTATGTTTTACCACACTGGTTGAGGGTCGCATCAAACACCAAGTCGTAGGTACCAGCTGCCACGCCGTGCAACTGATATTTACCTTCGGCATCAGTCATCGTGTAATTCACGTCAAGGCCTTCTTTTTTCAAGGACACATTGATGTAGCCCAACGCTACACCCGTATGATCCTTTACGGTTCCTTTGATCGTACCTTGACCGAGCGCAAAACTGCTACAGAGAATGACCGCTAAGAGCGTCAAGAGTAACTTTTTTACCATATCAAACTAATTTATATTAAACATTATTTTCACCATAAAAATTAGCGCGCTAATTTACAAAAAAATCAGCGCACCACCCTTTAAATATTTAAAATAATTATAAATAACTTTAACTAACTAAAAATCAGGTTTTTCTAAAATAATAGAATATATGAGTCCTTTTTTAATTTCTTCCTCGTCAAATTTCAAATCAATAGTATTTTGTTGCTCATTTTCAATGATTTGTTGTTCATTTTCAATGGATGAATTGGGATAAGTAGAAGGAGAAACAGGGTCGGTGAGGTTTTCTGGTTCCAAAGTCTCATACGTGAAATAACTCTCATTTTTCGGAGAATTTTGTTCAGATTTCCGCATTTTCGGTTGTTTAAATTTGGGTGAACGACCTGGGTTCGGCTTGTCCCCATCTGGTATTTCGGCAGAGGAGGCTACAGGCGATTTTTTGGGTTTTCTCCTCGTGCTCATAAAAATGGCGACAATAAAAATGGCAATCAGAATGTATAACATGCGTACTGTAGTATTAGGGTGCAAAAGTACATCTTTTTTCGTAACAGCGGACCATGATTTTAGAATAAAAGTGGTATCTTTGCACTCAAAATTTGATGACATGGCGAAACAGAGCGAAACTCCCTTGATGAAACAATACAATCAGTTCAAATCCCAATATCCGGATGCGATTTTGCTGTTTAGGGTGGGCGATTTCTACGAAACTTTTGGAGAAGACGCGGTGAAAACCTCAAAGATTTTGGGGATTGTGCTGACGAAAAGGTCGAATGGAGCGGCGGCGGATATGGATTTGGCTGGATTTCCCCACCATGCCATTGATACCTACCTTCCCAAGTTGGTACGGGCAGGTTATCGGGTGGCCATCTGTGACCAGTTGGAAGATCCCAAGCTCACCAAAACGCTTGTCAAGCGGGGCATCACCGAACTGGTGACTCCTGGTATCGCCACCAATGATAAAATACTGGAACAGAAAGAGAACAACTTTCTTGGTGCCATCCATTACTCCGATAAAAATATCGGCATTGCTTTTATTGATGCCTCTACTGGGGAGTTCTATATCGCAGAAGGCGATATGGAGTATATCGACAAGCTGCTTCAGAATTTCAAGCCGGCGGAGATGGTGATTCAGAAAGGGAAAAGTGCGGATTTCCGGGAACATTTCGGTGAGAAAATCCTCCTCACCACCTTTGACGACTGGGTTTTCACCACCGACTATGCCCTCCCCTTTCTTACCCAGCATTTCCAGACCAACTCCCTGAAAGGATTTGGCATAGAGAACCTCACTTATGGTATCATTGCGGCGGGGGCCGCCCTGCACTATCTGAGCGAAACTCAGAATCACAAAATTCAGCACATCAATAAAATAAGCCGGATTGAAGAGGAGCTATATATGTGGCTTGACCGTTTCACCATCCGCAACCTCGAACTCATCCATTCACCCAATGAAAATGCTGTCACTCTGCTGCAAATCCTTGACCAAACACTCACGCCGATGGGCGGACGATTGCTGAAAAAATGGATTTTGATGCCGCTCAAGGTGAAATCTCTTATCGAGGAACGGCTCGCTTCTGTGCAATATTTTATTGATAACGAATCCTTTAAGAACGATGCGGAGGTTTGCATCCGCAGCATCGGCGACCTTGAGCGCATCGGGTCGAAAATCGCAACCGGCAAAATCAACCCGCGCGAGATGCTCCAGTTGGCCAAGGCTTTACGCTCCATACAGCAGCTGCAAAATCTCTGTCAGAAACAGGAACAGCCCGCATTCCAAAAGATTTCGGAACAGCTGAATGCCTGCATGACCATCTGCCAGCGCATTGAAAAAGAGATTAGTGAAGATGCTCCCGTGGCCTTGAACAAAGGGCGAGTTTTCAACCGCGGGGTGGACCAGGAGTTGGATGAGCTGAACGAGCTGGCCAGCAACAGCAAAGGCATTCTGGCAGAAATCCAGCAGCGCGAATCCGCCAATACGGGCATTCCCTCCCTCAAGATTGGTTTCAACAATGTGTTCGGTTACTATATCGAGGTGACCAACGCGCACAAGAACAAAGTGCCGGGCGACTGGATTCGCAAACAAACCTTAACGAACGGGGAAAGATATATTACGGAAGAGTTGAAGGAGCTGGAAAACAAGATTTTAGGGGCGGAGGACAAGATTCTGAACATTGAAGGGCGGCTGTACAACGAATTGGTTCTGGCCTTGATGGACTATATCCCTATGATTCAGCTGAATGCCCGGTTGGTGGCCCGAATGGATGTGCTGGCCTGTTTTGCCAATGTGGCGGAGGCCAACCGTTACTCGCACCCTGAGATTAATGAGGGTACTGCGCTGGAGATCAAGGCGGGACGGCATCCTGTTATTGAAACGCAGCTGCAGCCCGGGGAGCCGTACATCGACAATGATGTCTATCTTGACAACGACCAACAGCAGATTGTCATCATCACGGGTCCGAACATGTCGGGTAAGTCGGCGCTGCTTCGTCAAACGGCTCTGATTGTGCTGATGGCGCAGATGGGCTGCTTCGTTCCTGCACGGGAGGCCCGCATCGGTCTCATTGACAAGATCTTCACACGTGTTGGGGCCTCCGACAACATTTCCACCGGCGAATCCACTTTTATGGTGGAGATGAACGAGACGGCGAGCATTCTCAACAATATCTCCGACCGGAGTTTGGTTCTGTTGGATGAAATTGGCCGTGGTACAAGTACTTACGACGGAGTTTCCATTGCATGGTCGATTGCCGAATACCTGCACGACCACCCGCGGCACCGGGCGAAAGTGCTGTTTGCCACGCACTACCACGAGCTGAACGACATGGCGGCACAATTCCCAAGAATCAAGAACTACCACGTTTCGGTCAAAGAAATCAACAACAAAGTTCTGTTTTTGAGAAAATTAGAAGCAGGTGGGAGCGAACACAGTTTCGGTATTCATGTGGCTCGTATGGCGGGGATGCCAGCGAGCGTACTGCGGAGGGCCGAGGAGGTGCTCAAACAGTTGGAAGAGCACCACGACAACAAGGTCGAGAAGCACATTGAGAAAAGGGCTGACCCGGGTTACCAGTTGAGTTTCATCGCTTTGGATGATCCGCTATTGTTGGATGTGAAGAATCAGATTGTGGATTTGGACATCAACTCTCTCACACCCGTGGAGGCGTTGATGAAGCTGAACGACATCAAAAATCTGCTCATCAAAGAGAAGAAAAAGCGTTAGAAATCAGTGAACTTTCACTGAAATCGCATGAGGGCCATTTTCACGCAGCATATCCTGTGCCGCTTGGTTCTGCATAATGCTGCCGCCTATCACATCAAAATTATAGATGTTAGGCTCTGCCATCCAGCCATTTACATTCATCACAAAATCCAATTGGGTATTCGCATCCTGATGCACGACAAAATCCTTTAAGGGAAGAGTCATCCTGAAATGGTTGGGAACAAATTCTGTGACTTGGCCGTTTTCGTAGCGTTGGCCGATGCCCGTATGAAGATTAAAGGGGCGCACCGTATCGTTGGATGCCAGCCACTTACCGTTGATTTGCATGTAGTGGTACCCACCGCCTAATGCGTCGGGCCAAGCCATATTGTTTTCGGGCGGGTTGACAAAGTAGCCGGTAACATTCTGTGCCGGAAGCAGTCCGAACACAAAAGAGATGCTATCAAACTGACCATCAGGAACTTTAGAAATCAACCAATTGAAAGATGAAGTAATATCTGAATCAAAATAGTGGATGCCGTCGTGGTCGGGGACGGCGAACCTCTCCCCTCCCCTGGACACAAAAGAAACATCTGAAATGAAGAACTTCACCTCATCCACTTGATAACGGTTGCCCGCCGCGTTTTGGTACTCCATCTGATGGTAATGGAGATTCTCTCCATCAACTTGAATCTCAAAGTGGATTATCACATCCCCACTATGCTGTTTTTTGGCACAGGCTACGCATAATAAGAGCAGAAGAAAAATGGGGATCTTTCTCATTACCAGTCATCTTCTTGATCCACCTCGGGAAGCATACCATCCATAAGGGAATCTATCAAGGCTCTAATTTGCTCATCGACCTCTTGGAGATTGACATAGCACTCGGGATCCCACTTGGGATCTTCAGGATTCATCCATTTCTCAATCGGAGAAGCGGCAGTAGCTTTCTCATTGAAGTCGGTGATGATATAACGATAGCGACCCTCTCGGCATTGGAGAGTAAAATTGTAATACACCACATTTTTCGTTATCTTACTACCATCTTTCAGATGAGAATAGATTCTCACAGAGCTCCGCATTTTCAGCACATAATTAGTGGGATCCTGGCTTTTAATCACCTCAGAAGGATTATGATAGAAGGACTTTACCCATTTCAATGCTCGGTCGTACAAATCTTTGGCTGTAGCATTTTCCTGAACAACATCTTGATAAGTAATCAGTTGCGATTTGTCATCGATAGGCATATCTGGTGGTGCTGGAGTGTTTTTCTTTTGGGCGAACCCCAACGTCACTACAGAGAGCAAAAGAACAATAAGGATGGAACGTTTCATGGTATCTGGTTTTAGGTTTTTCTGTTATAATTTGGGAAACAAAGGGTCTGACTGATAGATAGAATAAAAGTTTACCAATAGAGGAGAGCAAATTTTACTCCTACGAAGTGGTAGCAGAGTTTTTTGGTGCGGTTGGTGGAAACTTGTGAATAATCGAAATCTGCTGTATAGTCAGTAACTGAGTATTGGATGGTGGAATATTGCATTTTATAGTCGGCGGCGATCATGAGATGGATCTGGTCTTTCAGGCGGATTTTCACACCCAGACCGGTATTGGCATACCAGCCAGGCTGTGCTCCGTATATTACCTTGGTCATCTTTTCAGGTTTGGAGCTAACATACCACTTGAAAGAGTATCCTCCATTCGCATACCAATGGGGGCTTACGGTATAGTCCATAAAATCAACGCTAAGGTGCAGTGCCACAGGAATAAAGGCCGTCTTTTTCCAAACATTCAACCCTAAATCCACACCGAGGGTGAAATAGGGATTGAACTGATAGCCAATAATTTGATCCACGCAGAAATTCGGGAGCTTGTTGGGCAGGTGGCGGTTTTCGAACTTCAACTCCCCTACCCCTGCGTTAAAGGCGAGGCCTGTATGGTAAATAAAATGAGAACGATAGTGCTTGGTGTTCTGCATATTCTGAGCATTCACCGCTGAAACGGCGAAAACAAACAACAGGACGGCAGCGAGCAGTTTTTTCTTCATAATTTATTGTTCTATAAGTTCTTGCGCGGCTTTCAGTGTGGCTTCTCCCCACTTTTCACCGCTCATCATTTTGGCGATTTCTACAGCACGCTGATCGGGGCTTAACAAAGTGACCTTCGTGCGACTGGTATTCTCATCAACTTCTTTATATACAAGATAATGACAATTGCCTTTAGCGGCAATCTGAGGGAGATGGGTGATGACCATAAGCTGGCGACGCTGGGCCATTTTCTGCATCAGCGCGGCTACCTTTCCTGCCATCTCGCCCGAAATTCCCACATCAATTTCATCAAACACTACCGTAGGAAGAACAGATTTCTCTGATAATGTGGATTTTACGGCCAGCATCAGACGAGAAATTTCTCCTCCGGAGGCCACTTTCTCGAGTTCGGCAACATCTACTCCTCTATTCGCAGAAAAAAGAAATTTAACCTCGTCTATGCCATTTTTTAGCAGAGTATTAGTGGGTGCTAATTTTATAACAAACTGAGCATCAGGCATTCCAAGAGAATGGACATATTCGAGAACTTGAGTCTGTAGAGATGGAAGGACTTTCTTTCGATTTTGGTGCAGCTGTTCGGCCAATTGATGGGCTTTATCTTGCATCTGCTGACAGCGTAAAGTCAAATTTTTCAGCTGCTCCTCATCCTCTGAAAAGTTGTCAAGTTCCTCTTTTACAGACTGATACTTATTCAACAACTCGCTCACAGAGGTCAGGTGATGTTTTTGTTCTAAAGAGTAAATAAAGTCAAGGCGTTGGCGCATGGTTTCCAACTCATCAGCATTGTATTCGATTCTATCATTCAAAGAGTTAAGCTCATTAGCAATATCTTTTAGCTCGATATAGGAGGAATTGATGCGCTGATTCATCTCATCAAGATCGGCGCGATAGGGAGCGATGGAGGCGCTTAAATTCTTGGCATCCCGGAGGGAAGAAACCGCAGAAGGCTCTTCATCAGAAAGGATTTGCAGAATCTGGAAGAGATTGGACTTTATTGTTTCTGTATGTGTCAGAAATTCAATATTTTGCTCCAATTCATCTTGTTCGTTTTCTTTCAAATGAGCCTCTTCAATTTCTTTCAGTACAAACTGAAGGAAATCCTGCCTTTCGAGAGCGGTTTGATGCTGCTGTTGTAATTCAGAAAGTTGATGTTCTGAATTTTTAAGATCTGATAAAACTGATTGATATTCTGTAACTTGACCTTTTATACCTGCAAATAAATCCACCACATCTGTCCGAAAATCGGCATTTTGGAAAAGTAAATTCTGGTGTTGGGAATGAATATCAATCATTCGGGAAGAGAACTCCTTCAGCATGGGGAGGGTGACGGGAGTATCGTTGATAAAAGCGCGGCTTTTTCCAGTGACGGCGATTTCTCTTCTTACGATGGTATCTTCTTGATAATCAAGATTATTTTCAATAAAAAAAACATCTAAATCCAACCCTGACACATCAAAACTGGCCTCCACGATACACTTTTTAGTCTTGTCGAAAAGAGCGGAGGAGTCGGCGCGATGTCCCAAAATAAGGGAGAGAGCCCCCATGATAATAGACTTACCGGCACCCGTTTCACCCGTAATCACTGTAAACCCCTTGTCGAAACGAATTTGCAAGGAGGAGATCAGTGCATAATTTTGGATGTGCAACGAGTTCAGCATAAGTTAGTTAGATTGATTAATCGTATTATATTTGGCAGAATTGGAGGGATCGATTTGTTTCATTAAGCGGATGATCTCTGTTTTTTCCACCGGGGTAGCTTCTTTGAAGATGTTGACAATCTCGTCAGCTTTTGCCTGCACCATAATCTGAACAATGTAAAGATTTGATTTTTGGGAATTTACTTTCTGTAAATCTCTGATAGCATCCAAAATAGAGGCGCGGCCCACGTCCACAGATTCAGACATCATGTCGAGGCCCAGACGGTGGTATTTGTACAAGAAATCGTGAATTTTGCTATAAGTGGGATTGGTCAGGTTTTCCATCAGCCAGTAGCGGTTACGCTGGGCGTTTTCGTAGGATTTCCATCCTGCTTCTGTCGCGCTCTGGCAGGCATTTACCACGCCTTGAGCCAATGAAAAATAGGGGTCACCTCCATTGAGAGAAAAGGTGTCGAAATCCAATCCCAAAAAGATATTCAAATAGTAGGCTATCAGTGAGGTGAGGTTGGAAAGGTTCTGGTTTTCAGAATATTCCAACGGGGTGCCTTCTTCATAAGTGAATTTGATATCATTGTCCTTCATATTAAGGACGGGGGACTTATAACTGGTATTATAGATGGGGCGCTGGAGCTGGATGTTCATCTCACCAGTATAGGTATCACCCTGAGCACCAGTAAGAACGATCATGATGGCGCACTCGATTCGCTCGTTGGTCTTCAGCGTATATTGACACCATTTACGGTCATTGACAAACTTGTACAATTCCTGCTGTAACGTGTTGAATTTATTTCTGTTAGAACCTGCCACAGCGGTTGAATTGATAGAAAGCTGGCACTGGAAATCTTGTGCGGAAAGTGAGAAAACCATCAGCAAAAACATCCAGAATATGCCTATTTTTTTCATAGCAAAATTGATTAGTTATTTTGTTATTTTCAGATAATCAGCAATATAACGAACAATATCCTCTGCCACCTCTGACTTATCCTTTAATTCTCCCGTTTGAACATTTCCATTTTTATCGATCAGGGTAACGAGATTGGTAGCATGTTGGAAGCCGGCGCCTTCGTTGCGCAGTGAATTAAGAACGATGATGTCGGCCTTTTTATTTTTCAATTTAGCCTTGGCATTTTCGAGCTCGTGTTCTGTTTCGAGTGCGAAGCCCACAACGCACTGATTTTTAGTTTTTTGCTTACATAGCGTTGCTAAAATATCAGTTGTTTTTTGGAGGGAAATCTGCAAAGTTTTGGCAGACTTCTTAATCTTTTCGGGCGCCACATTGGTGGGGGTGTAGTCGGCCACGGCGGCGGCCATGACTGCAATATGAGCAGAGGGGAATTCTTTTTGGCACGCCTCCAGCATCTGTGCAGCGGTTTGCACGTTGATTCTGTGAATGTTAGGGAGGGCTGTGGTGAGGTGGGTCGGGCCTGTCACGAGGGTAACATCCGCACCGAGAGAGGCGAAAGTTTCTGCGAGGCGAAAGCCCATCAGTCCGGACGAAAAGTTGCCGATAAAGCGCACAGGATCAATAGGTTCGTAAGTAGGTCCAGCCGTTATCAAGACTTTCTTACCGGTGAATAGAGCCGGGCGGGTGAGTGCTTGCATCACGGCATCACACAATTGTTCTGGTTCTTGCATCCGCCCGTCGCCGGTGGTGCCGCAGGCCAAGTAGCCAGCTCCTGATTCTAAGATAAGGCATCCGCGTTGTCTTAAAGTATGGATATTCTGCTGAACTGCGGGGTGGTGCAGCATTTTGGTATTCATCGCGGGAGCGAGGAACACTGGTTTAGAGCAAGCCAAGAAAAGGGTGGATAGAGCATCGTCTGCTATGCCGTGGGCAAACTTTCCGATGATGTTGGCTGTAGCGGGGGCGACCACCAACGCATCGGCCCATTCTGCTAACGCAATATGCTCTACATCAACATTTTCCAGAATTTGAAACGGATCTGTATAGACCTTATTTTGGGAGAGTGTTTGCAGGGACAATGGTGTGACAAAATGGAGGGCATTGGGGGTGACCACCACTTTTACTTCCGCATTATTCTTTTGGAATAAGCGTATGAGGGATAGCGACTTATAAGCAGCTATCCCTCCTGAAATTCCGAGTACGATGTGTAGCGGTTGATTAGGCATTTTCTTCGTTCGGCTCGTCGTTGAGCTTGTAATGAATCTTATGATCCTCGAACTCCTTGATAGCCATCAAAGTAGGCTTCGGAAGGCGCTCGTAAGACTTGGCCAAATCAATCTGGTCGCGGTTTTCATACACCTCGTCGAGGGTATCCTGTGCGGGTGCGAACTCCTGCATCTCCTTCTGCATCTCGTCTTTGATTTCGAGGGAGATCTGGTCGGCGCGTTTCGACATGATGACAACAGTCTCATAGATGTTGTTGGTTTCCTTGTCAAATTCGCGGATGTTGCGGGTAATGGCCATTGTTTCCGCATTGCTGTGTTTGAAATCAGTCTTCATGCTTTTTCTCTTTCTTTTTTGATTTTTTGAATTCTTTCTTATCGATAAAATTTTGGGCTTCCTCCGCATACTTACCGGCCTCTTTCAGGAGGTCGGAAGTAGGGCAGTTAATTCTCATATTTTGGTATGCTTCAACGCATTCCGAATAGCGTTCTACTTTTTTGTTCTCTACACTATGACGGGCATATTCGAAATTGTTTTTGACTAAAATGGCATATGCATCGTCACAGTATTCTGAATAGCTGTAATCTTTGAAAAAATTACGGGCAATGACTTGAGCTGACTTATAATTTTCGGTGTTATAGTAGAGGCTAAGTATCTCGAACTCTTTGCGCGCCAGCTTGTTACGCATTCTATCCAACAACTCGTTACACTCTTCCATGTGTATGCTGGTGGGGTAAGTGCGGATAAAAAGTTGTATCTCCTCGATGACATAATAAGTTTCAGTTTGGTCAAGGCTATATTCTGGGGAGATATAAGATAATGCGAGAATGGCCTTATAATGAGCTTCTTCGGCTCTTGGGTTTGAAGAGTATTTACCAGCATATTCTTTGAAATGGAAGGCGGCCATCTCATAGTCTTGGTTGTTATAGTAGCAATCGGCGAAGAGGAAGAGTACCGTGTCGGCGCGGGGGGTGCCGAGGGAGAGGGGGTAGAGTTCTTCAAAAAGTCTAGCAGCGCTTATATAAAGCTGATTATTATAGAGTTGCACAGCTTTTTTATAATTATCCTCATAGGTTTCAAAGGTCACTTTTTTGTTTTTCGGTTGGGTAGATTTCTTCTTACCCTTCTGTTTTGTCGTGTCAATAGGCGGATAGTCACTGACAATGGGCAAGATAGCCGCAGATGTGGAGGAGGGGAGTGCGGGCCTGACAAAATGAAAACTTTTGCCATTAGCAGACACACTTCCGCCCCATAGCAAAGTACACAACACGCTGAAAATCAGCATTATTCTTGAAAATCCTTTAAAATTTTCCATCTTGCAAATATACACTTTTTTTGGAAATCGTTTTCACAGTGAAAAATAACCATTTCGACGGGTAGAATGATAGGGGATGCGATAGGCTTGGCAGGAGTCGATCCACCGTTGCTCCCAATAGCGGGAATTTGAACCATCTATCAGCATTTCACGGAATTGCACCGTTTGAAGAAGTTTACCCATAGGAATGCGGGGATTATGTTGAATGCAGACCACATCCACTTGAATAGGTTGGGGCATAGGGTAAAGCCACTCCCTTCCTGAGAGGAAGAAAACTGTATGCTTATCAAACCGCAAAAAATTTCCCTTTTTGGCCAAAGTTGGACAGGAATAGGCAATGGTATCCAATGGAACTATCATGTTTTCAATATGTTGCTTGCGAACATGATTGTGGATATTGAATTCATAGGCATTGAGGTTATTTTGCGCAGTGGAGTCAAGAAGAAGAACGCCACAGGTGCCGGCATTACATTCAACTGCGCTCATTTTATCGATGGAATAAAAGGTGAGTTGGTTGGTGTTTTTGGAAAAAAATTTATCGAAGAAAAAGGTGATGCCCAACGCAAGAAATGTAGATAGAGCAAGGGTTTTCAATAGAAATGATTTTTTGTTCAAGTAGAGAAAAATGGCAATGATTATGCCATAAATTAGCATCATCTGAAGGACTGTTATCGAAATATTATCGGTGACAGAGCCCGGAAGCGATTCAATTCCTTTAACAATAGTATTCAGGAGGCGAATTTCGTAAGTGAGGAGGACACCTATGAGGCGGGAAAGGGGAGGGACCCACGAGAAAACGAGAAGAACTATCCCAGTCATGACAATGAGGAAAGAGAGCGAGATGACGGAGAGATTTGAGAGCAGAAAATAGTTAGGGAATTGTCCGAAATAGAAGAGTGACAGTGGGAAAGTGGTCAATTGTGCGGCAACCGATACTGTGGCCAACTCCCAAAAATAGTTGACGATCTTATATTTAGGAGTCCACAAACGGGTGAGCTGAGGTTGGATGATCACAATGCCGAATACTGCGAGGTAGCTCATTTGAAAACCCACCTCAAAGATTAGTAAAGGGTTGATTAACAGAAGAATAAATATAGATGCGAAAAGGCTATGGTAGATGGAGGTGGGACGATGTAGGAGTGATCCGAGCGAGACAAAGGTAAACATTGTGGCAGCGCGTTTTACAGACGGCGCGAGGCCGGTAATATGGGCGTAGGTCCAAATCAGAAGGAGCAGAATAATAGCTTTCAGTATTCGCAGGCGTGGAAAGTTATCAAATGGTTTTAGGATGAAGTTGATAATCATAAAGATAATGCCCACATGCATTCCAGACACGCAGAGAATATGGCTGACCCCTGCGGCGGCGAAATGGGCTTTGAGGTCAGCGTCCATCGTTTCATCATTGCCAAGCAGAACGGCAGTGATAACGGCGTATTCTTCACCTTGAAGTCCGTTTCGTGCGAAGAGTGCTGAAAAGTGATGCTGGGCATAGGAAGCGCAGGTTCGAAGTGGGTGAATAGGAGAGTGGGAGAGGTATTCCCACTGTTGGGAGGAAGCGTATGCGGTGAAAAAAATCCCTTTTAATCTCATATACTTTTGATTATCAAATGCGTGTGGATTTTGTGGAGGGGAAAAATCATTAAATTTTGTATGGACAATAAGTTTGTCGCCTGGACGAAGAGAAGAAGCTTTAGAACATTTTTGAAGATAGAGCACCGCATTTGTGCGGAGGGGATTCCCATCTTTATCTGACAATAAATTGACAATCGCCTTGACACTTTTTTCCTTTTCTACTATATTTTCTGAAATTTGGACGGTAAAAAAGTCGCTGTTTTGTACCATATTTTTAACCTTAGCATAATGCGGAGGATAGTAACGCACATTAGTCTGGATGACAGCGAAGAGAAAAAAAGCCAAACAGAGGAAGAGAAGGGCGAACTGTTGTCCTCGCAAAGGGAAAAGAAATCGCAGGACGATTGCCAATATCAGCAATAGAAAGCAAAATGAAAAGAAAATCAGTGGATTAAGACCAATGGTTATAAAAAAATAAGAAATAAAGATCCCAGCAAGATAGGGGAGGAGCATTTTGAGCACAGGGTATTTGAGCCATTTCATAGTCGGGGAAGATTTTGTACAAAGTTAAAAGGAAATCTCGAAATAAGATGATTTGTTGGAATTAAAAAAGACCACTATAATTATCGAAAAATGGCAAAAAAGTAGAAAAAAAATGACATTTCTTGCTTCAAAAACACAAACTATTAAAATCCTGCCATTTTCACGTGAAAATCTGTCATAAATGAGAATTTTAGATTTTCTGTGTTTTTCAAACGAAATAATATTTAATTTTGTACGCAATCTTAACATTATAATTACATTATGAAAAAAATCAGCTGTGCAATTTTTATGGGTGACCCGCGCACCCAAAAGGAAATCACCGGGAGAATTGACTTCTTTGATTCTTTAGAAATCTCTAATGTGTTCAACAATCATATTGAAATGATTGAAACATTAAATCATGAAAGACCCGATATTCTGTTCATCAATGTGGACCAGGCGCAATTCAATGTGTTGGAAGTATTAAAAATGGTACATCGTCCGCCTTTCATTTTTGCCATTACCCACAACAAATTGCGAATTCCAGAGCTGCTCGACAATGGCTTCTTCGACTATCTTTCCCCTAAACTGGATTTGGAAACATTTTGTAAAAAGGTGAGTAAGGTTTTGAATATCAAAAATGCATTGACCTGTGACACGTCCTATCTCGTCAAAGAATCTGAAGGTGGATATTCGCGAAAGGCAAAGAAAAAGGTGGAACACACCAATATTTTCCTCAACTATAAGAAAACACAATGCAGGATGGCGATAGAGGATATCGCGTTAGTGGTAAAAACCCCATTGGGTCTTAAAGTAGAGTCAATAAGGGGAAGGGTGGCCTATCACAACTCCACCATCAAAAATTTTGGCCAGTTGCTGCCGGATGACTTATTCATCCGGATCAACAAATCGGTCATTGTAAACATGATGCATATTGAGAAGGTGGAGCAGAATACGATTTATGTGCGGAAAAAATCTTTTGAATTGTCGAGAATTTATGCTCCTGCTTTAAGAGATTTTATCCGAAAAAACTCTTTTGGGAAGAATGCTCTTCTCAAAAGAAAGCTCCTTGCTTCAAACGACGAAATAAAATGCTGATAAACAACATCGTATTATAGAATATGGAGAATGAAAGAGTAAAAGGAATTTTTTAATAGAAGAGTTCAAGGAAAAGGAGTGTGGCGTAAAATCGCATTTTTTTTAATTCTACTCTATTTATCAACAAGATAGACTACTTTGCTGGATGACTGAGAAAGATAAGAAGGGCTGAAATGTCGGCGGGGCTCACTCCGCTGATTCGGGATGCCTGTCCGAGATTGAGGGGCCGGATGCGATTGAGTTTTTCGCGAGCCTCCTTTGAAAGGAAGGATAGCGGATCGTACTCGATGTCGGCGGGCAGCTTCACCCCCTCCAGATTTTCCATTCGCTTGGCCAATTCCTCCTCCTTCTCGATATAGGAGGCATATTTGATGTCGGTTTCGGCCTGAAGAAACAGTTGCCTGTCGGAAGTAATGGCGGCAATAGTCGCCTGAATTTCGGGAAGGTGCTGAAGCAGGTCTTCTAGTCGAATTTCCGGTCGGCGGAGCAGCACTTCCAGCTTCACTTTCTGGGAGAGGGTAGGGGAATTGATTAGAGTGAGGTAGTCGTTGATTTGGTGAGGGACTACGGCGGTGGTTTTCAAACATTCCACTATATTGTTCTGAACGGCATATTTCTGCTGCATGGCCTCATATCTTTCACGTGAAATCAAACCATGCTGGTAGCCGAGCGGAGTGAGACGGTAGTCGGAATTATCCTGACGGAGCAAAATACGGTATTCGGCGCGGGAGGTGAACATACGATAGGGGTCTTGCACACCTTTCGTGATGAGGTCATCAATAAGGACGCCGATATAGCTCTGACTGCGGGTGAGTATGAAGGGCGGTTCGTGGCGTAGGGACAGCACCGCGTTGATGCCAGCCATCAAGCCTTGGCAGGCCGCCTCCTCGTAGCCAGTGGTGCCGTTGACCTGTCCGGCCAGATAGAGGTTGGGCAGAACCCTTGATTCGAGTGTGAAGTGGAGCTGGGTGGGGTCGAAGTAGTCGTACTCGATGGCGTATCCGGGTTTGAGCACCACAGCATCTTCAAGTCCGGGAAGGTGATGAAGGGCCTCCGTTTGCACCTCTTCGGGCAGGGAGGAAGAGAAGCCGTTGAGGTAGTACTCGTGGGTGTTTCTTCCTTCGGGCTCGAGGAAGAGCTGGTGCCGGTCTTTGTCGGCGAAGCGTTCGATTTTATCTTCTATGGAGGGGCAGTAGCGCGGTCCGACACCTTGAATACGACCTTGGAACATGGGGGATTTTTCGAATCCGGTGCGGAGAATGTCGTGGACTTCGGGACTGGTATAGGTGATGTAGCAGGGCAACTGGTGGGTGAGGGGAGGGGTGTCGGTGAATGAGAACTTGGCGGGTTGTTCGTCGCCGGGCTGTGGCGTCATGCGGTCGAAGTGGACGGAGCGGCCATCGATGCGGACGGGGGTTCCGGTTTTGAGTTTGCGGGTGGTGATACCTGCGGCCTGCAGCTGGTCGGAGAGGAGGGGGGCGGCCATTTCGCCGAGGCGGCCACCTGAGAAGTTGACCTCCCCGATATGGATGCGGCCGTTGAGGAAGGTGCCGGCGGTGATGATCACCTTGCTGGCGGTGATGGTTTGGCCTTGCATCGTCTGCACCCCACAGACCTCATTGTCGTGAATCAGGAGGGAGGTGACGGTATCTTGGCGGAGGGAGAGGTTCTCCTGGTTTTCGAGGATGGACTTCCAGAAGAGGGTGAACTGCTGTTTGTCGCACTGGGCGCGGGGGCTCCACATGGCGGGACCTTTCGAGCTGTTGAGCATCCTGAACTGGATCATGGTGTTGTCGGTCACGATGCCGGTCATTCCGCCGAGGGCATCAATTTCGCGCACGATCTGACCTTTTGCGATGCCGCCGATAGCGGGGTTGCACGACATCTGAGCAACCAGATAGAGGTTCATCGACACGAGCAGGGTGTGGGCCCCCATCTTGGCGGCGGCCACGGCTGCTTCACAGCCCGCGTGGCCAGCACCCACCACCAAAACATCAAAATTTGTGTCAGTTTTCACGTGAAATTTTATATAATATATTGATTATCAATTGTTTGATAACTTATAAAAAAGCGTCATGGCAGCAGCTTCCTGTCGGCGCATTTCCGCCGCATCCTTCTTCGACTTATCCTTAAAACCGCAAAGGTGGAGTAGCCCGTGAGCGAGAATCCGAAGCATTTCCTCATCAAAAGTCACCCCAAAGATGTCGGCATTTTCGCGCACGCGTTCCACGCTGATATAGATGTCGCCATTTAGGAGGTCACCCTCCACATAGTCGAACGTGATGATGTCGGTGAGGGTGTCGTGTTGCAGATACTGAAGGTTGAGTTGGAGCAGATAGTCGTCGTCGCAGAAGATGTAATTGATGTCGCCCAACTTTTTTCCGTGAGTGGCGGCGAGGGCGGCCAACCACTTTTTGTACATCATCTTATGATGGAGCTGGAAACGGGTCTCGGAGTGAAAAAGTACCATAATGAAAAATTTCGGCAAAAATACAGAAAATTGGGGAAGTGCGGCAGCACGGGACGTAAAAATTCCGTATTTTTGCAGCCTGAAACTGGCCTTGTAGTTCAATGGATAGAACGAAAGTTTCCTAAACTTTAAATTCGGGTTCGATTCCCGGCGGGGCTACTTTTCCAAAACCTTTTCTTTCACAATTTCCACCAAAGAGGGTAATGATAAACTCTCGCCTTTCATGTTGAAGTGCGCTTTATTATAATATGTTTCGCGTAATTGTAAGGTCGATTCAATATACTCCAGCAACTGGGCATTGTCTTTGCCGGCGGTCAGCGGACGTGCCTTGTGCGAATGCTGCAAACGGGTAAAAAGCGATGTTGCAGAGAGTTTCAAATAGATTACCCAGCCATGTTGCAACATCTCGTCCATGTTGTCAAAAAAACAGGGGGTTCCGCCGCCCGTAGCGATGACTGCCTGCTGCTCGTGGAGTAACTCCTTCAAAGCGGCATTTTCGCAAATTCGGAACGCATTTTCTCCATATTTTTCAAAAAAATCGGGTATGGAAAGATGATATTTACGTTCAATAAAAGAATCGGTGTCGTAAAATTGCCAGCCCAAGCGCGAAGCCAACCGCTTACCGACGGTGCTTTTTCCCGCACCTGAAAAACCGACTATGAAGATTTTATCCATAAAAAGAAAAAACCTATTGCATTGAAATACAACAGGTTTTGTTGAGGTCGCGAGCGGAGTCGCACCGCTTTAGCAGGTTTTGCAGACCTGTGCCTGACTGTTCGGCCACACGACCTGATTGAGGCTGCAAAAATACAAAAAATTTCCAATATCCTCGCTTTCAGAAAAAATTTTTTCTTTCCCCCTAAAAATCCGAAATAAAAGTGTATTTTTGCACGCTTAAATTATGAATCAAAATTTCAACAAAATGAAGAAATTATTTTTGATGCTTACCGCTTGCTGCATGATGTTTGTGGCTTGCAACAATCAGAAAACCGAAGAGGTTGCCAACGAAGAAAAGACTCAGTGCGAGCAGACCGAATGCCAAAAGAAGGACTGCTGCAAAGAGATGATGGAGAAATGGAACAACTTCGACAACCTTACTACCGAAGAGCAGACCAAGTTGGTGGAAATGAAGGGCGGCTTCATCACCGACATGCTTTCCAAAGTTGATTTGGAAAAGGTGGAATGCCCCAATGCAAAACAGGCTATCCAGGAATTCCAGACCAAATGGGAAGGTTTCGAAAAAGCTGACCTCGCCGGCAAGAAAGCCCTCATCGATGAGTTCGACAATGCTCATTGGAAACATGCCGTGATGCCTGAGAAATGCTGCAACGCTGAGAAAGAAGGCTGCTGCGAGAAAGATTGCTGCAAAGATTGCAAGTGCTGCAAGGATGGTTGCAAAGATTGCAAATGCTGCAAGGACGGCAAATGCTGCAAAGATGGTAACTGCTGCAAAGACGGTTGCAAGGATTGCACCTGCAAAGAGGGTTGCTGCAAAGACGGCGGCTGCAAGAAAGATTGCAAAAAATAATTTAGAAAATACAAGGTTGCTTGTCAACCTTTTGCCACTTTAGCTCAGTTGGTAGAGCAACGCATTCGTAATGCGTAGGTCTGCGGTTCGAGTCCGCAAAGTGGCTCTCTTTTTTTTAAAAGGTTTCCCATGGAAGATCCCCGTTTAGAAGCTTTCAAACGTCTGCTCGATATTATGGACGAGCTGCGTCTGAAATGCCCGTGGGACAAGAAACAGACCTTTGAAACGCTTCGCTGCCTTACCATCGAAGAGACTTACGAACTCACGGATGCCATCTTGGAGAACAAAACCGACGACATGCGTGGCGAGCTCGGCGACCTGATGCTTCATCTCGTTTTCTATGCTAAAATCGCTGATGAACAGCATCTTTTCAATATTACGGATGTACTTAATGGCATTTGCGAAAAGCTGATTCGCCGGCATCCCCACATTTTCAGCACTACTCATGTGGAAAATGCAGAAGATGTGAAGGTGAATTGGGAAAAAATCAAGCTGAAAGAGGGTAACCGATCAGTGTTGGGCGGCGTACCGCAATCGCTGCCGGCCATGGTGAAAGCCTACCGCATACAGGACAAAGCCCACGGGGTGGGTTTCGACTGGGACAATGCTAACCAAGTGTGGGACAAGGTAGAAGAGGAGATGGCCGAGTTCAAGGCGGAAATGAACAACGACACCGAGAAAAGGGAAGAGGAGTTTGGCGATCTGATGTTTGCGCTCATCAACTACGCCCGCCATAGTGGCATTCATCCGGAAGACGCTTTGGAAAAGACCAACAAGAAATTTATCAGGAGGTTCAAATATATTGAAGACACTGCCCGCGCACAAGGCCGCTCCATTGCTGAACTTAATCTTGACGAGATGGAACAATTGTGGCAGCAGGCCAAATCATTGGAGCCTTAATGTTGAATTTGTTTTGCTTAAAAAATGAAAAAAAATAATTCTTACATTATGAAAAAAATCGGCAAAATCTTGTCGATTTTTGTGTTTTTCATCGGCTTATCCTTTTATGGTTTTTCACAGGAAAATGCTAATCCTAAAGTAGTTGACCTATGTAAAAAGGCCAAACATGAGATTAACTCTCACAACTTCGACAAGGCACAAAGCTATCTTAAAAAAGCTAAAAAAATAGACTCCACATTTGCGGATATTTACATTATCGAAGGAGACATTTATAATTTTTCATTAGAATCAAAAAAAGCGGTAGAATGCTACAATAAGGCCATCCGTTTAGCGATAGATCCCAAACCTCTCTTATTCTACATTACGGCGAATGAGGAGTGGAAAGCCGCCATGTATCAGGAAGCCATACTTCATTTTGAAGAATATTTAAATCGCACCCAACCTAACGACCCCTTACAAAAAGAGACTCTTTTTGGCATCCAAAACTGCAAATTTGCCTTGTTGGCCTTGAAAGATCCTGTGAATTTCGCGCCTATTAATATGGGTCCCAATGTCAATTCGGAATACGATGAATACCTGCCGGCAGTCACTGCCGACGAGGAGGAAATCATCTATACGGTAAGAAGGCCCCGAGATAAAAAAACGCAGTGTTGGACATGCATAACAGAAGAGGATTTTTATGGCAGCGTGAAAAAGGATGGGGAATGGCAGCCACGTTACAAATTGCCCTATCCCCTCAATACTGGCTACAATGAGGGAGCCCATTGCATCTCGCCAGATGGAAAATATCTGTTCTATACAATTTGTAACGTGAAAGAAACGGGTTCAGGAAGTTGCGATCTTTACTGGGCAAAACGGATTGGAAATCGTTGGTCCAGACCTCAAAATTTTGGTGAACCTGTCAATACAAAATACTGGGAATCACAACCTACAATAGCACCAGATGGTAAAACCATTTACTTTTTGTCCAAGCGGCCTGGTGGATACGGAGAGATGGACATTTGGAAAACAGAAATGATTGAAGAGGGAGTTTTCACCGTTCCTGAAAATCTCGGACCTAAAATCAACACTGAACGCTATGAAGCTGGTCCTTTTATTCATGCAGATGGAAAAACGCTTTACTTTGTATCGGATGGACATCCTGGAATGGGCGGTTATGACATTTTCTTCACCACTCTTACTGACACTGGATGGACACAACCAGTCAATCTTGGATACCCCATCAACACAGAAAATGATGAAATTGATTTTGTCATCAATGCTGGAGGTACTACCGCCTATTTCTCATCTGACCGTGAAGGGGGCTACGGCGGTCAGGATCTCTATTACTTTACTCCGTTAGACGAGCGGCTTCGTCCTACACCAGTCACCTACATTAAAGGAAAAGTGTATGATGAGGTGACCCACCAGCCACTCAAAGCTTCTATTGAATTAATTGATTTAGTGGATAGTACCGTCATCACCTCCACCTTTTCGGATCCTGCCACTGGCGAGTTTTTGGCCTGTATTCGTACCGGTTCCAATATCGGCATGAGTGTTTCGCATCCCTATTATCCCTTCTATTCTGAAAACTTCCAATTGGAGAAAAATTACACCGAACTCGAACCTTACCGCAAAGATATACCCTTGCGTCGTCCGGAAGTGGGCGAAACTTTCGTTTTGCGCAACGTTTTCTTCGATTTTGACCAGAGTACGCTCAAAAAGGAGTCCAACATCGAATTGGATAAATTAGCCTCCTATCTGCAAGAAAATAAAACCATCAAGATTGAAATTGGCGGACATACCGATAATCAAGGCAGGGCCGAATACAACGAAAAACTCTCTCTTGAAAGAGCACAATCCGTTTATAATTATTTGATTTCCAAAGGAATAGATAAAAACAGAATGAGCTTTAAGGGCTATGGGATGAGTCAGCCTATCGCCACGAATGAAACTGAAGAGGGTAGAGCTTTGAACCGCCGGACGGAGTTTAAGATTGTGGGGTTTTAGGAGGGGGATGTGAGGATGTGAGGATAAGATTAAAAGATTAAAAGATTAAAAGATTAAAAGATTAAAAGATTAGGGGATAATTTGTTGATTTTGGGAAGGGGGAAGGGGCTATTCGTTGTGGCGGTTGCGGGCGTTGAAGATGAAATCTGATGAAATCCAGCCTACCAGAAGTCCCCACACGATGACCAGTGCCAAGTTGCTTTTATAGATCTGCGGCTGGTTTCTTCCTGACAGCCACCAATAGACAATGGCCAACAGGACACAAAGAATACATCCTATGATATGGTATTTATTGAAATTCTTCTGAAAAAATTCTTTATTGATCATCTTCTTCTAATGCTTTAAAATACTGATATTCATAGAATTTAGTACGAACTTCATCTATAATTTTTTCACGAGACCAACGAATTAAGTTATAATAACTGAAATGGCAGTACATCATAAAATCCAATAATTCGGGTTCATGCAAACCTGTGATTTCTTCTACCAGCTCACGATTATACTTCAATTGTACTTGCTGTATTTCCTCTCCATATCCTTCCATCTCATAATAGAGTCTCTTCATCTTCTCCTTTTTATTGAAGGTGGAATATAGCCAAGTTATGGGACTTCCTAACATAGTACCTTTCAACACATTAGGTGCTTCTTCAGTATAGGTGGCATTTCTTCTCTCCTCCTTTGTAAGATGAACATCATCAATATTTTTATATGAATCAGGGAGTTTGGCGGAAGCCACATCACGCTTAAAACCCTCGTAAGTGGGATTGAGTCCGTAGCAGGTAAAATTAGGCAACATAAAAGCCTTGTGATACAAAATAACATCTTTGCGTCCGCGAGTGAAATCTCGACTGTCTACCACCTCCAAAGATTGAGAATAACCGGAATGAGAGATCACCAAAGAATCATTCAATGAAACCGTAATTCTATAAACTCCCTTTTCATCTCCAAAAACATACTCTCCTGTATTGATATTATGAACCTGACATCCCACAATAGGAACAATACCTGATGAATTATAGACAGTGCCCACCAACCTTTTGGTTTGCGCCATCCCAGCTCCGATGAGCAGCAGCAGCAGCAACAATAGAGACCATTTTTTCATCGTGCAAAAGTAAGCATTATTTCAACGGGATTAATTATCTAAAATTCATTTTTTATAAAAAGGTATTTAATAGACATATTATTGGTGTTGACAATTGTGATAACTTTTTGAAGAAATATTTGCTTTTTAAGTTGTCAGCATTTACTAACTGCTTTTCAACAATTATTTTTAGAGTAAATGTCTGATGTCCAAAGTGAGATAAATTTCTATCAAAATTTGTTGAAAAATGCTTTTGTTGAAAATTGAAAAGGGTAATAAATTTTTTTGATGTTGAAAATTGAGTTGTGCAATGTTGGAAATCTTTTGATAAAAATTGAAAACTTTTAGTGGAGAGGACAAGCAGAAATTTTTGTGTTGATAAAGGGAATGTTATCAATATTTATCCACATTTACGAGTTCATAATTATGTCTTATTTTCTTTTTTTAGAGAGCAGGAGAAAAATAAAATAGGGAGCTCCGATGAGGGCTGTGATACTACCAACAGGGAGTTCGGAACGGGCAACGATAGAGCGGGCGAGGGTATCAGCAAATAGACAGAAGATGGCACCAAAGCAGAGGGAGAAGAAGAAGACGGTGCGGTTGTTGTTGCCGAAGATGAGGCGAACGATATGAGGGATGATGAGTCCGACGAAACCGATGACACCGCAGCAGGCTACCGTGGCGGCAATCAGTATGGAAGAAACGATGAGCACGCTCAACGTGGTTCGTTGTACATTCACTCCAGAAGATTGTGCCGTATCGCGTCCTAATTGTAAGATGTTGAGATTTTTAGTATTGAAAAAGAGGAAGATGGTACAAGCTGTAAGAATAAAAAAGAGGATGATGGTGGAAGTCCACGAGGAGGAGGCGAAACTACCCATGGTCCAGTAGATGATCTGTTCAAAAGACTCTTGGTGGACGACCATTAGCAGGGTGATGATGGCGGAAATGAGAAAGTTAATGGCAATGCCCGCGAGGAGAAGGGTTTTTACAGACTTCTGTCGTCCGATAAAAGCGATGCCGATGATCAGGAAGAGGGTGCCGAGGGCGGAGACCATTGCGGCGGCGGGCAGACCGAAGGTAAAGGCGGACAGTCCGGTGATGATGGCGATGGCGGCGCCGAGGGAAGCACCAGAGGAGATGCCAAGGATATAGGGGTCGCAGATGGGGTTGCGGAAGATGGACTGGAAGGAGGCGCCGCAGATGGCTAATGCGCTGCCAGCCAGCAGACTCATCAGGATGCGGGGAATGCGCAGATTCCAAAGCGTCATCTCGTAAATCTGCCAGTTCTCTGTCACTTCTCCACCAGTAAGCTTTGCTTTTAAAATGTCCACAATTGCTTCATTAGGGATGGAGACCACTCCGATGGTGGCAGCTATGATGGCCGTCGCAATCAGCACAATAGGAGCGAGGATATAAGCAATAGTTTTGCTGGCTTTCATGTTGAAACGGGTTGAAAACTGCCAATTATTGGCATTTATTGGGCAGAAAGAGGAAAGTCGTACAAAGTAGTATAAATAGGTCCTTCTTTTTCAAGTTGACTTCGTATCAAGGAGATATGGGAGATATGGAATTTTTGGTGGAAAGAGGGTTGAAGATCTTCGAACATCTGCCAGAATCTGTTTTTATTATCGATTTTTTTAATTCTTCCTAATGTGATATGCGGTACATAGTTCTCTTCTGGAAGTTGAAATTTGAGTTGACGAAGGGCTTCATCGATGGAGTTGTAGAGCTGCTGGAGTTCGGGAGTGTTGCTGATGCCCAACCAAAGCACCTTAGGAGCGTAATGTGAACCGAAAACTCTAAGTTTGTTGATTTCGAGATCCAATTCTGGAGTATTGGTTGCGATATTCTGTAGCGCTTCGGCGATAGGTTTCACTTGAGCGGACGGGGTTTTCCCGATGAAACGGAGGGTGATATGGGAAAGATCATTATTGACCCAGGTGATGGTATCGTAATAGGTGCGGCGTTGCAGCTCGGCCATCAAAGGGTCATACTCTTTTGAAAGTTGTAATCGGAAGCCAGTAAATAGGCGCATGATAGATGGATTTACATTGCAATCAACGGCTTTTGCTTGAAAATATTGTATAAAAAAACACCTCCGCAGTGGAGGTGTTTTTTTATTCAGGAATGAGTGGTTCAGAATTAGCGAACGATGTTCACCTTGCTGGTAGCCACTTCGTTGCCGTTCACAACGCGAACGATGTACAAACCTTCGGTGAGGTTAGCCACGTTGATGGTAGCGGAGGCGTTAGCATTTTCGATGCTCATCACTTCCTGACCAGCCACGTTGTAGATGGAAACCTGAGCGCCGGCAGCGTTGTCGATAGTGATTTCGTTGCAAGCGGGGTTCGGGTAAACATTCAGAGTGTTGTTGCTTTCTTTGATACCGTTGTCATAGTGATAGGTAGCGCAGAAGGTATTGTTGTTGAGGTTCGGGTCAACACCATTGTATTCAGCGGTGCTTTCATAACCGATGTGCATGCAGAGGTGCAGATCTTGAGTGGGCCATCCGAAGGGCTCCAACACGTCAGCATCAAGATCCCAGTCGAGGAGGTTGAAATGCCATCTCCAGCCGTAGTACATTTCAAGGGTATCGGGTTCATCGTTGATGGCTGCATTTTCGAGATCCGGGAAATAGAAAGGAGTTTCACCATCGATGTAGAGGCTCAAAGTGTAGTAACCGATAGCGGGGTCAACGCCAGTGTTGAAAGCACCACCGTAGAAATAGAGGGAGTCGGTGTACTGGTCAACGACGATGAAGTCGTCTTCGTCCAATTCATCCGGATAGGTCTGCTCATCCTGCGGGTCATAAATTTCAGCATAGAGGTCGCTCTTCGGCTGATAAGCCTGACCGTCGTTGTAGTAAACCGTCAACAGGAAGGGTTTGTGGGAAGCGATGAGTTGGTTGTTCTCATCATATTCGCTACCGAATACCCAGTGATGATAACCATCGTTGGGGCGGTCGCCAAAAAGGGCGAAGTTGTTATCTGCGCAATCCTCATCGGTGGGGCAGAGGCAAACAGCGGCAGCTTCAGCGGCATAGATACTAACGGTGACATCACCGGTAGCGGGCATGGTGAAAGGAGTAGCGAGTTCACACACATTGATACCAAGGCCGTCATCGCCATCCGGAACAGTGTAGTTTTGAGAATAAACGAGCGTACCGGGAGTGATATCGCTGTTTTCAGCATCGTAAACGGTACCGGTGTAGATACGGATAACGTAAGTTTCGTTGTTGAAGGTAGGAACATTATTACCGGTTACGTGGTCGCTGGTGGTGTGATAGAAACGAACTCTCTCGAGCTGTGCGCCTGCGGGAATTTCACCTTCGGGAATACGGAGGCAGTACTCGCTTTCAGCGGCCATTACGAAAACAGAACCAGAGGTGGCATAGAAGCCGTACCAGTCGGAACGCTGGTTCTCAGGAAGTTGAACCTGGGTGTTGGTGTTAATCAACAGACCCTGTGCAAATGACATGGAAACCAGTGCCATTGCAACGACAAGAGTAAAAAGTTTTTTCATGATAATATAATTTGGTTAATAAATGATTTTCGGCGGCAAAGATACAATTTTTTAATGAAATAATCGTCTTTATAAGAAAATTATATTTTTTTAGTATTTTTGCCGTTTCAAAAAAATGAACGAAGGATGAAAATGGTGGATCTAAATGGTCAATATGAGCGACTGAAGGCCGAAATAGATGAGGCCGTGGAGAAAGTAATGGCCTCTGGAGCGTACATAAAAGGTGCGGAAGTAACTGAATTTCAGGAAAATCTTTCCCGTTTTCTTTCCATCCCCCACGTTATCGGCTGCGGCAGTGGAACTGATGCCTTGCAAATTGCGCTGATGGCACTCGGCCTGCAACCCGGCGATGAGGTCATCACCACGCCGTTCACCTTTATCGCCACCGCCGAGGTGATGGCCCTGCTGCGTGTCAAGCCAGTGTTTGTAGATGTGGAAGAAAATACCTTTCATATTGACGTTCATCAAATCGAAGCGGCCATCACTCCGCGCACGAAGGCCATCCTGCCGGTGCACCTGTACGGACAGAGCGCCAACATGGCTCCGCTGTTGCAAATGGCCGAAAAGCACGGGTTGTACGTGGTGGAGGATGCCTGCCAGTCGATAGGCGCAGAGTATATTTTTGCCGATGGTCAGCGGAAAATGACCGGCACGATGGGAACCTTCGGCTGCACCTCTTTTTTCCCCACCAAGAACTTGGGCTGTTATGGCGATGGCGGTGCGATGTTCACGCACGATGCAGAACTGGCGAAAGAGGTCGCCTGCATAGCCAACCATGGAGCTGAGAAAAAGTATCATCATGAACGGGTGGGCGTGAACTCGCGGCTCGACACGCTGCAGGCGGCCATCTTGAACGTGAAGCTCCGCCATTTAGGAGAGTTCACGCAGGTTCGGCAGGCGGCTGCCGACCGGTACGACGCGCTCTTTGCGGGTTGCGACTGGCTGACGGTGCCGTACCGCGCTTCATACAGCACTCATGTGTTTCACCAATATACCGTGCGCCTCGCCGACGGGATCAATCGCGACCTATTGCAGGAGTTGTTGCGAGCCGATGGGGTGCCCACGATGGTGTATTATCCCGTGCCGTTGCACCTCCAGCCTGTGTTTGCGGAGTTGGGCTACCGGCGCGGCGACTTTCCGGTGGCGGAGCATCTGGCCGACACCGTGCTTTCGTTGCCGATGCATACGGAGCTGACGGAGCAAGAGCAGGAAAAGGTGCGCGAGGTGATGGGCAAAATAGTAGAAAAATGTTGGAAATAAAAAACTTACGATATGATCATTATAGGAATTACAGGAACATTAGGAGCAGGAAAAGGCACGGTGGTGGACTATTTGAAAGAGAAGTATGGCTTTGTGCATTTTTCGGTGCGCGAATTTCTGCGCGGCGAGGTATTGAAGCGGGGTATGGAGCCCAACCGCGACTCGTTCACCTCGGTGGCCAACGACCTGCGGGCGCACCACACCCCGTCGTATATTGTTGACCAGCTGTATCTTCAAGCGGCGGCATCGGGACAGAATGCCATCATCGAGAGCATCCGCACGCCGGGCGAGATCGACTCCTTAGAAGGCAAGGCCGACTTCAGTCTCTGGGCGGTAAATGCCGACCCGAAGATTCGCTACCAGCGGGTGGTGTTGCGTGCCTCCGAAACCGACCACATTGATTTTGAGACCTTTATGGCTAACGAAAAACGCGAGATGACCTCCGACGACCCCAACAAGCAGAACCTTTCGGAATGCATCCGTCGCGCCTCGGCGGTGCTGACCAACGACGGCTCGTTGGAGGAGCTGTACGCGCAGGTGGATCAAGCGTTGCGCGACCGTCGCTAAACTACAATATTAGAGAAAAACCATCGTTATCTTTCGTCATTTAAAATCAGATCAAAAATGTTTCTTTGGGAAAGTATCGCTTTTGGACCCATTCACAGTCGCCGGCTCGGCAGTTCGTTGGGCATCAACATTTCGCCCACGGATGTGAAAATTTGTTCGTTCGACTGCATCTATTGTGAGTGCGGCTGGACGTTGGAGAAGGACATCACCTCCACGCACTATGCCACCGCCGACATCGTAGCGCAAGCGATTGAAAAAAAATTGCAGAGTTGCCAGGCGGAAGGCACCCACATCGACAGTATAACCTTTTCGGGCAATGGCGAATCCACCTTGCACCCACAATTCGGGGAGATCATCGACAATTTGCTGATACTCAGAGATAAATATTATCCCAATGCTATCATCACTTGCTTATCAAATGCCACAAAGTTGCAGGATGTGAAGGTACGGAAGGCCTTGTTGAAGATTGAGAATCCGATGTTGAAGTTGGATGCGGGCTTGCCGGAGTTGTACAAGCTCATCAACCGTCCCACCATTCCCGTGACGATGAAAGACACGGTGGAAGGTATGCGGGCTTTCAACGGTAACTTTGTGATGCAGAGCATGTTTCTGAAAGGGGAAATCGACGGGGTGAAGTTCGACAACACGGCGGAAGAGAACGTGGCGGCATGGTTGAAGGTCTTGGAGGAGGTAAAGCCCCGGAAGGTGGTGTTGTACTCGCTGGATCGGGAGACGCCGGCGAAGCAATTGGTGAAGGTACACCAGCCCGAATTGGAAAAAATCGCCGAGCGTGTGAAAAAAATTGGCATAGAGGCCCAGGTTTTTGAGTAAAAAAAGAGAGAAAAATGGAAGTAATAGAAATGCCCATTGAGGGGGTGAAACTGATTAAGCCTCAAATATTTGGAGATGCGAGAGGCTGGTTTTACGAGACCTATAACGAGGAAAGGTATAAGGCTGCCGGCATTAACGTGCGGTTTGTGCAGGACAACCAATCCTTTTCGCAGAAAAACGTGGTGAGGGGACTTCATTTCCAGCGGCCGCCGTATGCCCAGGCGAAGTTAGTGAGTGTGGTGCAGGGTGCGGTATTGGATGTGGCGGTTGACCTCCGGGCGGGGAGTGCCACCTACGGACAGTATGTGTCGGCCTTGCTGACAGGAGAGAATCATCATCAACTTTTTATCCCAGAAGGATTTGCACATGGTTTCTCGGTGTTGGAAGATCACACCATTTTTGCTTACAAATGTTCCAATTTTTATAACAAAGCTTCTGAGGGAAACATCGTTTACAACGACCCCGACATCCATGTGGAGTGGGGTGTAGAGAATCCTATTTTGTCGGAAAAAGATAGTGTGGGGCCTACCTTGAAGGAGTTCGTTACGCCTTTCTAATCCATTTTTGGAAGCGCATATCATATTGATTTTTTTCATCGCTTGCGCGAAAAACATCTTCCACCATCTGCCATTTTTTTTCATCAATAGTGGGAAAATAGGCATCTGCGGTGAAGGTATTTTCGATGCGGGTGAGGTATAGGGTATGGGCGAAATCTATGCTGTCGCGATATACCTTTTCACCCCCAATGATAAACACTTCTTCCTCATCATCAATTATTTCACCCACCTCTTCCAGAGTGTGAACGACGGTAGCTTCGGGGATAGATAATGCCAAATTTCGGCTCAGTACGATGTTGGTTCGGTTGGGGAGGGGTTTGATGGGAAGAGACTCCCAGGTCTTACGGCCCATCACGATGGGATGGCCGGTAGTGAGTTCTTTGAAGCGACGCAAGTCTGCCGGAAGGTGGCAGAGTAGCTGGTTGTTGAGACCGATTTCGTTGTTGAGACCGGCGGCTACGATGATGCTGAATTTTGTCATAGTGCTAATTGGGCAATGCGGGGTTGGGAGAGGGGGGCGGGATGAGGTTCCCGTATTTTTGAGTAATGCGGTTTTCCACCTGGCGCATAATTTCTTCGGTGGTTTGTGCAGTATTGAAATAGTAAATAAGAGACTCTTCGTATTGTTCGTAGGTGATACCTCTTTTTTTGAGCCAAGGTCCGTAATAAGTACCTGAAAGTTTGGTGAGCACGTGCATGGAGCCCATTTGGAATGAATCCATGGGCAAGCTTTCGTTGCCTATCATGTGGTTCACTTGTTGGTAAAGATTGGTGTCTTCGCGTTCAATATCCTGTTTGACAAAGTCGAGTGTAGCTTCGTAAATGAGCTGTTCAGCAATCATTTCCACCATGGTGTCTTTGGGAATCAAGTTGTCAGGCTGTCTGTGCGAGTTAAAGGTGTGGGAACTGCATGAAACAATGACAGCAGAGGCCAAAGCGATTATAAATACAAGGGCTTTCTTCATGGCTGCAAAATTACAAGATTATTTTCAAAAAAAGAGATAATACTTCAGAAAAATCCTTTATTTTTGCCTCACCGCAGTTGGGAATTTTAATCTCTTAAAATCAATACATTATGAATACAAGCGATATCGCATTGGTGACAGGACGTTCCAATCGTGATTTGGCCGAAAAGATTGCCAAGAATTTAGGTACCTCTCTTTTAGATGAGGAAATTGTACAATTTAAGGATGGAGAAATTCAGGCATATTACAATGAAACCATCCGTGGCCGTCACGTTTTCATCATCCAGCCCACCTTCTCTCCGGCGGAAAATGTTCTCGAGCTGCTGATTCTGATTGATGCTGCCAAGCGCGCATCGGCAGCTGAGATTGTGGCCGTGGTTCCTTATTATGGCTATTCGCGCCAGGATCGTAAAGACAAACCGAGAACCTCCATTGGCGCCAAACTGATGGCCAACCTCTTGACGGCAGCCGGTATCAACCGTCTGATCACCATGGATTTACATGCCGATCAAATCCAAGGTTTCTTTGAGGTTCCGGTTGATCACCTTTATGCTTCCACAGTTTTTCTGCCTTACATTCGTGCCTTGAATTGGGACAATCTCTGCATCGTATCCCCAGACACAGGCGGAACCAAGCGTGCTTCCACCTATGCCAAGGCACTTGATTGCGATTTCGCCATTGGTTTCAAGCAGAGAGTGAAGGCCAATGAGGTTTCCGCATTGCAAATTATCGGCAATGTTGAAGGCAAAAATGTGATTTTGTTGGATGACATCATGGATACGGGCGGCACGCTTTGCAAGGCAGCCGACCGCGTGAAAGCATTGGGTGCGCAGAAAGTTTATGCCATGTGTACCCACGCGCTGTTGTCGGGCAATGCGCTCGACAGATTGGAGGAATCCTCTTTGGACAAGATTATTGTAACGGACACGATTCCGCTGAAACGGCCCTCTGACAAGGTGGAGGTGCTTTCTATTGCACCTTTGGTTTCAGATGTGATTCGGAGTGTGATGGATCATACCTCAATTGCTTCCCATTTCGAGGTGGGAAACATTTAAGGGAGTTTTTATGGTTGTAGTATCCTGCGCGCTCCTGAAAAGGAGGGCGCAGGTGCATTTTAAAACGACTATTTTCGTCCGAAGTCGGCAGGGATTTCACCCCACACAGGCGTATTCCATTTCAGGATGGGATTGGTGAAAGTGTTGGTTTTCAGCCAGTTTTCCGCTCTTGTGAGCAGGTCGAAAAGACGGGCGTTTTCGGCTGTGGGCTTGATGGTGGACTTGTGTTTTTTCTGCCGCACCCATGCGATGGCGGTAATGCTGTCGGAGTAAATAGGGATGTTGCTGCCTTTCTGTTTGAGGTAGGCGAGTCCGTGTACAAGTGCGAGGAATTCGCCCATGTTGTTGGTGGCGTTTTGGAAAGGCCCCACATGGAAGATCTCCTTGCCGCTTCGCGTGTCCACCCCCCGGTATTCCATGACACGGGTGGCCATGTTGCAGGCAGCATCCACCGCGATGCTCTCCCAGATGGGCGGGGTAACCTCTTCAGAATCCAACTTGGGCGGAGTTTTGGGAATCACAGGGTGGTTTTTCCAGTAATTTTCATAACCCGCTTTGTACTGTTGATGAGCTTCCGACAAGCTCTCGAAACTCTTGTACTTGGCGTTCTCGAACCCATCGACCTGGGCTTTGCAGTCGTTCCACGTTTCGTAAATTCCCGGGATGCGCCCGTTCCAAACCACGTAATATTTTTTCACTTTCATCGAATTTGAGATTTAGTTAATATATAGAATTACAGATAGTTCGTGTTTATAAAATTTAATGTAATTTTGCAGCCAATTTGGAATGCGAAAGTATTAAAAATAAGGATTCAAAAAATTGGAAGATGAAAAAAAATCTGACATTCTATTCGATAATTTCTATTATATTGATTATAAGTATAGTAGCAAGCTCTTGTAAGCCGAAAGAGGAAGGAAAAGAAAAAGAGAAAACGCCGGAAGCAGAGTTGAAAGTAGAGGCAGCGGAGGGTTTTGTTGACACGTATGTTTTCCCCAACAACACCTTCAAACCCAATAAAGAGATTTTGCCCAACGATGATATCATCTTGCATCCAGAGGTTTGGCTGAAAGGACAGATTCCTGATGCGGAGGCCACGTACGACATCACTTTGGTGACCGATTATTATGATAATGTGGATGTTGAGGACTGTTTGTTTGTGGTGACAGCCATCTCGCCCGATTCGGCCAGCCGGCGTACGCAGCAGTACAAGTTGATTTTCAACGACACTGTACAGACGAAAGAGATTGGCAAAGAAGGAGGTCGAATCCTGAAGCGGAACACCCGCTGTATATTCCCAGGGATGAAGTTCTCTTCTACTGGCGAGGCTCGTTTCAAGGTGGAGTTGGCCCCAGGGCACGGGCGGTTTTCCTTCACGGGCATCCGATCATTGAGTGTGAAAGCAGAGAAGGTAAAAGAAGAGTAGAAATACACCTATATATAATATAGTATGAAAAAAATCATTCATTTGACCTTTGCTGTGCTGCTGTTGTCGGTGCTGTTCATGCGTTGTAATGGCTATGAGCATTCTACGATTCCCAATGTGCATGTCAATTTCACCATCTATCCTGATAATGTAAACTATCAGAATTTGAATTATATAGGTGGTTATGAATATTTTACTGGCGGAGTGGCCGGCATTATCGTTTATCGGATTGACATGACCACTTTCGTGGCCTACGACCGGGCGTGTCCATACGACTGGGAGGATCCGAAGGCATGGTTGGAGGTGGATGAGAGCGGTTTGATGATTGTGGACCCGCATTGTGGTTCACGGTTCAACATATTGGATGGCTCTATGATTGACGGGCCATCACAGTATCCATTAAAGATGTATCACACGAGTTATGATGGCCGGCGGCTACGAATCTACAGCTGAGGCACGAGCTCTTTGACGAGCTTGATCATGTTGGGTTCGGCCTTATGGGCGGCGTTGAGCACCTCCTCGTGGGAGGCTTTCTCGATTTGTCCGAGCACGCCGAGGTCGGTGATGACGGAGAGGGCGAACACCTCCATGCCGAGGTAGCGGGCCATGATGGTTTCGGGCACGGTTGACATGCCCACGGCGTCGGCGCCGAGAATGTGGAAGGCGTGGTATTCGGCGGGTGTCTCGTAGCAGGGACCGGTAACGCCGATATAGATGCCGTGCTGAAGTTTGATATTGTGTTGCTCGGCCACCTTCTTGGCCAGTTTCACCATGCGGTGCGAGTAGGCCTCGCTCATGTCGGGGAAGCGGGGACCGAGCTGGTCGTTGTTGGGGCCGAGGAGGGGGTTGTTGGCCATGAGGTTGATATGGTCGGTGATGATCATGATGTCGGCGATGTCGAAGGAGGGGTTGAGGCCGCCGGCGGCGTTGGAGAGGATGAGTTTTTTGATGCCGAGTTGGCTGAACACCTGGATGGGGAAGGTGAGGGTTTGCATGGAGTATCCCTCATAGTAGTGGAAGCGGCCGCTCATGACGAGGACGGGGATGCCGTTGAGGGTGCCGAAGATGAGGGTGCCGCGGTGGCCCTGCACGGTGGAGACGGGGAAGTTGGGGATATCTTTATAATTGATTTCTTTTTTATTTTGGATTTCCTCCACGAGGCCGCCGAGGCCGGAGCCGAGCACGATGGCGATTTCGGGGCGGGAGGGGATGTTTTGTTCGATGAACAGGGCGCTTTCTTTGATTTTTTCTATATCTAACATATCCTATATATATTATCGTCAAGTAAAAGAGTGCAAAATTACATGAAAAAAATCAATTTGATGAGAGAATGACGGTTTATTGTAAAAAAAACGAAAAATAAAAAAAAATTTATCATTTTTTTTCAACAGGGTTATAATAGCGAAAAAAAATGTATATTTGCCAGCTTATTGAAGTATAGTGTGTGGAGGAGAGTTATGAAGCAGAACAGACCTTGTAAATCACTCTTTATAAGGCGGTTGGCATACTCTCTCAAGCCATGAAAATTCATAAGACTCGACGATGAAAATGTCAAAATTGACTCCCAAAACTTCCAAAAATGATTAAAAACGAAAAATTATTCAAACATGAGAAAGTTAGGTAGATATTTAAGAGAGACGTACGACGAGCTGGTAAACAAGGTAACATGGCCGTCGGCTGATGACCTGCAGAGCAGTGTTGTTGTAGTATCCATTGCTTCCCTAATCATTGCGTTAATCGTATGGTTGATGGATGTCTTTTTTTCATGGTTCATGGGCCTTTCGTTCATGTTCCCTCCTCTTTCGTAGAGTTGAATAATTAGTTGGCAAATTTATTGTAAACACTTTGGCTGTATGGCAGAAATTGAGAGAAAGTGGTATGTCATCAGAGTTGTAACGGGCACCGAGAAGAAGGTGAAGCAGAACATCGAGAATGAGATTTCTAATTCACACTTGCGGGACTTTGTCACGAACATTCTGATTCCGACCGAGAAAGTTTATCAGATCCGCAACGGGAAGAAAATCAGCAAAGAGACGACCTATTTCCCGGGTTATGTCTTCGTGGAAGTCATGAACTTGACGGATGTGTTGCATCTTTTGTTGAGCATTCCGGGCGTTTTGGGCTTTGTAGGTTGCAAGCACAAGACAGACACGCCGACTCCTTTGCGCCCTGCAGAAGTCACCAGAATGTTAGGGAAGGTTGACGAATTGCTTGAGCAAGACGAGACCTTTGCTCCCCCCTTCATGATTGGTGAGGAAGTGAAAGTGGTGGACGGCCCGTTCAACACCTTCAACGGTGTGATCGAGGAGATCAACACCGAGAAGAAGAAGCTGAAGGTCATGGTGAAGATCTTTGGCCGTAAAACTCCTCTCGAATTAAGTTTTATGCAGGTTGAGAAGCTGTAGTTTGCCGGCGACAAATTGTTACACAAATTAAAAAAAGTTAAAAAATGGCAAAAGAAGTAGCTGGACTTATTAAGTTACAAATCAAGGGAGGTGCCGCCAATCCGTCACCGCCAGTAGGCCCCGCGTTGGGTTCTAAGGGTGTGAACATCATGGAGTTCTGTAAGCAGTTCAATGCCCGTACGCAGGACAAAGCCGGAAAAGTTATCCCGGTCATCATTACTGTTTACAAGGACAAGTCTTTCGACTTCATCATCAAGACCCCTCCGGTTGCTGTGCAGCTGAAGGAGACCGCCAAGTTGCAGTCGGGTTCTGCTGAACCGAACCGTAACAAGGTGGCCACGATCACGTGGGACCAGGTGAAGGCGATTGCCGAAGACAAAATGCCCGACCTGAACTGCTTCACGACCGAGTCTGCCATGTCGATGGTGGCCGGTACCGCGCGCAGTATGGGTATTGTGGTGAAAGGTGGCACGAATCCTTTTGAGAAAAATTAATTAACCAAGTAAAGTAAAAACGAAATGGCTAAAATATCAAAAAAACGCAAAGAGGCTTTTGCAAAGTTTGATAAGACCAAAGCTTACCCGTTGGTAGAAGCCGTAAATATCGTCAAGGACATCACCTACACCAAATTTGATGCGTCCTTCGATATTGACGTCCGTCTGGGTGTTGACCCTCGTAAGGCCAACCAGATGGTGAGAGGTATTGTGACCCTCCCGCACGGCACTGGCAAGGTGGTGAGAGTGTTGGTACTTTGTACTCCTGACAAGGAGGAAGAGGCAAGGGCTGCCGGCGCAGATTACGTAGGCTTGGACGAATACGTTGATAAGATCAAGAAAGGTTGGACCGACGTGGACGTGATTATCACCATGCCGAGCGTGATGCCCAAGATTGGTGCGCTGGGTAAGATTTTGGGTCCCCGCGGCTTGATGCCGAACCCGAAAGCCGGTACCGTTACGATGGAGATCGGCAAGGCGGTTGCAGATGTGAAGGCCGGTAAGATTGACTTCAAGGTTGACAAATATGGTATCATCCATACCGGAATCGGCAAGGTGAACTTCAGCGCTGACAAGCTGGTGGAGAACGCCCGCGAGATGATGGCAACCATTATCAAGTTGAAACCGACCGCTGCAAAGGGAACCTACATCAAGAGCATTTACATCTCCTCAACCATGAGTCCTGGTGTACAAGTCGATGTTAAATCGGTTACCATTTAATCCAAAAAGCTAAATTAGTATGAAACAAGAACAAAAAGCTCAGATTATTGAAGCGATTGCTGAAGATTTAGCTAATTATCCGAACGTTTATGTAACGGATATTTCCGGATTCACCGTTGAAATGGTCAACCAGCTGAGAAGACAGTGCTTCAAACGCGAGATCAAGCTGAAGGTGGTGAAAAACACCCTGCTGAAACGCGCTATGGACCAGTCGGAAGCTGATTACTCGGAAATCTATCCGGTATTGGAAGGCAGCACCGCAATCATGCTCTCTACCGTGGGTAACGCACCGGCTAAGTTAATCAAGGACTTCCGTGCGAAGAACAAGAAACCCATTGTAAAGGCCGCATTCATTGAAAGCGCTTCCTACATTGGTGACGACCAATTAGAGAATCTTTGCAACATCAAGTCGAGAGAGGAACTCATCGGCGACATCGTCGGTCTGTTGCAGTCTCCCGCAAAGAACGTCATCTCCGCTCTTCAGTCGGGTGGTGGCAAACTTGCTGGCATCGTAAAAACTTTGTCAGAAAGAGCATAATTAAAAAATCAACAAAATTAGAAACCATTTAAAAAAATAGAAATCATGGCAGATTTGAAAGCATTTGCAGAACAATTAGTTAATTTGACCGTTAAAGAAGTTAACGAGTTAGCTCAGATTTTGAAAGACGAGTACGGTATCGAGCCCGCCGCAGCCGCAGTTGCAGTTGCCGCTGGTCCCGCTGCTGGTGCCGCCGCCGCTGAAGAGGAAAAGACCGAATTCGACGTTATCCTCAAAGAAGCTGGTGCTCAGAAGCTCGCCGTTGTGAAAGCTGTGAAGGAACTCACTGGTCTCGGACTGAAGGAAGCCAAGGAATTGGTGGACGGCGCTCCGAAGGCTGTCAAAGAAGGTATCTCCAAAGACGAAGCCGAAGGTCTCAAGAAGGCTTTGGAAGAAGTCGGCGCAGTGATCGAATTGAAATAATTCGTTTTACCTCTGACAATCAAGTACAAGCCTCCCGCAGCAGTGGGGGCTTGTACTTATTGTATTTTTTGTGTGCCTGACGGTGCACAACCCTGCGCTCCGGTAACTTGCCGATAATACCGACCCAATTCACTTTTTTTCACCAACCTAAAAAGTAAATCAACATTGGCAACAAATCAATCAAATACCAGATTTAGTTTTGCATCCACCCGTCCGGCTGAATATCCCGATTTGCTCGACATTCAGCTGAAGTCATTCCAGGAATTCTTCCAGATTGACACCGATGCGGAGAAAAGACACAATGAGGGACTCTTCAAAGTCTTCTCAGAAAACTTCCCCATCACGGATGCCAGAAACAGTTTCGTCCTCGAATTCCTCGACTACTATATTGACGGTCCCCGCTACTCCATGGACGAGTGCATCGAAAGAGGCCTCACCTACAGCGTGCCGTTGAAAGCCAAAATGAAACTGTCGTGCAACGATGCCGACCATGAGGATTTCGAAACCAAAATCCAAGACGTATATCTGGGCACCATCCCTTATATGACGCCTCGTGGCACCTTCATCATCAACGGTGCCGAACGTGTTGTGGTCTCCCAGCTGCACCGTTCCCCCGGCGTCTTCTTCGGCTCGTCGTTCCACACCAACGGAACACAGCTCTATTCCGCCAGAATCATCCCTTTCAAGGGCTCCTGGATGGAATTCACCACCGATATCAACAACGTGATGTATGCGTACATCGACCGTAAGAAGAAATTACCGGTCACCACGCTGCTCCGTGCTATCGGCTATGAAACCGACAAAGACATCCTCGAGATCTTCGACATGGCCCAGGAGGTCAAAGCCACCAAGGTCAACATGAAGAAATGTATCGGCCGCAAGCTCGCCGCCAGCGTGCTGCACGACCGTAACGAGGATTTCGTAGATAGCGAAACTGGCGAGGTGGTCAGCATCGAGCGTACCGAGGTGGTCATCGAAAGAGGTACCATCCTCGAAGAGAAGCACATCAACATGATTGCTGACTCCGGCGTCAAGACGGTCATCTTCCACAAGGAAGGCGAACACCAGACCGACTACTCCATCATCACCAACACGATGATGAAGGACCCGACCCTCACCGAGAAACAGGCTATCGAATATATCTACCAGCAGTTGCGCAACGCCGCGCCGCCGGATGAAGAGGCCGCCCGTTCCACCCTCGAAAAACTCTTCTTCTCCGAGAAGAGATACGACCTCGGTGAGGTGGGCCGCTACAGAATCAACAAAAAACTGAATTTGAATACTCCGATGGAAGTCGGTGTCCTGACCAAGGAAGACATCATCGCGATTATCAAATATTTAATCGAGCTGATCAACTCGAAGACCGAGGTGGACGATATCGACCACTTGAGCAACCGTCGTATCCGTACCGTCGGCGAGCAGTTGTACAATCAGTTCGGCGTGGGTCTCGCCCGTATGTCCAGAACCATCCGTGAAAAGATGAACGTGCGCGACAATGAGGTCTTCTCACCGATGGATCTCATCAACGCCAAGACCCTCTCATCGGTCATCAACTCGTTCTTCGGCACCAACCAGCTGTCGCAGTTCATGGACCAGACCAACCCGCTGTCGGAGTTGACGCACAAGCGTAGAATCTCCGCCCTCGGTCCTGGAGGTCTTTCCCGTGAGCGTGCAGGTTTCGAGGTTCGTGACGTCCACTATACCCACTATGGTCGTCTGTGTACCATCGAGACTCCTGAAGGTCCGAACATCGGTTTGATTTCCTCCCTCTGCGTTTTCGCCAAGATCAACAACCTCGGCTTCATCGAAACTCCTTACCGCCGCGTGGTGGATGGTGTGGTGCAGTTCAACGAGGATCCTATCTATCTGAGCGCTGAAGAGGAAGAGAACAAATCTATCGCACAGGCCCGCACCCCGATGGATGCCGACGGCAAGCTGTGCGACAAGGTGAAAGCCCGTAACCTCGCCGACTTCCCGATTCTGCCGAAAGAGGAAATCGACCTGATTGATGTGGCTCCCAACCAGATTGCCTCTATCGCCGCCTCCTTGATTCCGTTCTTGGAGAACGACGACGCAAACCGTGCCCTGATGGGTTCGAACATGATGCGTCAGGCAGTTCCGCTTTTGGATCCGGAAGCTCCTATCGTAGGTACCGGTCTGGAGCGCCAGGTGGCTCTCGACTCACGTGCGCTGCTGCGTGCGGAGGGCAATGGCGTGGTGGAATATGCCGATGCTCAGAAAATTGTCATCAACTACGACCGTACCGAAGCGGAAAATCTCGTCCGTTTCGATTCGAATGTCAAGACTTATAATCTTCAGAAATTCAGAAGAACCAACCAGAACTCCTGCATCAACGACAAGCCGATCGTTCGTAAGGGCGAGCGCGTGGTGAAAGGTCAGGTGCTGACGGAAGGTTATGCGACGAAGGGCGGCGAGCTGGCTCTCGGTCGCAACATGATGGTAGCCTTCATGCCCTGGAAGGGTTACAACTACGAGGATGCTATTGTGATTTCTGAAAGAGTGGTGAAAGAGGATATCTTCACCTCCATCCACATTGAGGAGCTCACCCTCGAGGTGCGCGATACCAAGCGTGGTGTGGAAGAGTTCACCAACGACATCCCGAACGTTTCCACCGAGGCTACCAAAGACCTTGGCGAGGACGGTCTGATCCGTGTGGGTGCTGAGGTGAACGAGGGTGATATCCTGATCGGTAAGATCACCCCGAAGGGCGAATCCTACCCGACTCCTGAGGAGAAGCTGCTCCGCGCCATCTTCGGCGACAAGGCCGGCGATGTGAAGGACGCCTCCCTCAAGGCACCGCCATCCATGAAGGGTGTCGTGATTGCTGCCAAGTCGCTCTCCCGTCTGATGAAGGACCGCAAGGCCAAATCAAAAGACAAAGACGTGCTGAAAGAAATCGATGCCGTTTACGAGAAAGACTTAGCTGCTCTGAAAGAGAGAATTGTCATCAAGTTGTACGATTTGCTGAATGGCAAGATCGCCCACAACATCTACGACAATGCCAAGAATATCATCATCCAGAAGGGTGCCAAGTTCTCGCAGAAGCTGCTCTCCACCATCAACTACTCTACCGTTGTTGTGTCGAAGTGGACCAACGATGCGAAACTGAACGCTCTCGTCACCGAGATCATCCGCAACTACCTCATTGAGGAACGTGCGCTGACCGCCAAGATGATGCGCGAGAAGTTTGATGCCACCATCGGTAGCGAGCTCCCGTCGGGCATTGTGCAGATGGCCAAGGTCTATGTGGCCAACAAGCGCAAACTGCGTGTGGGTGACAAGATGGCAGGTCGTCACGGTAACAAGGGTATTGTGGCCAAGATTGTGAAGGAAGAGGATATGCCGTTCCTGGCCGATGGTACTCCGGTTGACATCGTGCTGAACCCGCTGGGTGTGCCTTCCCGTATGAACTTGGGACAGATTTATGAGACCGTTTTGGGTTGGGCTGGCAAGAAGCTCGGTATGAAGTTCGCCACCCCGATTTTCGACGGTGCCAGTATTGATCAAATTAATGAACTTTTGGCAAAAGCCGGTCTGCCTGCCAATGGTAGCATTGACCTGTATGATGGCGGCACGGGCGAGAAGTTCCATCAGAAAGTCACTGTGGGTTACATCTATATGATTAAGTTGCACCACATGGTTGACGACAAGATGCACGCTCGTTCTATCGGACCTTACTCGATGATTACGCAGCAGCCGCTTGGTGGTAAAGCCCAGTTTGGTGGTCAGCGTTTCGGAGAAATGGAGGTCTGGGCCATCGAGGCCTTCGGTGCTGCCAACGTGCTGCAGGAGATTCTGACCGTCAAGTCCGACGATGTGATGGGCAGAGCCAAGGCATACGAAGCCATCGTCAAGGGCGATGTGATGCCGGTGCCCGGTTTGCCCGAGTCATTCAACGTGCTCGTCAACGAGTTGCGCGGTTTGAATCTGAATGTTCAATTTGATTAATAAAAAACATAATCTATATAGAAAATGGCTTTTAGAAAAGATACGAATACCAGAAAGGAGTTTTCAACCATCACCGTCAGCCTGGCCTCCCCGGAGATGATTCTGGAGCAGTCGCATGGCGAGGTGATCAAGCCGGAAACCATCAACTACAGAACCTACAAGCCCGAGCGCGACGGTCTTTTCTGCGAGAGGATTTTCGGTCCCACGAAGGACTGGGAATGCCACTGCGGAAAGTACAAACGCATTCGTTACAAGGGCGTGGTGTGCGACCGTTGCGGTGTGGAAGTCACCGAGCGCAAGGTGCGTCGTGAACGCATGGGTCACATCCAGCTGGTGGTGCCGGTGGCTCACATCTGGTTCTTCAAGAAAATTGCCGCCCTGCTCGGTCTGCCCGCCAAGGATGTGGACGCTATCATCTATTATGAGAAATTCGTCGTCATCCAGCCCGGTGTTGCCGAAGGCCACAAGTTCAACGAGAAAGACAAAGACGGTGTGCGCGCTTTGACGCTGCTCACCGAAGAGGAGTATTTCGAAATCACCGATAATCTGCCGGCCGACAATCGTATGCTGGAAGATTCCGATCCCAGCAAGTTCATCGCCAAGATGGGTGCTGAGGCTCTGTACGAACTCCTCCAGAAGGTGGATCTCGACAAGGAGTCATACGAGCTGCGCGACCGCGCCAACACCGAGACTTCCCAGCAGAGAAAGCAGGAAATCCTGAAAAGACTTCAGGTTTTCGAGGCCTTCCGCGACTCTCGCAAGCGCGCTGAGAACAAGCCGGAATGGATGATTGTGAAGATTATCCCTGTCACTCCTCCCGAACTTCGTCCTCTCGTTCCGCTCGATGGCGGCCGCTTCGCCACCTCCGACCTCAACGACCTCTACCGTCGTGTCATCATTCGTAACAACCGTCTGAAGAGACTCATCGAAATCAAGGCTCCCGATGTCATCATGCGTAACGAAAAACGTATGTTGCAGGAGGCCGTTGATTCACTTTTCGATAATTCCAAAAAGACCAACTCCGTCAAGACCGAAAACAACCGTCCGCTCAAGTCCCTCTCCGACAGTTTGAAGGGCAAGCAGGGTCGTTTCCGTCAGAATTTGCTGGGTAAACGTGTGGACTACTCCGGTCGTTCGGTTATCGTGGTAGGTCCCGAGCTGCACATGAACGAGTGCGGTCTGCCGAAAGACATGGCCGCCGAGCTGTTCAAGCCGTTCATCATCCGCAAGATTTTGGAAAGAGGCATCGTGAAAACCGTGAAGTCTGCCAAGAAGATTGTGGACCGCAAGGATTCATTGATTTGGGATATTTTGGAAAATATCTTGAAGGGTCACCCGGTACTTTTGAACCGTGCTCCTACCTTGCACCGTTTGGGTATCCAGGCATTCCAGCCGCGCCTCGTGGAAGGTAAGGCCCTCCGTCTGCACCCCCTCGTTTGTACGGCATTCAACGCCGACTTCGATGGTGACCAGATGGCTGTTCACGTACCGCTGGGCAATGCCGCCGTGCTGGAGGCTCAGATGCTGATGCTTTCATCGCACAACATCTTGAACCCCGCTAACGGCTCCCCGATCACCGTGCCTTCACAGGACATGGTTCTTGGTCTGTACTACATCACCAAACCGCTCAAATCCACCGAGGATATGAAGGTTCCGGGCGAGGGCATGTGCTTCTACTCTCCCGAAGAGGTGATTATTGCTTATAATGAAAAGAAGGTCCACCTCAACGCTACCATCAAGTGCCGTGTCAACCTCGAAGGTGATGGCAAGATGGTGCTGACCGAAACGACCGTGGGTCGTGTGCTGTTCAACCAGGTGGTTCCTGAAAACTATGGCTATATCAACAAGCTTCTCACCAAGAAGGCTTTGCGTGACATCATCGGTAGCGTGTTGTACAAATGTGGTAACGCCGCTACGACCAAGTTTTTGGATGATGTGATGAGCATGGGCTTCCGTATGGCTTTCGTGGGCGGTCTTTCCTTCAACTTGGGCGATGTGCTCATTCCGGAAGAGAAGGCTGAGTTGATTGCTGAATCCAACGAGAAAGTGGATGAAATTCAAGAGCAGTATGAGATGGGTATCATCACCAACACCGAGCGTTCCAACCAGATCATTGATGTATGGACCCATACGAATGCTAACTTGAGTAAGGTGTTGATCAAGAAGATTGCCGCCGACCGCCAAGGCTTCAACCCGGTATATATGATGCTGGATTCTGGAGCTCGTGGTTCTGAAACTCAGATTCGTCAGCTGGCAGGTATGCGTGGTTTGATGGCAAAACCGACCAAGGCAGGTGCTTCCGGAGGTGAAATTATCGAGAACCCGATTCTCTCCAACTTCAAAGAGGGTTTGTCGGTGCTGGAGTACTTCATCTCTACGCACGGTGCTCGTAAAGGTTTGGCTGATACCGCTTTGAAGACCGCTGACGCTGGTTACTTGACCCGTCGTTTGGTGGACGTTGCGCACGATGTCATCATCACCGAAGAGGACTGCGGTACGTTGCGTGGTTTGACCATCACTGCTTTGAAGAAGAATGAGGAAATCATTGAGACTTTGGGTAACCGTCTGTTGGGTCGTGTGACCTTGCACGATGTGTACAACCCGAAGACCAACGAGCTCATCATCAAGGCAGGTGAAGAGCTTACCGAAGAGTATTGCGCTAAGATTGAAGAGTCTGGTATTGAAGAGGTTGAAATCCGTTCGGTGCCGACTTGCGAATCTCGTCAGGGTGTGTGCCAGAAGTGCTATGGTCGTAACTTGGCCACTGGCAAGCTGGTGCAGATTGGTGAGGCCGTCGGTGTTATCGCCGCACAGTCCATCGGTGAGCCTGGTACGCAGCTTACTCTCCGTACCTTCCACGTGGGTGGTGTGGCTGGCAACGTGGTGGCCAACAGCCGTATCCAAGCCAAGAGCGACGGCTTGTTGAGCATCGACGAGTTGCGTGCTCTTGAAAAGACCGATGAAACCGGCAAGACCTATTATATCGTGATTGGACGTTCGGCAGAATTGAAGATCATTGACGAGCAGACCTCTGTGGCTCTCTTCTCTGCCAACATTCCTTATGGTGCGAAACTTTACTTCAAGCATGGCGACCAGGTGAAGAAGGGCGACATTATCGCCGACTGGGATCCGTTCAATGCTGTGATTCTTTCCGAGGTGGCTGGTAAGGTTGACTTCAAAGACATCATCGAAGGTGTGACCTACCGTGTGGAGACCGACGAGCAGGCTGGTACCCACGATCGCGTGATTGTGGAAAGCCGTCTGAAGACCAAGACTCCTACCATTTTGGTAAACGACGAAGAAGGCAATACCATTAAGACCTTCGACATTCCTGTCGGCGCACGTCTTTCTGTGGAGCCGGGTGAAATGATTGAGTCAGGTGCTATCTTGGTGAAGATTCCGCGTTCCTTCGGCAAGTCGGGCGATATCACCGGCGGTCTGCCGCGCGTCACCGAGCTCTTCGAGGCCCGTAACCCCTCCGATCCGGCTATTGTTTCCGAAATCGATGGTGTGGTTTCCTTCGAGAAGAAGCTCAAACGTGGTAACCGTTGCGTGAACATCACCTCCAAGACAGGTGAACAGAAACAATATCTCATCCCCGCCTCCAAGCAGATTCTGGCACATGAGAACGACTATGTGAAAGCCGGTACGCCGCTTTCCGAAGGTGCGCTCACTCCGTCCGACATCTTGAATATCAAGGGTGCCATGAAGGTGCAGGAGTACATCGTGAATGAGATTCAGGAAGTTTACCGTCTGCAGGGTGTGAAGATCAACGACAAGCACTTCGAAGTCATCGTGCGTCAGATGATGCGTAAGATGGAGATCGAGGATCCGGGCGATACCAAGTTCTTGCAGGGTGAATTGATCAACAAGGTTGATTTCCAGGAAGAGAACGATAAGATTTGGGAGATGAAGGTGGTGACCGATGCTGGCGACAGCACCGAGTTCATCAAGGGTCAGATTGTGACTCCGAAGCAGCTCCGCGACGAGAACTCATTGTTGAAACGCCGCGACCAGAAGCTGGTGGAGGTGCGCGATGCCAACCCGGCCACTGGTAAACCCATTCTGCAGGGTATTACCCGTGCTTCTCTGCAAATCCGTAGCTTCATCTCAGCAGCCTCCTTCCAGGAGACCACCAAGGTGCTCACCAATGCCGCTATCAACGCGCAGTCTGACCACCTGTTGGGTCTGAAGGAGAACGTCATCGTGGGTCACCTCATTCCGGCTGGTACCGGCTTGAAACGGTATCAGAACCTCGAGGTGAGCTCGATGGAAGAGTACGAAAGCCTGATGGCCTCTAAAGAAGAGTAAAAATCCAAAGGGGTCAGTGAACAACTGACCCCTTTTTTTGTTTTAAAAGAAAAACCAAAAATATCATGCAAGAGCAAAAAATCGACATCAACCTCAGCGAAGAGGTAGCCAAAGGAACCTATTCCAATCTGACCATTATCACCCATTCCGATAACGAGTTCATCCTTGATTTCGTGGCGATGATGCCCGGTATGCCCAAGGGGAATGTGACGTCGCGCATCATCATGACGCCCCAGAACACCAAGCGTCTTCTTGCAGCGCTGGGCGACAACATCCGCAAATTTGAGGAGAAGAACGGCCGTATCGACGAACGCCAGCAGGGCGTGATTCCCATGATGGGCGGTGACGGCGGACTGGCGTAAAAGCAGATTACGAACAAAAAAAAGCCGCAGATTCCTGCGGCTTTTTTTGTTTACAATAGTTATTAAATTTCCGGTGGCGGCGGGGTGTTACCCTCATCTTTGCCGCCTCCGTTCAAATTGTACCAATCCACCTTCCGTGAGAAGAACATCACCACACCGAGGATGATGAAGATAAAGATACTGCCTGCCAACAGGGCGTAATCCTGCAGCTGGATGATGGTAAAAAGATAACCGTAAAGCACCAGAAGCACACCGCCCACAAAACCGCCTTGTGCCCATGATTTCAGCACGGCCTTAGAGTATAAGGTGATGAGGATGATGGTGGCCAAAGCGGCAAGAATATAGGCTAAATTGAAGGCCAAATACTCGGAGAGGGAAACCAGTAACGTGTAGAACACAATCAGCGCAACCCCCACCAACAAGTATTGTAGCGGATGGACACGTTTTTTGCGCAAAATCTCCACAAAGAAGAAGACCAGGAAGGTGATGGTAGTGAAGAGGATCGAGTATTTCACGCAGCGGGTGGCCTTCTGGTAGCCATCCACCGGCAATAGGAAAGTGACTCCAAAGGTGGTGTGTTGGGGAGAAAAATTCTTTTCATGATCACGAGTAGTCCATGATTGTGGGAAATCGCGGTTGAGGTGCATCATTTTCCAATGTGCATCAAAGCCGTCTTTACGGATTTCCTTGTCAGAAGTGAGAAAATCGCCCGTGAAACTGGGATTGTTCCAGTTGGAGTGGAGCTTCACATCAGTATTACCGCCGATGGGCGAAATCATCAGTTGCTCGGAACCTTTCAGCGAAAGCGACATGGAGAAGGGGATATCGTTCAAAAGAGAATCGTCTGTTGAACTTGCATCTTCAAGATTTACGATGGCATGTACCCCGTCACCAGAGACCACGTCTTGATTATAAAGTCCGGCCTCAAAACGATAGTTTTGGTCGCCAAGTTGAATGTCCAACTGGTTCTCTATTCCTCGTAAGTCGGTGATACCCATTGATAAAATGGCGCGTTCGAGGCAGAGCTCCTCCAAGGGAATATCTTTGAAATCTTTTTTGCTGAAATTGCCCGTGATTTTCAGGTTCGAGTGGTACACCACCACATCGTAAATACCTCTATGTAAGGTTTCTGTGGTCACATCGCCTGCAATCTTCAAGTTTTCAGGCATCACCTGCAAGAAACATTTCTCAGAGGCTTTCCCGTTTTCATTGTAATAGGGGATGGAGAGGTAGGGACCGACCAGGTTTTGGTCGTGGCCCCATTTTCCAGAAACTTCTACTACGGCTTCGCTTCTCAATGACTCTCTTTCGTCAATCAAATTACTGATCAGCATGGCCGGAATTAAAAGAATAAGAATCAGCCCCAAAATGATGAGAGCCTTCAAAAACAGGAAAAGATTGGACTTTTTAGACATAATTTTTTTTCAATGGACATCTGTTTTTCATCATGGCATGACACGCACCTGACATAGACTTTGTGGAGTCCGTTGCACAAAATCCGAGAAATAAAACGCTGAGAACGGAAGAAATAGTATATAAGATGTCGTAAAAATCTTACCCTCTTCTGCTACAACTTTTTCAGTATCGGCGAGCGGCTCATGTCGGTAGGATTGGTACCGGGAACCCCTTCGGGTACGGGTACGCCAAGCTTTTCAAAGTGCTTTTTCCAATACGCGGGCAGGTTGCCTTTAGCATCGCGCCAGTTCATCGGTTTCGACAGGAAGAGGCCGTCAAAGACCACTTCGATGAGTTCCGAGCAGTAGTAAGCGTCGTTGTCGGGCAGGAAAGCCTCGTCGTACGGCTTTCCGACAAGACTCTTGGCACGGGCGATAACCGCAGCGGTGTCAAAGGGTTGGGTAAGGCGATATACGTCAAAGGTACTTAACATGGAGAATCTTCTTTCAAACTTTCCAAAAGATCTCCGCAGCACACCTTCCTCTGGTAAGGCCTCTATTATCCACACGTTATCCGCGCTATCGCATTCCACTAACGCTACGTGTGTGTATTCTCCTGTACTGGCAGTAATGGCCTTATCCATCTCAGACCAGCCTTTACAAAATATCAGGTCACCGCTTTGTAGGGTGTGTTCGTTGAGGCACGCCACGTTAAGTTCCGCCAATCGGTCGCGTTGCTGTGCGTCAGCGGTGGTAGGCAACAGCAAGGCGAGGAACAACAATATGAATGTTATCGGTTTCATACGCAAAAATTGGTTGGTATTCAGCTCGCAAAGATACAACAAGTTCGTTAAACTGAAAGTTGAAAAATGAAAATTGAAAGGTTAGTGAGTTAAGGAAGTGCATGTAGGGCCGTCATAGTATGGCTGCCAATCGGTTGTTTCATTCGGGACGCACCGCGTGTGTCCGTTATTTCACGGTGTTTTTCATATCGTAAATCACCACCTCATCGAAAACGCCGTTGGGAGTGTGAATTTTCAACCAATAGGCCTGACAGGTGACAGGCGTGTTTTCAGAAAAACTACAGGCGTTTTCCACCCCTTTCAATGTGTTGAGATAGAATTCCTCTCCTCCCTGCGATAGCAGGACAGCGGTGGGCTCTTCGCACAGATTTTCCTCACCATCCCGAATGACATAGTAGTAGGCAATCTCTTCCCGCAACGTTTTGTCCTTGATGAATTTCAAATTCTGTTTAATAAAATCGAAACGTCCTTTGCCGCAGTGGTGGTAGATGGCGTCAAACGATTTTTGGGAGACGTTGATAGAGTCAATGCTACTGTAATCCATATATTTATTAATGAAATTGGCCGATTCTCCGTCGGAAAAGAGGAGAGAGGAATCAATTATAAATCCTTCCGATTGGCTTTTGGTCATCGGCTTGTCATACAGGTAGATATGATTCTTGTCTTTCCCCAAGATAGCCTGCCATTCGCTATATTTCCGGAAGACTTCTATGGTATGAAAGGATGCCAAATCGGCACCTGCCACTTCGACACCTCTGCTGTAGATTTTGTCACCCACTCGCAAATATTCTCCTCCAAGTACCTCATAGTCATCGCATTTTCCCATCACGGTCAGGAAATCGTCGTAAGGAGGTTTTTCTTGTTCTATATAAAAGTAAAGGTAATTTTTGTCCTTGAAATAGTTCACGATAGGGTTTATACGATAATATTCGTTGTTTCTCCGAGCAACAGAGTCCTCGCTGTCGTAGATATTGATGAAAGATTTGCAATCCACCACCTCTGACACAGGATGTAGAGCGCCATTCATCTTCACATATTTCACTTCGAGGGTTTTTCCAGAGAAGGGGAGTATTGACGGATGAATAGATATGTGGAGGACATTTGCCTCTTTGGGTTCAGAATGCCAAACGAAACCAGTGCCTTGCTGCGTGCATGGGCAATGTCGGTTGCAGGCGGCAAGACTGCCAAGCAGAGTTAAGAAGAGAAAGAAAACTATTTTCTTTTTATTTTCCATAGTTTTGTCTCAGTTGAGTCGAAATGGTGTGTTGTATGTTTTATATATCTACTTAAGCAAGAATTTGCAAAAGTCCAACTAGTTTGTCTTTGGAACCCCATTCCGATATTTTTCAATAACCCATAAGAAGAGGTTAGCCCATGTTGATCTACCATCCAATATAAAGGCTTTTGTACTATATTGCCCCAATTAAGGCTAAATTTTGTTTGATTTACGCCTTCTCCACGGCTGCCGCGAAGTCCTTCGCACGGGCCGCTCCCTCGCCGGTGTTGATCAGCACGGTCTCGCCATCTTTGATCTTTCCTTCTGCCAAGGCCTGGTAGAAACCGGCAAAGCAGACCGCCGCCGCCGGACCGAGCATCACGTTACGCTCGCGTTTCGCAATCTTCGCATAATCCACCAACTCGGCCTCTTTCACTCTCACGAAACCACCTCCGCTCTTGCGCACGATGGGAGCCACAATGGGGAACATGCCCGGTGTGCCGGTAGAAAGGATGGACACCTTGGTCTGCGGGTTGGCGATGGAGGGGAAGTTCTTCTCGTAACCTTCTGGGAATCCAGCTTTTTCGGCATTTTCCCAGCCCTGCACCATCGGGTCGCAGGTATCCTGCTGTACCAAAATCATTCTCGGCAATTGGGTCTCAGGGAAGGCATCCTTGATTTCGCGCACGCCCTTGTCCACTGCAATCGGTCCCGTGCCGCCACTCACGGCCTGCACGTACACATCGGGCATCTTTCCCATCTGCCGCAGGAACTCAAACACCATCGTCTTCTTGGCCTCCACACGGATGGGGTCGATGTTGCCGCCTGAGATGAGCAGCCCGTGTGCCTTCTTGTAATCAGCCGCCTCTTTCTTGGCCGCCCCGTAGTCACCTTCCGAAATCACTAAGTTCTGGCCGTATGAGCGAATCTCCTCCACCGTGTCGTGGCACACGCAGTTCGGTACAAAAACATTCAGCCGGACGCCCGCCAACGACAGGTATTTGCTGAAGGCGGTCGCCGTGTTGCCCGTCGAGGCGATGCAGTACTCCTTGATGCCATTTTCTTTCATGATGGCAGCCCCCATCGCAGCGGCCACATCCTTGAAGGTGTTGGTGCCACCGTTCAAGTCGTTGCGATATACCATCACCTTGCAGTTGATGCCGTATTTCTCTTGGGCAAATCTCTCCAAAAAGTCCCACTCCTCAATCGGGATGGCGCCTTCATTGCAGGTGATGATGTTGGCCTTGTCTTCCAAGGGTAAAAAGTCGAAATAATGCCAAAAACTGGCAGGATGTCCTTTAAAAAGTTCCGAAAGTTGATGGTAATTTGCGTTGTAATGAACTTCTACATAATTACTTCCGCATTTTGGACAAACTTGGTCATGGTCAAACCATTCTTTGAAGGAAGAAATCTTCGCTCCGCATTTTTGGCAAACTAATTCGTATTTCATATTGATAATCTTTTTATCGGTTATTGGTTTTTCTTGATGATTTTTCGGGCTTCGTTGATCAGCTTTTCTTTGATCACTTCCGGCGTGATGATTTCGATGGTGTTGCCGAAGGCCATCAGGTCGCGGATGAAGTCGGTGGTGGGCTTGAGGTTGAGGTAGAAGATGGTGTGCGTGGGCTTCTCTTCCAGCACGCGCTGTGAGGGGTGGAAGGGAAAACGTTTGAGTTGGCGGGCGGTGTCGGCCGAGGTCTTGAAGGTGATTTCCTCCGTCGGGATGTTCTCCAGCGTGCCGCCGTAATTTTCCACTAAAAGTTCCTGAATGGGCTCATCTTTCGCATCGAACTTCCCTTCCTCTAAGGGGGTAATCTCTTGTGCGAAGGCGAGGTTGAGGTATTCGTAGTCGGCGTCTTCCGTCTGTCCCAGCAGGTACCAGCAACTTCTATACTCCTTGATTCCCAACGGTTTGAAGTCCTCGTAAACCTTCTTTTCGTTTCCACTTTCCAAAACGACTTTCAGTTTCTTTTGGTTTCGGATGGCGGAGGTGACGGTGGAAAGGTGTCCCTCGCCGCCTGTAGTGGAGGAGAAGGAAAAGAGCGACTGTGGGGTGGTCTGCACCGCATGATGCAGGCTCAACTCTCCTAAAATCTTGACCATCAGTTGGTCGGCATTGCCGTTGGGTTTGATATAGTAATGGTTGTTGTTTTTCCGGCAGCGGATGGAGATGTGGAAGGTGTCGCTGATTTCTTTCCTATGGTTGTGAAACGACCGCAGCGGGTAGCTCTGGCCTTTCGACAGGTCGCTTTTCAGCCATTGCTGACCAATATCTTCGAAGCTCAGTCCGTCGGGACCGGCCTGGTAAATGGTATTCAGCAGCCAGATGGTGCGGTTGAAGGAGGTTTGGTTCATGGGAAACGGATTAGGGGGTTATTTCATCAGAATATTGTCGTGGAACTGTTCGATTTTGTGCCACATCTGCACGCGGTCGAGGCCTCTCACGTTGTGCTCGTGGGTGGTGTAGGGGAAGTAGTTGATTTGCACATCATCGAGTACCGATTGGTGCAGAAGTTCAAGGCTATGTTGCTGAACCACAGTGTTGTCTTGCTGACCGTGCATGATCAGCAGGGGGCATTTCAGCTTATGGATTTTGTTGATGATGTTGGCATGTTCGTAGCCGTCGGGATTCTCCTGCGGGGTGTCCATGTAGCGTTCGCCGTACATGATTTCGTACCACTCCCAGTTGACCACGGGGCCGCCGCAGGTGGCGGAAGCGAAGATGTCGGGGTGTTCGGTCACCATGGTCAGTGTCATGAAGCCGCCGAAGCTCCAGCCATCGATACCCATGCGGTTTTTATTAACGTAGGGCAGCGAGCGCAGGTAGTTGATGCCCACCATCTGGTCTTCGCTCTCCAGCACGCCGAGCTGGCGGTGGATGCACTTTTCAAAATCGGCTCCGCGGTTGCTGGTGCCGCGGTTGTCGAGCACAAAGATGATGTAGCCTTTCTGCGCCATGTAGTGCAGGAAGGGACCGGCGGTCATGAAGTTGTTGGTAACCAGCTGAGAATGAGGTCCTCCATACACATATACCAAACAGGGATATTGTTCGTTTTTGTTGAATTTGGGCGGGAAAATCATGTTGCAGTAGAGGTCGTCGCCGTTGGCGTTCTTCAGCGAGAAGATGGTGTCGTAGCCCAGCTCGCAGTCGCGGTAGGGGTTGCGCGACTCTTTCACCAGTCGGAGGTATTTGCCATCCGTGCTGCCGGCGTAAACGGCCAGCGGGGTGTGCAGGTTGGAGAAGTAGTCGAAGAAGTTCTTCTTGTCTTCCGACAGAACGATGGTGTGGGTGCCTGATAGCGGAGTGAGGTTGGTGAGCTTGCCGCTGGCGATGTTCACAGAGTAAAGGTATTGGTCAACAGGATTGTCCTTGTTGGTCATGAAGTAGATGTTCTGCTGGGCATCGTCCATGCCGAGGTCTTCAATCACGGGCCAGTTGCCCTTGGTGATCTGTTTCACCAGTTTGCCTTCGAAGGTGTAGAGGTAGAAGTGGTTCCAGCCATCGCGGTCGCTCTGGTAGATGAAGTTGCCGTTGTTGAGGCAGATGATGCGGTGGAGGGGTTCCACGTAGCGACTGTCGCTCTCTTCAATCAGCACGGCCAGTTTCTTGCCGGTGGCCACCTCGTAGCGGATGAGCTTGGAATGGTTCTGCTCTCTGTTCAAGTGTGTGATATACAGATATTTTTCATCAGGCGAGAAGGTGACGTTGGTGAGGAACTCGCCGTCGGCAGGGTCGGTCTGAATGTAGTGATAGACGCAGGTCTTTTTCTGGAATGACTGGCGGGCGTCGAAAATGCCGACTTTCACCTGATGGCTGGTACGGCCGGCCATGGGGTATTTGATGTTTTTGAAGTAGGCGATGTGGGCGGCGCCGTCTTCCTCGCTGGTCTGCAGCAGCGGGTAGTCTTCCACCATCGACTGGTCCATGCGGTAGAAGGCGATGAAGTTGCTGTTGGGCGAGAAGTACCAACCCTCTTCAATGCCCCATTCGCTGCGGTGAACGGGCTCGCCGAAGACCACATCCTTTGCGGTGTCGGGACAGAGGATGATTTTCGCTTTCACCGGGTTCTTCATGTCGTTGACATAGAATCCGTCACCATATTCGGTAGTATAGATGTAAAGCGAGTTGTTGGCATCTTGGTCCATAACGGCGATGCCTTCGGTCGGATCGGCAGCAGTAGAGAAAGACTGCGAAGAAATCTGGTACGTCACATAGCAGTAGTCTTTGCCAGGTATCATGGCGTAGATGCGGAAACTGTTCTTGTCGATCCATTCCCACGCAGTGGAAACCTTACCGCCAGCAGCGGTGAAGTCCTCTTTAGTGGCGCTGTTTTTTCCCAAAGCGTAGCCGTAGAGTTTGGAAAACTCAAACAGAACTTTTTCGTTTTGAGGTGAAGATTCTTTCTTGACATCCACCGACATGATGGCATCTTTCTCTTCATTGTAAAAAGTGTATTCGGTAGTTTGTGGCCGCCAAGTGAGGGAACGGACTCTGTCGTACCGATATTTTCCTTTGAAAATACCTTGTAAATCAATAGTTTCTGATTGTGCGAAAATGCAATTTGCCACTAAAATCAGCAGTGCGAATAAGAAAAATTTTTTCATAGATAGTTGATTTTATCAAGCGGCAAATTTACGCAAAAATCTTGATTGTCAAAGAGAAATTTTCATTGATTTCTGAGGCATCTCACAGTTATGGGAGCCTGAGAAGTTTGTAGTTGGAGGTTTACTCCCGTGTTGGTCGTTCTTGCTGTAAAACCGCAGAAGATATCATTACCCCCATAGCTTCTTGTTGTCAGAAAACAATAGCTTTGCGGAAGGGCCGTGTAATTTCCACTTTTTAGCAAGGTGAATTCCGACCAGTCGCTGTCTTCCGCATTGTTGTCGCAGTTAAATGTAAGCCAATAGCCTACCCGTAGATTCGTGCCGATAGTGTTGTTAGATGGTACCGCTGCGGGAGAAATAACGAGGGAGGAATCTTTCTGATGGACAACGTATTCGGTTAAAGAGACGCACTCTTCCCAGCTGGGAAGGTGCCATCCTTCTGGGCAAATTCCTCGCCAGTTGTCCCCTAAATCAAAGTCATCAGAAATGTTTAAAATGGTGTCGAATGCGGCAAGAACAGAGTACCTTAGTCCATATTGTTTGGATTTTTCGGGTGAATATACATTGTTGTAATAAAGTGCGCGGACAGTGCTGAGGCTAGAATGGACGAGATCGGTACCCGAAGGGGAGTGTGTACATCGCATAGATTGTCGCATCCAGCACTGGTTTCCAAATTGCTTGATAATGTACCAGTTGTCTTGGTGGTCTTTGACGGAGTCTATAACCCACGCCCCATCTTCCCAGTGGGCGCTTTCGCTGGCGTAGGGTTCACCGCTGATAGTACAGTGCCTAACTTTCGCCCCAACGTATATGGGTTTGCTAAAGGAACATCCATAACTGTCTGTGTACCAAAGGGTATAATTTCCTCTAGGTAGGGTAACCGATGATGTTGTGGCGACGGTGTCGTCGTTTTCGTTCACCCAAGTATATGCTACAACATTCCCACTACAAGACATGGTGTTGATGAATTCTTCACCACAACATGAGCAGCTTGCGATCGTTCGGGGAATTCCGTTAATCTGTTGTGTAATGGTATTGGGGGCAGCAATGGTGTCCCTTCCCACCACGATGCTTGCCGTCACTGTTAGTCTGAAAGTTTCATTTACCCAAATGGTCAAATTAGTATCGCTTGGAGTTCCGATGCCTCCGTTGTAATTCCATAGGATTTCAGCGTCTTCTTTTCTTGGGTCTTTTCCCGAAATGGCTACATAAAAATGGTAGCTTCTCCCTTCTGGAGGATTGCAATCATAAGTTGCAGAGGGAGTTCCCTGATAGACTCTTACCGACAGGTCAGTGGGACAGGACACGCGTGTATATAATGGGATGGTGTCTTTCGTGTTGGTGACGAGTGCTTCTATGTAGTAATCCGTTCCGGGTATGGCATTTGAAAAATATGAGGTATGGGATGAATATGTTGTGGGTGTGATTTCTTGACAAGAAAATAGCTCTGTCCGCAGCGAGTCCGTGTATGCGCAGATGCTCCCGCTTACGGGAGCTCCACCATTGTCTATAATCGGAATCCTGATGGTGAAAAGGTCAGATGAAACACCGCGGATCAAGTCACCCAATATGAGGGGGCCAATGGGCGTTTGTATACTGAGAGTATTTCCGTAACTCCTGCCGTATTGATTATTGGCAAAACTGCGGTAGTAATAGGTTTGGTTGGGGCTTAAGTTTGTGATCTGACTTCGGTAGGGCCCCAATCCGCTGCCCACTATGACATTTGTTCCGTTGACAAAGCTTTCATAGTTGGAGTATTGAAAACCACGGCTGGTCACATTCGCGAATCCATCTTCCACTACGGTTCCGAAGATGCTAATGGAATCCATACCATGGAGTTGGGCACTGTCGGTGGTGACGGTGGGTGGATACCCGAGCAGATGCCCGAAACGGTTCAAACGTGCCCGACTGCACTCCCCTCCATATTGGTTGATGAAAAAACAATCTGTTTGACAATTGTTGCCGTACCGGTCCACCCCTGTGCTTTGTCCTTGTAGCAAGGGTATAACGCAAGTGATGGCGCAAAATATGATGAGAACTCGTTTGAACATTGCGACTTAATTATGGGAATAGTAAATTTGTATGCGGTCGCCCTCAGTAAGAGCTTTGTTGCCATTGTAGTTGTATCGGTAGGTTAGCGTGTTGCCCGATAAACTGAAGGCTTGCGTATTGATGAACACACCGTTTATGAACATTAGGACAGGGTGATTGGGCAGGGGAGTGAAGGATAGGGTGAAGGTGTTGGAGGGGGAAGAGGGCACCGTGAACATGTCCACAGTTTCTTGCAGGGCTTGCAGTTCATTGATTTGATCTTGGAGGTTTTGTATCAGGGTGGTAAGATTGCCGTGGTTGAAGATTTGTTGCAGCGAGTCCAGGAACTCCTGCCGTGTCACCAACTGCCCGAAAGTGTTGTCCAGATCCCTTTGCTGGATGTAATGGCTGAGAGAGTCTGAGAGCTCTTGTCGGCCCACCAGGGTGTCGATGGCGGCGGAGAGTTCTTCTGGCGAGACCGTATGCGCCATCGAGTCTGCGAGTTCCTGCCGCGTCACCAACAGGCCGACCGCGTTGTCCAGATCCCCTTGCTGGATGTAATGGCTGAGAGAGTCTGAGAGCTCTTGTCGGCCCACCAGGGTGTCGATGGCGGCGGAGAGTTCTTCTGGCGAGACCGTGTGCGCCATCGAGTCTGCAAGTTCCTGCCGTGGAACAAGTAAGCTGACATTGTTTTGAAGCTCCTGATGGGTGGTGTATTGCGACAGAGAATCCTGCAGCATATTGATGGTTACCAATTGTGTGCTGCCCAAATGCTCCTCAATGGCTGAAAGTGGCACTTTGTCGGCATAGCAGGCGTAAGGCACAGCTGTGATTTTCTGCGTGTCGGCAAGCATCACCTCCCCTGCCAAGGAGTACTGTGTGCAAATGTATGCATCGTTCCATGTTACTTCATCAAGGTTGCCTGTTTGAGCAGAGCCCTCTCCAATTATAAGACTGATGAGGCCGTTTTGGTTGCTCGTAACGGTGTGTTGTTCCGTATATACGGCTGAGGCATGAGGTGAATGGTTGTGCAGTTGGAATCGTACGATCATTTCTTCTTGGACAACCAGTTGATTTTCTGTGTTTCGGACCACCGACTGGTACGATAATCTTGCGGGGCTTTGCGCGTAAATGAAAGTGATGGCAAAGAGTAAAGTTAAAAGTGTCAGTATCTTTTTCATATCTTTAATATAATGATTTTCAATTTTTTATACATCGAATGCTACATCCATTATGGGTGGAGAATCTTTCAAGGTAAAAGTCGTTGCAGATATTGGGTAGGGTTCCAACAATTCCCGTTCTTTCAGACACTCTTTCGCTGGTCCAGAATCGAGCAACAGTTCTTAGGTTTTCAAAATACCCTGTGCGATTATCGTAGTCACCGGCGGGCATGGCGGAAAATCCGCTCAGATTGTCGGCTGCTCCTAGCCAGTATTCGCCTTCAATCCTCAACGATTGTGCATCTTCAAAGCCCAGTTGTGCCATCTCCTCAGAAAATGGGATGTGCCATCCTGTTGGACAAGCACCTTGTACCCTCCCTTCACTATCTGTTGTCGGCAAGCTATCGCTACCCTCTGGGATATTTACAGCTGAACACCAACTATATAGCAGTCCGTAGTTTTCCCATTCAGAAATAGTGTCGGCGCCGATAGTGTAGATTTTGGCATTCGGGATGGTGTCGCCATTCGGGTAGAGTGTGGAGCGTAGATTCTCTTTCAGCCAGCAAATGGCACCGACACGTATGGTATGATAGAGGTTGTTTTCGTGATCCATAATGGTATAGTCGCCACCGCATGGTGGAAAATGCACGATTGCGTTCTGCATGCACCGCAACGTATCTCCCCCTGTTGTTACTTGCCAGGTAATCTGGTGTGAGCGTCCTACTAGCACCGATGATGGCATGTCTGATGAAACTTGAAGATTGGGATGGGGTGGGTAGATGTTGGGCGGCATTAACGACAAAGGCACATTTTCCTCTCCGTATGCGGCGGTATCGATATAGTCGTCGGGACATGTGATGACGTAGACGGTCCTTGACACAATACTGTCGCAGCCAAATTGTGACACGAGACTATCGGTATGGGTGCCGGCCCAAACGGCTTCTGGGGCGTCATCGTATACTAATATGGTATCGCTGATTCTCCAAATGGGATGTACGACCAAAAGGAATCGCACGATACTATCATAATGTAATACACTGTGCTGTGGGGATTTTTCCACTAGGTATTCTCCTGCGATAAGGGTATCGCCAAACTCAATTCCGTAACCAGTGTAGGCGGTTCCTTCGCAAGTCTCATCCTGTAGGTGTGTGATGATAATGTAGCCCTGCTCCACCCCTTCTGAAATAGCAAGGCCCTGAGCAGTTTGCAGGTAAAAAACTTGTCCGATGGTGTATGAACTGTTTCCAGCGGTTCCGTGAACGGGAGCAAAGCCAGATTGCGCCCGCCCCCAACATATCAATAATAAACAGACGCCCGTCAGAATAATTCTTGACCATCTTTTGAAGATGGACTGGGCGCGGCAACAATAGATTTCAATAGTCTTGTCCATAGCGGTCTGAGTTTACTGAGATCGTGCCGTTGGTCATCTTTACAACAGCGATGCAAAGATAAGAACAAAAAGAATTGAAAAGTAGAATGTTAATAAATTTTTATTATTAACACAAATACTTATCAATTATTAATTTATAAAGATTAAAATTAATAAAATTATCAACAATGCTAAAATTTAGCAGAGTAAAATCAAGAGATTATGAATAAATTTAGATAAAAATTACAAAAAAGAGCTAACGGATGAGCGCTTTGATGTCTGTTATAATCTGGTCTGCCAATCTCGTAGCGAACTCTTCTGTATGGGCTTCAGCATAGATGCGGATGATGGGTTCGGTATTCGATGGACGAAGGTGTACCCAACCATCAGGGAAGTCAATTTTTACTCCATCAATTGTATTGACTTCATAATCAGAATATTTCCCAGCCATCTTATGCATAATTTCTGGCACGTTCATATTGGGCTGAAGCTCAATTTTGTTTTTGGAGATAGTGTAGGCTGGATACTGACTGCGAATTTCGCTGCACTTTTTCCCAGATTGGGCCATGAAGGTGAGGAAGAGGGCAATGCCCACCAAAGCGTCTCTGCCATAATGCAATTCGGGATAGATAACGCCTCCGTTTCCTTCTCCACCAATGATGGCATTCGTCGCTTTCATCTTTTCCACCACATTCACTTCACCCACTGCGGAAGCATTATAACTTACGCCGTATCTATTGCTTACATCTCTCAATGCACGAGTGGAGGAGAGGTTGGAGACGGTATTTCCTTTTTTGTGCTGAAGAATATAGTCGGACACTGCCACCAAGGTATATTCTTCACCGAACATTGAGCCGTCTTCGTTCAAAATGGCCAGCCGGTCCACATCGGGATCCACCACAAAACCGACATCGAAACCGCCATCTTGCATCATCCTAGCAATATCTTCCAAATGTTGTGGCAGCGGTTCGGGATTGTGGGCGAAAATGCCGGAAACATCCCCGTTCAGAACTTGCACCTTATCAACTCCTAACTTTTTGAGCAACAATGGTAAAGCGATTCCACCAGTGGAATTTACGCAGTCTAATGCCACCGAAAAATTCGCTTTTCGGATGGCTTCCGCATCCACTAATTCCAGCTTCAGAATATGGTCGATGTGGTCGTTGATGGTCTGATCATAGGAGGTGTATTTTCCCAAATGATGCACATCGGTGAATGTATAATCTTGTTTCTCAATAATTTCCAAAACTTTTGCGCCATCAGCGGCGGAAATAAACTCACCTCGGGCGTTCAACAGTTTCAGGGCATTCCACTGCATCGGGTTGTGACTGGCCGTCAGAATAATGCCACCATCGGCATGATGCTGTACCACCGCCATTTCCACTGTCGGAGTAGTGGAGAGGCCCAAATCAATCACATGTACGCCAAGCGATTGTAACGTACTGCAAATGAGTTTGTTAATAATTTCTCCAGAAATGCGCGCGTCGCGACCCGTCACGAGGGTGAGCGGGCGCTCGTCTTTTCCTAAAAAAGTGGCGAAGGCCGACACGAATTGAACCACGTCAATCGGGGTGAGGTTATCGCCCACCTTGCCGCCGATCGTTCCGCGAATACCGGAAATGGATTTTATAAGTGACATATTATCAGTAATTTATTGTTAAATTTCTTACTCTTTGACTAGTCTGATTTCCAAGCCAACCTGCAATTGCAACACAAACATTCCTTTCTTGAAGTCGCACTCCACGTTGGGCTGGCTGACATCGGTAACCAACGGGATGAGGTAGGTGGGGATGAGGCCGGCGCCAATACGGAAAATCTGCCCTAACTGAATTTGTAGCTGCGCGATGGCACCAATTCCTAACGCATGGGCACGATGGGCCGTGTTGTAGTGGTTGCCATTGTCCCACAGGGTATTAACTTTGTTGATATAGTTGTATGAAAGGTCTCCACCTACTCGCAGGTGCAGAAGCCGACCGATGGGACGGGTGTAGAGTGCTGCCACGCCGCCTTTATATTTGGCGATTTTTGTGCTAACGCCCGTATAATCAGCATCTTCCTTGTGTCCTGCATAGTCGAAGTTGATCTGAAAATCCAAGTGGTCCACCCACCCGTCGATGATGAACGAACCGCCTGCGCCAAGCGTCTTGTTGATCATCTTGTCGTTCGAAAACTCTTTGTTGAACCGCAGCTCCAACCGTTGTGCCTGCAATGAGGGCATAGAGCACAAGCCGATGCAAAAGAGGATGATTAAATATTTGAACTTCAACATTTTCATATTGTGGTAGAAGAAATCCGATTAAATGTTGAGGAAAATATCGTAGAAGGGATAGATGCCTCTGTTTTTGACGAGCCAGCGGGCTGCCCGTACTGCCCCCTGTGCAAAGATGGCGCGATTGAATGCCTTGTGGCACAGGATGATACAGTCGTCATCCGACTTGTACTTCACGGCATGGGTACCGGCCTCTTCGCCGAAGCGGTGGGCGATGATGTTGATGTCGGCGGCATCGCTGTCGTCTTCCAATGCCCACTCTCTCTTACGGTCGAGTTGGTTGATGATGATGTTGGCGATGGCGATGGCTGTGCCGCTGGGAGCATCCTTCTTGTGGATATGGTGCGTCTCCTCGATGGTGACATCATACTGCGGTTGCTGGTTCATCAGTTGTGCCATCAAGTCGTTGATTTTGAAGAACATGTTGGCTCCGATGGAGAAGTTCGAACCATAGATGAGTGCGTTGGAGGTGGCTTGGCACTGCTTGAGGATGTCCTTTTCCACGTTGGTCCAGCCGGTAGTGCCGCACACCACTGGGATGTTGGCCTCGAAGCAGCGGGTGAGGTTTTTGACCACGGTGCCGGGGGTGGAGAACTCGATGGCGACATCGCTGGAGAGGAAGGCCTCGCGTTGGGTTTCCCAATCCTCTTCGTTGTCGATGCGGGCCACGATGTTCATGCCTTCGCGAAGCACGACTTTCTCAATCTCTTTTCCCATTTTCCCATAACCGAGAATTGCAACTTTTATCATATCTTATTGATTTTCTGTTAATTCTAATAAAACAACATTCTCCACATGTTGGGTGTGTGGAAACATATCCACCGGCTGGATGCGGCATACCTGGTACTTTTCTGTCAGCAGGGTGAGGTCGCGGGCTTGTGTGGCGGGGTTGCAGCTCACGTACACGATGCGTTTGGGCTGCATCACCAGCAGTTGCTTCACCACGTCGGCGTGCATACCGTTACGCGGCGGGTCGGTGATGATGATGTCGGCCTTGCCGTGCGCCGCCACAAACTCGGGGGTCAGCACCTTCACCATATCACCGGCAAAAAACTCCGTGTTGTGGATGTCGTTGAGGGCGGAGTTGACTTTCGCATCCTCGATGGCTGCGTCAACATACTCAATGCCAATTACTTTCTTGGCGCCACGAGCCACAAAATTGGCGATAGTACCCGTACCGGTATAGAGGTCGTAAACGGTATCTTCGGGGGTGACGGCCGCGAACTCCTTGGCCACCGAATAGAGCTTGAAAGCCTGGCGGCTGTTGGTCTGGTAGAATGATGCCGGCCCGACCTTGAACATCAGATCGCCCATCTTCTCCATCATAGAATCTTTGCCTCGATAGGTGTGGAACTCAAGATCGGAGGTGCTGTCGTTCATCTTCTGGTTGATGACGTATTGCAGAGAGGTGATTTCCGGGAAGGTTTCTGCCAAGAAGTCTAATACACTGATGGATTGTTGGTTATAATTCGTCACCACCAGTATAACCATCAGTTCTCCTGTCGATGACATGCGGATGACCATGTTGCGTAGCAGGCCTTCGTGGTTGCGCAGGTTGTAAAAGGGGATGTCGTTTTGGATGGCGAAATTACGGACGGCAATTCGGATTTTATTGCTGGGCTCTGCCTGTAAATGGCAGAAGTCAATGTCTAATACTTTGTCGAATTTACCAGGTACATGAAATCCCAACCCTCTGATTTCTATTGGTTTGCCTTCTTGTTGGGCGACCATATCCTCGTTGGAGAGCCACCGCTGGTGGGTGAAGGTGAACTCCAGTTTGTTGCGATAGCAGTATTGGTCGTCGGAGGCGAGAATGGGTTGCGGTTCGGGATAGTTGAAATGGCCGAGGTGCTGGAAATTGTCGGTGACTTGTTTCTGCTTGTAAAACAACTGCTGTGAGTAGTCCAACATTTGCCACTTACAGCCGCCGCAGGTGCCGAAATGCTCGCAGCGGGGTTCGATGCGGTGCGGCGATGGGGTGACCATTCTCACACAGCGCGCCTCCGCATAACTTTTTTTCTTTTTCACGACCAAGGCGTCAATCACATCCCCCGGCACCACGCCCGAAACGAAGATGGTGAGCCCCTCATGTTTGGCCACGGCTTTCCCCTCAGCCCCCGCGTCCAATATCTCTAAATTCTCAATGGTATATTGCTTGAATTTCATGCCCAAAAATCTTATCAAATCAACGTGCAAAAATAGTAAAATTTGGCAAGATTGGCAAGGAGTGAAAAACGAAAGTTTCCCAATCAGGCAAAAACGATCTCTTTGATGATAGCTTCGCCCAACTTTTCGTTGATTTGCTGGATGAAATCAGAACGCTGGTTCATCAGTTCAAATCGCAAACTGGCGCAGTCGGAATGTACATACATCACTCCGTTTTTCACGCTAACACGCTGTATCATAGTGCGAAGGTCCTCTGGAAGCAGCTGCGGAAATATCTCAGTAGCAGTCACCTCCTGGTACTCGCGTTCACGATGATTCTTTTTCATGAACTCGTGCAAAAGCGTGGAAATTGGGATTTCGGCCATGTGTCGCGGATAAAGTCTTTTCATAAACGAGTTTTTTCTTGAGTTATTTTATCGCATCATCGGATATGGAAAATCATTTGTAGGGCAATTTCGCTTTTGGTGTTGCCTTTTATTTCCGCCAGACTAGAGCTGATGGTGTGCCGGTCGTCGAAAAAGGTTTGCGAAAAGCGTGCTTGGATTTTTATAAATGAATATTGGTAGCCGACCATCAGGTAATATCGTACTCCTTTGCCATAATAACTGTTGATGGTGAAGGTTTGGTAGAGGTCGTGTTCGTAAGCATATAGGCGTTCCGCATAGCTGTCGGTGGCGAAAAGGGCTATCCGTCCGTTGAGGCTCAAGTTCCATCGTTCAATTTTCAAGCCGAGGTCTTGAAAGAGCAGAAAGCCTTGTGATATAGACTTTTCCGCAGAAACCGATAGGAGGTAATCCACTTCCGTTTGGAGCGTCAGGAGGCCGGAAGGGGTAGCCTTGAGGGTTAGTCGGAACTTGTGCATATCGTTCCCATCAGCGAAAGGATGGTGCTCATTTTGGGGTAGATTCTGCTCCTTTTTGGCATAGTGATAGCGAAAATTGAGGGTAAGATATCGGTTTAGATTGACGGTAATTCGTGCCGAACAGTCGTATCCCACAGTAGGTTGCGTCACTTGGTACTTCAACCAGAGGAAATGATAGATATCGGCATTGAGCGACAGTTCGGCTTTGCGTCCCAGCACGAAATCGGCGGCCACGTAGGCACCCACCTCGCTGTTGCAGCTGCTGTTGGTATGGAACGAGCTCCCGTACAGACTGGTGAAATCGCGGCTGTAGTATCGCAGCAGCACGGCGAGTTTACTGCGAGGGTCGAGGTCGAAGACACCACCCTGCAGCACACCCACTCCCGTTCGTTGTTGGAGGATGCTTACCGCCGCCTCGCCGAATAGGATGGTTTTGTGTAGTATGATTTTGTAGTTCGCCCCGGCGTTGCTGACCCCTTTCCCGCAAAAACGGTACTTTTGGTAGAGTTCTGCCCCTCGCGCCACAGGAATCACAAACTGCATGTGGCATCCCGTGACACCCAGTTCAAAGATGCGCCGCTTCATCTGAAAGTGCCCGCCAAACAGTCGGTTGCGGTTGGTGTTGCGCTGCGCCACCTCCTTCTCGGTTCGGTGGTAGCCTGTGGAGGTGAGCGAACCCTCAAATACTGCCGCTCCCAAACTATCGCTCCCGATCTTCCCGTCCAGAAAGTTGTGACTGTAGAAGAGGGTTCCTGTATATTGTGAGTTGCCAATGGTAGCCGCAACGCCGTGCATGCAGCTGCTTTCGTTCATGGGAGAGGTGGCACGAACCAGTCCCGGGAATCGCCGTATCTGTCCTGCCCCGCCGCCTTTCACTCCCATAGAACGTCCTCCCATGATCATGCCTTGTCCAAAACTTAATGTATAATTTCCTATCACTAAATTCTTTAGCACTCCGATATTCTTCACATTGATATACCAAGCATAATGGTCAAACCCTTGCTTTTGTGTGCCCCGAAACCATTGCTCTCCCGCATCTTTCTCCCCTGCAAGGGCCATCGCAAAGTGGTCGCCACTCGTCATGGTGTATTTCCAGTTTAACCGCATGGGATTCCCCAAATACCCACTGCCGCCCTCTCTATGGTAACCCGACTGATGCTCAGGTACTTGCCGGTATCGTAGCAGCAAGGTGTGCTGCGACTGCCTAAAGAAAGTAGCCGCCCGATTCCGCCCTCTTTTTTTCGGCTCAATCTTCACCTTTTTTGATAGCCTCTCTGCCAAATTTTGGTCAAATCCCGCAATAGCAGCAAGCTCATATTCCGAAACCAACTCCCCATAAAGCTCAATGTATGACAATAACTGATAATACTGGTAATCAGTAAGATGTAGAATATTGAAAGCCACTTCTGGTGACAGATCGTTGATGTTGATTTGGTCGGTCTGCCAGAGTTCTTCAAGTTCATCGCCATAGTCGGCGGTTTCCTCCACATCCAGATTTTCGGTTTGGTTTTCCAAGATGTCAAAGAGCGTTTCTTGCAGTTCGTCGTTGGGGTGGAGACTGTCCTGTTGTGCCGAGAGTCGTGTGGAGAACAGTAGCGCCAATGCAATGAGGATATATTTGATTTTCATTGAGTTGTATTTAGTTGTGTCAGAGTAGATGTTAGAGGACACATACCACAGATGCCATCGGTACGAATCCTGCCTTCAGAAGGTATTGGCTGCTCACCCCCAGCAGCCACCGCCCGCAGGCGATTTGCATATTGACGGAGAACTTCGGCTCAGGAAATCCTGCTGCGACAGTGAGATACAGCACTTTGAGATGGTAGGCCGCCCCCGCCTCAATACCAAAGGCCGATTTGAGTTCTTTCTCCATCCGGGCAAAGAGCAGAATCTGCTTACCAATCTTATAGTTAAGATCGAATTGAAGGCGGATAGGCAGCACGTTCTTCCCCGTAATACCCACCTTCAGTCTTGCCGGATTCATCACTGCAAATCCCAACCCGATGTTTTTTCCGATGGTGGCATACCCCGACAGGTCGAATGATATCGAGTGTACACACTGACTTTCAGAGGAATGCATCATCAGATATTGAAAGCGCAGATCGAAGGCAATATGCTGTCCGAAGCGCCGGCTGTATCCTACTCTTGCTGACAATTCTCCGTAACGACTGTACCCAAAATGCTGACAGTCCATCAGGAATCCATTCTGCCCTTTTCGGAATACCGCCCCCAATCCCTTGGTCATCATCTCCTTAACCAAAAAACGATTGTCGAAATAGGCCGTGAGGGCAGAATGCGAAAGATAACATCCCGCCGCGCCATTGTCTTGTGACAAGGTTAATAGATAAACATCTGTAATAGAATATTTTGAGGAATTCCTTTCAGACAGAAGGCTATCATTTTGCCCTTGAAGAAATAGCGCAGTAAGCAGCAGCGCGAATAGCAGGGTCAGTTTTCGAGGAGACATGGCAGTAATCTTTGACGCCGCAAAGATACTATAAACGCCACCCGATTTTCAAGTTTTTGTTAATAAATTTTTAAAATATTTTCAAAATAATTTATAATCACCTAATTATCAGCCTCTTCGTTGTTGCCATTAGGACTTTTGTTGTTGTCTTTCAGCTGAAAATAGAAGCAGAGCGCGATGCAGATGGAGCAAATAATGGTAATCCACGACATCTGAAAGGGCTCTTTCAGGAGCAGGTTTTGGCAGCAGAAGGCCAAAAGTTGCGAAATGACATATAGGTGAAAACCAAGGGGTTTCCGGCAAAGTACGAAAACGGCTCCCGCGATGGCCAGCAGAAAGGGGAGGGAAGAGAGGACAAAATACCAGCCCGGCAACGCCTGTGCCGCAGTAAAAATTTGTTCCATCTGTTCCGCCATCTCATTGGAGCCCAGTTTGTTGTAGAAATCCAATGCCATATTAGCGGTCTCCTCCTTGGCGTAAATGGGCATCAGGATCATTTGAAAAAACGAACTTCCCGCATCTACAAAAACAAGAATGCAGAGGATGATCAGGAAGATGTTCCGTCTTTTTTTCAGGGCTTCAGGTTCAAAAGGTTCCATGATAGGTGATTTTATAGTAACGATTTGTGGATGAGGTAATTCTGAAACGATGGTCAGCGCGCACTCCCACCACCCAGGCTATTTCGTCGCCGATGAGCAGAATGGGAATGTTTCTTTTTTGCAAAATATTGATTTTCAAATTGTTGAACAGGTCGCTAACCTTCTGTTTCCCTGTCATGCCGAACGGCTGGAAGGTGTCGCCCTCCTCCCACGCCCGTACCTGCACGGGAAAACGCATCTTGTCGGCATCTATATAAATGGTATCCGCAGTGGCCGGAAACTGCGGTTTCTGCTCCATCGAGTGCAGCTCCACATCAAAGCCAAGTGACTTCAACTCTTCCAAATTTTGGCATAGTGTAGGGAGAATTTCAGCTTCACCTAATTTTTTAATCATAATAAACTCCCTGTCTTTGAGCGCAATATGGGTGGAAGAGAAAAATGTCTTACCTGATATTCCTTCCAAACTCTGCCACAGGTCTTCAGTTTGTGAAGGGGTGAAATGGTAGGGCTTGAGGGCTTCATAAAGCAACAATCTGGCAGGTTCCAGCGATTTCAGTTTTTTGCAGGAAATATACAAAACTTCATCTTTGGTAAAAGTGATTTCAGATAGATATCTTTGTATTTCAGAAAGATAAAAATTGTATTGCTGCTTGAATACTGAAATATTGTTGCAGAGTGTATGAATGATTTCAGGATTGAGTTCCCGAAGTACGGGCAGCACTTCGTGACGGATTTTGTTGCGTTGGTATTGGGGGGAGAAGTTGGTTTGATCGGTGCGGAAGGGGATGTGATTTTCTGAGAGATATTGCAAGATTTCTTCCGAAGTAAAGGGAAGCAGCGGCCGTAGCAGCCGTCCGTTGCGGTCGGGAATGCCCGTCATGCCTTTCAGTCCTGTGCCGCGGGTGAGGTTCAGCAGCAGGGTTTCCGCGTTGTCGTCGGCGTGGTGGGCGGTAACCACGTAGTCGGCTTCCGGACAGAGGGTGCTGAACCACTCATATCGCTGTTCGCGGGCCACCATTTCTACCGATTTTCCGGAATTTTTTTGCGCGGCAAGGGTGTTGAAGCTTTTGACATGCAGGGGGCAGCCCAGTTGTGCGGCCAGCTCCTGCACAAACTGCTCGTCGCGGTCGGAGTCTTCCCCCCGCAGGTGAAAGTTACAATGGGCGATTTCGAACGAAAGTGCATGATGCTGAAATAGATGCGCCAATGCAGTGGAGTCTTTTCCTCCGCTCACAGCCAGCAGATAGTGGGCATGGGCGGCATCGGGCACCAGGGTTTGCAAATGTTCAAGAAAGCGCGCTTCCAACGGCATCATGGTCTATTATGGCAGGAAATGATACGGACAAAAATTTTAGTGCGCAAAAATACGAGATTTTCCGAAATTTCATGTATTTTTGCAGCGCATTTGGCAATGCCCTCGTAGTTCAGCTGAATAGAATGTCAGATTCCGGTTCTGAAGATCGTGGGTTTGAATCCCGCCGAGGGCACCATCTCCCCCTAAAAGGGGGTTTTTTTATTGGATTTTCGCAGCCCCATGGCGTTGGCTTTTTTACAAGGGTGCCGTCTTATCGCAAAGTGTACACTTTCTGTCCGTCTTTCTCCTCTTTGCAATCCACAATGCCCTCATTCTTTAGCTGTTGCAGAATCCGTTGCGCGTTACGTTCCGACAGGTGGATTTGTTGGACAATCTCTTGTGAATTGCAGCCGGGGTGTTGGGCGATATAGTTGCAGATGATGGTACGCTTTGCTCCCATATAGGGAGTGAAAGCTGTAGAAGGGGTGTTCGTGGTTTGGTATTTTTGCGCATTCCATTGTTTCAATTCTGCAAGTATTTCCTCTGATTTTGCGGGCATGATGAGAATTCTCTCCATAATTTTGTTGATCCGAAGGGTGACGGTACACGAATCATAGCTCACAATATGGGAGTAGGCTACCACGGTATTCCGGTTGATGCGGATGAATAGGTCTGTTGGCAAATCCTCCTCTATACTGGCCAAGGAGTTGTAGGTGGTGATGGGTTCGCCGTGTGTGCGGATGATGGTCGTTTTTCTTTCTTCGTATTTCAGGCATACAATTTGGTGGATATCTTGTGCAAGGGTAGTTCGGTCAGGAAGATTGATGAGAAGGTGATGGGTGGCCTGTAGGGTGCTTTTCTGGTTCTGCTGCAGCTGTATTGCCTGCATCTCACATAGCTTGACCACATCAGCGAACAGAATGAAGCAAGCATTCCGAATTGAAATAAAAATACAAATCCAACGTAATGCCCTTTTGTACGAGGCTATGTCTAAAGTGTGAAGAAAGCATTGTTTGATACTGCTTTCTACTATACAGATTTCTATCGTAGTGCTCAATACTACAAGAAGGATGTTGAATGTAAAAAAAAGAAGAAAGTATCTGCGCAGCAGCAATTTCGGTAAAAATACAAAGTACGACAAATAAAAAGAGAGTATGATATTCACAAGCACTACACTCTCCAGCGAAATGGAGGAGTAGGGCCTGAGAAAAGAATTATTGAGAAACAAATAGGAAGCAATACTCCAAAAAACAAAGTGTACAATGAAAAAGATCAGCTTGTGGTTTTTCATAAAAGTGGGTTTTTCATTGGGCAAATTTACGGAATTATGTCGGAAATAAAAAAAATGAGGGCGGCAGCTCTTGTAATTTGGGCCCATTTTGGGACGTTTACGACAAATCCGTGCAAATAATTCAGTGAAAAGTAGTGAATTTTTCTTTGACATTGGTTTGAGGCTCACGGATTTATGTTGTCCCTGCCGCCAATTTCGTGCAAAAACGGGTCAATTTTAAAAATTCTGAAATTTGCGTGTAAAAATCCCTTAACTTTGCGAGAAAATCATCTAAAAACATAGCGATATGAGAAAACTTTATTTAGGAATGGCCATGATAATGGCAGTCATGGGACTTCTTTCATGTGAAAAATCGCAAAACGTTATCTCCAATGTGGGCGATGAAATGAATCGTGCCGAACTAATCAGCAGCGGGCAGAAAAGCGGCACTTTGTACAATGTTTCTATACAGGTTGGACATCCTGCAGCGGGTTGTCCAGGATGTGTAAATTACAATGGTCAAATATATCATGTTGACTGTCAAGGATCTGGAAATATTTGTACCAGTTCGGGCATTATCAATGTTGTGCCTGTTGCAGCTAATCTTTACACTGCCACCACGCAGGATAGCACCGATTTGACTTCCGCCCCCTACTTCAACATGCCGGCGCGTTCGTTGTACACGGGCATGGACGACTCGGGGCTTCCCCGTTGGCTGAATATTCCGGCGCAGTTTGTCCTGCGCGACAGCACCACCCGCCTGTTCACCTTCACGGGCGTGTTTTTCAGCCAACAGCAGGTGTATAAGAATCAATAAATAAATCATTAACGAAAAAAATAACTATGAAAAATTTCAGTTTTTTGTGCATTACAATTTTAGTGTTTGCCTATTCCTTGCAGACATTTGGTCAAAATCAAAACTATGTGATTGAAATGGATTCCACTTTTGTGGTCAATAATGCAGGGGCTGTAAGAATCGTTAACGGTCTATCACAATATGTGATGATGCCGACACAATATAATTCAAATGCATCAGAAGGACAGCCCTATTTAGTTACATTTGAGCCATTATCTGGTTATAGGACAGTGAAGGAGCTTTCAACATCTTTGAAAGGATTGTTTGTGAACGATATAGTCATTGGTTCAAATAACGAAATCTATTTTTTCGGTCAACAGAATGACACAGCTATAACAGGGCAAATTAATGCCGCAGGAAATAGTGTTAATTGGGTGTATAAAGATGCTAGTGCTGTCAAAAACATTGCCGGTTGTGTGGTTAATTATAATAATTCGAGCCGCATATTTGAGACAATGCAAAGAGCAGGAGGGGCATCCGAACTTGCTCTTTGGATGGGAACATCCGTTGCAAGTAGAAGAAATTATGACGCATTGTCCTTGAAAGATATGGCATCATCTTTCAATGGGAACTTCAGTAATTCATTTGTGGCTGCTATAGGCAGAATTAGTGACACAGTTATGGGCATAATGTCATGTAAAATGTCTGGAATACAGAATAATCCTTATAGAGAGAAGTTTGTCTTGCCGAACCATTGGAAATGGCATGAGGGTGGAGGAAGCATTACTAATATTTCTACAGATCGTTATGTTGCAGCTATTGACGTGCGATGCGATACTTCCGAAGAGGATGCGGTTCTTTTAATTAAATTTACTGCAAATTCAACCATTTCCATACATGATTGTAAAATGATTGTTTTCCCAGCACCCAAAGTTATTGTTCATGATATATCCTTCATAAACGAACCATTTGAAGGGGATGTGAGCCTTAATATTTTAGGACAATTTATTGACACTTCCGATCCTTTCTCCTATGCAGGAAATCCGTTTTGTATTAAAATTGATACTTCTTTTAATTCATACGATATATTGTCGTATGCTGTTTTTTTCCAAGATTACCATCTCCGCAACTTTCAGTTGAAAAAAGGGTGCTATGACAGCAACAATTTGCAATTTATCACTTCCGGTGGATACAATGCGTACAGTACTACCTATCCAAAAGGTGGAATATATATTGTGGCCAATAGCATTGGTTATTCATGGCTGGAATATCCTATTTGCGAAAGTAGCATCAATGCCCATGACCAGACTGCCTCATTGACAGCATTGTCAGTGATTAGTTGTTTATTTTTTAATTCTAATAACATTTCCTTTCCAGCAAGCTTATCCACCCTCACATTCGATACTACTGAACAAATCACTTGTGATGGAAAATCATTTTCGCCAAAGTCCGAAAAGTTTTTGACTAATTGTTCCCGTGAGGTTTACTATTGCGATGGTCAACTGACTGTATTAAATGCGGAAGAAGTCAGCAGATACATAATATATGATGCTATAGGGAAGGAAGTTTTGAAAGGAACAGCCCAAAGAACAATTAATGTTTCATCTTTGCGACCAGGAGTTTATATTGTTAGATTGTTGAAAGACAATGCTATTATTACTTCTGCAAAATTTGTCAAATAATAATTTGTTTTTTTTGATTATTTTTGTGACTGCAAATCTAAGGTCTGCATACTTAAAAACATCTTGATTTTTTTGTCAATTTTACGGAGACATGTGTGCCAATGATTTGGGAAGGTTCCTACTCTTACTGTTATTGTTGTCGGGGTTTATTGCTCATGCCCAGCAGCCGCATGAACAGACCAACGCCGGTACGGATTTTTGGGTGACCTCACAGCATACGCCGCATCATGTAATCTCAGAAACGTCTCCTTGGGTTTGTGTATCCGCAGATAGCTTGCTTGCACAGATAAGGAATCCGGATGTCTATAACACCCAAGATACGGCCACGATACAGATTGTGGGCTTGGAAGAGTGTGACGGCTATGTGACCAATCATGCGACAGGATGGACGGTAGCCTTTCATGTTGTACCGGGACAGGTTGCAGAAATCAAGATTCCTGCCGACGAAATCATCTGTTATCAGGTGTCGGGTATCCAGCGCAAAGGATGTCACATCCATACGAATTGTGAGGTGTGGGCTTACTTGATTTCCAACAAATTCTCTGATGCGCCACGAACCACCGCTGATGACCCTCAGCCGTGCTTCCGTAAATTTTCAAAGATACAATTGGTGCCTCTGCCGGTATTGGAAAGTGAATATTTTTTGCTGGATTGGATTGATGTAGAAGAATATCAAACCGGGTATAATACTTATTATCTTGTTGCTACAGAAGATAATACGCAAATTACAATCCCAGATCATCTTGAAATGGACATACTTCCAATTGACTCGAATGTCAACCTTTTTGCATGGGATTCTTTGCATGAGGTTCCTTCACAAACCTATTTTTTGAATGCAGGAGAAGTGTTTGTTATTTCCGGCATTGTCCCTTCCAATTGGAACGATCTTTTTGAATCATTTCCGAGCTATAGCCGTATTCAAACAAACTGCAAGCCCATTGCCGTTTATTATTCGGCGTTTGGCGGTTCCACAGGTCTCATAGGGCCTGATCCCGTCTCGATTTGGTATTTTTTTAATTCATACAATCCCCAGGCATCAGGACATGAGTTTGTTTATGAGGAATTCATGGGCACGTGGTCGTGGCGTTTTATCCCCACTTCCTGTGAAAGTGTTGCGGCAATCCAAGCCTCTTATGAATTATACACATGGAATGATAATGTCTTTTCTGCTGTGGAGGCTTTAGACGATTTTGATTCTGTGACTGTGGTTCATTATTTCCGAGTTGACCCTTCCCCTCCTGCTCATACATCAATAAGGTATATACACATTCTTCCTCTCGGTTGTATTTTTGAGGGTAGATTTCATCAGCAGGCCCCTGCCGACCGCACAGTGAAGGAGTCTTTGTTGCCTACTATGGGAGGCAGTGCCTCAGACAGCTCGTTTGCCTTCCTCACTATTGTGGTGCCGCCAGAAGGAATCCATTCCACCCGCGTGAACGGAACGCTCATTCCTTCTCATCTCTATAGAACCCGAGACATTTGTCAAGACCGTTACTATGCTGCGCGGCTCTCGTTCAGCAATGCCGGGATTCCTCCGTTGTTCCATATAACCAACCCCTATGGTTTCTCCGCCAATATGGAGGAATGTGCTTTTGATTCCACCTCCTTCATCAGGGGCGGACCTATCATCAAGTATTTTGTTCTGAGTGGCGGTGGAGCAGGTTGTACCTATGAACAATGCCGAAGGGATACTATCACTACTTGTGTTGGCGACACGTTGAGGTTGGAGTCGGGTATGGACTGTGGTGCGCACGCTCCTTTGGTTTGGGCGGTGGATGGGGTGGAATACCACCAAGACGAGCTGCTCCTGCCTGTGGAAACCGCCGACACGCTGACGATACTGATGATTGAGGAAAAGTTCTGCCGATCAGACACCACTTACCATATTGTCTTTGCCCTTGCACCACCCCATCTCACCCTGTCCCCCGACACCATCATCTGCCGCGGGGCATCTGTCACCGCCCAGAGCGACATGTTCGGCTTCTTTCACTGGAGCGACGGTACCACCGACTCCTCTTTCACCCCGCAGGAGGAGGGCGACTATACCGTGCGCATCGACAACGCCTGCGGCTCCGACAGCGCCACCATCCACATCCGTTTCTACGACAGCCTGCATGTGGACTTCGGCAACGACACCCTGCTGTGCGAACTGGCCACCCTGCTGCTTGATGCCACCCAGCAACACTCCGCTAACTACCTGTGGCAGGACTTCTCCACCAACGCCACCTACACCGTCATCAACGACGGCCGCTACTGGGTGGTGGTAACCGACGGCTGCACGGGTGCCAGCGATACCATTGATATTTTCTATCTGTATGATTTACAGGTAGATTTGGGCAACGACACCACCATCTGCTCCAACCATCCCTACACGTTGGATGTCACCACGCCATACAGCTACTACCTGTGGCACGACGGTACCACCGCCCCCACCCACGAGGTAACCGCCCCCGGCACCTACAGTGTGCATGTGTATAACGTATGCACCGAGGCGGATGCCAGCGTGACCATTGAGGTGGAGGATTGCGAGGAAATGGTGCATGTGCCCAACGCCTTCACCCCGAACGGCGATGGTCAGAACGACCTTTTCCTGCCGGTGTTCAACCACCCTGAACGGTTGGAGAACTACAGCCTGCACATCTACGACCGTTGGGGACGGCTGCTGTTCAGCACCAACAATCCCCATCAGGGCTGGAACTGCAGCGAGTGCCCCGCCGGGGTGTACGTGTGGCGCATGGAGTACCGAGCAGCCGGCGAGGGCAGCAAGATCCTCACCGGAAGCGTGACAGTGGTAAGATGAGGTGAAAATTGAAAACTGAAAACTGAAAGGTTGGATTATCCGTAAAAATGTATTAATTTTGCTGGCGAAAAAACGCCTTCACGTTTAACTTTTAACTCTTAACTCTTAACTCTTAACTCCATCGCCCCTCCAGCCAAACAATTCAACAACCATACCACCATGAAAAGATTCGCCTCCCTTATATTCATACTGGTAATAATCCTTCATAGTGGTGCTTCCGCTCAATCGAAGGACTGCTTCATTTGCATCAATGGGGCGTATCTGAAGCAGGCTACTGGATATATTTGTCATCAGAATGATACTGTACGGTTTACATACAGCCTCGCTGACATTAAATTTCATGCCCCCGACTCTGTTATACAACACATGGCGCAACAGGATTCCGTATATGTAACATTGTACTATCGTATAGATACCCACAAAGAAGAAGCTCCTTTGAAGGAGGTTAAATGTGTGTTTCCTCCTATTGGAGGATTGGTTGCAACAGCAGGCGATGTCCCTCTCATCTATATGATAACTATGCGTCGCAATGGAGAACTGTTTTTACATTGGAAATGTGGAGGATGGGTAGGGTCCCGTTCTACCTCTCCATGTAAAACCAAAAGGGCTCTCCGTAAACTGTGGCGTGATAGAGATAAATGTTTTATAAGATAAGACTGCAAATCTTTTCATTCTACTATAAAAATAGGCCCCACCACTTGCCCCGCATCCTCGCATAACCACATCCCCACTCATTGTACATTGTTAATTGTTAATTGTACATTGTACATTCTCTCCGCGCTGTTCTTTCAAGGTCGCAAATTGCGACCTTGAAATTTCATAATCTGCCTTTTGCGCCGTGTCATCACTTTTTAGGCTATAAAAGGATAAATATTCATAAAATATGTGTACTTTTGCACCTGTTTTTACGATTTAATAATGCAGACCGATATATCCTATTTTGTGTCCTTTTGTGTGGAGCAATACAAGAATGCGAAACATTTGACCGGTGAGCAGGCTATGGAGCAGCTTGACCAATATGGGGTTCTTGATTATCTTGCAGAAAATTTCGAAATCCTACACACGCAAAACCATCACTGGATACTGGAAGATATAGACGAATTCATTCACATCAGACAACAGCAGGCATTATGATAATATTTCATGGAAGTTGTGAACAAATAGAGAAGCCCGAGATACGGTTGCCCAATCGCACCTTGGATTATGGAGTCGGTTTTTATACTACTACATCATATCAACAGGCTGAGGATTGGGTGCGCAGAAGAATGAAAGAATCCATGCAAACCATTGGTTTTGTAAACGAATATAATTTAAATGAGGATGCCCTAAATAAGTTTCGTTGTCTCTTTTTTGATGCCCCCACAGAAGAATGGCTTGATTTCGTGATGAAAAACCGTACGGATAAGCATTTCACCCACAACTACGATATTGTTTACGGCCCGGTGGCCAACGACCGAGTTTATGCTGCATTTGCCCTATATGAAGGGGGATTACTGACCAAGCAGAATCTCATAGCAGAACTAAAAACCTACAAATTGGTGGATCAATACCTCTTTCATACCCCCCCATCATTGCAAGCCATTTCATTCATAAAAGCAAGACAGGTACAACCATGACACAGATTACGCAAGACAATTTGTATTTTCTTCTTCCGTCAAAGGTGAGTTTGTTGGCGAAAATGTTGGACGAAGACACCGGCATGGGTGTTGTTAACTCCATCCGCCGTATCTACAAGTCAAATATGTACCGCCGATTGGAGATTGAGGAAACTAAGTTATGGCATGCTGGACCGGTGGCTTTGTATGAGGAATTGCAAGAAGAATAGGATTATGTGAAAAAATCCCTTGCATTATTGTTCCGAAAAAATCCTAAACGTGTTTATGTTTATGATGAAGCTAAAGGAAAATACAGAAAGGTGTCGCGGGAAGAGGCTCTACAAATGGTAGAAGAAGAAAACCATCCTCAGCAGCCGTAGTTATTGGGCAGCTAAATACATCAAAGGCAATTTTTTGCTTGCCCCGCATCCTCGCATAACCGCATCCCCACTCATTGTTCATTGTCAATTGTACATTGTCAATTGTACATTTCCTCCGTCCCCCTATATTGTCATGTCCGGCAGATAGGAGTCGGAAAAGGTGAGCGGCAGCAGGTCCTGTACGGAGTTCACCTGCCAGATCTCGCCCTCCTGTCCGGCCATCAGCACCGTGATGGGATGCCCGCCCCGCTGCTCGTACTCCGACAGCACCTGGCGGCAAGCCCCGCACGGCGGCACCGGCGTGGTGAGCGTGCTCTGCGGATTGACAGCCGTGATGACCAGTTTCTTGAACGGCACGCCCGGAAACCGCGATGAAGCATAGAAAGCAGTCGTGCGCTCCGCACACAGCCCCGACGGGTAGGCGCAGTTCTCCTGGTTGTTGCCCGTCAAAATCTCACCATTGTCGAGCAGCAACGCCGCCCCTACATGAAACTGCGAATAAACCGCATAGGCCCGGCTGGCCGCATTACGCGCCATCTTTAACAACTTCTGATCCTCCTCCGACAACTCAGCCTCGGATTCGTAAACGGTAAAGGTGGTCTTGATTTCAAAAGTTTTCATGTCCAATCAAGTGGGTGACTATAGTTTGATGATTTTTTGCGTAGTAATTCCTCTATTTTCAATGATTTGAATAAAATAGGTGCCGCTCTTCAAGCCCTCTAAGTTGAGCGTGGCTTGCTGGGCATCCACCACCACGCTCTTCACCAACTGTCCGTAGGTGTTGAAGATACGTACCTCAACGTTGCTGCCTTCCTGCAAGCCGTTAATGTGGCACTGGTCGGTGGTGGGATTGGGAGTGATGAACGGCTTTCCACCATTCATCTCCTCTATACCTACATTGCCCACGATGAGGTTGTAGTGTACAATACTATCACATCCGAAAGCGCTTTCATATTCGCGGTCAAAGGGATAGATTCCAGCCTGTTCAGAATAAAAGTCATATCCGTCGAGGTCGTAATGCTCACCTAAGGCAAGATGCACCTCCACGGTCTCTTCGTAGGAGGGGTGCAGGGTGAGGTGAATGACCAAGGTGCTATCGGCACCGTTTACTCCCGCTCCAGGATAGAAGAAGGTGTAGTCGCCATCCATCGTCAAGATTTGTCCTTCGTAAGAGAACGGAATGCATTCGTCCAGCGTCAGTTCGCCAAAGGTGAAGTTGGCATCGCTCACATAAAAGATATAATGGATGATGCTATCGCAGCCATGATCGGTAGCGTGGAAGCGGTCGTAGGTAAAGGTGCCCGCCATGATAGCCGTATAGGGCTGTCCTTCAACATAATATGTGTCTCCTACCGATACAATTTCGCTGACATTGATGTCGTAAGTGGGGTAGATGGTGAGATGAAGAATGAGGATGCTGTCGCCATGGTTGGCAGCCGCGCCCGGATAAACCACATTGTAGTTTCCTGATTCTGTGTAAGTTTCGTTTTCGTAAGTGATAAAACCACAGTCGGTAAGGGAGAGGTCGGAGTAGGCGGCGGGAATCGCATTGACTTGAATGATATAATGTACGATACTGTCGCAGCCGAACTGGGTATGCAACGTGAGGTCGTAGGTGAAGGTGCCGGCTTCATCAGCGGTGTGGGCGATGCCTCCGACATAGTATGTCTCGCCTACTGTGTGGGTTTCTTGCACCGTAATCTCGTAACTGCTGTGTATATTGAGGCTCAGGTGCAGGATGCTGTCGGCATAATTCTGCCCGCCGTAGGGGAAGGTGATGAGGTAGCAACCCGAAACGGTGTAGGTTTGTCCATTGATGGTATATGAGTCGCAGGTATCCACGGTGAGGTAGCCGTGAACGGTGTCGTGTGTACCTTCGGTCACGTAAACGGTAGCGCTGGTGCGCTCGCTCACGCAGGTGGTGCCGTTGTCAGTGGCCTGTTCCTCAACATAATAGACGGTAGTTTGGGTCAGTGCGGGAGTGGTGTAGGTGTTGCCGGTAGCGATGGGGTTGGTAGCTGTTGCCGAGTTGTACCATTTGATGGTATGGGTGGAGTTGGCGGTCAGTGTGGCGGTTTGGCCAGCAAGGATATGCTGGTCGGCGACCTGCGGGGCGGAAACCAGCGGCTGGAGTTGCACGTCGCGGCGTACGCTGGCACCATCGGTGGTGGTAATCGTAAAGGTCTGGCTTTCATAGCAGTCGGCGGAAACGGTTACGGTGTAGGTGCCGGCCTTGATGGGACGGTAGTAAGCGCCCACCGGCAGGTGCGAATAGACCTCCGAGTTGAAGGTGTCGTGGTTCTCCACAAAAATCTTAGCCTCCACCGGCTCTCCCGTCACCGCATCGGTCACGAGGCCGCGGAAGCCGTAGGTACACTCCATCACGTAGTTGAGCAACGCATTCTTGCTGTTGGTCCAGTAGGAGGGAAGCTCCGACGAGGAGGTCACCACCTTGTCGAAATGCACCTCCATGGTCACTTCGCGGCAGTGCTGGTAGTAGTTCATATAGTCTTGGCGAGAACCAGTGATTTCGTACCAGTCGCCGCCTTCGGTCACGGCGCCGCAGCCCGGGTTGTAGGCGGTTTCACCTACCATATAGGTCGGGTCAATGGCTTGACAGTCATCCACATAGTTCTGGCAGATGTAGCGGAACCATGCATCGTCGGCGTGCATTCGGGTATTGCTGGCCCAGGTGTCCCACGGGAAGTTGGTGAGCTCGGCCCCGCCGTGGAAGTTCACCGACATCACGAAATGCTTGTCTTGCACCCAGTTGATAATGGCTTGTGTTTCAGGCTGCACGTTGGCGCTGCCAGAAACACCGGGCAAGTATGGGTAGTTGCGGTTCATATCCACATTGTTCCAGTTGTAACGGGTGGAATAGCTGGAGCTGATTCGGTCGTTGGCGGAATGATAGGTGCCGTCAGGGTTCTCCAACGGACAGATATACAAATCCACGTTCTGGAGTACGTTCTGCACCATCGGGTCGGTGGTGGCGTTGTTGAGGATGTAGTCGATGAGACGGAGCATCATGTAGTAGCCCACCACCTCGTCGCCGTGCATGGTGGAGGAGTAGAGAAACGCCGGCTTGTCGGCGGACTGTCCGAGGGTGGTGCTGATATGGGCGGCCATCAGCATGTGAGGGCGCGAAGTGCAGGGAGTGGCGGCCAAGATAGTGTCGATTTTGCAGAGCTGCGGAAAGTTCTGCTGGAACCTCTGCATCAGTTCCACATACACCTCGTAGGAGGGGTATTTGTTCCAGTTGGTGGTGAAGTCGTTGATGTCGTCGGTGACCATGGCAGACGGACGTTCGGCGGCAATGATTTCAAAAGGCAGGTTGAGGGCGGCGAAGGCGTCGTACTCGTGGCGTGCGAGGTAGATGCGCACGGCATACTGTCCGGTGCGCTCATCAAATGGACAGTTATCGACCGAGAAGTTGCGCGACAGGGCGTTCACCTCGGCTTTGGTATTCACTTTTGCCACCACATAGAGAAAGTCGCGGTCGTTGTTGACCAACTCTTCTCTTGTGCTTTGGGCGAAAAGAGAGAGGGTGATTCCGAAAAGAAAGGTTAGGGTGATAAAAATTCTTTTCATAATATATAATTTATTGAAAATCAGATAAAAGTTTTGCAAAATGAGCAGATAATTCTTGGGAGACGGGCACTAATGGCAGTCGCAAGGTGTTGTCCATTTTGCCTTGAAGGGCGAGCAGGGCTTTGATGCCGGCGGGGCTGCCCTCTTTGAAGCAGGCCTGGGTGAAGTCGAGGAGGCGGAGGTGGATTTTGCGGGCCTCGTCGAACTGGTTGCGACGGGCGAGGCGCACCATGTCGCTCACCTCTTTCGGGAAAGCGTTGGCTACCACCGAGATGACGCCGTCAACGCCGGCGGCCAAAAGCGGCAGGGTGATGGCATCGTCGCCCGAGAGAACAGAAAATTCTGTGGGCTTGTGGGCGATGACCTTCATGATCTGGTTCATATTGCCCGATGCCTCCTTCACGGCCACGATGTTGGGGAAGTCGTTGGCTATGCGGAGTGTGGTGTCGGCCTCGATATTGCATCCTGTGCGGCCGGGCACGTTGTAGAGGATGAGGGGGAGGGGAGTGCAGGAAGCTAAAATCTTATAGTGCTGATAGATACCTTCTTGGTTGGGACGGTTGTAGAAGGGCGTTACCGACAGGATGGCATCCACGCCGGTAAAGTCTTTGGTGCGCAGCTGTTCGGCAATCTCTTTCGTGTTGGGACCGCCGAGACCGCGTACGATGGCCACGCGTCCTGCATTCGCTTTCACCACGCAAGCCACAATCTCATCTTTTTCCGCTTCCGTCAGCGTGGGCGTTTCGCTGGTGGTGCAGGTGGTCACCAAGTAGTCCACTCCATTTGCAATCAGGTTTTCTACCAATTTCGCCAAACAACCAAAGTCGATGCTTCCGTCGGGGTGAAACGGCGTGACAAGTGCAGCTCCAGTTCCTTTCAAACGATTGTTCATGACTGTTTTCCTGAAAGTTGGTTAGTATAATGAGTGATGTTTTTCAGCAATTCCATATTCGTCAGGTCATGTTCCGACTGGATAAGCAGGTCGTAGAGGTCAGCATTTTGTTTTTCGGAACCGATGATGAATTTGGCTGGCGTGATGGCCATGATGAAACGAAGGGGATCGTAAACGTCATGTGAGAAATCCAGCAGAATGTCGAATTCGGTCTCACAGAAATTCAAGATCTGTTCCTTCTTGGGTTTGCCGTACCAGTTAAGGTCTTTGTTGCAGAAGTAGTCGGCTGACAGTTGTTGCAAACAGTAGAACGGGATGAGTTTGTTGTCGATATAGCCTGCCATCCACACGTTGCGGGTGGGATTCTGAAGCTTAGAGAAAACAGCGTAAATGTCCTTATAGGTGTCCTCGGTGGAGATGTTGCAGAGAATTCCCACATTTTTTGCATCTCTCAAAGAGACCACTTCTGGTGTCCTAACCTTCTTATTTTCAGTAATATATTTTTTTGCAAAATACTTTTGTACAAAATTCATCTCTATAGTTTTTGCCAATATTTTCAAAAGCGCAAAAATAAGCAATTTTTTTATTCTTTTTATAATTATTTTTCATATTAAAAAAATAAAAAATGGCCATAAAAAATGATGTTTTTTTGAGAGCAGGAATTTTTTAGAAATTATATAGTTAGAGAGGAAAATAATTGTACTTTTGCGCTTCAATTTTTGATATAGGAATGTCGCAAGAAAACCTAACAAACACAGAGAAAAAGTCTTTTTTTAAGGCTTGGAAAACGCTGAAAGTCCGTTCGAAAATTTACCAAATTGGACTTCATTTGCTGGCGCTTTTTGCGCTGGGTATCGTTTTCGCATGGGCTGTTTATAAAATCGGCCTCACCAACGACGAGGGTGGCATTGATCCCAACAACCGCTATTTGGCGAATTATAAGGAGATGGGAGGGCTGACGGATTCGTCAAAGATCTATTCCGCGCAATTGCAGAACTATATTCAGCTGGCGGTGCTCAACCGTTTTTTCCCCACCAACGCCCACCTCATTTACGATGCTGACCGGGACATGAACGACCCTGAAATGGTGAATCGTATGGTGTATGCCAGCAACATGTACATGCAGGAGACCGACAATGGCAAGAAATTCACGGAGTTGTTGCAGGAGGTGAACGCTCTGATAGCGCGGTATCCTGCCTCTACCTCCACCGACAATGCCATCCCGTGGATGAACGACCCAGGTTGGCCGGCCCTGAAGCGTGCTATGGTGAATGATGCCGAAAAAATCCGTAAGGCGGGAGAAATCACCGGCGTTGATCCGCGCCTGATCGCCGCTTGTACCGTGGGTGAGCAGATCCGCCTTTTCAATTCGCATCGCGAGGATGTGAAACGCTACCTTGGTCCCGCCGTTATGAGTGTGCAGTCGCAGTTCTAACTCGGTGTCAATGGCATCAAGGACTTCACCGCCGCCGCTGTGGAACGCAACCTGAAAGACTCTACCTCGGTATATTACATGGGGAAAAAGTATGAGCATATCCTCGACTACGACACTTCCCAGATGCATGATCTTACCACCGCCCGCTTCAACCGGCTGGTGGACTATCGCGACCACCTCTACTCCTTTATCTATGCCGGATGTATCCTGCACCAGACGATGCTCCAGTGGAAGCGCGCCGGTTATGACATTTCCGATCGTCCTGATGTGCTTTGCACACTCTTCAACCTCGGTTTCAGCGCCTCCAAGCCCAACCCTTCACCCCGTTGCGGTGGTTCGCATGTTTCGGTGGGAGGCCGTGTCTATACTTTCGGCGTTTTGGGCAATGACTTTTACTATTCAGGGGAGCTCAATGAAGAATTCCCCTTGCATAAGAAGATTTTTGCCGAATAATTTGTATCTTTGCACCTTCGAAAATCATTAAATTATTTTTCTAATAAAAAAATTGAATTATGGCACTTATTTCTCAAAGAATTAGCAGCATGCCGCCTTCAGAAACCCTTGCGATGACCCAGATTGCCAACGAATTGGCCGAAGCAGGCAAGGATGTTATCAAACTCAGCATCGGCGAACCCGACTTCAACACCCCGGAAGTGGTGAAAGAGGCCGCCAAAACCGCCATTGATGAGAATTGGACCCACTATCCGCCCGTACCGGGCTATCCCGAACTCAAAAAAGCCATCTGTGCAAAATTCAAAAGAGATAATAACCTCGACTATACTCCCGACCAGATTATCGTTTCAACGGGAGCAAAACAATCTATCTATCAGGTGGTGATGGCTTTGGTTGACCCAGGCGACGAGGTGGTGATTCCCGCCCCCTACTGGGTGTCCTACAAGGCTGTTGTGCAGCTGGCTGAAGGCAAGTCGGTCTATATCCAGACCACCATCGAAAATGATTTCAAGGTGACCCCCGACCAGCTTCGTGCTGCCCTCACCCCCAAGACCAAAATGATGATCTTCAGCAGTCCCTCCAACCCGACGGGTATGCTCTATTCCCGCGAGGAGCTGAAGGCGCTGGCCGAAGTGCTCCGCGACTATCCCAACGTCATCGTTCTGGCTGACGAGATCTACGAGCATATCAACTTCGAAGGAAAACACGAGAGCATGGCCCAGTTCGACTGGATGAAAGAACGTACCGTGACCGTGAACGGTGTGGCTAAAGGTTTCGCCATGACCGGCTGGCGTATCGGTTTCATCGGTGCCCCCGTGGCCATCGCCAAGGCGTGTAACAAACTGCAAGGACAGGTTACTTCTGCCACCTGCTCCATCGCACAACGCGCCACCATCAAGGCCATGCAGATGGATCCTGCCATTTCAGATGATATTATCAATATGCGCAATATCTTCTTGAAACGCAGAGACTTAGTATATGATTTGCTCTGCCAAATCCCGGGTTTCAAGGTGCGTCTGCCGAAGGGTGCCTTCTATTTCTTCCCCGACATTAGCGAGCTGTACGGCAAGCAAGTGCCCGCCGACTCCGTCTTCGCCAAAACGTATAACAAAACCACCATCGAGAACTCCACCGACTTCTGCATGTACATCCTTTACGATGCCAATGTGGCACTTGTGATGGGTGCGGCATTTGGGGATGACCGTTGTGTGCGCCTTTCCTATGCTACCTCTGAGGAGAAACTCCGTGAGGCTATGCGCCGCATTCGCGAAGCGGTTGTGAAAATGAAATAACAAATTGTATAACAGTTAGTTGTTATAACCTGTAGGGAATGGCAAAGTTCACCCAGTGGCGAAATTTCTGGAACCGATTGCGGAAAAACTGGAGCGTTAAGCACCAGCTGATCATCCGCAATGAGACCACCCACCACGACAGTTTCACCTTCCTGCTGAGTCCCCGCAACATCTTCGTTACGGTGATGGTTTCAGCGGTGGTGTTGGTGTCGCTTACGGCGGTCATTATCGCTTTCACCCCGCTGCGCTACTACATTCCGGGTTATACCACTCCAGAGGAGCACCGCAAGTTCAAGGAGACTGCCCAAAAGGTGGCGGACTTGCAGTCGAAATACGACCGCAACGAGGTTTATCTCCAGCATCTTTTGCAGGTGATGGATGAAAACAGTCTCGACACGATGGGTCCTGCGCCGCAGGGCGGTGTGGTGACAGCCGACGGCAAGTCGCTGGAGGAAGCCACAGAGCCTTCCGAGAGCGAAATGGCATTGCGGGAGGAGGCTGGCGACCTGCTGGCGGCCGTGAATTCGCGCCAGCAGAATGACGGGGTCTCCATCAGCGCCCGCGCCGACATCCAAAACTTGTTCCTGCAGCCGCCCACAACCGGCACCATCGTTACCGCATACAATGTTCCCAAAAACCAATATGGTATCGATGTGGCCAACCGTGAGGGTACGCTCGTCACCAGTGCCGCCGAGGGAATGGTGGTTTTTGCCGGCTATGATGTGACCGACGGCAACGTCATCATCATCCAGCACCATGATAACGTGCTGACTATCTACAAAAACAACCAAGTCTTGCTCAAGAGCAAGGGGGCCAAAGTGGCCGCAGGAGAACCCATCGCCCGAATGGGGCATAGTGGCATCACCAACAAGGGCAACCACCTCCACTTCGAGCTGTGGCACAACGGATTTCCCCTTAACCCATTGGATTACTTAACTTTGAAATAACCCTTTAATTCAGTATATGGATACCGATTATTCTAACATTTGTCAATTATTGATTCAAAAAGGCGAACTGAAACAGCAAATCTATTCCAGTACCCTCGAGTCGATGGAGCTGTTCAAACAGTGCGCCAAAGAGTTTGAAGATTATTATGAAGAGAATTGCGCCGAGCAGCACCCACGTGTCACCGTGGACTATAACGGCAAGAACCTCCACGAGTTCAAGCTCCGTTTCGCCGGCGATGTGCTGATTTTCCTGATGCACACCAACATCTTCGAGTTTCCCCGCGACCATGAGGTGATGAAAACTCCCTACATCCGCGAAGACCAGACCCGCTCCTACTGTGGCGTCATCCATATCTTCAACTTCCTCTCCGACTCGTTCCGCTACAACCGCATCAACGACTCCGGCTATATGATCGGGCGAATTTTTATCAATAAAGACAAGCATTTTTATGTGGAAGGAAAACGCGAATTGGCGAAAGTGCTCAACAATTTCAACAATCGCGAACTTGACAAACAGTCGGTAGAAGAGATTCTGATGTCGGCCATCCAATACACCATCAATTTCGACCTCTTGGTGCCGGAGTATTCCAATTTGGTGGAGATTTCGGTGAATGACATCCTTCAGATTGAAGATCAGAATATGATTCTGAAGACAGGTAAACGTCTGGGATTCAGGTTTGAACCTGATGACAAGTAGGTCGAAAAAATATTTTTTGCAAAAATTGGTTTTGTATTAAAAAATCATGTATTTTTGCAGCCTCATTTTTTGAGGAAATGCTGGATTCGTCTAGTTGGCCCAGGACGTCAGGTTTTCATCCTGAAAATCGGGGGTTCGAATCCCCCATCCAGTACGAAGAGACAGTTTCAGACTGTCTCTTTTTTTATTGCAAAAAATCGTATCTTTGCGCCGCCAAAACCAAACATTATGAAAATTGATTTTTTAGGTGCAACGACGGAAGTTACCGGCAGTAAATTTCTTCTCACCACACGCAAAGGCGTGAAAATTTTGCTCGATTGTGGAATGTACCAAGGGAAAGGTCTCGAGACCGACAGCATGAACCGCGACCTTGGCTTCGACCCGCGCGACATCGACTACATCATTCTTTCCCACGCACATATCGACCACTCCGGCCTGATTCCCTACGTGGTGAAAAGAGGTTTCAAGGGCACGGTGTTCTGCACTCCCGCCACCCGCGACCTCTGCGCCATCATGCTTCCCGACTCCGGCCGCATCCAAGAGACCGATACCGCCCAGTTCAACAAGAAACGCGCCTTCCAGGGACTTCCTCCCGTCGAACCCATCTATACCATGCAGGACGCGGTGACCTGTATGCGCCACTTCATCAGCATCCCCTACCATCTTCCCTACGAACTCACCCCCGACTTCAAGTTTGAACTCATCAATACCGGCCACATGCTCGGCAGTAGCGCCATCTATATCACCATCAAAGAGGGTAGAAAAGTCCGTACGCTCTGCTATACAGGAGATATTGGCCGTTACAACAAAACCATCCTTCCCGACCCCGAAGCCTTCCCACAGGCCGACTACATCATCACCGAATCCACCTACGGCGACCGTCTCCACACCACCATCAGCGAGGCCAAACGCGACCTCATGTTGGTCATCAAAGATGCGGTGGCGCAACGCAAGGGCAAACTCATTATTCCCTCATTTGCCATCGGCCGTACCCAGGAGATTGTTTATGCCTTGCAAAGCCTTGAGAATGAGAAAAATCTGCCGGATGTGGAAATTTTTATCGACAGTCCGCTGGCCGTGGCTGCCACCGACATTTTCCGCATCCACAGCGAAGCCTTCAACGAGGAGCTGCAAGAGTATATCAAAACCGACCCCGACCCGTTCGGATTCCAGAAGGTACACTATATCCGCAGCATCGCCGACTCCAAGAAACTCAACTCCTACAACCGTCCCTGCATCATCATTTCCGCATCGGGCATGATGGAGGCGGGACGTGTAAAGCACCACCTCGCCAATAATATCGAGAATCCCAAAACTACCATTCTTTCAGTCGGATACTGCGCCCCCACCACCCTCGGGGCTAAAATCATGCGGGGCGACAGCGAGGTCTCCATCTTCGGCACCAAGTACAAAGTGCGCGCCAAACTCGCCTCCATCGAGGCCTTCTCGGGTCATGGCGACTATTATGAACTCATCCATTATCTTTCGTGCCAAGATAAAAAGAAAGTGCGCAACATCTTCATTGTGCATGGTGAAGACCCCGCCCGCGTGGCGTACGCACAACATCTCGCCGATGCCGGATTCAAGAAATCCTATATTCCGAAATTCAGAGAATCGGTTGAAATCTAATTCCCGACAATTTTGTATTTTTGCAAACTCATTTTTTAACGAAAAATCATCATGTTTGACAGCTTAAGCGACCGGTTAGAACGGGCGTTCAAAGTCCTGAAAGGACAAGGAAAAATTACGGATATCAACGTGGCGGAAACCATGAAGGAGGTGCGTAAAGCACTTCTGGATGCGGACGTCAGTTACAAGATTGCGAAAGAATTTACCGACAAGGTGAAAGCCAAAGCGTTGGGTATGGATGTGCTGAAGGCCGTCTCCCCCAGCCAGATGATGGTGAAAATCACCTACGACGAATTGATTGAGTTGATGGGCACTGCTGCCGAAGACATCAACATCAACGCCAATCCGGCGGTCATCTTGATGGCAGGTTTGCAAGGTTCCGGTAAGACCACCCATGCCGCCAAGCTGGCTAACATGCTGAAAAACAAACGCCATCGCAAACCGTTGCTCGTCGCAGGCGACGTGTATCGTCCTGCCGCTATTGACCAGTTGAAGGTTTTGGGCGAACAGCTCGAAGTGCCGGTTTATACCGAACCCGACTCCAAGAAGCCGGTCGAGATTGCCAAGAATGCGGTTGCCTACGCCAAGGCCAATGGCCTCGATGTGGTGATTGTGGATACCGCCGGTCGTCTCGCCGTGGATGAGGAGATGATGGAGGAGATCGGCAACATCAAAGATGCCGTCAATCCCAACGAAATCCTCTTCGTGGTGGATGCCATGACTGGTCAGGATGCCGTGAACACCGCCAAGGCGTTCAACGACAAGCTCAATTTCGACGGTGTGATTCTTACCAAGATGGATGGTGACACCCGTGGAGGTGCCGCCCTCACCATCAAGGCGGTGGTCAACAAGCCCATCAAGTTCATCGGTACCGGCGAGAAGATGGAAGCCCTCGATGTGTTCCACCCCGACCGTATGGCCGAGCGTATTCTCGGTATGGGCGACATCCGCTCGTTTGTGGAGACTGCCCAGGCACAATTCGACGAGGAAGAGGCCGCCAAGTTGCAGAAGAAACTCGCCAAGAACCAGTTCGATTTCAACGACTTCCTCAACCAGATTCAGCAAATCAAGAAGATGGGCAACGTGAAGGAGTTGATGGGTATGATTCCCGGCATGGGCAAGGCCGTGCGCGACCTCGACATCGACGACAACGCCTTCAAGAGCGTGGAGGCCATCATCCTCTCTATGACTCCCGAAGAGCGCCAGAATCCCGACATCATCAACGGCAGCCGCAAAAAACGTATCGCCAACGGTAGCGGCACCGACATCCAGGAGGTGAACCGTCTCGTCAAACAGTTCTACGATACCCGCAAGATGATGAAGATGGTGAACAGCGGCAAGGCCAAAGGCCTGATGAATGCCCTTAGCGCACGAAAAAGACGCTAACGCCGTTTTTTCTATTACAAGAATTGAAGGATTTTATTGAAACTCGTGAGATCCGGTTTTTCAAGGATGTAATCCGCGCCGGCATTCACGAGTTCTTCTTTGGTGCGGTATCCCCACAGCACGCCCATCTTTTTCAGTCCCGCCCGCGTGGCCGTCTCCATATCTACACAGCTGTCGCCCACAAAAAGCGTTGACTTCTGCGTTTCACGTGCCGCCTCGATGATCTCGAACACCATGTCGGGATTGGGCTTGGGCAATGCGCCGGGACGGTACCCTAACACCGCCGAGAAACGGATGGTGGGGAAGTAGTGGCGCATCAGCGGACCCATGGCTTCGTGCGCTTTGTTCGATGCTACCGCCAATTTGATACCCTGATTTTGCAACCCTTCCAGTAGTTCGATAATGCCAGAATATGGCACAGTCTTGTCCATTTTATGCAAATCGTAATACTCCAAAAATTCGTGGTAAAGCGTTGATACAATGGATTCTGTGCGATATTCTTCAGGAAGTATTCGTTCCATTAATTTTTGAATGCCATTTCCCACGAACATCTTATAGGCTTCGGTGGGATGGGTGGGGTAACCGTGGCAGGAAAGGACGTGGTTGCCCGATGAGGCCAAATCTTCCAGGGTGTTGAGAATGGTGCCGTCCAGATCAAAAATTACCAGCATATATTCTTCTTTTTACGAAAAAAAAAGGCAGAATTTTACTTCTGCCGTGGTAGCGCATAAGGGAGTCGAACCCTTGATATTCAGACTGAGAATCTGACGTCCTGGACCACTAGACGAATGCGCCAGTTTGATGCTGCAAAAATACAACTTTTTTGTAAATCTGCACCTAAATCTTCAAATTTTTAATATTTAAATCATAAATAATTGATTATAAATAAATTAACCCACCATAAAATAGGTCTCCGGGTACTCGTGTTTGGTCTCTTTCACACGTTTGCTGAGGGCGTAAGCGAAGGTTAGGGTGCCGATTCTTCCAATATACATGTTGATGGTGAGCACCAATTTTCCCGCGTCTGAGAACTGGTCGATGCAGCCGGTGGAGAGGCCGCAGGTGGTGAAAGCGGAGGCGGCTTCAAACATGGTGTTTTTGAGCGGAATTTGCGGATCGATGATACAGAGTATGATGGTGGAACTGACGATGAACACAAGCGTCATCACCACGATGGAGTAGGCTTTATCGACGATTTGGAAGGGGATGGTTTTCTTACGAAATTCAATTTTGCTCTTTCCTTGGATGGTGGCGAAAAGTGACTTGATGATGACGAAGAAGGTGGTGGTTTTGATACCGCCGCCCGTAGAACCCGGGGAGGCTCCGATGAAGATAATGATGATGAAGATGAGCAGGGAAGGAACGGTGATGGCATCAATATCTACAATGTTGAAACCTGCTGTTCGACCGGCCGTAATCTGGAACAAAGCGGAGAAAAATTTCTCAAACCCGCTGCTTTTCGCCAAGGTATTATTGTATTCTAATGCATAGAATAATAGGGTGCCCACGATGATGATGGCAAAGGAGGTGAGCAGCGCGATATGGGTGCCGTCGGCGAGCTTCATCCATCTTTTTTTCTTGCGTTCCGCAATGACGCGAGGATCGAAGAAGTCACGCAGCACCACGTAGCCGATGCCGCCGGAGAAGACCAAAATCATGATGATCATCTGCGGGAAATAGCTGCTTACAATAGCCTGGTCCATCAGTCCCGTCTGCCATAACGAGAATCCGGCGTTATTGAACGCTGAAATGGCATGGAAAATGGCATAAAAGATGGTTTCGCTGTCTTCTGCAAAAAGTCCAGTAGTGCGCCAATACATATAGAGCATCACAGCACCCACGCCCTCGATGACGAAGGTCATCATGATAATTTCGCGCAAGAAAGAGAAAGAGTCCGACACGCGGTTGGTGGAGAGCATATCTTTCACCATATATTGGTAGCGCAGCCCTGTGTAGGAATGTGAGAGGAAGGAGATGAAGAAGGTTGCAAAGGAGAGGATGCTCATACCGCCCAACTGCATCAGTACCAATAGGATGATGTGTCCTGTGGTAGTGAAGCTGAGTGCGGTGTTGACCGAGGTGAGCCCTGTGACGCAACTGGCGCTGGTGGCCGTGAAGAGCGCGTCAGCGAAGGTGATGCCGTTGGTGGTGGCCTTGGGCATGAGCAGCAGCAGCGTGCCGAAGGCAATTAGCAGGAAGAACGACACCATCATCAGCAGCGGCGGACTCATGTTGATTTTTTTCAGGAAGGCACTTACTTTGGCCAGCTCTACAAAGAAAATGATCAGGTAATAAAGGTGGAAAAACAGCTGCCGGTAGTGGGGGAAGGTAGCATCGGGGACGGAAAAAAGTCGCTGGAGTTGTCGGCTGAAAATAGAGATAAGAAGGAACACTGCAATGATGACAAGTTCCATCTTATTATTTTTCAGATAGTTGATAAATTTGGTCTCGTAATAGCAGGCGCGGAGGAGGAATTTGAAGAAGAAGAAAGCGTAGGCGATGATGACCATAGCCGAGGTCCATACTGTCTGGGCGTCGGTGAGGAAGCATCCATGCTGGATGATGATGCATACGACGGCGGCCAGCGTGATGGGGAAGGAGAGGGCGCGCAAAACGAGGTCGATGCGCTGCCGGTTGTTTGCCAGCAGCCACTGCGCTTTCCTCCATCTTCTCATCTCAGGCCACTTCATGCCGTTACTGGTTTTTCTTGATGAAGTTCTCGATGTCGCGGGTGAGGCCGAAAATCACGAAGCAGTCCTTCTCCTCTATCACGGTGGAGGTGTCGGGCACGCCGAGCGTGTGGCCGGTGGCATTGCTCTGTGTGGGAGTCGGCGAGTCGGCAAAGTTGCGACGGATGGTAATCAAACTCAAACGATAGGCGTCGCGGAGGTTGAGGTCGGCGATGGTCATGCCGATGAGTCTCTGTGGAGCGATAATTTCAGCAATGCGGTATCCATCAGGGAGTTGCAGGTAGGATACCACACTGGGGTTCAGCAAACGCTCGGCAAACAACGTACCGATTTCGTCTTCAGGCGACAGAAATTCGGTCACGCCCATCTTTTCCAAGATGATGCGCTGGTTCTTGCCCATTGTGCGGCAGATGATGCGCTTCACGTTCAGGTCCATCAGGTTGGCCGTACACAACAGCCGCTTCACAAAGTCGTTGCCGATGGCCACGACCACCACGTCGAAATCTTGTATATTCTCCGCAATCAGTGCCTTTTTGTTCGTCGCGTCAATGCAGACCGCATACGCCACATCATCTGATATATCTTGTATAACATTGATGTCGGAATCAATGACCAGCACCTCGGCGCCGCTCTGTGACAGCGCAATAGCAATGGATGAACCGAAATGCCCTGCCCCAATAATCGCAAATCTTTCGTTAGACATATCTCTATACTTTTAGTCAAGCGGCAAAAATACAATTTTAATCGGAATTCCCAATAAAAATCGTCCGCTTTTGATGAATATCCTTTATTTTACTGTTTTTTAATCTTCAACCATCTGTCTATCAAATATTTCCCGCGATATTTTTCGGCCACCATCCCTAATGCTTGATTCACCTCATCAACGGTGCCTACACATTCAAAAGGCTTGTTTTCCGCAATCCCTGTCAATTCGTCAAAATATTGTTGCAGAGAGGGTTTGTTGAGCAAATCTTCCCCGAAGATATGAATCATTTGGGTATCTTCTATGAATGGCGAGAGAATGATGTAGGCGAAAAGGCATTTCGGACAGTTGCAGCACCATATATTGCTTTTGCTGCCCGCATTGCAACTTCTGAAAACCTCAAAATATTGGGGATACTGTGCAAAAAATTGGGCAATCTCCAACTCGCAATAAGGTCGTAAATAGCTGTAATAATGATTAATATCGTTGAGGTTTTCTTTTACATAATGACGAAAATTCTCTTCAAACTCCACCGACTTGGAATACTGGTGGTTGATTTCGGTGCCGGGGATGGTGGGCTCGTTGGCGCTCGATTCGTTGGAGAGGGCCACCTCGCGCACGCCCGTCACGGTGCTCACCAACAAGGAATAGAAGGCCAACATGGCCGAAAAGGGCGTGTGCCCGTTCAGGTAGCCTTGCCGATTCAACTCCAACAGTCGGGGTGAAATCTCGCGTTTCAGCACCACAATGTCCTCTTCGTCAGGGAAGCCAGCCACTCGTGCGCAGTCGAGCGTCGCCCCACGCGGGTTGATGATGAACGGCACGATGCGGTGCTTCTGCTTTAGGTGCTCCAGCGTTACCACCGAGTCTTTTCCCCCTCCGATCGGCACGATAACCGCGTCAGACTCTGCCACTTTTTGGCATTGAAAGACCTCAATCGGTGCAGCATCTTCATCGAAAGAAAAGCTCATAAAGTTCTTTATATCAGACGAAATGCCATTCTGATAGAAAAATTCACCCAAACCTTTCCAATAGAGATTTTTCCACCATTGTTGTTGGACTTCAGAGAGGCGGTATCCTTTTACGTGTACGACGGGGCAGCAGGCGCATTTCCAGTAGCTGATGAGTTCGATGAGGCCGATATGGAAGATGATGCCCTCCAACTGTTTCGGCTCCGCAAGGCGGATGCCGTGCTTGCCTGGAGAGAGGTGCATGGAGGGCGTGAAATGTATCGTTTCACCAATACGGAAGTTGAAAGTTATATCAATCTGATTTTCACTATATTGATATTGAAAACCTTCGTAAGTGAAGGTCGGATGTTGTTTCCGCAGTTTTTCAAAAAGATCTTGGTTTTGCATAATTATTTTTTTCTACGCAAAAATACAATTTTTAGTACAAAGAAAATGCTTATTTTTGCACATCAATTTCAATTATGGATTTCGAGCGTGATTTTATGAAGGTGAAACCCACGGGAGTGTCTCTCGAAAGTGGTGTTATGCTCGTCTCCACCCCTTTTTTCAACGATACATTTTTCAACCACTCGGTGGTATTACTATTGGAAACAGGTCAGGAGGGTTCGGTAGGGTTGATTCTTAACAAACGCACCCAAGTGAATGTTACGGATGTAAAACCCAGTTGGAAGGTTCCCGACCAGTTTGATGTGGGCGGACCGGTGATGCTTGACACCATCATCACGTTGCATAACTTTGAAGATCTTGAACGTTTTCGCATGGTCATGCCCGGACTTTTCTCTGGCATCGACTCAGTGTTGCTTTCCCTTATTGAGCATCAGGCGATTTCCACGCTGAAGTACCGTTTTTTCCTCGGTTATTCGGGGTGGAGTGCTGGGCAGCTAGAAGAGGAGCTGGAGCGTAGTATGTGGGTGGTTTCTCCCTATACTCCCTCCTTGGTTTTTGACACACCTGTTGAAAAAATCTGGCATAGTGCGGTCAAAAATCTAGGCGAGGATTATTTGCACTGGCTTGATATACAAGATGTTATAACTTTTAATTAATTTTATAAAGAAGACATGAAAAAATTTGCAGTAATTCTGAATGGATGCGGACATTTGGACGGCTCTGAGATTCACGAGGCGGTGATGACGTTGCTGGCCATTGACCGTAACGGTTGCAGCTACACGGTTTTTGCCCCCGACGCGCCGCAGTACCATGTGATGAACCACCTCACGCGCCAGCCCATGGAAGGTGAGCGCAACATGCTGGTGGAGGCCGCCCGCATTGCCCGTGGCGACATCCACGAGATTTCGGAGTACCGACCTGAGGACTTTGATGCTTTAGTGATGCCCGGCGGCTTCGGAGTGGCCAAGAACCTCTTCACCTACGCCTTCGACGGGGCCAACGCGAAAGTGCTTGACTCGGTGCGCAACGCCATCGTCGCCACCCACAAGGCAGGCAAAGCCATCGGTGCGCTCTGCATCGCCCCCGTATTGGTGGCCAAAGTGCTGGGCGACGTCACGGTGACCGTCGGCTCCGACCCAGGTACCATCGCCGATGTGGAGAAGATGGGCGCCTCGCACGTCAACACCCAGATTACGGAAGTCATCTCCGACAAGCGCAACCTCGTGTTCACCACGCCTTGCTACATGCTTCCGGCCTCCATCGCCGACATTGCCGACAGCGCCGAGAACCTGATCGAGACCATGCTGGATCACATCCGTTGAAGCATTGCCGAATCTGATAGAATAGAGGGTTAGCATTCTGCAAAAAAGTTGTATCTTTGCAGCGATTTTTATCAGAAAATAATGGGCAATTTATACAATTTGTTGATGCAGGACAGTCGCGCCAGTGAGGCGCTGAAAGCCTGCATGAATTGCGGCATCTGCACCGCCATTTGTCCGGCCGCAGAGTTCTTCGACTACGACCCGCGTCAGATTTGCGATACGGTGCAGCGGAAAGATGAGAATGCCATTGAGGCATTGCTGCGGTCGGATGTGATTTGGGCGTGCGGACAGTGCATGTCGTGCAAGCCGCGTTGTCCGCGTGGCAATGCGCCAGGCGAAATTATCCAGATTCTCCGCAAATATTCGCAGATGCTGGGCTACTTTCATGACGAGATACGCAGTCAGCAGCACCGGTTGGCAGAGACCTTGGGTAACAACATCCTTAACACCGGCTACTGTGTGCATCCCGACTTGGTGCTGCCGGAAAAACACCCCGAGCAAGGGCCGATTTGGGAATGGTATGTGAACAACATCATTGACATTGCGCCCAAGTTAGGGGCCAACTACCACGGGGAGGGGCCCGGTGCATTACGCGAAATTCACCAAAAGAATTTGGAAGAAATCCGCCGTATTTATGAAGTGACCGGAGGAATGGACCTCCATCAAAAACTGTTGGAAGAATAGAGATACGCTCAAAAACAACCCTATGATCAACTTCGGATATTCTATCGCCCAGACCCGTGTCGTCAACCTTGACAACTGCAACTTCGACAAGCTGGAGCAGTTGGAAAAGATTGTCCCCTCCTTCAAGCGTTGCATGAACTGCGGAGCCTGTACAGCCACCTGCAGCGCGCAGCAATTCACGGGCTTCAACATTCGCAAAATCAAATCAATGTACCAGCAGGCACAGTACGACAAGCTGGCCAAGGAGCTGGAACAATGTATGCTGTGCGGCAAATGCACGCTGGTATGTCCCCGCGGGGTGAGCCTGCGGCCGGCAGTGATGAACATGCGCAAAATTCTCAACACTAAATAAATCTCCATGTCTGAATATTTCAATCCGTTTGTACTTCCTTTTGTGCTGGGTGCCATTTTTCTTTTTGGCATCTGCATTTGGAAATACGTGCGTTGGTTCAAGCAGCTGGACCGCTTGCAGCGCGCCGTCATCCGCAAGAACATCCTTTCATGGAAAATTCTTCCCGCCCTTTGGGAGTGTTTTTGTGAAGGACTTTTACACCTAAGGATTTCCCGCAAAAACCTCATATTAGGCTACATGCACCGAAGCATTGCCTTCGGCTGGTTTTTGCTGATTGCGGTTGGTTTTGTGGAGAGCCACATCACCCCCACTGTCGATGGGGCACATCCGTTTTGGCTGGCCATCTTCTACCGCTTCTTCATCCATTCGCACGGCACCTTCAAAGGCGCCATGTTGCTGACCACCATCATGGATGCGCTGCTGCTGTATGTGTTGTCGGGCATCCTGTTGGCATTGGTGAAGAAAATCTACTCGAAGGCTTTGGGCATGAAGAAAGCCACCAAGCATGTGATTTTCGACCGCTTTGCCAAAGCCTCCCTCTGGTGCATCTTCCCGCTCCGTCTGCTCAGTGAGTCGATGACGGCGAGCATCTACCATAACGGCGGCTTCGTCACCCAGACACTTGGCAATCTGATTCCCATTGAATTTGCCGCCACCTTCGAGCTGACCTCATGGACGCTCTATTCCATCGCCCTCTGCACCTTCTTTGTCACGCTCCCCTTCTCGCGCTACATGCACATCTTCACCGAGATTTTGCTGATCATCTTCCGCAAATGGGGCGTGCGCGAAAAGAGCGAACGTACCGGCTACACCATGTACGAGCTGAGTGCTTGCTCGCGCTGCGGTATGTGTATCGACCACTGTCCGTTGAACACCGAGCTGGGAATCAACAATGTGCAGTCGGTGTATTTTCTGCGCAACTTGCGTTACAAGATGGACAAGCCCGATGTGGCCGACAACTGTCTGTTGTGTGCCCGCTGCGCCGCCGACTGTCCGGTGAACATCGACCTGATGGCCATCCGCCAGCAGGAGCGTAACAAGCGCGAACTCGACACTGTAGGCAACTACACCTATCTCGACAACGTGCAGCCTTTCAACGCCATCGGCCGTATCGGCTACTTCGGCGGCTGCATGTCGCACCTCACCCCCGGCATCACCCAGTCGATGAAGACCATCTTCGAGGCGGCCGGACAGAAATACTGGTTCATGGATGAAGACCGCTCCATCTGCTGCGGGCGGCCGCTGATACAGCAGGGCTTTAACCAGCAGGCCGCCGACCTGCGCCGCAAGGTGACCGAACACATCAAGAAGTCGCGAATCACCATGCTGGTAACCTCCTGCCCCATCTGCTATCAGACCTTCAAAAAAGACTACAAGCTGAACATTCCTGTAGTACATCACACCGAATATCTGCAGATGCTCATCAAGAGCGGGCGCATCAAAGTGCGCAAAGATGACCTGCGCACCGTCTATCACGATCCGTGCGAGCTGGGTCGCGGCTGCGGCATCTACAAAGAGCCGCGCCAGGTGCTGAAAGCCACCACCCACCTCGTGAAAGCCAAGCAGGAAGGCGAGGACAGCCTCTGCTGCGGCATCACCCTTGGCGACTCGCTCATCGACATCGACCAGCAGAAGAAAATCCGCGACGCGGCGGTGAACAACCTCATGTACAAGAAGCCTGACATGATTGCCACCGCCTGTCCGATGTGCAAGAAGGCCTTCGTTCACTCCACCACCCTTCCGGTGAAAGACATCGCCGAGATTGTGTGCGAGAACCTGAAGACCGACAACTAACTTTTTAATTTTCAAGAAAAAAAACACCGACCATGACAAAACGTTTTTGGAACGAATATCAAAAGGAGATTGCCGACGACCATTTCTTTTACGAAAGAAGCTGCATCCGTCAGACCTTCTTCCCCGGCTCGGAGGCGGCCTTCCTGCGCATCATGCGCGAGGTTTTGCATAAAGACATCTACGATGAAGAGAACGCGCACACCTGCACCGGCATTGGCTACCATAGCGACTTTGTGCCGTTAGAGACCACCATGACGATTGTGGCGCGCCTTTTTTCACTGATGTCGGATAAAGGCTACACCAACTACGTGCCGTCGTGCGTCACCTCTTTCGGTATTTTTTCTGAGATGATTGAGATGTGGCAACACGACCCTGAGCTGTTGGAAAAGACACGCGAGAATCTTCGCAAGGCCACCGGTCGCGAGTTCAACATTCCGAACAACTTGGCCCATCCTTCCGACATCATCTACAAGTTTCGCGAAGAGCTGAAGCAGCACATGAAATATCAGTTGGTGAACCGATTCACGGGCAAGCCGCTACGTGTGGTGGAGCATGTGGGCTGCCACTATGCCAAGATTTTCCCAGAACGGGGCATTGGCAATGCGGAGTTTCCCTACGTGCTGGCCGGCATGATTGAGTCGTGGGGCGGCGAGGTGGTGGATTATCCTGAACGCCGCCACTGCTGCGGGTTCGGCTTTCGCCACTATCTGTTGCAGGAAAATAGAGGATACTCGGTGGCCAACTCCAAGAAGAAGTTTGAGTCGATGGAGCCATACGAGCCCGATTTCATTGTAAGCAACTGTCCGGGCTGTTCTATGTTCATGGACAAATGGCAATACACCATCGCCGAGATGGAGAACAAGACCTACGACCACGACGGCTATGGCATTCCGGTGCTGACGTACGAGGAGATGGCGGGGCTGTTGCTCGGCTTCGATCCGTGGGAGCTGGGACTGCAAATCCATCAGGTACAAAGCGAAAAGTTGATGGACAAGATCGGCATCAAATACGATCCCGATGCGAAGTACCGTGGGGTGAATGGCAAGATTTTGCCACAGCCTGAGAAACCCCATGTCTTAAAACAATAATTTTGCTTATTTTTGCACGACAAAAAAATCAATGGTATGCAACCTGTAGTTTGTAATGATTTCAAGGATACCCGTTCAGGTTTCGGCGCGGGTTTAGTGGAAGCCGGCCGCGAAAATCCCGATGTCTTTGCCCTTTGTGCCGATGTGATTGGCAGTTTGAAGATGGGCGATTTCATCAAAGAATTTCCTGAAAGATTCATCCAGACCGGTATCGCCGAGGCCAATATGATTGGCATTTCCGCAGGTTTGGCGCTGAGTGGCAAGATTCCCTTTGCCGGTGCTTTCGCGGGCTTCATCTCTGGCCGCGTGTACGACCAGATCCGTATGACCTGCGCCTACTCCAACCTCAACGTCAAGATTGCTGCCTCACATGCCGGCATCACTGTTGGCGAGGATGGCGCCACCCACCAGATGATGGAGGACCTTGGCCTCATGAAGATGCTGCCCAACATGGTGGTGCTCAACCCGTGCGACTACAACCAGACGCGTCAGGCTACGCTGGCCGCCGCCCGCTACAACGGTCCCGTCTATCTGCGTTTCGGCCGTCCGGCAGTGCCCAACTTCACCCCCGCCGACCAGCCGTTTGAGATTGGCAAGGGCATCCTGATGAATGAAGGCACCGATGTCACCATCATTGCTACGGGACATCTCGTGTGGCATGCGATGGAAGCCGCATACGAACTCTCACAGAAAGGTGTTTCTGCAGAAGTAATTGACATCCATACCATTAAGCCATTAGACTGTGAAAAAATCTTGCAGAGTGCAGCCAAAACTCGTTGCGTTGTGACGGCGGAAGAGCACCTGATGAACGGTGGTTTGGGCGACAGCGTATGCCAGTTATTGGCACGGAAGATGCCCACGCCGGTGGAGATGGTGGCCGTGGACGACACCTTCGGCGAGAGCGGCAAGCCCGACGAGCTGATGAAAAAATATGGCTTAGACACCCCGCATATTGTGGAAGCTGCCCAGAAAGTGATGGCACGCAAATAATTTCAATTCCAACATGGAAGACGCGCAGATCATTGAGCAATTCAAGGACGAAAAGACCAAAGAGCGGGCTTTTCGCGCACTGATGGAAAAGTATCAGAGGGATGTGTATTACTCGGTACGCCATTATGTGTATGTGCATGAAGATGCCAACGATGTCACGCAGAACGTCTTCATCAAAGTGTGGCGGTATTTGGACCAGTTTCGGGGCGACTCCTCCCTCAAGACCTGGATCACGCGCATCAGCATCAATGAGTCTTTATCTTTTTTAGAGAAGAAGAAAAAGATGCTGAACCTTTCCGACGACAAATACACCGACCACCTGCTGAATGTGGCCGCCGAAGAGAAGTACTTTTCCTCCGACAAAATTGAGCAACTGTTGCAGCAAGCTATTATTAAACTTCCTGATAAACAACGACTTGTATTTACTTTACGTTATTATGACGAGATGCCGTATGAAGAGATGTCGCAGGCGTTGGGTACCTCGGTTGGTGCGTTGAAATCCTCCTATCATTTTGCGATGGAGAAGGTGACGGCCTCGTTGCGTGAAGCGGTGAAGTAGTTGAAAGTTACAAGTTAGCGGGGAGGCTATTCGTAGGTGTAAGTTCTCTTCAAAGTGTAGCTGAGGGGCCTTCCTTCAAAAATCCTATAAATATCTCTCACCTGTTTTACAGGATAACGTCCTTCATACTCGTAGGTATAGGTTTCGTGTACTTCATAATCTGCATCAGCATATTCGTTGCCATATTCATCTACCAAATTGTATTTGCCCGTATTGGCAATCGTAAGCGGATTGTGCTTTGAGAAGGTTCCATTGATGTTTGAATAACCATTGGTATTAGCCAACATCCCCTGATAGGGGTTCACATTGTTGTCATAGGTGGTTTCCACTGTCGAAATCACTTTATCATCAGCATTACCATCCAGAACCACATATTTCACCACATCATTTCCTTTCCAAGTGAGCTGATAAGTAGTTCTTTGGGAAGAGCCTGAAGCTTTGGCAGCAGGCATTTCTGCAACCTCGGGTGGTAAGATGAAACGTAAGGGATTTTGAGAGCTTACCATATAGGCTTCGAGAGTGATTTCTGCCACTTTTCCACCCTTCTTTTTGAACGTGGTAACTCCTCTCACTTCACCCTGCTGATCGTACACCAAAATTTGGCACAAGTCGTTGTTGTGATAGTTATATTGGTAGGTCCACGTCATTCCAGATTCTTCATATAAGAAAGATTCAATTCTATTTTTGCTGTCGTAGCTTGGGGTAAGGGTGGCGTATGGGATACGGGCACGGTCGAGATAAGTGATTTTGGACAGTAACTTGCCATCCCACTCCCACTCTTCAGCATTTCGGAAAAGGCTATCACCGTCATAAAACTCCCAATTCTCGATACGAGTAAGATGCTCTTTGGGAGTGTAGAGGCCATCTTTCTGGCAAGAAGCGAACAGCAGAACGAAGGAAAACAACGTGGAGATGAAACTAATCTTAATTTTCATAATTACAATGGGTTATTATGAAATGGAACGATATGGACGGGGCAATTATTGTGAGGAAATTCTCATCTTATAAAGAAAAAAATGCTGTGAGGGTTCACATTTTGGGTGTGACGGGATAAATTTTATTAAAAAAATGTGTATTTTTGCCGCTGATATAATGTTGATCCATAAATTGATTTCGTCATGAAAGGAAAGCAAGTTTGTTCGTATTTGAAGTCGGTGCGGCGCGAGGTGGCGGCGGCCAACGGCATTGACTTGGAGATTCCCGATTGTACCTTCGAGGGGGAATGCCCCGGCACATGTCCACGCTGCGAGGCGGAGGTGCGGCAACTGGAGCAGGCACTCTCGCAACGGCAGAGTCTTTCCCAAAAGGTGGCCATCGTTGGCGTGGCGATGGGACTGGCGCTTTCGGGCATGTCGGTCGCTTCGGCCCAGAATGTGAATCCGCAGGATACTATAGATGATGAGGTGATGTGGGTGGGAATGGAAGAACCTTTACAACCCCTCTCACAAGTAAGGGCAGAGTTCCCTGGCGGCACGGATGCTTTACGGGCATTTCTCGCAGAAAACTGTCACTATCCCAAAGAAGCTCAAGAGAAACAACAGCAGGGTGTGGTGCTGCTTGAATTTGCAATAGAGAAAGATGGCGCCATCTCTACAATTACCGTGCTGCGTAGTGTATGCGAGGCTCTTGACGAAGAGGCCATCCGGGTGGTGAAAGCCATGCCGAAATGGAAGCCTGGGGAGTACAATGGGCAGCCGTGCCGCTCGTATTTCCAGCTGCCTATCACCTTCGCTTTATAGTAAATCAACCTAACACGCACCATGAAACCCGTAGCCCTATTTCTTTTTATCTCCTTGTTGCTGTCCGGCTCCTCTATTCTGGCACAGACTTTCACCAAGGAGTGTAGCACCGGACAAGAACTCGAGTATCGGGTTTTAAGTGACCCCAAAACCGTTGAAGTAAAAAAGGTCACCAATATGGGGGCATCCAGCAACGTGATCATCCCCGAAGAAGTATCTTATGAGGGTCAAGAATATGCTGTTACAGCCATCGGGGAATGGGCTTTTGCCAAATTCGAAAAAATGGCCTCCATCATCCTTCCTCCTTCTGTTACTTCCATTGGCGATGGGGCTTTCTCCGAATGCGGCAACATGACCGCTGTCCTCATTCCCAATTCTGTGACAGAAATCGGACATGAGATTTTCGCAAACTGCCACTCCCTGCATAATGTTGTCATCGCCAGCGACAATCCTGCATATCGGGTTTACCCCACCGATGTGGTTGATTCAGAGTGCATCTTGTTGATAGACAAGCGTACAGGCCATAAATTTGAGGCCAAGGGCGACATCATTCTGCGCGACCCTGAAGTGAAGGCTATGTTCCCCGGCGGGGTGGATTCATTAAAGAAGTTTCTCATCGAAAATGTCAAATTATCGCCCAGATGCATCGAGGTGCATAGCATAGTAATTCTTGAATTTGTAGTGGAAATAGATGGTAGCATTACCAGTATTAACGTGTTGAACAGCTCCTGTGGAGGTTGTCAAGAATATGTCAATGACGCAGTTCGCTTAGTAAAGGCCATGCCGAAGTGGGATCCTGCCCAAGACGAAGAGCAGCCGTGCCGCTCGTATTACCAGCTGACCATCACCTACTGTTTACGGTAAAAGAATTCAAAAAAAGCGGCTGGATCTCTTTCATGAAATTCAGCCGCTCTCCTTATCAATGAAGTGAAACTTGATGTTTACCTCTTCACGCACTGCATGATGCTGTGGCCGAGGCCCAGTCCGTCGTGGATTTTCTCGATGGAGAGGCCAGCGCTTTCCACGCAGCGGGCCATATCATCGGAGTAGTACATCTTGCTGTTTCCGTTGGCTAATGCCGTGAAATAGAGGCTGATTTGTGCCAGACAGTAAGAGGCGGTCTCGAAGCGCTGGCGATCCCAGAAGGTCTCCATGATATAGAGTTTGCTGCCCGCATTCATGGAAGCGGCGGCGCGGCGCAGGATGCTGCACACCTGCTCCTCGGAGAAGCAGTCGAGGAACTGGCTCATCCAGATGGCATCGAAGCCGACCGGGAAGGCGGTGGCCTCATCGAGGAGGTTGCAGCCGTGGCCGTGAATACGGTCGGCGCCTTCCAGTCCGGCGGTGGCCTTGCGCATCATCTCCAGCTGCTGCGGAAGGTCCATGATGGTGACATTCACCTCCGCATCGTGCTTCACACACTGTGTGGCCCAACGACCTGTGTTGCCACCCACATCCAGCAAGGTGCGGGGATGGTTGCCGAACACAATCTGCAAAGCCTGCTCGAACGAGTTGTCGGAATAGAAATGGTCGAAGCCGAACCAGCTCTTCTGCACCTGCGGGGGCAGCTGCGACAAGCCTTCATAAATGGTCGGCCAGCTGCCAAACACCTTCAACCCTTCCGGCTTGCCGTTCAGGATAGCCTCCTCCAAGTTGAAGAGTCCGAGGTAGTTGACATCGTGGTTGAAGTCCATATTCACGCGGGCCATGTCGTCGTGCAGGAGGAACCATCCGGGTTTGGCCAGGAAGAAACGTCCCTCGCGGTAGAGCACCGTGCCGATGGTGAGCGACGACTCGAGCAGCACCTGCGCGCCGTAGTGCGACAGGTTGGCCTTCTGGGCGATTTCATCCATGGTCATGCCGCCCTTGCAGTCATCGAGCATCTGGAAGATGCCGAATTTCACCATCAGGCGGGACACTTGGAACACGATAGGGCCAAAGGCGATTTCCTGGGCGAGACGCTGCGCCTGCAAGGCGGTGAAACGTTCCTTGGCATACATTTCTTTTTGCGGAGATTCAAGCATTTTTTATACAGTTAAATGATAATTACGAATTAATTTTTCATGGAAGCGATATCCTTCACAGCTTCGATAGCGGTATCGATTTCCTGTTCGGTGGTGAAAGCACCTACGCTGAAGCGCACGGAGCCGTGGCAGTTGATGGTGCCGAGGCCTTCGTGTACCTTGGGGGCGCAGTGCAGGCCGATACGGCAAGCGATATCGTAGTCCACATCGAGCATCGTGCCCACATCGCTGGAGTCCCAACCCTTGACGTTGAACGAGAGCACAGGGTTCTGGTTCTCAACGGAGGTGGCGCAGTAGATGGTCACGCCGTCAATCTCTTTGAGACCGTCGCGGAGTTTTTTCCAAAGCACCATTTCACGGTTGTGGATGTTCATGATACCTTCTTTCATAATCCATTTCACACCCGCGTTGAGGCCGGCGACACCGAGGAGGTTGAGGGTACCGGCTTCGAGGCGGTAGGGATACTCTTCGAGATGACCGGGAACGGCAGAGCGCACACCGGTACCGCCGAAGCGGGTCTGTCCGATGGTGACGCCTTCGCGCACGTACGAACCGCCGATACCGGTGGGACCCATCAGGCATTTATGTCCCGTAAAGCAGTAAACATCAATATTTTGAGCCTGCATGTCCAAATCCACAGCACCAGCGCCCTGACTGCCGTCCACCACAAAGATAAGACCGTTTTCGTGGCAAACCTTACCGATTTCAGCCAGCGGCTGGATGGTACCGATGACGTTGGAGCAGTGCGTGCAGACCATAAATTTAGTATTTTTCTTGATGGCTTTTTTCACATCGTCGGGGCTCACGTAGCCGCGCTCGTCGAACGGCAGGTAGGTAACCTCGATCTGGCCGCGTTGCTCGAGCGTGTAGAGCGGACGCAGCACCGAGTTGTGCTCCAACATGGTGGTGATGACGTGGCAGCCAGGGTGCTCCAACGCCAAACCCTGGATGATCATGTTGAGGGAGTCGGTAGCGTTATAGCTGAAGGTCAGACGGTTGAAGTCGCCACCGCCGTTGAACAGGTTGGTGAGCATCTTACGGGTGTCGGACACGAGCTCGCCCGTTTCGATAGCGGCATCGAAGCCCGAGCGACCGGGGTTCACTCCGTGGGTGCGATAGAAATGGTCCATGAAATCATACACTTCCTTCGGTTTCGGGAACGTGGTTGCAGAATTGTCTAAGTAAATCATATTGAATAATTTTGTTGTTTTAATTTTGAGGCTGCAAACTTACATAAAATTTCTGGATTTTGAGACGGTAAAATGAACATTACGCATTGTTACCACTCCACCTCCTTGATTTCGCCCTCCGGACTACGGAACACGATGTGGATGGATCCTTTTTTGCGCATCAACCGCATATAGGTACACATATCTGAGATGGGCACCCCCTCAACACTGATCAGATAATCACCCGTACGAATGCCAAGCTTGTATGCTTCGGTGCCTTTGCGCACAAGGGCTTTCAGTGCGCCATTGGGGTCGCCCTCTTCGGCAGGAACGACATTGACTCCCTTTCCCCTGTTGGCCACGGTGATTTCTGGGTTGCCATCGTGGGGAAGGAAGTAAAAACACTTCTTTGGCGCGTCGATAATCAGCGAGAGATTTTTCAAGATGGCCGAACCGATGGCCCGGTTGTGTGTGGCGGTCGAGACCCACACCTCTTTGAGGACGATGTCGCCGATTTCAATCTCAGGGAAACAGAGTTCGCCATTGACAACCGTATCATAGTTGGCACCGAAAAGACCAGCGTAGGTCATCACGGTCGTATCCCTATTCACTGTCATTTCATCGAGTTGCTGCTTGATTTTAGGATCATTTTTCGCCCACAGGTCCAGCAGGTCTTGCGGGAGACCGAACCAACCGCCCACAGCGCCCATATCGAAAAGCATTCTCGGGCGGGCAAACGGAATTTTCGTCCATAGGAAGGGTCGGCCGCCGTAAACTTTGTAAGGTACCTTGGCGTGTCCCTTCTCCTCTTTGGCGAAGATTTTGTGGTGGGAGGTCATGATTAGCAGACTATCTTGGGTATCGAATTTAAACGAGATGCCTTTGGAGACGAGGTCGAAGCCGAAAGCACCGTCGATGATGCCGCAGGCGAAATCGTTGAGCCCTTCATCCACCACTACTGGATAATTTAGAATGGTAAGGCTGCCCACTTGAATGGAAGGAATGAACATCATTGCCGTCTTTTTCTTTCTTTTTTGGGCATCCATGGTGGTGATCGTATCGCCCGATGGCCGCATCCATTCCTCCTCTTTTCCAATCCAAAAACCCATGCCAGCGCCGGTGTCGAACAGCATGTTATAGACTTTCCCCTCAATTTCCACGGGAACGATAATGGCGCCGTCCCATATTTTTATCTTAATGGTATCGACAAAATCCTGTTTGGAGATACCAAAATAGCGGTCGCTTAGTCGCTGTGCTGATGATGACAACCCCGCTGTGGCTAATAGTAAAAAATTAATAATCAGAAATTTGACTTGAAATTTCATAAAAAATCAATTTATTATTAAACATCATAAAAAACTCGCAAAAATACAAAATTCACTGAAAAAACATCACAAGACTAAATATGACCGATTTGTTTTTTGTATTTTTGCAGTCCTAAAAACAGGAACAATGAAACACATCACCTTTTTCATCGCCGCGTGCTGCATGATGCTCAGCGTGTGTGCGCAATCACCCAAAAGCACTGAAAATCAAAACAATTCACAAATTAATCAAAAAGAGATGAGCAAGACTTTAATCGTTTATTTCTCGGCTACTGGCACCACCAAGGCTGCCGCGCAGAAACTCGCCAAGGAGTTCAACGCCGACCTTTACGAAATCACCCCTGAGGTGCCATACACTGCCGCCGACCTCAACTGGCGCGACAAATCCTCCCGTTCCACATTGGAGATGAAGGACAAGAGCTCACGCCCTGCCATCAAAGGCAATTGCGAGAACATCGCCGACTACGACACCGTATGGATCGGCTTCCCCGTGTGGTGGTACACCGCCCCCACCATTGTCAACACCTTCATTGAGGCCCACGACCTGAGCGGCAAGACCCTCAACGTATTCGCCACCAGCGGTGGCAGTGGTGTGGAAGGCTCCGCCAACGACCTCAAGAAGGCTTATCCGCAGTACAAATGGGGCGAAAGCCGACGGATGAATAACTAATGAGCAGTTTTCTCCCCTACACCCACCGTTATTCGCTCACGGCAGCCGACATGGACACCCGATACCGCATGACACCGGGTGCGGTGCTGCTCTATTTCCAAGACTGTTGGGCCCGCTACATGGCGTGCCTGCATTTGGCCGCATTCGATGTGGTGAAACAGAACCTGATGTGGGTCGTCACGGAGTTCAACGCATGGTTCGAGCCGCAGACCGCTTTGTGGTCGGACGACATTGATGTGACGGTCTGGAACAGCGAGATCAGTGCGCTGAGGCTCTACACCGACTTCCGCGTACACAAGTCCGACGGCACTGAAGTGGCACATGGCTATGCCTGTTGGACTCTCTTAGACACCGAGGCACACCGTCTCGCCCCCAACACACCGTTGGCGCCACAGATTCCCATATTGCCTGAAAAAACATCCGGGGCGCACAAGAAGATGCGTTTCCCCGACGGCGGCACCTTGTTGCAGGAAGTGACACACAGCGTCAGTCCCATCAACCTCGACTTCAACGGACACGTCAACAACCGCACCTACCTAAGTATCGCCATGCAGTCGGCAGATGAGGCATTTATGGACAGGCACGCCATCTGCAGCCTCGCCATCCAATGGCAGAAAGAGACCTTTCTCGGCGACACTCTGCTTTGCCGTCTTCGGCAGTTGCCCAGCGAGACGGAAGAGACATACAACCGATATCTGCACACCATCACCCGCGGCGATGGACAGACGGCGGCACAAATCTATTCGGAGTGGGCACCCCGCACGGTACAGGTGGACGCGTCGGAGCTCGCCCCACGGGTATAAACCAAACAGGCCGGCATGATGGTTGTAAATAATTGACCATAAGCGCATTTTACGAAACACATTGCTGGCAATCACGATAATCAAAAAAAAAATAAAAACATCGCTCGCGATATAAATATTTTTTGTATTTTTGCATCGTGAACGATATAAATATGCAAGTAATGGAATACGAGCAACTTAAACTAAAAAACCAACTCTGTTTTCGGCTTTATACGGCGGCTCGGCTGACTATGAGCGCGTATCACCCGCACCTCGATCCGTTGGGCATCACCTATTCGCAGTATCTCGTGCTGTTGGTGCTGTGGGAGCAGGACAAGCAACCTGTGTGCGACATCGCGAAGCGGCTGATGCTCGACACGAACACCGTCACGCCGCTGCTGCAGCGCATGGAGAAAGCGGGATTGCTCAAACGCACAAAAGGCAAAACCGACACACGTCAGCGCATCGTGACGCTTACGGAAAAAGGCATGGCCATGCGCGAGCAGGCGAAGCATATTCCCGAATGTTTGGGCGCGAGCATCATAGAGAAGATGGAAGGGGGAGAGAAATTGGCCGCCATGGTGCCCATGCTCGATCAACTCATTGATGGGTTGAAAGCAAAAGACAAATAATTTATTCAATTAATATCAAAAAATAAAGAAAATGGCAACAATTTATGATTTTAAAGCCCTGAACAACAAGGGTGTAGAAGTAGAAATGGCGCAATACAGCGGCAAAGTTCTGATGATTGTCAACACCGCCTCGAAGTGCGGTTTCACCCCGCAATACGACGGCTTGGAGGCACTCTACCAGAAGTACAAAGACCAAGGGCTGGTCATCCTCGGCTTTCCGTGCGACCAGTTCGCCAACCAGGAGCCCGGCTCTGACGAGGAGATTGCGGAGTTCTGCCGCCTTAACCATGGTGTGACCTTCCCGCTGATGAAGAAAATTGATGTCAACGGCAAGGAGGCGCACCCCATCTATGAATACCTGAAAACGATGGCCCCGACCGAGGAGTACAAGGGCTTGAAGGCCAAGGCTTCGGCGGCTCTGTTCAAAACCATTAGCAAGAGCGTGGAGAAGAGCAGCGACATCAAGTGGAATTTCACCAAGTTCCTCGTTTCGAAGGACGGCGCCGTTATCAAACGTTTCCCGCCCACCACAACCCCCGAGGAGATGGAAGCAGACATTGAGGCGATGTTGAAATAAGACTGTAAAATATGGCACACGCTTGTGAAAATTGCATCAGTCTGAAATTCATCCCCGGAATGCCCGCAGAGTTCTTTGCGGGATTCTATCCTGGGCTCGGGACAGCCCTCGCAATAGCGGGAATACGGTACTTTGTCAGTTGGATTGAGGCGGTGCGGAAGATGAAGAAATTCGAATAAAATAAAAAAGTCAATAGTATGATCTTCTACTTTTCGGGCACAGGCAACAGCCTGGCCATCAGCCGCCACATCGCGGAGAAACTCAACGAAACGGTGATGCCGCTCCATCAGGCGGTGCATCAGGATTTGTCGCAGGAACGGCGCATCGGGCTGGTTTATCCCAGCTATTGGTTCAACGCGCCGCGGGCGGTGACGGAATTGCTGCCGCGACTGCAACTGCCCAAAGAAGCATACATCTTCATCGTCATCCCCTGCGGTGCACAAGCTGGCAACTCCATCCATACGGTTTGGAAATTACTGGCCGACAAAGGTTTGCGACTGGCATACAGTCAGAAGATTCGCGTACCCGACAACAGTGCCGTCGGCTTCGGGCGCGACCCCAACCAACAGGTGTGGAAGTTCGAGAAGTACGCTGAGCGGTTGGAGCACATCACCGAAGAAATCGCCGCCGGCACGCACTGTCTGCACTACGCATGGTGGGGCCCCATCGGTGCGTTATGCGCCCGTCCCAGTGTGCAACGCCGCACCCTGCCGATGCTCACGCCCGCCGTCAACACCGACCTTTGTGTAGGCTGCAGCATCTGCGCTGACGTGTGTCCACAAGGCAACATCACCCTTACGGATGGCAAAGCCCATTGCGGCGACAACTGCACGCAGTGCCTCGCCTGCGTTCACTTCTGCCCGCATCAGGCCGTGGAGCTCAACCGCAAGCCCACACCCAAAGCGCACCAGTACCACCACCCGAAGGTGACGGTAGGGGATATGAAAGTGAAAACATCTTTACAATTTTGAGGTGTTTAGAATTTTAGAGTTATAGAGTTATTGAATTTTAGAATATGAACTTACAAGAAGCTATTGTTGCCCGCCACAGTGTGCGGCAATATATGGAAAAGCCCATCGAGGCAGAGAAAATCGAAGAGCTGAAAGCTCTCATTGAGGAGTGCAACCGCGAGGGCGGCACCCACCTGCAACTGGTGACCGACGAGCCCAAGGCCTTTGCCGGTGGCATGGCCAAGTACGGCAAGTTCAGCGGCATCAGCAACTACATTGCGGTCGTCGGCAAGAAGGGCGCCGACACCCTGCTCGGCTACTATGGCGAGAAGGTGGTCATTCGTGCCCAGATGCTCGGGCTGAACACCTGCTGGGTGGGCCTTATGTTCAGCAAGCAGCCCGACTCCTATCAGGTGCTGGACGGCGAGAAGTTGTTCTGTGTCATCTCGTTAGGCTATGGCGCCAACCAAGGGGTGCAGCACAAGCTGAAACCCATTGAGAACTTTGCAGAGGTGAACGGCGCGATGCCCGAATGGTTCCGTCAGGGCGTGGAAGCGGCCATCCTGGCCCCCACGGCGGTCAACCAGCAGAAATTCAAGTTCGTGCTCCGCGACGGCAACCGAGTGGAGGCCAAGGCGAAGTTCTCCCTCATCGGCTACGCCCAACTCGACCTCGGCATCGCCAAGTACCATTTCGAGGTGGGCGCAGGGAAAGAGAACTTCGAGTGGGCGTAAGATTTTATGCAATAAATATTCTGTACTGCATACAAAAGTATGTGTTTTATGCAGTACGTGATAATCATGGAATAAAAATTGTATTTTGCTGTTGCAAAAAAGTGGAAGATGAAGAATATTGTGATTCTCGTAATGTTGCTGGCGGTACTCAATGCCGCTGGCGCAACCGAATGCAACACGATACTATTGGCAGATATCCTGCATCACCAGTCCGGCTATTGTGAATCCGAAGATGGCGGTGATGTGTGCCGTGGTGCCGTTGATTTGCGCTTTCGACGAGCACCACTCGTGGTTGGCAAGTTCAGGGGTACCTTCCCCGATAGGGAATTTCGGACACATGCAGGCACTGGTTCCGCAGGCGCTGGCAGGACCCTTGTTGGAAAGCAGCTCCTTGGAATAGACGCAAAGGAACTTCCTCTTCGGGAAAGTGCCGTCTCTTTTGAAGCGTTTGCGGATGGCACGAGCCAGTGGGCAGCCTTGCACTTGCCAGAACTCAGCCACCTGCACCTTGGTCGGATCCATTTTGAGGGCCGCGCCCATGGCCGAGAAGAATTTCCCCTTGCATTGGGTGGCTTGCAGGATGAGATGGACCTTGTCTTTCAAACTGTCGATGGCATCGATGATATAGTCGTAGGTGTCAAGTTGGAACGATGCAGCATTTTCAGCGCTATAAATCTCTTGAATGGCATTGATCTCCGCTTTCGGGTTGATGTCCAATAGCCTCTCCTTCAGCACCTCCACTTTGACTTTTCCCACGGTTCGGGTGGTAGCCTGAAGTTGGCGGTTGATGTTGGTGATGCACACACAGTCGCTGTCAACGAGGGTGAGGTGACGGATGCCGCTGCGCACGAGGCTCTCGGCGCACCAGCTTCCAACGCCGCCCACACCGAAGATGATAACGCGCTGACGGGCCACAACATCCATCGTCTCTGTGCCCAACAACAAGGTCAGCCGGTTGAAAATGGAATCTTCAATTCCCATGGGTATTTTCTTTTGCGATTGAAAGTGCAAAAGTACAACAATTTTTACTTGTGCAATTTTATTACAGCATAATCAATGGAAAAAGTGTATCTTTGCGTGCGCAAATTCGTCGGGTTAAAAAGAATGTGCAAGCAATAACAACAAGTTTATTCAGAAACCAATGAGCAATCAGACAGACCGTAGCACCCAAATCATCCGCACCAGTTGGATCGGCATCGCCGCCAATGTTCTTTTAGCGGCTTTCAAGGCAGGTGTCGGCATCTTGGCCAGCAGCGTGGCCATCGTGATGGACGCCGTCAACAACCTCAGCGACGCGCTGTCGAGCGTCATCACCATTGTGGGCACCAAGCTCTCGCAACGCCCCGCCGACCGCAAGCATCCCTTCGGGTTCGGGCGCATCGAGTATTTCAGCGCCATCATCATCGCCGTCATTGTGCTGTCGGCGGGCATCACCTCGCTGATAGAGTCGGTGAAGAAGATCTTCCACCCCACAGAGCCAAGCTACACCACGGTGACGCTCGTGGTCATCGTGGTGGCCATCGTAGTAAAGTTGGTGCTGGGGATGTATGTGAAACGCAAGGGCAAGCAGCTGAAGAGCGACGCGCTGATTGCCTCCGGCTCGGATGCGTTGTTCGATTCCATTATCACCTTGGCCACCCTCGTGTCGGCAGGCATTATGCTGCTGTGGAACGTCTCCATCGACGGCTACCTCGGCGCGCTGATTTCTGTAGTCATCATCAAGGCCGGTATCGAGATGCTCGCCTCGCCCGTCAACGAGCTGTTGGGCACCAGCATCCCGGCGGAGCTCACCCACCAGATCAAGCAGGAGGTCGGCGACTTCGAGGGCGTGCACGGCGTGTATGACCTCATCCTCCACAACTACGGTCCCGATGTGAAAATCGGCTCATTGCACGTGAGTGTTGACGACACGATGAACGCCCACGACATTCACGGACTCACGCGAAAGATTTCCACACAGATGTATCTGCGGCACGGCATCGTCATGACCGTCGGGGTTTATGCCATCGCCACCGGTGAGAACCGGATGTCCGAATTGCAAACGCAGGTGTTACAGACGTTGTCCGCCCACAAAGAGATTGTGCAGGTACACGGTTTCTACTATTCGGAGCGCGACAAGATGCTCTCCGTTGATGTGGTGCCCGACATCTCCGTCCATGATGACGCCGACCTCATCGCGCAGCTCACCACTGAGATACAGCCCTTGGTGCCGGGGATGCAAGTGGTAGTCGTGGTGGACCACAATTACAGCGAATAATCAACTCCCAGCATTTTCATTCCAAAATCTTTAGAAATCATACACTATGACCAAAACAAAAGACATTTATCTTGCAGGAGGCTGCTTCTGGGGAACCGAGCATTACTTCAAACAGATTGAGGGTGTGGTAGATACGGAAGTGGGCTTCGCCAACGGACATACGGAAAACCCGACCTATCAGGAGGTCTATACCGACACGACGGGGTTTGTGGAGACGGTTCGTGTTCAATACGATCCCGAGGTGGTCGGGCTTGCATTTCTGTTGCAGATGTTCTTCAAGGCCATCGACCCGACAAGTGTGAACAAGCAGGGCCACGATGAGGGAGCACGCTATCGAACAGGAATTTACTATACAACCCCTGAGGATTTGCCCATCATCGAAAAGGTGTATCAGGATGAGCAGGAGAACTATCCGCAGCCCTTGGCTGTGGAGAAACTTCCCTTGGAAAACTTCTATACGGCGGAGGAGTACCATCAGGACTATTTGGACAAGAACCCCACGGGCTACTGCCATCTGCCGCAGTCGCTGTTCGAGTTCGCGCGGAAGGCGAAACCGCACTAAAGTCTATCGCAGCATCGGCGCCATCCCGATGGACGAGTGGACCGTGCAGCGGCTAGACGAAGAGGTGTTGAAGCGGTTTTGCGGGGGGGGGATCCACCCGTAGTACAAACGGCGCGAAAGCTATCTGATTTGCTAACGCCTTAGTTGTCAGCTATTTGTAATACTCAATCTTGCGCTCCAAAACTTCCGTTGCGGTCATCGAATCATCGCTGGCGCCTTCATACTGCACACGTTTCACCCAATTGCCATGTGGGTCGTAGCTGTATTGGTAGCGGACAATTTTGTGTAGCTTGGCTTTTGTTTCATAAACGACATGCTCCACCAGATTGCCATACTCGTCATACACCCATTCTTCCTTTTCTGAATCAATGAAAACGAATTCTTCGGGCCGAAAATTCCCTAATAAAGCCTCTTTCTTCACTATTCTACCGGCAGAATCGTACGTAGTTTGAATATGACGGTCAAAGGTGCGTTGCTTACCTCGTACATCATAATTCTTGTACTCAATCTCTCTTCCTTCGCTGTCGTATTGGTAATAATTGTCCCATCCGCTGGGTTTCCAGTCCCCGATGGAGTATTTACGGGTCATATTATGCTGGTCATCATATTCATACCCTTCATTCTTCTGAAATCTCTTGCACTCGCAGCTGTTATTGTTTCCTCGGTAACCATGGCAGCGTCCCTTGAAAATCACATTGTCCAAGCTGTCATACTCATAATAATCCATCCATTGCACAGCTTTGCCATTGTTCATCTGGTGCGACACCCTATTGCCCCGTTCATCATAACAATAGGCGTCAACGACACCAGCGATTTTCACGCCGTTCCTTCTTCTTTCCACTCGCACAGGCTTTCCATCATCATTTAGCGAAATCAACGTCTCAATCAGAATATCATTATCCCAAAAATAAGTCGCCACTTTGGTCAAGTGTCCGTTTGGGTCATATTCGAAAGTCTCTTTGCAACTAGAGATTTCATTGATGTCTATCCTTATTTGACCGAGGGAGTTAAAGCAGTAATAAGCGATTGTGTCTGTTGACTCAAAATTGTCGTCAGACAAAGTATTGTCATCATTGATATCGTAGTCTAAAATATCCTTTAGGGTGGTCTTGTTGATATGGCAAAGGGACAATTGCCCCGTTGGGGAAAACTTCCATGTTTGCTGGCGGACAGAAACCTTCTCTGAAGAATTGGCCTTTTTCAATAAGGAAGCGGGCATTTCGGTTTGCACTACCGACTTGACCGTTCCGTTCAGTGAGATGTTCAAATGACCATAATTGTATGAAGAAGAGAGGATAAAATCATACCCAATGTCATATTCCTTGTAAGGTTTTTTTGCCACGTACTCGGTTTTCTCCCGTGCTTCAACTGCTTCTGCGGATATACCGACAGTATCGGGGATAAAATCCTCAATTGCCTTATAATGAGAATTTTGTCGAGTGTCGGTTTGATTGCCACCCTTGACAATCTTCATTACGTCGTTGTGTAATTTTTCGTAGTCGATGTTTTCCTTGTAGGTGTAATCGTACATGGAGCTTCGCATTTCGCCGTTTTCCGTTGAGATATGTTTCTCCATGATGTAGTCGAAAGGCATATCTGTCCCGTGAAACATAATCAAATGCAGGCGGTAGAGCTGGTCTTTGTCGCTGCCGTCGGGATGGGTGCTATAAACGTAATAGACCACCTTGGTGAAACTGGTGGAGAAACGATCTTTCGGCAACTTGTCGTACCATTCATATCCCCAGATATTTAGAGTATCGATCCTGAAAAAGTCAAAATTGTAATAGTGGCACAACTCTTCATCACAGGGTAATTTTCCCTTTTTGTGAGCTTTATAAAGTAGATCTCTGTACTTTTGAGCTTCATCGTATTGTCCCAGCCCAGTGTGATTGACGGTCATATTACGATAAATGAAATACAACAAATCTTGCCTTATGAATTTCTTATTCTGATTAATGAGGTGTTCCAGCTCTTTGTTGATGGACAGGCTATTGGAATAATCGCAGTTCATTCGCAGCCAGTACTCACACGACCAATTCACTGCTAACAACAAGCGTAAAACATCACTGTATTCAGCTGCATTGGTGGAGATTTGTTGGTATTTGTCAGTGGCAAAGTGGCGTGCCTGCTCATACTCGCCTGCCGCTATCAAACTATCTATATATTGAAAATCAGCATCTGTTTGGGATAGAGCCGGCGGGGTGATAGCGAGTATGAGGATAAGAAACAATGGGAATAACTTTTTCATATTGATGGGATTGTGAATTTGAATGCTGCAAAATTACACATTATTTTCTCATTTCCAACAGATTAGCTATAATTTTTTTGAAAATATGGGGGGGTAATATATTGGTATTCAATATGTTATAAAAAAACTATCTACACATCGTTGAGATGGTACATGCGCTGGAGCACGAGTTGTATTGACAAAAGAATAAAGTTTGGGATAAATGTATATGTACTTTGCCATGCAAAAGAAATAGTGTATTTTTGCAAGGTCATAATATTTTGATATAAAACTCAATATGAAAAAGTTTATCACCATATTGTTGTCGTTTTGTTTCTTCACTCAGGTGGTGGCCCAATCGAATATCAAATTCCAAACCATCGACCGTATTGAAATGTATTATCTCGACGAATTATGTTCTTTTGATTTTGATTACCTAAAGTCAAAAGAGACGATAACCATTGGCGACAAAGAGTACGGGAAGGTTTGTGCCTATCCGCTTTCCGATACAACAGCGGCGAATATTCTACCAATGATAAAAGCCGCCTTTTTTGACAACCCACCCATCATCAGGAAGAACAGTGAGAAAGTGGAAACCGGTCAACCCGTGATTGGCATCACATGCTATTCCAAAGGCAAGAAAGTTTACAGCAAACGAATCTGTCATGAAATTGATTACCTATTTTCTTCTGAATACCTGAACTTGATAGAAGAGCTGAAGTTGTTGAATCAGAGATGCCAGGCTGCGGAAAACTGAAAAGTTTGGAACAAAAGTTGGTAATTAGAAAATCAAACCATTCATGACCATCCTCAAAAACATTCTTTTGGTCGGGGCCGGCAGTTTCGTCGGCGGGTCGCAATAGATTTCAAAAATATTGAACTTCATTGTATATAGAATTTTTTATACTTTTGCACTTTGAAAATGATAGAAATATAAAAACAATACAATGAGCAAAATTATTATTACCATCAACCGTGAGAGCGGTAGCGGCGGCAGGGAAGTGGCCTACCATCTGGGCGAGATGCTCGGTTTGAAAGTCTATGACAAGGCCATCCTTGAGTGTCTGTCGGAAAAATATAATCTCAACTACGATGAAATTGAACGCCTTAAAGCGAAAAAGACGAATCTTTGGGATGACTTCTGCCAATTCTACCGCCAGTTTAGTGCCGTTGGCGAAGCCTATCAGCCAGAAGACAAAAAGGTTACTTCGCGGGAACTTTACTACGCTGAGGCAGAAATAATGCGCAATCTGGCACAACAGGAATCGTGTATTATCGTTGGTCGCTCGGCCTTCCATGTTTTCAAAGACAATCCCGATGCCATAAAGGTATTCATTATCGCTAAACGCGACATCCGCATCAAAAATGTGGCACTCCGTAACGGTATAGATGAGAAAGCCGCCGCCAAGCAGATTGACGAGACGGACGAAGCCCGTGAGGCGTTCACCAAAGACTTTGCTGGTGTATCTCGTTACGACGCACGCAATTACGACATCACCATCAATGTGGGAAGCTTTTCCCCCGAGGCTATCGCCGCCTTCCTCGCTGAGAACATCCGTCGGAAAATGAATATGGATAAATAACCGTTAGAAACAAGTTTGCGGCGGCAACAAAAAGCAACAAGAAATGAACCGTCAGTGAAGGTGCCTTTGCTGGACAGCCCACCTCCTATTACGACCTCTTCCGCATCGAGAACGGCAAGATTGCTGAGCATTGGGATGTGATGGAGACCATCGCCCCCGAAAGTGAGTGGAAACACCAGAACGGCAAGTACAACTTCCCCCAATAATATCCCGTCGCGGAGACAATCTTCAATAACATAATGCAAAACGGGCGGACTCCAGCGAAAAAGTCTGCCCGTTTTTTCGGTAAATATCGTATCTTTGCAGTTACAAATAAAGAATCATGACGGAAATAGAAAAACTACGGAAAACTTTGCGCGAAGCCGATGCCATCGTCGTCGGGGCCGGCGCGGGACTGTCAACCGCAGCGGGGTTCACCTACTCCGGCGAGCGTTTCCAGCAGCACTTTGCCGATTTCATCCGCCAATACGGCTTCACCGACATGTACTCGGCGGGCTTCTATCCGTTTCCCTCCGAGGAGGAACATTGGGCCTACTGGAGCCGCCATATCTACTACAACCGCTACGTGCCCGCCCCGAAACCCGTGTATGACAACCTACTCAAACTCCTGAAAGACAAGGACCATTTCGTCATCACCACCAATGTCGATCACCAGTTCCAAAAAGCGGGTTTTGACAAAAAGCGGCTGTTCTACACGCAAGGCGACTACGGACTGTTCCAATGCGCAAAACCTTGTCACCCAAAGACCTACGACAACGAGGATGTGATCAAACGGATGATTGCGGAACAAATGGATATGCGGATTCCGTCGGAATTGGTACCGAAATGCCCCGTGTGTGGCGGTCCGATGGCGATGAACCTGCGGTCGGACGAAACCTTCGTGGAGGACGAAGGCTGGCACGCGGCATCGAAACGGTATGCGGATTTCATCAGACGGCATTTGAACGGCAAAATATTGTTTCTGGATTTGGGCAGCGGCGGGAACACCCCCATCGTTTTCAAAATTCCGTTCATCCAATGGACGATGCAAAACCCGAATGCCATCTACGCCACCATCAACCTCGGCGAGGCATTCACCGTGGACCAGATCAAGGACAGGTCGATTGTGATTGACGGGGATATTGGGGAGGTGTTGGAAAGGATGTTGAATTGTTGATTCGTTGATCTGTTTATTTTAATTATTGATAATGAATCGTTTAGATTTTTTAATTGATTATTTGATAAAGGAAGATCTGCAATATTCCGAAATGGAAATCCCCACGACCGAACAAGGCAAGCGCGATCTGTTCCGCGCCCTGCGCAACGTGCGCGAACCCAAACCCGTGAGCGAGGAATTCCTGCGTCTGCAGGACGAGGAATTGCAAGCGCAATTGCAAGAGAAGGGTGTGGTGAAATTGGATGATATTGAGGGTGTTTGTAGGGGCGAAAAATTTTTCGCCCCTACAGGAAAACAATTGTTGTTATGGCAGGGCGACATCACCCGTCTCCGCGTGGATGCCATCGTCAACGCCGCCAATGCGCAGATGCTGGGTTGTTTCCATCCGTTGCACGGGTGTATCGACAACGCCATCCATTCGGCGGCGGGCGTGCAGCTGCGTGAGGAATGTCACCGACTGATGCAGCAACAAGGACATATGGAACCCACGGGGACTGCCAAAATCACCAAGGCATACAACCTGCCTTGCAAACACGTCATCCACACGGTCGGCCCGATAGTCCCGACGGGCATTCCGACACCAATGCAAAAGGAGCAGTTGGCCTCGTGCTATCGCTCCATTATGCAGTTGGCCGATGAAAACCATCTTGAAAGCATCGCCTTCTGCTGCATCTCCACGGGCGAGTTCCGCTTCCCGAACCGGTTGGCCGCGGGAATTGCCGTGCAAACCGTCAAAAATTACCTGACCGTGCATCCCGATTGTAGCGTCAGACAGGTGGTTTTCAATGTGTTCAAGGATGAGGACAAAAGGATTTATGAAGGAATATAGTGGAGGTATATCAGAAACAGGATCAAGAAGAAATCGTTGAAAAAATGTGTATTTTTGCCACAAAAAGGAGAACAGCAAGACCCGTTGCGTCAACGGTCATTACGTCTGCTCCGAATGCCACTCGGCGGGGATGGACACTATCGTCGGCCTCTGCCTGGCGGAGTCGTCAAGAAATCCCGTCGAAATCCTCAACAGGATGATGGAACTGCCGTTCTGCCATATACACGGTCCGGAGCACCACGTGATGGTGGGCGCCGCGCCCATCAGGAAAACGACAAAGCAGTGATGGCAGCCTACGGATTCAAATCCAACATGGAGGAGAGCGAGATAGTGGCGGAATTGTTCAGATTGTATGAGGGGATGGTGAAATAGGGTTCAACTCACCGGAAAACTATTTTTTTCTTCGTAAAACTAATTTCGCCCCGTATTGAAATAAAGTCATTGTATTCTTTTTCGGATTGAATTCAATTTTTGCCCCTATCTGGTCGCACCTGAATTTGTCCTTGTCAACTGCCTCTAACGGGATAGCATCATCTCCAATCTGCCCGATCAAAGTGTTTCCTTCTTTTGTGACAATAAAATCCAAACCTATTTTCTTGGAAACATACACCCCCAAATAAATGTCCAAATCTTCCGAAGACACATTATAGAATTCTGGCAACTCGTAAGGTTTGCCGTAAACTGCGCCTAAGACCGCCTTTTTAATATCTCCGAGTTTAAAATTAAGCCCGTTAGAAGTCAAGGCATACGTAATATTTCCGTCGGCAAAATGCGAATAAACAGAAATAAAACCATCTATGGCACCCGTGTGTCCTAAACCTATATTTTCGCCAAAAGGAATCTCGAACAACCCGAGACCATAGTCATCCTTAATGTTTTTCATGATTTCGAGACTTTCATTAGTCAGAAGCCTTCCACCAAACAAAGCGTCTGCGAATTTTGTCAAGTCGGTCGGCGTTGACACTATGGCACCTGCCCCCATCGGAACAGTCCAGTCCGTTTCGTTTTCTACCTTCCAAGAACCCAAGAAACGATATGATCGGCATTCGTTGTTGTTCGTATTGGTTTTTCCAAAAACGTATGTGTCGGTCAGACCAATTGGCTTGGCAATGTATTCCTGCAACAAGTCGGAATATGGTTTGGAGAAAGTCTTTTCAAGTATGTAGGTCAATAACACATAGTTCGAATTGCTGTAATCGGACTTGCTGTCGGGTTCAAAATCGCTGCCGCCTTTTTCGATAATTGCCAGCATTTCTTTTTCTGTTTTGGGCTGCGTACACCAGGCCAGATAGTCCTCGTCGTGTGTAAAATCGTGAATTCCACTCCTATGGCTTAGCAAATGCCTTACGGTTATTTTCTGGGAATTTGCGATTGTCGGAAACCATTTGTCAATCGTTTGGTCAAGGTCTATTTTCTTTTCTTCAACTGCCTTTAAAACCAGAACCGCTGTAAACGATTTCGAGACGGAACCAATTCTATATTTTGATTTTTCAGTTGCTTTTACATTGTTTTCCACATCAGCAAAGCCGACGGTTTTTGTGTAGATAATCTCCCCGTTCTTCGCAACGGCAACACTTCCCATAAACTTGTTGTTTTCTTCAAGTTTACCAAAGTAATTGTCCAATTTTGCCTTGTCGAAAAGATCTTGTGCAAGAACGCTGCCACTCACTATTAGTAAGAGTATGAGCACTAATAATTTACGATACTGTTTCATATAAACAACGGGGACTCCTTTTTAACATTTACGCGACGTTCCATCCGACTCCGCCGAAGTCCATTAAACAGAACCAGAAGATAACGACGTTGCAAATTTACAATTTTTTTTGAAATAGAAGGTAGTGAAGATTTTACAGTGGGTTGTTTAAGGCAATCAGAAAAATGGAAACATTTGATTTCCCTTGTGGACGAAGCTGCTCGAATGTCGTAGGCCAATTCCCGAAATTCGTTCATTATAGTGAATAAAAATAACTAACCCAAC
>JAGCUN010000014.1 GCA_017962845.1 Bacteroidales bacterium | reverse complement strand
GCATGCAAAGATACAAAATTTTGAAAGCGATTCACAACGCAATCCGTTTTATATTGCAGTTTGAATTTGTTTTTGAAGCATGCAAAGATACAAAATTTTGAAAGCGATTCACAACTGCCTACCGAAAAGGACTTGAGGATTACAAGTTTTTGAAGCATGCAAAGATACAAAATTTTGAAAGCGATTCACAACTCATACCGACAAGCTCAGGGAGCATAAGAGGTTTTTGAAGCATGCAAAGATACAAAATTTTGAAAGCGATTCACAACACTTGCTTTGGCGCAATTTTTCGGGCCGTGGTTTTTGAAGCATGCAAAGATACAAAATTTTAAAAGCGATTCACAACTTTGCCATAATTACTAATCATATTCTATACGTTTTTGAAGCATGCAAAGATACAAAATTTTGAAAGCGATTCACAACCAGATGGTGATGGTCTCGAACGTCCAGATAGTTTTTGAAGCATGCAAAGATACAAAATTTTGAAAGCGATTCACAACCAACTTATCAACAGCATACAGGCTGGCGATGTTTTTGAAGCATGCAAAGATACAAAATTCAGGGTGAGTTTAGCTACGCCTCAGCAAACCGGGCGTGCTATGGCCCACCTCCGTTACCGCACTCTTAATTTCCGACCAATCTGCAGGATGGTGCGCTCAGAAATATGGTTGAGTTTGCACAACTTAGAGACGGTGGTATGGTATTTCTTGGCGATTTTTCCAAGATTGTCACCTTTTCGTACGGTGTAGTAAACCTTTGACGAAGAGGATGTAGAGGCGCTGGATGATGTTTGCTGGGCAACTGGAGCAGCGGTGGTCTTGCCCGTGTAGCGCGAGTTGACCTCATAGTAACTACGGTAGAGGGTGATGGAGTCGCAGCGCAAACTGTCTCCGGGCACATCCACCACACGTTCGGGGTCGAATGCCTTGCCCATGTAGCGGGTTTCAAAGTGGAGGTGCGGACCGGTGCTGCGGCCGGTGCTACCGCCCAATCCAATCACTTCGCCGGCGCGAACCACCTCATTCTCCACTACCAAAATCTTGGAAAGGTGTGCGTAGTATGTCTCCAACCCGTTGGGATGGCGCACCACGATCAGGTTGCCGTAGCCGCCCGTGCGACTGGTGCCTTCAGCCACGCGTACGATGCCGTCGAAAGCACTCCGTACCGAGTCTCCAATCTTCAGCGGGATGTCGATGCCGCGGTGCGGACGCTTGCCGCGCCAACCGTAGCGCGAAATTACATAGCCGTGTACGGGCATGCAGAACGGGTGTGTGGAATCTACCAACACCAAGTCCACCTGCGCCGGCAGCGCGGAAATCTCCACGTCACGGTAGGCATGAATCACCTCGTTGTCCCAGTTCGCCATCAGCGACTCCTCGTCAATGTCGGGGCGCTCCAGCTCAAGGTATTCCCAGGTGAAGTCATCATATAGAATTACTTTTTTGAATTTATCGGCCGTATTGAGGGTGTCAATGGCTTGTGCCGCAGGCTCTGACTCTTCCGCATCATTTTGTGCGAAAAGAGTAATATTTCCGAATAAAAATAGGATAAAGAGGAATGGTAATTTGTTCATAGTGTAGTGTTCTTGCGGTTTTGTAACGGATTTTCCGTTTTTTTATTGTAATAGAAAAAGAAGATAGGGGAGGCGTTGTCTATTTCAGCTCCCATGGGGCAATGTTCATATCGTTGTCATTGAGTATGTTGAGGTAATTTTCGTAGCGGTGTGCGGCGATTTCGCCATTCTCCACCGCCTCCTGTACAAGGCAGCCCGGCTCGTGGGTGTGCGTGCAGTTGCTGAAACGACACTGGTTGTTATATTGCCGAATTTCAGGGAAATAGTCGCGGATTTCCTCCGGCTTGTACTGGATGAGGCCGAACTCTTTCACGCCTGGTGTGTCGATGATGAAGCCGCCGGCCACACGGTGCATGCTGGCGAAGGTGGTGGTGTGCATGCCCTTGCTGTGAACTTCCGAGATCCGCCCGATCTTCAGGTTCAGACTCGGGTCGATGCGGTTGATGAGGGCCGACTTGCCCACGCCGGAATGGCCGCTGAAGAGCGACACCTTTCCCGCCATCAGCTCCCGCAAGGTGTCGATACCCTCTCCCGTAACCGTCGAGGTACAAAGGGTGGGGTAGCCGATACGTTCGTAAATACGACTCAACTCCGTTATCTCTTCTTTCTCCTCATTTTCATAAAGGTCGTATTTATTGAAAATCAGTGTGGTAGGGATTCTGAAACCTTCGGCCGCCACCAAGAAACGGTCGATGAACCCCAACGAGGTGCGGGGATCTTTTAAGGTCACCACCAAAAAGGCCTGGTCGAGGTTGGCCGCGATGATGTGACTGATTTTCGACAGTTTGGTGCTCTTGCGGTCGATGTAGTTCTTTCTCGGCTTCAGCTCGGTGATGTAGCCGCAGCCGTCCTCCTCGATGATGAAGCCGACATGGTCGCCCACCACCACCGGGTTGGTGGTCTTGATGCCCTTGATGCGGAACTGTCCGCGCAGACGGCAGTTCACCACCTCGCCATCATGGGTGAGCACCTCGTACCAGCTGCCGGTTGACTGTATGACGGTTCCCTCTTGGTTCATCCTGCCCGCTTACATTTTTTCAGGTACGCGGATGCCGAGCAGTGCCATCGCATTCTTGATGACCAGTGCGGTGAGTTCCGAAATCTGCAGGCGCAGGTTGCGTTTCCCACAATCTTCCTCCTTGAAAATAGGAGTCTCCTGATAGAAGCGGTTGAACTCTTTGGCCAAATCAAAAGCATAGTTGGCGATGAGGGCCGGACTCATGCTGCTGCCAGCCGTCTGCACCACCTCTTGGAACTCATAGATCGCCTTGATGAGAATTTTCTCAGCTTTGCCTAATGCCATCTCCGTGGTCTCGCTGTAGTCGATGCCATTGTCGGCGGCTTTGCGTAGCAGCGAGCGGATACGGGCGTGCGTGTACTGCAGGAATGGTCCTGTGTTGCCGTTGAAGTCGATGGACTCCTCTGGGTTGAAGAGCATGTTCTTCTTGGGATCCACCTTGAGAATGAAGTATTTGAGCGCACCCAAACCAATCATCTCATACAAATCTTGCACATTCTCGCCAGCGAAATCTTTGCCCAGCTCGGAGGTCTTTTCTTGGGCTTGGAACACCATTTCTTCCATCAAATCATCAGCATCCACCACCGTGCCCTCGCGCGATTTCATCTTGCCGTTGGGCAGCTCCACCATGCCGTACGAAAGGTGGTAGATGGACTTGCCAAATTCTTTCCCTAACTTGTCGCCAATCACCAGTTTCAGCACGTCGAAGTGGTAGTTCTGTTCGTTGCCCACCACATAAATCATCTTCTGGGGATGATACTCTTCGTAGCGCAGCTGCGCCGTGCCAAGGTCCTGGGTCATGTAAACGGAGGTGCCGTCTTTGCGGAGCAACACCTTTTCATCCAGACCTTTATCGCGCAAATCCACCCGCACCGAACCATCCTCATGACGGTAGAAAGCGCCTTTTTGCAACCCCTCTTCCACCAGCGATTTGCCGAGCAGGTAGGTCTGTGATTCATAGTAGATTTTGTCGAAACTGATGCCTAACCGTTTGTAGGTGGCATCAAAGCCGTCATATACCCAGCCGTTCATCTGCTCCCACAAGGCGCGCACTTCGGGGTCGTTGGCTTCCCACTTGCGCAGCATCTCTTGTGCTTCCAGCATCAGCGGAGCCTTCTTTTCGGCCTCCTCTTTCGCCATACCTTTCTCCACCAGCTCCGCAATTTCAGCTTTGTAATGTTTGTCGAACTCCACATAGTATTTGCCTACGAGGTGGTCGCCTTTCATGCCGGAAGTTTCTGGCGTTTCGCCGTTGCCGAACCGCTTCCAAGCCAGCATCGACTTGCAGATATGGATGCCACGGTCGTTCACCAAGTTCACCTTCACCACTTTTCTGCCGCAGGCGGTAAGGATGCGTGATACAGAGTCGCCCAGCAGGTTGTTGCGGATGTGGCCGAGGTGCAGCGGCTTGTTGGTGTTGGGGGAGGAGTATTCGATGAGCGTCACCGGCTCGTCGGCGGCAGGCTGGGTGTAACCGTAATCCTGGCGGCAGCGATTCAGCCGCAGGAAGTCGGTCCAGACCTTGTCGGGGAACGACAGGTTCAAAAAGCCTTTCACCACATTGAACTCACAGCCGGTGCGTTCGGCAAAGTAGTTGCCCAACTCGGTGGCCACCACGTCGGGCGCCTTGCGGGCGGCCTTCACAAAGGGAAATACCACGAGGGTGAAGTCGCCTTCAAACTCCTTCTTGGTCTTTTGCATGATGGAGGGATCCACCTGCCACTCTATCTGGTAAAGGTCGCGTAATGCTTGTTGGAGGGTTTCTGCTATTCTGTTTTTCATTATTGTGAGAAAGTTTTAATGATTATTTCTTGGATGATGGTTGTGAGAGTTTTGTGTAGAGTTTGAAAAGTTCCGCCACAATTTCTTCTTCGGTCATTTGTGGGTCGAAGCCGTAGGCCTGCATCACGGCACGGTCGTTTTCGCGGTGTGCTTTTCGTAAATCTTGTGGCATGAAAGTTTCATCATAGAGGTCAGCAAGTGTTTCTGTTGGATATTTCGCACGGACATCCAGTATGGCTTGGGCGGTCTGTTCGATTTGGCTTTCTGTGCTTCTGTGGGATTGCACCACGGGAAGTTGTTGTAAACCAATGATGCAGAATAACGGTATCTCATTTCAAGTCTGCCAGCAACGACGCGCATCCATGCATTGTGGATTTCACTGGTCATGATACCAAAGTCGTATAATGTAGCATTAGGGATGAGGAGCGTGGCATCACTTGCAATTACAGCAGAATCAATGAATCCTATGGGGATATAACGGCGATTTTCCGATGACACACGGGGGATTAAAAGGTAGTCACCCTCAGCGGGTTGCCTTATTTCACCAAACAACCATGGCACTTCTGCAAGATTTCTGGTTGATTCTCTTGAACTTGATGCACGAAGGCGTTTTACAGCTCCTATTCTTTCTGAAACAAGCGGCATCTTTCTCATTTCACTTATGGGAGCGTCTTGAAGCCATAAACACCATCTATTTTTCCCATTGATAAATTCCTCTGCGCCAAGAAATCTTCTTATGAACTTTTTCGCCGATGGTTCATTTTTTATAAAGTTATCATATTCGTCTGCTTCAATAATTAAATTTCCACCATCATTAGCCATACTTCCAAACACCATCTCCGAAACTGGACACAATGTTTTTTTTCGGCTTTCTACAAAAATATCCGGTGCATCTATCAGATAACCGTTAATGTTTTGAGCCTCAATCTTTTGTTGGCCATCAAGATATAAGGTTTTGTGGGAAAACGCTTTAGGAGAAGAACAGCTAAACCCAACGATGACACAATGAACGTGTGCTTTGCTTTCACTTTCTGAATCCCAGCGGAAGGTGCGCCATGCAAAATCAATGTGTGCTCCAGCGGCAAACAGATTTTTCCAGAGGATAGCCACCTGTTCGCCCTGTGTAATTGAATTGGTGGATACGAGAGCTGTTTTTGTGTGCCGATCCTTCATATAGTCGGCAGCCTTTTTATACCAGCAACATACGTAATCAAGGTTTCCGACATTCTTGATTTTTCCAAACAGGCGAATCACATCATCTTTTTGCTCTCTGCTCATCATTCTTGCTCCGACAAATGGCGGATTTCCAATGATATAGTCATAGTTTACAGGTTTCATGAACGAAGATTCCGAAGAGAATTCTTTCTGTTCAATTTCTTTTGCCGCTACATTCAGTTCGGAGTAAACGTGTTTGTGTGTTGAATAAGGCGTCAACGGTTCAGAAACGGCGTGAACTGCTTCAAAATCATCAGTTTTGTAGATGTTCAGTTTTTCAGTGTAAAGAATGTTCTTCGACAGTCCTTGCTCTGCTCCCAACGTCGCCCAATCCAACTGTAAGGCATTTCCTTCCACTATGTTGGCGTGGTTTTTCAAAGGGAGAAAATCAATGTCTTGTCCAATCAACCGCTCGGTTTCTTCCGCCATCTGGCACTCCGCTATCCACAGCGCTGTCTTGGCCACCGTGACAGCAAAATCGTTGATTTCGATGCCATAGAACTGGTTGATATTCACCTTAATGAATTCGTCGCTGAACCCCAGAACCTTTTCTCCTTTATTCAAAATAGAGATGATTTCATTCTCTAGTCTTCGCAGCGAAAGGTAGGTCTCGGTAAGGAAATTGCCACTTCCGCAGGCAGGGTCCAAAAAGGTGAGACTGGCAATTTTATTTTGGAAATCCAGCAGCTTACGGTCCCTTTTTTGTGGAGATGCATAATTTTGCTTCTCTACAATGTTATGAAATTCCTCTCGCAAATCATCCATAAACAGAGGATCAATCACCTTGTGAATGTTGGCAATGCTGGTGTAATGCATTCCGCCTTTGCGGCGCGTGTCGGGATTCAGGGTGCTTTCGAACACCGAACCGAAAATGGTTGGACTGATGTCGCTCCAGTTGAAGGGAGCACAATAGTTAACAATCACATCCACAATCTCCTGCGTGAAGTTGGGAATCTCAATCTGTTCGTCACGAAACAGTCCTCCATTCACGTAGGGGAAGGGAGCGAGCTTTACATCGTATTTGTCGCGCTCTTCCAATTTAGTGTCCAAAGCCTTGAACAGGGCAATCATGCCATTGCGCAGATTGTCAACGGAGAATGATTTGATGTAGTCCTCAAAACTGGTCTTTGTGGCGAAAAGCCCCGCGTCTTCGGCATATAAGCAGAAAACAATTCTAACACAGAGAATGTTAAGACTGCGCAAGCTCTCGGCATCTGGGTTGATGTATTCCTTAATGAGTGCATCATATAGTTTCCGGACAAGTCCACCAGCCTGCACCGAGATTTCCTCCTCACGACGGATGTACTCATTTTTTTCATCCACCAAAAACTGCAAACGGTAATACTCCTTCTCTAAGTCTTTCAGAAGAATCTGTTGCGGTTCACCTGTCGGATTCTCCATGTCGTAAACCAAGAATTCTTTGAAGTTGCAGGATATAATCCATTTGGGATGCTGTGAAAGAGGAAGTTCGGCTATGTATCTTTTCGCCTGCTGGAAGGGAGTGAGCATTGTGCCGTCAGACTGTCTGATGGGACTCAGCAAATCCTCTTTGCTGGATTTTTGTTCAATCATTACCCTCGTAGAGGGAATATATGCGTCAATGTAGTTAGTGATGGTTTTGTTCGGGAATTTCTCTTTCACCCGTTCTTCAAAAAATATGAAGGGGAAAATCTCCTTCACTCCGAATACATTGGTGAGGAGGTCAATCCAAAACTTTGGAGTGTTCCCCCTCTCGTAGCCGGTGCCTTGCCAGTTACGGATGAATTTGCGTGCCGCTTCAGTCTGTTCGTGATGAGTCATGTGAGTAAAAGTTGTGTTTGAAAATTATTTTTCCAGTACTTCATCAAAATCACGCCAAGCCCACTTGCCCGTAATCACACCTTTTTCAATCCTCACGATGCCAGGGTTGGCATGGATGGCGTCGCGCACGAAATAAGGTCCTTTGGCGGGGTCGAAGTAGCTGCAGCAGAGAATGTCGAAGCCGATTTTGTTGTCTTTCACAAACTTGTCAATCTCCACTCTCGGCGTGTTGGTCAGACCGTAAAAATCACACTGGTTGTCTTTGCAGTAACTGATAATCTTTTGAAGATCTTCGCTGTTCAGCCCGTCGCTGTCCACCTGGTCGAGGTCGTACATGCAGAGCAGATAGAGCGGACGGTCGTTATCGTGACTGATGAGCGAGGGTTTCAGGTCGTTGCTCTGCGCATCCTCCATGGTGAAGTTGTAATTCTCCGCACGCCCGAACTTCTGCAAAGTGTCGGTCTTGTCGGTCACATACTCCATCTCGTAAATGGGACTGTCGTCGGGCAGCTCAGCCAGCTCCTCTTCGGTAATCTCTACGGTTTCACCCGTGACCGTATCCTTGTACACATACACCGACTTGGTGATAAGGGCCGTATCAATGTAGTTAATGGTCAAATCGGTACCAACCGTCCATGTGTTGTAGTCATCTTTGGAGAGCATGTTGTGGATTTTCACGCCCAGCTTGGTGTCGCTGGCAGGAAGGTGACGGTAGTAATGGGCTTCGAGCGAGAGACAGCCGAGACAGCATATTGCCACTACCACCACTTTGCCCAAGCCGGTCAGACGAGTCTCGGGAATGCGTTTGCGATAAAGGAAGATGATGATGGTAGGAATGATGATGACGACATTTTTGAGGAATGTGTGGAAGTTGGTGAGTTTCACCGCTGTACCGAAGCAGCCGCAGTCTTTCACCACATTCAGCTGGTAGCCATAGTGGGTTTCCAAATGTTCGGCGAGGGCGAGCCATGCCGTCAGCAACAGGAAAAACACCATCATCACCAAATAAAGTACTGAGGTGAGTCGGATTTGAATTTTGGTCAGCATCATCACGCCTAACAGGAATTCAATCATCGGCATGACAAAAGCTGCGAATGTGCTGAAAATCTGGAAGAAAGACATGTGAAAGGAGAAGAAATAGTCATCGAACGTATAGGAGGTGGCTACGGGATCGAAGGCTTTCGTAAGACCAGAAAAAATAAAGACGCATCCTAAAAAAATGCGTAAAATGATGAGGATGATAGGTTCTTTATTGGAATTCATGGGAAATGATTTTTATTCGTTTGATTCGGCACTTTCGTGCAATTTGATGAGAGCAAACATGGCGTAATTGATGATGTCGTAATAGTTGGCATCCAAGCCTTCGGAGATAACGGTCTTGCCGTCGTGGTCTTCTATCTGTTTGATTCTTAATAATTTCATTAAAATAATGTCGGTCAGCGAACTGCGCCGCATCTTCCGCCACGCCTCATCGTAGTCGTGGTTTTTGTTGCCCATCAGATCCTTGGCATTCTGAAGGTATTTCTTGAACAGGGCGATGGCCTCTTCGGCAGGCATCAGCTCCTCCATCGTGTTGGCCACGCCCACTTCCAACTGGATGAGCGCCATCACTGAGTAGTTTACAATGCCGATATATTCGGGCCATACCCCTTCGTGTACCTTGGACACACCTTTCTGCTCTATACTTCTGATTCTCTGTGCTTTGATATAAATCTGGTCGGTCAGCGATGGGGTTCTCAAGATGCGCCAAGCCGTGCCATAGTCCATGGCTTTTTTGGAAAAAATGTCGAGGCATTGTGCGCCGATGAGGTCAAATTCTTCGTTGGTATTCATTATCTTTTTTTTTAATCAATAATGTGGAAATATTTCAGATAATCAGACACTTCGTTGTAAAGAAGGTCTTTCTTGATGATTTTCTTGTCTTTATCGACGAGGAACATGTAGGGGATGGCGCGCAGGTCGAACAGGGTGTTTTTGTCAATCTCACCACTATAGTCCCAGCCGTGCATGTACTCCGCTTTCGCCTCGTTGGCGATATAGCGTTTCCACAATTCTTCATCATCTTCAAAATAGATGGTGACCACTTTCAGCCGCCCGCTGGCGATGGCTTTGTTCAGCTCTTCGTTTTCTGCCAGGAAACCGCGAATCATGGTGCATTCCGGGCATTCGGGATTTTGGAAATAAACCAGCAGGTACTCGGCCTCCACATCGTGCAGCGTGCCGCGGGTGCCATCAGCCCATTGCACCTTGAAGTTGTTGATGGTGGTGCCTTCCATGTTCAACGTGTGCAGCTTGTGTTCAGTTTCGCATTTTACATGATGAGCGTTATCTAAAGAATTATATTTCAGAGCATTGTCAAGCATTGCGAGATAGAGAGACTCGTTGTAGAAAGGCGTTCCCTGCGAGCCGAAGGTCTTGGATAGCCAGTCGAAAAAGAAGTGGTACGTGCTGGCATTGACTTGTGCCTTTGTGAGCAGGTCTTCCACCGCTTGTGCAGCATCTGTTGGCGAAAGGTACAGCACATTCGCGCAAAATTCGCGCATGCGCTGGGTGGTCATGGGAGTGGTGGCCATGCGCGGGTCGTTGAAGGGGTAGTAGTCGAAACAGTGCTGACAGTAGTATTGCCGCAGGAGGGTGCGGTTCTGGTAGTAATGCTGCGGCGCGGGTGGCAACTCTTGGTCGAACTGCGCGATAGAGGCGAGGAGCGTTCCTGCAAATGCCTGTGCCACACTGTCCTTGTAGGCCGCTTCCTTTTCGGTAATTTGGGCGTCCTGTGCTTGTAACCGCTCGACAAGCGTCTGCAACATATATTCGGGCATCGTTTTCTGTGCGTCAGCATACTGCTGATAAAGAGCGTTGTGCGCTGCACCATACAGGGCCATGCGATGCTCGTATTTCCATACCGCCTGGTTCTCATCACTCCCCGTAAACTCCACTGTACTGCCGAATCTTACATTGGCCGTAATGCTCTGTTTCTTTTCTTCCGAAATCAGCAGGGAGAAAAGGTAGTTTGTGTCGGCTGCCACCGAATAGTAGCCCGCTGGCAAAGCGGCTTTCTGCTTCAACGTTGCTTTCTCTGCGAAGACTACCGACAGCACATTGTTGAAATCTTTCTTCCCATCAAATTGCTGTAAATGAATGGAATCCGCTTTGATGCCCTGACAGTTGATGACGAGCGAGAAGCCTTGCGCGAAGATTTCTGGCAGGATGATAACAGAGATGAAAAACAGTACAAAAAACCTTTTCATGTTGTGTTGGAAAGAATTTGCAAAAGTACGATTTTTTTGCGGAATTTCCAACTACATTTTGAAAGATGTCAGGGAATAATGTGGTAATGCTTCAGAGCATTGGAAACATCGTAGTGGGGGAGGTTTTTCACGATTACCTTTTTGTCTTTGTCCAAAAGGAAAATGACGGGGATGGCGCGGAGGTCGAACAGCTGCTCGCTTTCGATTTTGCCCTGGTAGTCCCAGCCGTGCAACCACTGCGGGTTGGCCTTCGTGTTGAGGTAACGTCGCCAAAGCGCCTCGTCGTTCTCGAAATAGAGGGTGACAACTTTCAGCTTGCCGCTGTTCACCGCCTGTGTGAGTTCTGGGTTCCGGCTCAGCTCCTCACGTACCGCCGTGCAGGTGTGACAGTCGGGGTTATGCAGGTACAACAAGGTGTATTCTGCGTCAACGCTTTGCAGTCCTGAACGGGTGTCGTCGCCCCACAGGATGGGGATGTCGGGCAGCTGTGCACCGGGCAGGTTCTTGCTCTGCAGCTCGTACACCTGCTGGTAGTAGTTTTTCCGCCGTTCCTCCAACTGTGGGTAGGCCAATGCGTTTCGCAGCATGACCAGGTATATTTCTTCCGTCCAGAATGAAACACCGATGGTGCCAAAGGCGGTCTCCATCACGGTGAAGAAGGCATGGTAGTTGTCGGCGTTGGCCTGCCAGCGTGTCAGCAGCGTGTCGGCAATCGCGGGCGATTGGGTGGGAGGGAGGTAAAAAAGGTTGTAGCAGACCTCGATTATGCGGTTCATGGCCATCGGGGTGGTACACATCCTGCCATCCTCCAGTGGGAAGTTATCGAAGGCGTGCAACGCGCTGTAAGCAAGGTATTTCTCGTTGGTGTTGATGTCCGCCGGCGGTTGCGGCAGCGGTGCCTCGGAGCGGATGATGGAGGCCAGCAGCGATGTCGGCAGCTCGTCCATTACCTGCTGACAGAAGCTTTCATAGTTGCCGATCAGCCTATTGGCCTGCTCGTTCAGACGCAGAGCCAAGTCCTGCAACATGTACTGCGGCATACTGTTCCGTGCGCTCTGGAAAATCTGGTTCAGCGAGTCCATGCTGTACTCCAGCCGGCTTTTCGCCAACCTATACTCCTGATAGCGGTTGTTTTCGTCGCTGCCCTCAAATCGCGGGGCGCCGTTTGGTGAAAGGTTTACGGTGATTTTCTGTTTCTTTTTGTCAGAAATCAGCAGTTCAAACAGCAGGGTGGTGTCGCCCATCACGCGGTAGTAGCCTGCCGATAGTCCCTTCTTAATCGTGAAAACGGTTTTCGGTGAAAAAGCGGCGGCGGCCACGTCTTTGTAAAGGATTTCGCCTTCCAAAAAGCGGTTTTCGTCCTTGATTTTTACTCTTTTAATAGATTGAAGATGAAGGGAATCGGCCTGAATGCCGTCGCCCAGCACCGTGAGGGTGAAACTCTGCGCCGATGCAGCCGTTGCACCTATCATCAACCCCAAAATCAGCAGAACTACTTTTCTCATAGTGTTTTATGGCTTGGTGGAGGATGACGCTTCGGTGCCGATCAGGGTGGCGGCGGTGCAGGATTGAATGGTCACCATCACATAGTCGCCTTTCTGGTGGTTGCCACGGGGAAAGATGACCACCTTGTTCTGGCTGGTCCGTCCAAAGAGCTGTTCTTCCGACCGTTTGGAGGTGCCTTCCACCAGCACTTCCACGGTCTTGCCCACATCCTGCTCGTTGCTGGCGAGCGAGAGTGACTGTTGCAGCTCGATGATTTCTTCCAACCTTTTGGTTTTCAGCTCGTCGGGCACGTCATCGGGATAGTGCGTGGCGGCGTAGGTGTTGTCGCGCACCGAGTATTTGAACATGTAGGCGGCCGAGTAGCCCACCTCTTTCATGATCGAGAGGGTGGCCTGGTGCTCCTCTTCTGTCTCACCGCAGAAGCCGGCGATGATGTCGGTGGCGATGGCGCAGTCGGGAAGGATGCGCCGGATGGCGGCGATGCGCTCCAGATACTGCTCGCGGCTATATACACGGTGCATCCGTTGCAGCATGGAGGTGCTGCCGGCCTGTACAGGCAGGTGGATGTATTTGCAGATGTTCGGATAGCGTGCCATCACGTGCAGTAGTTCATCGGAGATATCTTTGGGATGGGAGGTGGCGAAACGTACCCGCAGGGTGGGGGAGAGCTGTGCCACCAGTTCCATCAGGTCGGCGAAGGTAACCGTGCCGTCGGCGGTCTCGTAGCGGTACGAGTTGACATTCTGCCCCAGCAACGTCACCTCCTTGTAGCCGTCGGCGAGCAGTTGCTTGGCTTCCGACAGGATGGTCTGCGGGTTGCGGCTGCGCTCGCGGCCCCGTGTGAAGGGCACCACGCAGTAGGAACAGAAGTTGTCGCAGCCCCGCATGATGGAGATGAACCCCGACACGCCGTTGGCAGCGTAGCGGGTGGGCATGATGTCGTCGTAGGTCTCCTCACGCGACAGGGTCACGTTGTAGGCCTCCTCGCCTTCGGCGGCCCTGTGGATGAGTTCGGGCAGCGTGCGGTAAGCGTCCGGACCGGCGATGAGGTCAAGGGCGGGCTCTTCTTGCAACAATTTGTCCTTCAGGCGTTCAGCCATGCAGCCGAGCAATCCGATGAGCATCCCCGGCCGACCCCGCTTGATGGCACCGAGTTCGCGCAGCCGCCGGTGGATGCGCTGCTCCGCATTGTCGCGCACCGAGCAGGTGTTGATGAGGATCAGGTCGGCGGTGCGCTCCTCTTCCGTCATCTCGTATTCGTCCGACAAGATGGAGGCCACCACCTCGCTGTCTGCCACGTTCATCTGGCAGCCGTAAGTTTCAATAAAGAGTTTCTTCATGGTGACTTTCGATTAGAAGGTGCAAAAATACAACAAAAATGGCGATTGAATGCCGTTTGCTCAGTTTTTCGTAAGATAATTTTTCTCCCTCCGTGGCAATATTCCCCCAGCGCAATCGTTTTTCTAATCATAACTTCCTCCTCCGCATTTTATGAAAAAATCTCCTGTAGAACGCTTCCGTCAATACTTGATTTTAGAGAAATCCCTCTCGGTGAAAACCGCTGAGGCTTACCTCCATGATGTGGGTTTGTTGGATGAATTTTTGGGAGAAAAGAAGTTGGAAAATGTGGAAATATCTGATTTGCAGGATTTTGCAAAATACTTGCAGAAGGATCAGGAGGTCAAGGCCACCTCTCAGGCGCGTATCTTGTCGGGGGTACGAGCCTTCTATCGTTTCCTAGTGCTGGAAGGCACGCTGGAGACCAACCCCGCCCAGCTCATCGACACGCCCAAGCTCGCCCGCAAACTGCCTACTGTGCTAAGCGTGCCCGAAGTGGAGGCCATCATCAATGCGGTGGACCTCAGTCTGCCCGAAGGGCATCGCAACCGCGCTATGATTGAGGTGCTGTACAGCTGCGGACTCCGTGTCAGCGAACTCATTACCCTCCAACTGTCTTGCCTTTTTTTCGATGAGGGCTACATCCGGGTGATTGGAAAAGGCAACAAAGAGCGTATCGTGCCCATCGGTTCCACCGCCCAGAAAGCCATCCGCCTGTATGTGGAAGGGTATCGGATGTCATTGAAAATCAAGAAGGGAGATGCCGACATCGTGTTTTTGAACCGCCGGGGCGGCCGTCTCAGCCGTGTCATGGTGTTCCACATCGTGAAAGAACTGGCCGAAAAAGCCGGCATCACAAAGGAAATCAGTCCCCACACCTTTCGTCACTCCTTCGCCACCCACCTCGTTGAAGGCGGCGCCGACCTGCGTGCCGTACAGGAGATGTTAGGGCACGAAAGTATCACTACCACAGAGATTTACACGCACCTCGACCGCGAATATGTGCAGAGCACCATCGCCCTACATCATCCGAGGTATTGAAATACGGTTATGTGAGGATGCGAGGATGCGAGGAAAGGATGAAGAGATGAAAGGATGAAAAGATGAAGGGGGGGGGCGCAGGTGCGCTTTCTGAATCTCCCGCCTTTAACGTTTAATGATCATTGTTCATTGTTCATTCTCACTCCTCCACTTTCGGCGGCCATACATTGCGCCAGCCGTAGAAGAAGCCGAGGTGATAACGTGCTGAGAAATAGTAAAGTACGTGTTTCAGCTTGCCCAACGGCATGTACAACAACAACACACTTACCATGATGTAATACACCGCATGCCAGGTGTCGTTCATGCCTTCCGTCAAAAGGAAGATGATGGTCGCGCACTGGAACAAGGTGGTGAACATGTTCGAAAGGTAGTCGTCAATGTTGGAGAGACTGCTGAGGTTTTTGCTGCTCAATCTCTTGATAATCAGTGTTGTTCCGCAGCAGGCAGACACGCACAGGCCAATGGCGAGGAGCATGTTCAGCCATTCGGGGTACCAGACGTTGAGATTGAAGAGGGAAAGGAAGTAGAGAAGTATGGAGAGAAAAATGCCGCAGTGGAAGATGATGCCGGCGGCGTAGGTGGGCAGATGCAGGTAGGCCGACTCCTTGTGGGTGGGCGACATCGCCACCGTGTTGGCATACACCACACCTTTGGTCACATCACCACTCTTCTCCGACAAATCCTTCGGTTTCCCCAACCGGATGATTCTTACAAAATGCCACATCATCAGCCCGAAACACACGGCCAATGCACACAACGAAATAATCTGAAAAACACTCATCGCTAAAAACTTTTAACTCTCAACTTCTTAACTTCTTAACTTCTTAACTCTTAATTTTCAATTTTCAATTTTCAATT
>JAGCUN010000013.1 GCA_017962845.1 Bacteroidales bacterium | reverse complement strand
TCCACTTGTGTCAAAGAAGGTGAGACGCACCCACGAGCTGTCCGGGTATGAATACTCCATGCGGCCAACATTCCCGTAAAACATGATGGTGTCACCTTCATGCGAGTAGTAGGGATAATCCTTGTTGTCAACGGAAGCATAGTAGAAGTTTTGATTGACAGCAAGCACAGTGTTGTAGTCGTCGTGCTTGAGTGCGGGAACATTGTCAATGTCCATCATCTGCACACACTCGCACTGCTTTGTATTGGAATTATATTCTTGGTCGCCATAATAGCAAGATTTGTCTTTGCATGAAGTGAAACTTGCTATTGTCGCTAATAGTGTGAATAAAACACACATACTTTTTCTTAAAAAATCAAACCTATTTCCCATAATTATTCCTCCTTAACCATTAATTCGCCATTATATGTCCCCATGAAAGGATAGTACTGACTAATATGTGCAACAATGCAGGAATGTATGGTCAGTGCAAGCACATAGTAACTATCGTATATCGAATTGTCTAGCACCTCCAAATCCACAGGGGGCAATGTTTCATTCATGTTGCAGATGCACACCATATGGTCAAGTCCAGGATAATAGCGGTATTTATACCAGCCATCGAAACACCATGACAACTGGCTGGAATGAATGCTGGGAGTGGCATAGAATGTCGAGTCATAAAAGACAATGCTTTCTCCTATAGGATAGTCCATAAATGGCTGGCATGCCTGATTGTCAAGTAAAATGTTGAAGGTCTGTCCTGACAGCGAGAAATCCTCACAACCATCATTATCCCAAAAATGGATGTTAACAGAACCATTTTGATAGAGGGAATCACTTACATACACCCAATCGTCAAAAGTGGAATTCACCACCCTGCTTCTGGACAAGGCAACACCGTTATGTGTGATATGTGCCGTGATCCTTATCTTGTCGGTCATATTGAACAACCCCTCACCACCGCGTTCGGCTTTCTCCACCACATCCAAGGCCGTCGAGCTTACATTAATGCTGCATGAACCACCCATTCCCTCTGTGCAAAGTACTTTGCAGATATTCCTTCCCTTCCGACCTTCGGCCTGTACGAAATACATTCCGCTATGGGGAAGTGTCAGAGCCAGCTGGTGCTCGCCTGCCGGCAGCATCTCGGTCCGCTGGCAGCAAAGCCGCCCCTGCAAGTCCACCACTCGCAGATTCACATTCCCCGTCTCCGAGATGGACAGCTTTAACTGGCTTTCTCCTTGGCAGGGATTGGGAAAACTCTGCGACAACGAAAATGCAGCAGGAGGGGTAAAGTCCTGAATGCCTGTGACACAATTGGAAAGAATGGTATCTGGCCAGTACAATGTAAAAATTCCATATTGATATCCATAAGGACCAGACTGCACATACACCTCCACACTGTCCCACGGAATGGGGACTCCGTTCATGTAGGTGTGGATAACGTTCACCGCGCAGGTGTCCTCCTGCGCCTTTGCTTGCTGGCCTAATCCCCCCGCCGCTACCAGCAGCACGAGGAGAAGGAGGCTTTTGAAAGGGGTTTGTGGTTTCATGATGGTATGGTTTTGTTGAATTGTTGAATCGTTTATTTGTTGAATTCCTACTGATTCTTATACACCTGCTGCTGACTGAAAAACACGCCCGTGAAGGTGAACAGGCGGGTGGTGCTGTCGCGCAATACAAACTGCGCCGGGATGTTCAGCCAACGGGGAAGCCCCGAGTCGTCCATGCCCGTGTACAGCGAACGCGCCGGCATGTTGAAATAGGGATGTTAACAGCCGAAAATAGATACATTTTGCTCATAGTCATAGATTTTTTATGGTTGGACAAACAAAATTATGACTTTTTACCGCTGATTTTTCACATATTTCTAATTCCCCTCTCCATTGACACATTTTTGCACATTTCACTGGAGAAAAACTGCTCTCAACAGCATTAATTTGGAAGAAAATCCCCCCAAAAACGGAATTTTGGCTGTCCATCCCGCGCCAGCGCGCGCAAGTGATTGAAGGCACCTGGCAGCAGCTGCTCGAACTGCTGGTGAAATGCTTGAAGGAAAGGGCATAAGGACAAGACTAATCCGGCTGGTATTTCGAGGGATTCGAACCAGGTTGTTAATTTGTTGATTCGTTTATTTGTTGAAGGTAGAGACGTTGCGCGCAACGTCTCTACTATAATGTGAAACATATCAAATAGTCTTGTTCATCGCCCTTCATCACAATCTATGGACAGGGATTGACATCAGCATAAAATGCGGTGCCTATCGGAACCTCAAAGCCATTAGTAAGTTCAATGTATTGGACAGCCCTGAGGCAGATATCACTGCCTGTAGGCAATGTTGTCGCCCCGCTTAACGTGATTTTTTTCTTCACACCATACGAATATGTTGAAAAATCAAGTATATCATAGACTTGGGTGTTGCAATCGCATATCAGCCGATAGGCATTTGCCTGATCAACATACATGTAGTTTGGGAAAATGGTATTGGCAGAAATATTGTTGTATGGAGAGCCATAAGGATTGAGACTCACACTTAAAATGAGGTGCATGCCATGCTGTATGCCTTCGCCACCCCAGTTGTTCCTCTCTATATGGAAAAGTTCCCTGTCATAGTACCATCGCACATACAAGCTGTCCCATTCTATACCATACCAGTGGTAGTTGGTGGGGTCCGTTTGATGCACATACGGAGAATGATGGTCTCCTTCAAACGGATAAGTAAAGTCCCAATGCACGTTTGCATACAAAGAATCGGGGTAACACCCTTGTCCTTCAACAACATCAAGTTCATTGTACCAGCAATTAGCTGAGGTATCATCTTGCGCCCAAAACCAGAATGCTGGCCAATAGCCATCACTAACAGGCAGTTTCGCCCGAATCTCGTAATAGCCATACCGATATCGATCCTGAGAAACGACACTTGCAGAGGAAAAATAGTGGTACCCTGCCAATGTATCAAAATAATGACATTCAGTACTATGCCAAAGAGTGTCGCGTTTTACTGTCAACACTAACTTCCCGGCCACATTATTCACATTTTGCGGGAGATAGTAGCCGGGATCCTCTCCTTCCCCATCTGCTGACTTGATCAGATGCTCTTTATACCAACGGTTGTCGTCAAACGAGCTGAAATTGTCCTCAAAAACCGTTTGCCAGTTCGGGTCGTTTTGGGGCTGTTGGGCATGTGTCGTAACAAGCACTGCCATTAAAAGGATATATATTGGAAATCTGTCTTTCATAGCCCCCTTACATCATTTGAAACATTACAGCTGTCAACAATCCTAACACCATAGAATTCATCTTCAAGCCAAAAACAGCTTCCCCACCTGCCCCACTTGAAATACACACTATCTTGTGCGTAGAAATATCCAGTGATAATGTTGCAGACATTAATCCCTTCCCAATCTAAACCATAGTAATCGAAAGTTCCGTCAGCATGGCAGGTGACATCTTCGGTTAATCGATAAACCTTATAGGAATCCAGATGTAAGGTTGAATCCATTTCATCAACGATAGATACCACCAAGGTGTCATTGTGATGCAACGATGTGCTAATAAGGTACTTGCCTGCGCATTCTTTAAAATCGATGGTCTCTTGATTAATGGGGTTGTTAGGTTTCGAAGGCGTAGGAATGGGGTCCTTCTCGCAGGCAGCGAACAAAAGGATGGACACCGCCAATATGAATGCTGTTTTTCTTGTTTTCATAAGGATTTTTTTCAGGTTATACTATTTTGTCAATATCATCAGCTTTGCATCGCTAAGTTGCCCGTTGCCCATGAGCAGGTACGAATAAATTCCAGCAGGCAACTCCTCCGCACTGATTTGCACTTCTGTGTGTTGGCGGCCTGACACAGGGATGCATTTTTGCCTGACACCCTGCATATCGTAAACGCATAACTGCACATTCTGAAAGTCTTCTGGAACATAACAGTGTATGATGGTAGCTTCTGTGAAAGGATTGGGGCTGTTTTGGAATACACGAAGCATGTCGCCCGCTCCTTGTGGCATTGTGTTAAAATTGTTGTTCGGCATTTCTTGCTGTAGCGAAATCTCATTTTGCAATTCATGGATGCTTTCCATTAATAAAGAACGTTCCTCTATTAGTTTTTGTTGCAGGCTGTCAATCATATTTTGCTGCTCTTTGATGGCCTCTACCATTATGGGGATGAAACGCGTGTATTTTACTCCATAATTGCCATCTTCATCAGGGACCACTAATTCAGGGAAGATTCCCTGCAAGTTTTGGGCAATAACCCCGTACTCATTATGGGTGAATTCTTCTCTTTTTTCTTCTGGAATCTCCTCAAAATTTTCACTCTTCATTGTATATTGTACCCCTTCCACTTGACAAATACGCTGCAGAGCATTTTCAATAGGGCGAATATTTTCCTTCATTCGGGAATCGGAGTACTCTATTTCCCATAAGCCCCTTATTTCGAACGCCCAAATCTGTCCCACTTTCTTTTGGCTTGTCCCTAACTGTAAATAATAGTCCATTTCAGGCCGAAAACAAAGTGAACCGTATGCCCCTGACTGATCAATATAAGTATTAGTCCATGTATGAATGCGGAAAGTGTCAACAGTACCAATATTCAAGTCAAATTTATATTGGGGCGTAGTAGTCCCAATACCAACGTTCCCATATGTGGAAATCTTCAATTGGGCTTGTGCTGAAAATAAAATGCACAGAAGTGTCAATAATAAAAACAATTTTTTCATAATTTCATGATAATTTTTTATTATTTACTGGTTCTTATATACTTGCTGCTGGCTGAAAAACACGCCGTTAAAGGTGAACAGGCGGGTGGTGCTGTCGCGCAAGACAAACTGCGCCGGGATGTTCAGCCAACGGGGAAGCCCCGAGTTATCCATGCCCGTATACAACGAACGTGCCGGCATGTTGAAATAGGGATGTTAACAGCCGAAAATAGATACATTTTTTTCATAGTCATAGATTTTTTATGGTTGGACAAACAAAATTATGACTTTTAACCGCTGATTTTTCACATATTTCTAATTCCCCTCTCCATTGACACATTTTATTAAAAGACCCAACGCAGCAAACTATTTTATATCAAAATTTTACAAAGGATAAAAAAATTTTTGCGCCGCCCCTTCTATTGACACATTTTTGCACATTTCACTGGAGAAAAACTGCTCTCAACAGCATTAATTTGGAAGAAAATCCTCCCAAAAACGGAATTTTGGCTGTCCATACCGAGCCAGCGGGCACAGGTGATTGAAGGCAGCTGGCAACAGCTGCTCGGACTGCTGGGGAAGTGTTTGAAGGATAGAGCATAAGGACGAGACTAATCCGGCTGGTATTTCGAGGGATTCGAACCGGAGAGTTGATGTGTTTATTCGTTGATGCGTTGATTTGTTGAAGGTGGAGGTGATTGTAGAGACGTTGCGCGCAACGTCTCTACACCCACACATTTCATCTTTTCATCCCTTCATCTTTTCATCCCATCCTCATATACTCCCCCACTCTCAGTAGTGCACAATCAGCTCCAGTATCAGGCGGTCGTCTTTGTAAGGGGAGCCGGCGTGGACGAAGAACTTCTCGTAGTTGATCCGGATGCCTGTGCGCACCGGACGGCTAATGAAGTACATGGTGAAGCCGGCAGTGATGCGCTGCCGGTAGTCGCTCCACTCGTAATCGCCCGAGTCTGGAAGCATACCGTTACAGTTGGGCGTGATGGCATCGTAGCGCAGCGCCAGCGAGATGTCGTCGAGCCACGGACGGCCGATGCGGAAGGTGTAGCAGGCGAAGCCCTCAAAGGCGTGCGTGGGCTGGAAACTCTTGTCGGAGTAGGCCTTATAGATGTACTCCGCATCGAGGTGCAGTCCGCCGTAATCGTACATCAGTCCCACATCGAAATTGTGCATCCGCACCGTCTCGTACTTCACCGCCGCATAGTTGAGGGTGAGTTCGAAGCCCTTGAAGAAGCGGAATGCGCCGCGGGCCACGTAGTTGAGCGATTTCTGGAACTGCATCTGCTTGCTGAAGCCGCCGCTGTTGAACACACCCGCCTTGATGGAGAAGGGCACGGTCTCGTCCCAGCGGTACTCCACCACCCCGCCCACATCGCTCCACGCGGTGAGCCGCTGGGTGAGGAACGATTTGTCGGAGAAGTAGTACTGCCACGGCGAGAGCAGGTTCTCGTTGCTGAAGGGCATCTTGTCGTAGCCGATGAGGAACGACAGCCCTTTCACGGGTTTGAACTTGGCGAAGATGGCCACGGGCGAGAACTTGCCGCCGTAGGTCAAATCCACCAGCGCCATGTAAGAGAACATGCTGTGAAGGTCGCCCGACACGCCGATACGGGTGTGGCGCAACTCGAAGTGGTGTAGGTTCTGCTGGGTGTTGTATTCGTAGCGTCCCAACACGGTGGCGGTGAAGCGGGGTATCATCTCCTGACGGGAGAGCTTGTGGGCCCAGCGTTGCGGAACCAACGTGTCGGTGCGCGCAGACAACGTGTCGGCCACCTGCGCGGAGGCGGAAGGAATTTGGGACAGAAGGAGACAAAATAGTACTGGAATGATATTTTTCATGATTTTCATTTATTCATCGATTTTTGCGTTTTCCAAATAGCCATAGGGTGATTCTGAATACGTTCTACAATATTCTCATCTTCAAATAGCAGTTCGGGGTGATATTCATTGACATTAAACCGTTCTATGAATAGGAGCTCATTTTCAGACAATTTCATCAAATCTTGCAAATAATCACACACCTCTTGTTTTACCCTATCTAAATCATAAAATGTTCCCTTCTTCAAGACAGGCAACAAAGTGGACCGTATCTGTTTGAATTGTATGTTTTCTATTGATTTCAACGAAAACTCTACGGGAAGTTCTGCGCTTCCCCCGACAGTCTTATAAAAAACTATCCCTTTCCGCAAAAGCGATTGCTGCGCATCGTCAATGATATGAGCCGTTATCATATTGTGTACGTCAAACAAATCCCGGGCAGCACCTCGTTCAAACAATGCTTTGATTTTGGAAGCATATAATTCCACTAACGCCAAGCTTCTCACTTCAACATTTGAGAAAGGCGACAATAGAATAGGCCGAAACTCCATGGGGAATAAATGACAACGCAGAGAGTAGTTAATCTCAATTTTAATATTATCCAAATTCCCTAAAACATTGGTATATTGAAATACCCACGAGTCCACGGAGAAAGGAGACTTGCTGCGAGGCATCAAACGGTAACCGTTGCGAAACAAAAATGCGTGAAGTTTATCAGCAATATTTTTTCTCTTTCGAAGCATAGAAAGCCTGTCGCAATTCTCGGTAAAATCCAAATCAATATCAACCGACAACCTTGGGATGGGCATTACGAGCAAATTGATAGCTGTACCACCTTTTAGAGACATCAATTCTGATAGCATCGCATCCGAATTGATGAATTCTAAAATGGAGCATAACCTCACCACTTTCTCCATGTTGTCCCGGATGAAGTTCAATTCAACCGAAAGATTATCAATATCATAACGACTAAACATCAGCGCCTCCTTTTCCTAATAAAACCGCCAGATTCGCCGGAAAACAGAGCCTCCAGTCTGCCTCATAAATGGAGGGATCAAGCGAATCAGTCAAATATCGAGTGCTTCGTCCTATATTAGCTTTGCAAAAGCGAAAGAAGCTCGCAGAAATATGCATCTGATTTTTCAGTAATGACAACAAAAAACCCGTCTTTTGGTACAAAGTGGCCTTGCCATATTTTTCCAGATAATGCTGCAGCTTACCCTCATCCAGATAAGATATAGCAGACAAGTTATTCAGCAACTCCTCAATTCCTCCAGCATATTTAATTCTGTCAATACAGTCGATAACCGTACGCTCCAAATCAGTCACTCTGACCATAGTATTCATCAAAGGTTGCTCAATACCATCTGTTATGGTAGGCTGACGACGAATATAGGTCATCCCTTCAAATTCGAAAGTCCGAAAAGAGGCCTCAGCCATTACACTCACCTCATTGAAAATCTGATGCCCCAATCCATGATACTCCATTGCAGAGTGGTAGGCCAGGCAAGCATTTTCAGTAATATGGGAAGCAATCTCATATTTGTTGGCTGCACATTTCAAAGTGGCCAAGTCCGTAACAGCGTACAAATTAGTTTTAATACGACATATTGTTCCATTTCTAATGCCTGCTGAAAGCATCGATTTTGCGGTGTTTTCGTTATTTGTGATTAAAGTCACATCTTTCAACGAAAACAACTTCATTTTGTGTAATTTATAAAGATAATCTTTCACAATCCGCCTCTTTATTTTTTTTGCAAAAATACTAAATTTTCAATATTATTGACAATATTTTGAATAAAATAATTAAAAAAATTCCCTGCCATTAAAATGCATGGCAGGGAAGATCATCATTCTACTATCGGATTATCAGCCACCGCACTTGGAGTAGGAGCAGTTGGTGCATACCAGGCAGCCCTCCTTGAACTCCATGGTGTTCTCGGCACCGCAGTGGGGACAAATCACGCCCTTGGCCTTGGTGCCGTCCTTGATGAACTTCTTGAGGGCGCGGATGACGCCGTTCTTCCATGAGTTGATGGTCTCCTCGCGGAAGTTGAGCCCGCCGACGATGTCGCATACATTCTCAATCGGGATGCCGTGGCGCAACATAGCGGAAATCATCTTGGCATAGTTCCAGAACTCTGGATTGAAGCAGCGGTTCAACCCGCTGATAATGATGGGATATCCGTCGCAATCCTCATACTTGAAGTCGTAGCTCTTGGTACCATCCTCAAAACGGTTCTTGATGATAACGCCATGGGTGACACTCTTCGGCATGGGCATTCGTTCCTCATCGCTCTTGCCGGTGAAGACCTCATAGGGGGTACCGTCGGCCCGCAAGCCCACCAGCGCCACCCAAGGCTCGTTGTTGTTGCGGAAACGGATCACTTCGGCATGCAACTCCTTGGGGCGTTTCAAGTTAACGGCGGGTTTCTCTTTCTCCTTCGGTTTTTCGGAAGTGGACACCAGCACGCCATCGCGCGAACCGTCGCGATAGACCGTCATGCCCTTGCAGCCGCACTCCCACGCCTTCTGGTAGAGCGCGCCCACCATCTCCTGCGTCGTGTCTTTCGGCAGGTTGATGGTGACCGAGATGGAGTGGTCCACCCACTTCTGCACCATACCCTGCATCTCCACCTTCTTGATGTAGTCGGTGTCGTTGGCCATCGCCTTGTAGTAGGGCGACTGTGCCACAATGTTGTTGATCTCGTCATCGCTCATGCTGGAGAAGGTGCTGACATCGTAGCCGTTCACCTCCGCCCATTTCAAGAACTTCTGATGGAACACCAAATACTCTTCGAAAGAGTCGCCGTTGACATCCTTGACGATGGTGCGGTGGTTGTCGATGTCGTTGGGGTTGACCTTTCTTCTACGCTTGTACACCACGTTGAAGGCGGGTTCGATGCCGGAGGTCGTCTGGGTGCAGATGCTCACGCTGCCGGTGGGGGCGATGGTGAGCAGGGCGATGTTGCGGCGGCCGTAGCGCACCATATCCTCATAGAGCTTCTCGTCGGCAGCCTTCACGCGCAGGATGAAGGGGTTGTTAGCCTCCTTGACGCTGCTATAGACGGGGAAGGCACCACGCTCTTTGGCCATGGTGACAGACGAACGGTAGGCGGCGAGCGCCAGCTGCTTGTGGACCTCGGCGGAGAAGGCATTGCTGTGGTCGGTGCCATAGCGGATGCCGAGGGCGGCGAGCATGTCACCCTCGGCGGTGGTCCCCAGACCGGTACGGCGGCCCTTCAGCGACTGGTTGCGTATCTTCTTCCACAGCTCTCTCTCCACACGTTTCACGTCGTCGGGCTCCGGGTCGGAGTCGATCTTCTTGAGGATGGCATCCACCTTCTCGATTTCGAGGTCGATGATGTCGTCCATCATACGCTGAGCGTAAGCCACGTGCTGTTTGAAGAGGGGCATGTTGAAGCTCGCTTTGTCCGTAAAAGGTTGATCTACGTAACTGTACAGGTTAATGGCTATCAGACGGCAGCTATCGTAAGGACAAAGCGGAATTTCGCCGCAGGGGTTAGTGGATTCGGTAAGGAAGCCATCGGAGGCATAGCAGTCGGGCACGGCCTCGCGGTGGATGGTGTCCCAGAAGAGGACACCCGGTTCAGCGGATTTCCAAGCGTTATAGACGATTTTGGTCCACAGTTTCGCGGCGTCCACCTGCTGCACCACCTTGGGGGTGTCGGAGTGGATGGGATACTGCTGCGTGTAAGGCGTGCCGTTTTTGACACACTGCATGAACTTGTCGTCGATACGCACGGAGACGTTGGCACCGGTGATGCGGCCTTCGGTCATCTTGGCGTCGATGAACTTTTCGGCATCGGGGTGCTTGATGGAGATGGTGAGCATGAGGGCACCTCTACGGCCGCCCTGCGCCACCTCACGGGTGGAGTTGGAATAGCGCTCCATGAAGGGGACGATGCCCGTGGAGGTCAGCGCGCAATTCTGCACGTTGCTGCCCGTGGGACGGATGGCCGAAAGGTCGTGGCCGACACCGCCGCGGCGTTTCATCAGCTGCACCTGCTCCTCATCCATCTGCATAATACCACCGTAAGAGTCGGCATTCTCGCCGTTGCCGATGACGAAGCAGTTGGAGAGGGAGACCACCTGGTAGTTGTTGCCGATACCGGCCATCGGGCTTCCTTGCGGAACGATGTATTTGAAGTCCTGCATCAAGCTGAAAATCAAATCCTCGCTCATCGGGTTCTTGTACTTTTTCTCGATGCGGGCGAACTCGCGGGCCAGACGGCGGTGCATATCGTCGGGGGTATGCTCCACCAGCTCACCCTGACCGTTGCGCAACGCATATTTGTCCACCCATACGCTGGCGGCCAGCTGGTCGCCGTGGAAATAGTCCACCACATCCTGGAAGACCTCCTCCTTGGTGTAAACACGTGCCGGTTCTTCCACCGCCGCCGGGGCCTCTTCCACACTCTCTGGCTGCTCCACGCTTTCGTCCAAAGCGGCGAAGAGATTTCCCTCTTCATTATGGCGTTTCTTCCCGTTTTTCGGCTCCGCTTCGTTGGCGGACATTTGGCTCAATTGCTTCCCGCGCAACGCCACCAGATTGTTTTCCTTTTTCTGCATAGTTTCCTCGGTCATTTGGAATGAATCAAAGAGAGATAATGTATCTTCCATGATAGGGTATAGGGTTATTTGTTAAAAATCGTTAATCGCAATTTTAGGGTGTTCCAATGCAGGGCATCAAATTCTGTCCATGAGTTAAATTAGTAATTATCAGAAATTTGCACTACCAGATTTTGCATCAGGCAGGCATCACGAAAATAGTTTTTTAAGTCTGAATGATGTTCTAAAAATCAGATTTCTTTTCAACAAATTTTCGTTGATATTTTTTCTTCCTGAAAATTAAACTTTTACAAAAAAAATGCAAAAACCTGTATTTTTTTTGTCAAAAAATACAGGTTTGGCACGGTAAAATTTGTATCGGGCGAATGCCCTTGTTTCGCTACTTTTGAGCGGGCTGTCCACCGCCTTGTCCGCCACCGCTGCTGCCGCCGCCCATACGGTCGAACTCGTCGTCGTGGCCCTTGCGTTGCCGCATCTGGATGTTCTGCTTGCCAAAGCGATAGGTAAGGTCTAACTTCACGCCGCGCGACTCGTGCATCCAGCGCATATTCGAGTAGGTGCCGTCAGGATAGACGGAATTGTTGACCCACTGATTGTTGTTGAAGATGTCCTGCACGCCCAACCGCACCGTGAACGCATCCTTGAAGAAGGAGGCCTTGAAGCCGCCCCATGCATAGAAAATGCCCTTGGTGGTGCCAAACGTGCCGCGCGACTTCGGCATCCACCATGCCGCCACCTCGATGGAGTAGTGCTTGCAGAAGGTGAAGGTGTGCATGGTGAACAACTGCATCTCGCTCACCAGACTGCTCACCGTGCGGTTTTCGTACTCGAAGGTCTGGCGACCCAGCGCATAATGCACATTCCACATCATCATCCACCACTTTCCAATCGGAATGTTGGCGAACAACGAAGCGTTCATGGCGTGCATCTTGCCGATGTTCTCCGGCCGGCTCAGCTTGATGTTGGTCAGCTTGTCGGTGTAAAGCATGTCCTTCACGGTACCGCGCGTAAAATTGTAGCCCACAGAGGCAAACAACATGTAATGCCATGAGTAATCCACCGTGGCCGAATAGGTGTATTCAGGGGTCAGGTAGGGGTTGCCCGTTGACATGTTGTAGCTGTCGTCAATATCCACAAACGGATTGAGGTCGTGATAGTCAGGACGGCTGATGCGGGAGCGGAGGGCGAAGGAGAGCGTGTTCATCTTGGGCAGCTGGTAGTCGATTTGCAGGGAGGGGAACACGTCGGCATAATCCTGCTTGTTCACCTCGCCGGTGGTCACCAAGTTGCCCACCACATGGGCGTACTCCGCGCGCAGACCCGCCTGTATTGTCACAAGCTGGTCGGGTTGGAAGTTGGCCTGAATATAGGCTGCCGCAATGTTTTCCGTATAGATGAAATGGTTGCTTTTGCTTTCCATCAAACTATCATTCAGATAGTTGACACTGTTATTCCGATTTCTCACAAAGCTGGTCTTCACCCCGCATTCCAGCGAAAGGCGGTCGTTGAAGGGGTGCTCGAAGTCAAGTTTCGCCGTGGCCACATGCATCCGGCTGGGATGCGACACGCCGTAGTAGTGGCTGTTGTTTTGCGTGGGCGTCAGGAAGTCGCCGAAGTAGAAGGGCTGCTCGCGGTCGGAAATCGACTTGTTGTGGTCGAGCGAGTAGGTGGCATCGGCGTAGAGGGCGGTGCCGAGGGTATCGAAAACATGCTTGAAGTTGACGTTGATCTGGTGGTTGCCGTGGTTCGACACCGACTCGGAGTTGTTCATGAAGGAGGTCATCACTTCGTTGTTGTAGTAGATGCGGTTGTGGGAGGAGGAGCCCCATTTGGAGTTGAACAGGTTGGCGCGGTAGGAGAAGCTGAGGGTGTTCACGGAGTCGATGTAGCAGTCGGCGGCAAAGTTGATGCCGTGCGCGCCGAAATTCGACTTGCCGCACCACAGCTCGTCGGGCAGTTCGTTGGCGGTCTGTCGGATGGTGTCGCCCTGTATGATGGAGCAGGTCTCGCCGTCGTAGCCGTTTTTCGAATTCTGATACATATAATAATAGCTCCCGTTGAGCACCCATTTGCCCGCGCGCCCCGTGAGGTTGAAACCCTCGTTGGTGCCCCACGAACCGTTGTAGGAGGCACCGGCCCACACCGAGCCGTTGATGCCGTTGGAGCGGTCGTGCTTGGTCACGAGGTTGATGATGCCCGAGGTGCCAGCAGCATCGTACCGTGCCGAGGGATTCTTCATCACCTCCACCCTGTCGACCATCGACGACGGCATGCTTTTCAGAAAGTTGGTGAGGTCGTCGCCGCTGAGATGCGGATCCTTGTCGTCGATGAGGATGAGCACACCCGACTTGCCCTGCAGCGTGATGTTGTCGTTGTTATCCACCACCACACCGGGCATCTTGCGCAGCAGCTCCAGCACATTGTCGCCCGCCGCACCGGGATGCGACTCCACATTCATGATGGTCTTGCCCAACTTCTGCTCGAACAGAGGCTTCTTGTACACCACCTCCATCATGCCCAGCATCTCCACCTCCTGTTTCAACACAATCGTCCCCATGTCATAGTCACTCTTCCCCAACTCAACCACTTCACTTATATATTCCTGATAACCCACAAAAAATATCTTAAGGAAATATTTCCCTGAAGGTACTCCTATAAAAGTGAAAAGACCATCCTTGTCGGTCATCTGAGTGTTGACCACCGATGAATCCGCTGCCTTGAGCAGTCCCACACTGGCATACACCACAGGTTGTTGTTTCTCAGGATCCACCACACGGCCGGTAAGCGTTCCCCTTTGCGCCAGTCCAACTACAATCTGGCCTATCATCAATGCGAAAATGATTATTTTCTTCATCATCATAATTTTAATGAAAGACAAAAGTTGCCTTCTACGCCAACAGGCACCAGAATAAGATTTCAATCACGAAAAATGCGACAATAGCGCCCAGCATGATTTTATTGGTATATTTTTTCATAACTATTGATTTTCAATGTTTTGACAAATGGACACAATTTCTTCCTTACTGATATTCAGCAGTTTGGCCTTTTTCAAAACAGAGGGGAGCAGATGGCTCAGCATGTATTGCCGGTGCTCGTCCTGAATCCGTTCGACAGCATTGGCGGTCACATAAAATCCGATGCCCCGCTTGTTTTCGATGACTTGCTTGTCGGAAAGCTCCGTATAGGCCCGCTGCACCGTGTTAGGATTCACTTCCACCTGGGCAGCCAGTTCCCGCACCGAACACAGGCGCTCGCCCTGCGGCCACTTGCCCGACAAGATTTGTTCGCAAACGTAATCCTCTATTTGCAAATAGATCGGCTTTTCTTCTTTGAATGTCATATTATACCTCCGTTTCTCTTAATCTCAACCACGTCATAAACCAGAAGAACAACGTGACGACAGACATCACAATGATATACATTGTATCACGAGCAGTGGATGAGAGTTCCAAAAATCGCATCGTCATTCCGTCAGAAAATCGAGCGATGACAATGTCAATGGCGATGGCAACAAAGAGCACCGCAATACCGATGAGGGTGCTCCACAACATAGCCAGTTTTTTGAAATATACTGAAGCAAACAGCATGGCGGAAGTCCCGGTGGTGAGCAAGAGCACAAGATAGCCAAATCCGCGCCAATCAACCAATTTGATGAACTCGGAAACATGCACGGCTGGGACTGTCAGGGCAAGCAGGCAGATGGATAGGGCATATCCAGCCAACCCGGAAAGCACCAACAACACTAAATAATAAATTTGTACTTGCAGGATGGTCACCACCACCTTCTCGAGGGTACTGGCAGGCAACGTGAGGTACATGATGCCCGAGGATTGATTCGACAACCTTCTGAATGTGAGACTGGCCAGACAAAGCAACGTAGCGGCAACAGCTATATTGATAGGCATATAATGCGAAACCGGATATCCTACCGTAAACACAATCGCAATAAGCCATCTCCAGATTGCCAAACCACCCATCAGGCACAGGAAGATACAAAGGTCCTTCTTCCAATTTTGCAGGAATATGTTTTTCGTCAGCAGTCCTATGCGATGAAATGAAAACGATTCGTTCATAGTGCTTTAATTTTTAAGTGAGAAAATTTCTTTGATTTTATCCCGATTGCACAAAGCCGCATTGAAGAGCAACTCGATGTCCATTTTGCTCTCCTCGTGGGCAGTGTTCTCCGATACGGTATAGATACCCCGAAGCGTATCTTCCTTGTACAATGCATCTTGAGCCTCTTCTTCCGTCTCCACGACCCCGAATCTCAACTTCTCGGTAATCTGGTCCACCGAAGCGTTGAGCAAAATCTCCCCGTGGTCCAAAATCAGAATCGTGTCGATCAGACTGTGCAAATCGCGCACCTGATGCGTGGAGATGATAATCTGCCGATGCTCATCCGCCGCGGAGGTCATCACCTTGCGGAAAATGCTCTTGGAGGGAATATCCAATCCGTTGGACGGCTCATCCATGAAAATGATGCCGCAGTTGGTGGCCAACGCAAACGCAATCAGCACCTTCTTTTTCTGTCCGTGCGACATTTTCTTCATGTTCTGCTGAAAATCCACAATTTCAAACATTTCCATGTACTTGTGGAACTGTTCAGCACTGAACCGCGGGTAAAAAGGAGCATAAACCATTTCGAATTTTTCAATGGTGATAGAGGGGACATACATCTCCTCGGGAAGGAAGTAAATCTCTTCCAGCATCTTAGGCTTTCTCAAATAGGCTTTTTCTCCCAAGGTCTCTATCGACCCTTCCTGCGCAAAAAGCAGACCGCTCATCAATTTCATGAGCGTGGTCTTGCCTTCCCCATTCTTCCCTAACAAACCATAAATGTGATTGCCCTCAAGCGCTAAACTCAAATCCGCGAATACGGGTTTCCGGCGCGGATAATGAAAAGTGACATTTTTTAACTGTATCATTTTTTGAGGTGTTTGAATGAATGAATACTTTAGTGTAGTAGTTAACTAATACACTGCAAAAGTAAATGGAAAATCTTTACGATGAATCAATTATTTTAAAATTTTTCTAATTGATAATCAATAAGATATGATTTTATAAAAGAAAATGATGGATTTTGGGGTGATGTTTTTGGAAGAAAATCAGTGGGAAATGGCAGATTTCGTTTTGGGCTTATTGAGGGTGATGCGCATGGTGGTGCCCTCCCCTACTACCGAATTTTTCACGAAAAGCTTACCCTTGTGGTACTCTTTAATGATGCGGCGAGCAAGCGTCAGTCCGAGTCCCCAGCCCCTACTCTTGGAGGTGTAGCCCGGGTTGAAGATGGTTTTCTGTTTCTTGGGCGGGATGCCCTTGCCCGTATCGGTGATGTCGATATGCACATGGCGAGTGTCCTGTGCCACCACAATGGTAATGGTGCCGCAACCGTCCATCGCATCCACCGAATTTTTGCAGAGGTTCTCAATCACCCACTCAAACAGATAGCGGTTCAATGGGATGATGATGTCGGGTGTGTTTTCGGCATCGAAGATGATATTCACTTTGGAGGAGATGCGGGTACGGAGATAGGAGGTAAAATCGCGGATGACCACCACCAGGTTCTCTTCCTTCAGCTCGGGTACGGAACCGATTTTCGAGAAACGCTGCGCGATGGTGTCGAGGCGTTTCACATCCTTGTCAATCTCATCCACCATAGTAGGATCCACCTCGCTCTCACGCAGGATCTCCGTCCAGGCCATCAGCGACGAGATGGGGGTGCCCAGCTGGTGGGCGGTCTCCTTCGACATGCCCACCCACACGCGGTTCTGCTCCGACCGGCGGGCAAAACTGAACAACAGATAGGCGACAATGACAAAGACAAGGATTATAAATAATTGAATATAAGGAAAATACCTCAATCTTACCAATACTGGCGACTCCTCATAAAACACGAAGCAGCGGCCATGCTCAGGCAGCACCACCTCAATCGGCTGGTTCTTGTTCTTCATGCGGTTGAGCATTTCCGACAGGCCTTCGCGGCTGCCCAGTTCTTTCATTTCAATATTACCCGACAGAATCACCTCGTCCATCGCTTCGTTGGTCACCAGTACGGGAAGGGAGGCTGTATTCGATACAATCTCCTGAAAGAAAGATCGTTGCAAAGTATCTAACGCCCCTTTCAAATCGGTGTAAACCTGCGACTGTTTGAAGAAGATGGTCACATACGAAGTGGTGTCAGCGGGGTCGTAATGCAACACGATGGAGTCGTACTCCATCAGGCGTTCGCCCAGCTGCTTCACATTGCGCATCTGCTCCACCTCTGGCGTCTCAGTGACCGTATAGGCGATGCTGCCGTCAGGAGAGGCCAATATCAAAGGGAACTTATTATTCTTTTTATTATTCTCTATTTCAGAAAGATATGAATTGATTTCTGCGCTGGTGGAGGCCTCGTTCAGCTTTTGGAACACCTGAGCGAACTGCTGCGCACGCTTGCCTTCCTCCAACTTAATCTCGTTGAAAAACTTATTGGTAGAGTTGACCAACTCGGCCTTGTGTTTCACCGCCTTGGCCCAAAGTTCCACCTTGTTGCGCTCCTCCTGCGCGATGCCCTTCAGCAAAACGCTGGAATAATAGAGGATGGCCACAAAAGCAGTCAATGCTAATGCGAACAGCAACCAAGTCCAATATCTTTTCTGGGTTAACATATAATATATAGTAGGCCCTTTGTGGAAAAATAGGATAGCCTCTTCCAGCAAGACTATCCTATTTAATTCTGATTATCAAATTATTAGAAATGGAAACCGACCTTGAAGGCCACCTGCCCAATTCTCAACTTGCTGGGGATAATGTAGGTCTCGTCATAGGTAACGCCATCTACCTTCACATTCTGGCGACCGAGCCAGTAGTAGTGAACGCCCACGCTGATGAGGTCGATGAAGGTGACACCTGCACCAACTTCGGCGGCAAAGGCGGCATTCATATTATATTTCACCGTATTACCAGACCAGCCTTCCGTCGTCTTCAGGAACAAGTCGCATCCGATACCGGCCTCGCCCCACACATCCACGATATCGCTGAAGTCGGTGATGTAGTTGGCACCCACGATAATCGGTACATTCACGTACATAGGTTTCGTGCAAGAGGCTTGGGTGTACACCTGGCGAACATTCTTGTTAAGGGAGTTCCACATCAGGTCAGCGGAGGCAAAAACACCCAGACCGAAGTCGAACACGTAGTTGTACTTGAGGCCGAGGGAGGCACCGAACATGGCAGCACCCTTGCCGTTGAAGGCACGGTCGTTGCGACCCGGCACGAAATAGGCGGGAGTGTTGTTGAACTCCTGTACGGGCAGAATACCGCCCACATGCACAGAAATTCCATGATGGTCTCTTTGTTGTGCGGAAACGCTCATCACTCCACCCATCAGCAGAGCGACCAATAATACTAAACCAAACTTTTTCATAATCAATTATTTAAAGTTAATATCAATATTACTTTCTACTATTTTTCACCTCTTCCCACAGGTCACGCACCGACTCATAGCTATTGCGGAGTTTATCATCCACCTCCACTATCGGCACCCACACGGCCTGTGCAATATCCTCTTCCGACTGTGGTGACAGCTGCTGGCCAGGCAGAGCCTGCATCTCAAACCAAGCCGTCTCCTTGAGCATAGGCGTTCCGTAGGTGCTGTAGGTATGGTAACGGAAGAAACGATGTCCCCCTATCACCTCAGCACTCACACCCGTCTCCTCCTTCACTTCCCGCAGGGCGGCAGTCACGACATCCTCTCCAGCTTCTACCTTCCCTTTCGGCAGATCCCACTTGCCACGGCGAAAAATCATCAGCAGCTCGTTAGCATCGTTAAACACCAAGCCGCCAGCGGCACGGATATAGGTAAACTGCTCCAACAGAGCCTGATACTCCTGCTCGTTATGCACCAGCTGGAAACGATCGGCCGTGAAAACTTTGATGGGAAATTCGGGCATGGGATATGATTTATCGTTGGGAAAATGCTTTCAACAACTTGAAATAAAAATCGGTGAACAGGATATTCACGTTGGCATTGCGTTCGAGGTGGTAGAGCGCGTCGCTGCACTCTTGAAGCAGTTGCGAGGAGTCTTTAAGGGTGAAGAGCATCCTGAACTCATCAAGTACCTTCCACTCTTCGGAGGTGGCGCGCACCAGCGAGTTGTTGCCGGTGTTGAGGAGGAGGCTGTTGCGGAACATGCGGAGCATGTAGTTGAGAAAGCGCTTCTGCATCTCGCGTCCGGCCTGGCCAAGTTCGGCGAGCACGTCCTGCACCTGCAGATAGTTGATACGAGCCAGGTCCTTGGGATTCTGGAGGTAGGCGGCGATGCTCTTCATGATGATGTTGTAGTTGGTGAGCAGATGGTGCATCTCGGCGCTATCGTGCAGCAGGTTGAGGGCGCGCACATAGCTTCCGTCGGACACAGCGGCGAGGTCGGCGGCCTCCTGTTCCGTCACCCCCTCGCGCTCCACCAGCTGCTGGCGGATCATGGCTTCCGACAGCGGCGGAATCTTCACCAGCTGCGTGCGCGACAGGATGGTGGGCAGCATCTGGTCGCTGCTTTCCGCTATCAGGATGAACAGCGACTGGCTTTCCGGCTCCTCCAAAGTCTTCAGCAGCTTGTTGGCCGCCGCCAGCTGGATTTTATCCGCCATCCACAAAATATAAATCTTATACCCATTCTCATACGAACGGATACTATTCTGCATCAAGATGTTAGCTGTATCACGAATATTGATGACGACCTGTTTGCGCTCACTTTTCAGGTGTTTTACCCACTCGTTATAGTCGAGGTGAAAATGATTTTCAAAGACAAATTCGCGGAAATGCCCGGCCAGTTTCTCCGAGTCGGGATCCTTGTCCACCTCCGCGAAGGTGCAGTTGGGGAAGATAAGATGGAGGTCGGGGTACTGCAACTTCTCGAACATCTTGCACGAGTGGCACTGTCCGCACGAGTCACCGTCGTGGCGGTCGGTGCAGCAGATGTACTGCGCGAAGGCGAGGGCGAGGGCGAAGCTGTGGCTTCCGTTCCGTCCCAGAAAAAGCTGCGCATGGCTGATGCGGTTCTCATCGGCGAGGGCCACCAGCTGACGTTTCAGCTCTTCATCCACCAGTACATCTTTGAACAACATAACTATGCGTGCATCAGTTTGTTAATAATATCTTCGATAGAAATGCCTTCCGCCTCAGCCTTGTAGTTTTTGATGATACGGTGGCGGAGGATGTTGATGGCGACGGCGCGCACATCCTCGATGTCGGGCGAGTACTTGCCGCTGAGCACGGCGTGCGTTCTGGCACCGATGATGAGGAACTGCGAGGCACGCGGACCTGCGCCCCATGCGAGGTAGTCGTTAGCCCACGGGTGCGCGCCGGCCGTGTTGGGACGCGTCATGGTGGCCAACTTCACCGCATACTGATATACATTGTCGGAAATCGGAATCTTCTGCAACAGCTTCTGGTAGAAGATGATCTCCTCCATGGTAAGCACCTGGTCGGGTTCGGCCATAGCGCCATGGATGGTCGATTTCACGATGTTCACCTCATCATCGAAGCCCGGGTAGTCGAGCATGATGTTGAACATGAAACGGTCCTGCTGGGCTTCGGGAAGCGGGTAGGTACCCTCCTGTTCGATGGGGTTCTGGGTGGCCAGCACGAAGAAAGGCTCCGGCAGCTGGTAGGTCACGCCGTTCATACTCACCGAACGCTCCTGCATGGCCTCCAAGAGTGCGGACTGCGTCTTCGGAGGCGTACGGTTGATCTCATCGGCCAACACGATGTTGGCGAAGATGGGTCCTTTCACGAACTTGAACTTGCGGCTCTCGTCGAGGATTTCGGTACCCATAATGTCCGACGGCATCAAGTCGGGGGTGAACTGTATTCTGTTGTATGATAAGCTGATAGACTTCGCTATCGTGGTAATCATCAAGGTTTTGGCCAGTCCGGGCACGCCAATCAGCAGGGCATGACTGCGGCTGAACATCACCATGAGGATATTCTTGATGATTTCGTCCTGCCCGACAATCACCTTGCCGATCTCGCGGCGCAGCTGCGCGTATTTTTCCACAAACGCCTCAATGGCTTCCACATCGTCCTTGAAATTCAAATCTGCCATAGTACAATAAGGTTTTATTCTGTGATACCCCATTCTTTGAGGAAGGGGCAGTTCTGATAGTTTTCGTTGATTTTAATATTGGTAATTTTTACTTTTTCTTTCAGCCACTTGTCGATGATGCCCTGTTTTTTCTCTTCGAGGGCGGCACCTCTGATGAGGTCGTAATCCTCACGGAGGTTAGGTTTATGGGCGGCCACCTTGGTTTTCAAATAGATAAGGCGGTAGGCCATCTTGCCATCCTCGTTAACGTAGGCCACGGGTTGTGAGTACTCGCCGGGGATGAGTTTGCTGACGGTGGCGAAGGTGCTGGCATCGAAGGCCTCCTTCTCAAACTTGTAGGAGTTACTGTAGGGGTTCACCACCCAGCCGCCGCTGTTCTTGTTCATGTCGTCGGAGAACTCCATGGCGGCCTTGCTGAAGTCCATGTTCTGGTCGATAATCACCTGCCGCACACTGTCGAGCCACTCGATGGCTTTCACCTGTTCCTCGGCAGAGGGCTTGGGTTGCAGGAGGATGTGCGCCACGTTGATCTTGTCGCCGCGCCGCTCAATCATCTGGATGATATGGTAGCCGGCCTTGGTCTGCACCACCTGCGACACCTCACCGCTTTTAAGGTTGAAGGCCACCGCCTCGAACTCCGGATAGAGGGTGCCGCGTTCCACGAAGCCCAGCTCACCGCCATCGGCAGCGGAAGCCTGGTCGTCGGAATAGAGGCGTGCCAGCATGGAGAACTTCTCTCCCCTAAGCACACGCTCGCGGAAACCAAGCAACTTCTCCTTGATAGCGGCGATCTCCTCATCGCTCACCGGAGGCAGCTTCACAATGTGACCTATCTCGTATGAGGGTTGTATGGTGGGGAGACTGTCATATGGAATCTTGTCGAAAAATTTCTTGACCTCCGCGGGGGTGATGACCACATTCTCGGTGATGGTCTGCTGCACACGATCGGTGAGCATCTGCTCACGCATCACCGACCGCATGTCCTTCTTGATCTCATCGACGGTTTTATTGTAGGCCTCCTCGATAATTTTGGCATTGCCGCCCACCTGCGCCAGCCAGTAGTTGAATTTGTAGTTCACCTGCGCATCCACCTCAGCATCGGTAAACTCGATACTGTCGAGCTGCGCCTGATGGATGAAGAGCTTCTGTTTCAGCATATGCTCGAAAATCAGCATCCGTATCTCGTCCACGTTGTCAATGTCCTTGAACTGAGCCGCATAGTTGATGCACTCCGCCTCCAGCTCCGACTTGGTGATAATTTCCTTACCCACAACGGCAATAATCTCGTCAATGGTGCCGGCAGACTGCGCCCATGTCAGCTGCAAACAGCTGACCCAAAAGAGTATGGCGATAAAAATCTTTCTCATTCAGCAAATGGATTTGAGGGTGCGAAATTACAAAAAAAAAGAAGACAAAGCCTGCCTTCCTTCTTTTTTTGCTTCAGAAAATTTTCTTGACTATTTTCTGCCCATGCTTTCGTCAGAAACGGTGAGTTTTTTTCTCCCTTTTGCACGACGAGCGGCCAACACTCTGCGACCATTAGCGGTGGACATTCTTTCTCTGAAACCATGCTTGTTTTTGCGTCTTCTGTTCGACGGCTGGAATGTTCTTTTCATCTTATTTTGGCTTTTGTTTCTCTTAAATTTTGGGGCTGCAAAAATACAACTTTTTTTGAAACCTACAACACCTTCCCAAAAAATTATTTCAACAGCCTTTTTAAATGAGAAAATTCCATTTCTTTTTGCCTCTCCACTGCCCTCAATATTGACAATTCGACTACTTTTGCAAATACATTGAAAAAAATTAAAATTCATATTATTAATTAAAAATAGTAGCATTAAATATCGCTGGGGAAATAACTTAATTAAGATTAATAAATGAGCAAAAGCAAAAAAATTTGAGGGGACTGCATCCCGCGTAAACGTGGGATTTACACAATTTCATAACAAAAAATTTTAGAATAATATCTAAAATTTATATTTTAGAGGACTATTGTCCGTTGTACATATTTTAAGAAATTCTGACTTTTGCGGTATGAAGATTCAAAAAAGTTTTGGTTTAATAATCAAGGAATTGCGAAATAACGCAGGCATCTCTCAAGAGCGATTAGCTCTTGAATCTGGAGTTGACAGGACCTATATTGGAGATATTGAGAAAGGAAATCGAAATGTCTCGTTAGAGATCATCGAGAAGCTTTGTCGCTATTTCAAGATTCCGATAAGTGAGTTATTTATTAAAATTGAAAAACATGGCAAAACAGAGTAATTTTATACAGCAAAAGTTCGGTGTTGATGAAAAAACATTTGTAAAGGTTTTGAGTAATAGTCCCAGTGCAGAAGGTTATTTATTAGGTGCTTTAGGGGAACAACTGTTCAAAGAATATGCTGAATCATTAGGGTACGAAGTACTGCGCATCAAGGAAAAACCAGAGGGAGGATACGATGCCAAGAGTGCCGAAGCCCGCGGGGACTTTTACATAAGGAAGAAAGGCAGCAAAAAAGATGAATGGCTCGTTATAGAATGCAAAAGCGTTAAATCCAATGCAGAAAAGAGAGCCAACCTAACAGACAAAACAAAATGCTTAACATTTCTTGAAAAGCATTCTATAAAACGCAGCAGCCATACCAAAAGCATTTATAAAAATGGACAATCTGCACACTCTAAAGCAAAAGAGGCATGGCTGGCTGAACATCCCAGCCGACGTTTCCCAGCATTCAGATGGTCCAAAAGCAATCCTGGGGCAGGGATTCCCGACTTGTCCACTTTGTGGAAAACCGAGGATGAGATTAAAAAATGGCTCGGGAAATTTAGTCCAAAAGATTTCACTGAAAAGTCTTTTTGGGAACTCAAAGCACCTATTCGCCTACTCCAGACACACATGCCTTCTCCCAGAATTGACAAATTGGGCATTAAAAGTACAGGTCCCTTGATTTCAGAATTCAACATTTTATGTGTTGACTTATTCTTGCGAACTGGGAAACATGAATTCGTTTTTGCAAATAGCCAAGACTTGAATCCCCAAGCCAAAGCCCCCAATCATCTCCAACAAAATTATACCATTGACATACTCACCGAGAAAGACAATTTCAAGCGACACAAACTATTGGAACCTTGGTATGATAATTTGGATACTTGCATACGAAAATCCTCTCCCAAGCCAAGAAAACTGGATAAAACACAATTAGATTGTCGATGACTTGTATTTTACACAAATGTGTATTATCTTTGCCACGTCAATGATTAATACACAGATTTTATGCAACTATTTGATTATGAATTAAAAGCAGAAGACAATCTGCTTAGGAGATTTGAAGAAATTCATGACTACATTTATGCGAATGATGGTTTGTCCCCACAACAGACCTTAAATGAGTTACTAAAAATTCTATTTATTAAGATATACGAAGAAAATAATCCATCAGGGTTGTTCCGTATCTCTTCTGATGAATTACACAATTTGCACAACAGCAATACCTCCTCCGCGGTTGGGGAAAGGATATTTCGGCTTTTTGAAAAAACTAAATTAGAATACTTGGATCTGTTTGATACGGATGAAAAAATCAAACTCTCAAACATCTCTTTAGGATTTGTCATCAATAAACTTCAGAATATATCGCTGACCGACTCCTCCAATGATGCCAAGGGATTGGCATTCCAAAAGTTCCTCTCTCACAAGGAAAAAGATGGCAAAGGTCAGTTCTTCACCCCAGAACCCGTAATCGACTTTTGCGTAGATGTCATCAATCCCCAGATGGGCGAAAGTATCATCGACCCGTGTTGTGGCAGTGGAGGTTTTATCTTTTCTGCATTCCGACATATACTTAAAAATAATAATACAGTTCGTAAAGATGAATTAATCGCCCATCACATCTTTGGGTTAGACATCAACAAGGATATCTCAAAAATTTCACGAATGAAATTTTTGTTAGAAGCGAATGTCAAAAGCAACATTGTCTGTCACAATTCCCTTGATGATTTGGACACAGTCACATTACTACTGTCCGAACGCAACCATAAAATACAAAACGGATTTGATGTTTTGCTCACCAATCCACCATTCGGAACTGCAGGAAAAATCACAGACAACCAGATTCTCAAAAAATTTGATTTGGGGTATAAATGGACAAAGAATCCCAATGGCTTTACAAAAACTAAAAACCTCAACAATGGGCAACCAGCCGAAATTTTGTTTATAGAACGATGCCTTCAGCTATTAAGGGAAAATGGACGTATGGCCATTGTTTTACCCAATGGCCATTTTGAGAATCCATCCCTTGATTATCTTCGACATTATATAAGAATGAAAGCTAAAATATTAGGGATAGTAAATCTTCCTCAAGAAACCTTTATTCCCTACGGTACAGGTGTCAAAACATCCCTTCTGTTTTTGGAAAAACAAACGATACAACAGCCATACTCAATATTCTTTGGGAAAGTAAAAAAACTCGGCTACTCTGGCAATAAAAATGGGACCCCCATCTATAAAAAAGACCAATATGGAAGAGTTATACGCTCCGGAGAAACGCCCGTACTGGATGAAGATTTCAGTCAGGTAGCTGCCGATTACAAAAAATTCTTGGAAACAAATGAAATACAGAGCGATAACTCATTTTCAATCCACTACGAAAATTTGGGAGGGCGTTTTGACTATGATTATTATTCCCCAGACAATCAGTCAATTATAAATATACTATCCAACAAATCTGTCAGATTGGGAGATATTGTAGATATTGTTAAAGAGAAAAGCCCCAAATTAAAGAACAAAAATTCGATCGTCGATTACATCGAATTGTCCGATATCAATGCCAACTCTTTCGAAATCATCAATTCTACACCCTACCTGGTACATGAATTGCCAAGCAGAGCCACATACGAACTGAGAAAAGATGACATTATTACCGCTATTGCTGGAAATTCAGTGGGAACAAGAAAACACGCAACGGCACTTGTCGATGAAAACAACGATGGAGCAATTTGCACTAATGGATTTCGGGTACTACGCAACCCCAAAATCAACCAATACTATTTACTATATTATCTACATAATGAATTATATCTCAAGCAAATGATGATGTATAGAACTGGGGCGGCCATACCCAATGTATCAGACAAAGATTTACAAAATATTCTGGTTTATTTGCCGGATGAAAGAATTATTGAAGAAATTGGTGAAAAGATAAAAAAATCCTTCGCTTTACGTGTTGAAAGCACTAAAATCATCAACGGAATTACCTTATTATAAGGAAATTAAAAAAAGTTCAGAAACTCACATCCGTCCCTCAAACCGTTCCACCTTTTCCTTATACATCGGATTGATGGGAATGGAACGCTCGGTCTGCCGGTCGAAACCCGCCAATACACTGTGACATACGGTTTTCACGACATTGGTTTCGGCGCAACGCAGCCGCTGCACCATCTTCATGCTTTTATTGCCAAAGGCATAAATGGCCGTCTCGCAAACAATATTGTCATGAATTTTAATGGGTTGCATAAAATCCATGTCCACATGCACCAGCACGAGGTCCATCTTCATCCAGTCGATTTTCTCGCCGAACACCTCCTCGAAATACTGGCTTCTCCCATAGTCGAAAAAGTTGCACTGCACGCCGTTGTTCACATGCGCAAAGGGGTCCAAATCGCACATCTTGATTTGGATAGGAGCTGAAAAATGGAATTGCACCTGACTTTCTTCCATTACCATAATACGATTAGAAATAGTTAGAAAAGAGTGGGTTCCCAGTTGAAAAAGCCCTGTATTTTGCGGCCCGACCGCGACTCGAAGTTGAGCAGCAGCAGTTTGAGGTCCACGCCCCAGTGGAAGCGCCCCATCTTGCCGGAGGAGCATATCACGCGGTGACAAGGGATGAGATAGATGACGGGATTGTTGCCCACGGCGTTGCCCACCGGCCGCAGCGAGCGCGGCCTACCGATGTTGCGGGCAATCTCGCAGTATGTCGAGACCTTGCCGACCGGTATCTTGAGCAGCTCCTGCCACACCGCGATCTGGAAATCGGTGCCGCGCACATAGATACGGATTTTGCCGACATGTTTCCAGTCCTTCATCAGGAAATGGCGCACGTTCTGGTGTTCGGGCATGGTCTGCCGCTTGAACTCGGCGTTGGGGTAGCGGGCACGCATCTCGCCCATGCAAACGTCATCCTCGTCCATCACGCCCATAAAGCAGATGCCGCCATCCACCGAGCCGATGAGCATACGGCCGAACGGGGTATAGATGATGCTGTGGGTGATGAGCATCCGTTTCCGACGGCGGCCCCATACCGAACGGGGCATCTGTTCGATGCTGATCATCTCAGCCGGCACGCGCCCCAGGTTCTTCAACTCTTTCATGTTATTCAAAAATGTGATTCGTCAAAATTTCCTCCTTCAGCCGCTGCAACGGGATAGGAGTCACGCCGCTGTATTCGCACACGATGCCGCCGGCGAGGTTGGCGATCTGCGCCGTCTGCTCGGGCTGCAAGCCTGCCAACAGACAGAGTGTGGCCACCGAGATGACCGTGTCGCCCGCCCCCGACACATCGCTAATGCGCCGCAGGTAAGCAGGTTGCGTGAAGAAACTGTCACGCTCGCGGTCGTACAACGCCACCCCCTTCTCCGACATAGTGGTGAACAAATAACGGATGCCGCACTTTTGCGCAAAGTCGCGCATGAGCTGCTCCACCCGTTCCATCGGCAGCTGCTGGGCTTTCATCTCCAAGCCGTCGGCCAGTTCCTTCAGGTTGGGTTTGAACATGTCAACCCCTTGGTAATGAGCAAAGTTGCGTTTCTTCGGATCCACCGTCACGATGATGTTTCGCTCTTTGGCCCAGGCCACCACCTGCGCAATCAGCGGGGCGGAGATCACGCCTTTGTCGTAATCTTCGAAGATGATGGCATCCACCCTGCGGCTGTTCATCACCTGCTGGAGCATGACGAGGAAGGCCTTCTGCTCCTCATCATCCAACAAAAAAGCGTCTTCATCATCCACGCGCAACACCTGTCGGGCATTGGCGAGGATGCGATATTTGATGGTGGTTTTGCGATGGTCGGAGTGATAAAGGCAGTCGGTAGCAAGGCCGTGTTCCTTCATCAGCGAGAGGAACTCGTGGCTCTTCTCATCGTTCCCGATGACCGAGCACAGCAGCGGGGTGGCCCCTAACGACTGGAGGTTGATGGCCACGTTGGCGGCACCGCCCAGCCGGTAATAGCGCTCCTCCACATCCACAATCGGAACCGGAGCCTCGGGCGAGATTCTTCCCACACTGCCCTTCAGATAAGCGTCAATCATCACGTCTCCGATCACGAGAACGGTGGATGACGCGAATTTATTTATCAGTTGGTTGATCATTTTAAATTTGAATATGCCAATATATGACGCTGCAAAAAATTAGTGGTGGTGACCGCAGCCTCCACAACCGCCGGTGCTGCCATGACCGCCGCAGCCGCTATTCCCCGATGATGGCTGGGTGCAGCAAGAGGGCAGTTTGGCACGCGCCTCGGCATTGGCCTTCACATTGTCGGCATCGTAGCCCAACTGACTGATGCCCTGACGCAAAGTCTCGGGAGAGGTCTTCTGCGGCTGGTAAGTGATGGTGACTTTCGCCGTTTTCAGGTCGTAGGTGCACTTCTCCACGCCTTTCCATTGCGGCACATTGTCCATCATCACTTTCTTGCAATGCTCACAGGTGCCATTGGTCTGTATAGTAATGGTTTGAGTTTCAGCTTTCTGTGCAAAAGCGGCCATACCCATCAGGGCGACGATCAGAAAAGTAAGCAGTTTTTTCATTTTCCAATAATTATTACAAAAATCGGCAACAAAATTACAACTTTTCCGTATAACTCAGTTAATCGGAGAAAAATAGACTCTTTTTTATGAAAAAATGGGGATTGACAGGCGGTATCGGAACGGGTAAAACCTTTATTTCCAAGACTTTCTTGAAAAAGGGCATTCCTGTGTTCTATGCCGACGACGAGGCCAAGAAACTCTACGCTGATGCGGAGGTGCTGCAGCAACTTCGGGAGGTTTTCGGTGAAAAAGTGTTTGAAAATGGCAAACCCGACTTCCGAAAACTGGCGGATTTGGTTTTCAACAACCACGATGCTCTCGAAAAACTGGAGGCCATTCTCCATCCTCGTGTGATGGGTATGTTCGAGCAGTGGGCGGAACAGCAGCACAGCGAAATCGTCATCATGGAGTCGGCCATTCTCTATGAGGCTCATTTAGAGCACTATTTCGACAAGGTGATGGTCGTCAACGCTTCCGTGGGCAAGCGCATTGAGCGCATCAAGCGGAGAAATCCCGAGCTGACCGAGGCGGAAATCATGGCACGGATCAACCGGCAGATGTCGCAGGAAGAGAAATGCGCCCTCGCCGATGAGGTCATCGAGCACGAGGAAGACTGGTGAAAGTAGAAAGTGGGGAGTTGTTATACAAACTTTACGTTCTGCAACTCCCTTCCAATGGTATGCAATCCTTCAATGATGCGCGCGCATTGCTCTGGACGTGGTTTGGAAACAGCATTGGCATAGTGAGAGAGTTGAGCATGGCGGATGCCAGTTGCGCGGCTTAATGCTGCCAACGTGGTAAATTGCTGAGCCTCATGCAGGATAGCACTTACTCGCTTTTCATATACCAATTCATAATTTCCATTTTTTATATCTTCCGAAATAGGGTCTCCGTCATTGATACATCCTTCCAAGTGGAACTGCAACCCCTCTTCGGTCTCCTTGCGCAAATCTTCGAAAGTTCTACCCGTTGAGATCACCAACCCATTAATTCGGGGGTCGCTAATATAGGATGCGTAATTTTTGCCGCACCAATCTACTTTTACAATAATTCTTTCCATAACCATTCGCATTGATACAGAGATTATTTCCACCCTGCTTGTTTGATAATACTATCTAAAAGGTCTCCGTCTAAATCATCCGACAACTTCTTGTTTACCGTTACCTTGCCTTTCTTTGTCGGATGCTTAAATTGTCTATGATCACCTTTTGTATAGGCGAGAAACCAGCCATCGTCTTTCAGCATCTTGATTACATCTCTTACTTTCTTAGTCTTCATAGTGATTGGAGAAACGATTTGAGGGTGCAAAAATAGTATTATTTTTAATACTATTCAATTTTTTTGAAAAAAAATTTTTCGGACAACGCCCGTATGCAATAAAGAAAAAAAAAGTCTCTCCCCTATTCGTTGAAGGTGCCAGCGGGTAACGTGATGTTTTTCTGATGGTTGGAGAATCTGATGGTGGTCACATCGCCATTTTTGTCTGTCATCTTCACCTGCGTGGCTAAATAGGTGGTGGGATTGAGATACACCTCGATGCTTTGATACATGTCCTTCACGCGCTTGCTCTTGGGAGAGAGCATCACCAGCACGTCTTTGCCTTTGTAGAAGGTGGCGTCGAAGTCGGCATTACTGGTGAGGCCCGAGCCGCTGATGGTTTTCAGAATCATGCCGGCCATCTCGCCAATCATTTTGTTCTGGGTGGAGCCCTTGGCGGTTTTCAGATAGGCTCCTTTTTTATTCAGGATGATGGAATAAACCTTCGGAGAGGTGTAGGCCCAGCAGAGCAGGTCGGGCTGCTGGTACGAGAGCGTGCCCTCCGACTTGGCGGGCGTGGTGAAGGCCTTGGAACTCTTCTCCTGCGTGAAACTCACCTTCAGCGACTTCAACTGTGAAGAGGCGGTGGAGATGCTTTTGGTCAATGCCGTTTGTGCGTCGCCGCTCTGCAACGTGTAGCCGGAGGGTTGTGCTACGGCCATTACTACTGATAACACACTGACAATCAGGATTGAGAGGAACTTTTTCATCATCATTTTTATCTAAAAAAACGAGCATTAAGAACGATGGAAGATTAAAAAGTTTAATCTTCCATCGCAGTTTATTGATTTACAATATTTTAATATCTATAGAAATCAGCTTTGAACGGACCATTGACGGGCACGCCGATGTAGTCGGCCTGCTTCTGGGTGAGCTGGGTGAGTTTCACGCCGATCTTGGCCAGATGGAGGCGTGCCACCTCCTCATCGAGATGTTTGGGCAGGCAATACACACCGATTTTGTAGTCGTGCTGCCAAAGCTCGAGCTGGGCGAGGGTCTGGTTGGTGAAGGAGTTGCTCATCACGAAGGAGGCGTGACCGGTGGCGCAGCCGAGGTTCACGAGGCGGCCTTCGGCGAGGATGAAGATGGAGTGGCCGTCGGGGAAGATGTACTCATCGACCTGCGGTTTGATATTGCGCTTCACGACGCCGGGAGTCTTCTCAAACTCAGCCACTTGGATCTCATTATCGAAATGACCGATGTTGCAGACGATGGCCTGGTCTTTCATCTTTTTGAGATGGTCGGCGGTGATGATGTCGCAGTTGCCGGTGCAGGTCACGTAGATGTTGCCTTCGTCGAGGGCATCTTCCACGGTCTTCACCTCGAAGCCTTCCATAGCGGCCTGGAGTGCGCAGATGGGGTCGATTTCGGTGACGATGACGCGGGCACCGTAGGAGCGCATGGAGTGTGCGCAGCCTTTGCCCACATCGCCGTAGCCGCACACCACAACCACCTTACCGGCGATCATCACGTCGGTGGCGCGTTTGATACCGTCGGCGAGCGACTCGCGGCAGCCGTACAGGTTGTCGAATTTGGATTTGGTGACAGAGTCGTTGACGTTGATGGC
>JAGCUN010000012.1 GCA_017962845.1 Bacteroidales bacterium | reverse complement strand
CTAACCTTATATACCTAATTTTAACCTATGCAACATAAAGTAATCGACACCCAGGATGTTGTAATTAGGTTTTGTGGAGATTAGGGCGATGGAATGCAGCTGACGGGCACCTTGTTCGCAGATGCCTCGGCCTTGTACGGCAACGAGATATCCACCTTCCCCGATTATCCGGCAGAAATTCGTGCTCCGCACGGCACAGTCTCCGGCGTTTCCGGCTTCCAGGTCCATATCGGATCGGACGAAGTCAACACGCCCGGAGATTTTTGTGATGTGCTGGTGGCCATGAACCCTGCCGCCCTTCGTGCCAACGCGAAATGGGCCAAGCCTACTGCAACCATCATCATCGACACGGACACGTTCGATGAAGCCCTTATCCAGCGGGCTGGTTATGCTACGCAGGACCCGATCACGGAGCTTCGGATCGAGGACCGGAATATCATTTATTCACCCATCACGACCCTGACCAAGGAGAGCCTCAGGGACAGCGGCATGGACCAGAAAGCCATCGTGCGTTGCAAGAACATGTTCACGCTCGGCATGTGCTTCTATATGTTCAACCGTCCCCTCGAGTACACCTACGCCTATCTTGAAAAGAAATTCAAGAAGAAACCGGCGCTCATCGAGCCCAACAAGAAGGTGCTCTTCGATGGCTTCAACTATGCCGCCAACATCCAGGCCATCGCCAACACCTATACGGTGAAGCCGGCCAAGCAGGAGAAGGGCGTGTACCGCAACATCAGCGGTAACCAGGCAACGGCCTGGGGCTTGATCGCCGCTTCTGAGAAGAGCGGCCGCCCGCTCTTCTGCGGTTCCTACCCGATCACTCCGGCCACGGCCATCCTCGAGGAACTTGCCATCCACAAGAACCTCGGTGTGAAGACCCTTCAGGCCGAAGACGAAATCGCCGGCATCTGCACCGCCATCGGCGCAGCCTATGCAGGCAACTTCGCCGTGACCACCACTTCCGGTCCCGGCCTCTCCCTCAAGAGCGAGGCACTCGGCCTGGCCATGATCACCGAGCTTCCGCTCGTACTGGTCGACGTACAGCGAAGCGGCCCGTCCACCGGTATCCCGACCAAGACCGAGCAGACCGACCTGGCCCAGGCGCTTTACGGCCGCAACGGTGAATGCCCGATCGCGGTGATTGCCGCCCATTCGCCGAGCCACTGCTTCGATGCCGCCTTCTATGCCGGCAAGTATGCCATGGAGCACATGATGCCGGTCATCCTGTTGACCGAAGGTTTCCTGGGCAACGGCAGCGAGCCGTGGAAGATTCCTTCCATGAAGGACTATCCGGCCATCAAGCCGCCGATTATCGACGAATGCGAAGGCGCTTTCAAGCCGTTCGAACGTGATCCCAAGTCCTTTGCCCGCAAGTGGGCGTTCCCCGGTAAGGCCGGTCTGGAACACCGCGTAGGGGGTCTGGAGAAGAACACCGCTGGTGTTATCTCCTCCGACCCGGAGAACCACGCCAAGATGGTCGTCGAGCGTGCCGAGAAGGTTGCCCGCCTGGCCGACTATCTGCCCGAGCAGAAGGTCATCGGTCCCGAGAAGGCCGACGTCCTGCTCGTAGGCTGGGGCGGCACTTTCGGTCACCTCTACACCGCGCTGCACGAGTTGCAGGAGGAAGGCAAGAGCGTGGCCCTCTGCCACTTCGACTTCATCAACCCGCTGCCGAAGAACACCGCCGACATCTTCGCCCGCTACAAGAAGATCATCGTTTGCGAGCTTAACAGCGGCCAGTTCGCCGACTACCTGCGTGCCAAGCTGCCGCAGTTCAGCTATCTGCAGTACAACAAGGTCCAGGGTCAGCCTTTCATCGTGAAGGAGATCGTGGACGCCGTCAACGAAATTCTTTAACGGGAGGGAAGCATCATGAAATATACAGCACAAGATTTCAAGAGCAACCAGGAAGTCCGCTGGTGCCCGGGTTGCGGTGACCACGCCGTCCTGGCAGCCATCCATCGTGCCCTTCCGCAGGTATGCGAGCAGCGCGGTTACAGCAAGGAGCGCCTGGTGTTCATTTCGGGTATCGGCTGCTCTTCGCGCCTTCCGTACTACATGGATACTTTCGGTTTCCACAGCATCCATGGCCGTGCGACGGCCATTTCCACGGGTGTGAAAGTCGCCAACCCGGAACTTTCCGTGTGGCAGGCCTGTGGTGACGGTGATGCCCTCGCCATTGGTGGCAACCATTTTATCCATGCCATCCGCCGCAACATCGACATCAACATCATCCTGTTCAACAATCAGATCTACGGTCTGACGAAAGGACAGTACTCGCCGACCTCCAAGCTAGGCCAGATCACCAAGACCTCGCCCTACGGAACCGTCGAGAATCCTTTCACGCCCGGCTCGCTCGTGCTTGGCGCCCGTGGCACTTTCTTCGCCAGCAGCCTCGACAGCGAACTGGCCCTGAACCAGGAGATTTTCGTGGCCGCAGCCGCCCACGACGGCTGCTCCGTCTGCGAGATGCTCACCAACTGCGTGATCTTCAACGACGGTGCCCATAGCACCATTTCCGACCGCGAGTATCGCGCCGACCGCACCATCACCCTGCGTCATGGCGAGCCGATGGTCTTTGGCAAGAACAAGGACAAAGGCTTGATCCTGGAACATGGCAAGCTCAAGGTGGTCCAGATAGGGGAGAACGGTATTACCGTCGACAAACTCCTGGTTCACGATGCCCACGCCGAGGATACCGCTATCCAGAACCAGCTCATCAACATGAAGTATCCGGATTTCCCGGTGGCCCTGGGCGTGATCCGTCAGGTCAGCGAACCGACCTATGACGACCGTGTCCGCGACCAGCTCACGCAGGTCAAGCAGGCTTCGCCCATCACCTGCATGGACGAGCTGCTCCACAGTGGCGCCACCTGGACGGTGGAATAAATAGAAACACAAACCAATCAACCCAATAGTTTAACAATTTTTCCAATAATTTTACAACAACTATGAAAGTAGCTGAAATTATGGCGAACCTCGAGCGGAAGCATCCCGGTGAGAGCGAATATCTCCAGGCTGTCCGCGAGGTCCTCGACTCCATCGAGGACGTGTACCACCAGCATCCTGAGTTCGAGAAGGCACAGATCGTCGAGCGTATGGTCGAACCCGACCGTATCTTTACGTTCCGCGTGACCTGGGTTGACGATGCCGGCAAGGTGCAGACCAACCTCGGTTATCGCATCCAGTTCAACAGCGCGATCGGCCCGTACAAGGGCGGTCTCCGCTTCCACAAGGCTGTGACTCCTTCGATGCTGAAGTTCCTCGGCTTCGAGCAGACTTTCAAGAATGCCCTGACGACCCTCCCGATGGGTGGTGCCAAAGGTGGTTCCGACTTCGACCCGGTGGGCAAGAGCAACGACGAGATCATGCGTTTCTGCCAGGCCTTTATGACCGAACTCTGGCAGTGCATCGGCCCGGACCAGGATGTCCCCGCTGGTGACGTCGGTGTCGGTGGCCGCGAGATTGGTTTCCTCTACGGTATGTACAAGAAGCTCGCCCGTCAGTACAACACGGGTGTGCTGACCGGCAAGGGTGCTACCTGGGGCGGTTCGATCCTCCGTCCGGAAGCTACCGGCTTCGGTGCTCTCTACTTCACCCAGAACCTGCTGCACAAGGCTGGCAAGGACATCAAAGGCTGCACCGTGGCTCTCTCCGGCTTCGGTAACGTGGCTTGGGGCGCAGCTACCAAGGCACGTGAACTCGGTGCGAAGGTGGTCGCTATCTCCGGTCCGGACGGTGTCTGCGAGATTCCTGACGGCATCACCCCTGAGATGATCGACTACATGCTCGAAATGCGTGCTTCCAACCGCAACAAAGTTGAGGATATGGCCACCAAGTTCCCAGGAAAAGCCAAATTCACTGCTGGTAAGAAAGCTTGGAGCGTGAAGTGCGACATCGCTTGCCCGTGCGCATTCCAAAACGAGCTGGCTGAAGCTGACGCTAAAGAACTCATCGCCAATGGCGTGAAGTATGTGGCTGAAGTTTCCAACATGGGTTGCCAGCCCGGTGCTATCGCCGCTTTCCAGGGCGCTAAGATCCCCTTCGGACCTGGCAAGGCTGTGAACGCTGGTGGTGTGGCTACCTCTGGTCTCGAAATCTGCCAGAACGCTGGTCACATCAACTGGACTGCTCCTGAAGTTGACCAGAAACTGCACAAGATCATGAACGACATCTATGATATGTGCGTTGAATATGGTAAGCAGGCTGACGGCACCATCAACTATGTGAAGGGTGCTAACATCGCCGGTTTCATGCGCGTTGCAAAAGCTATGCTTGCTCAGGGCATCATCTAATCGTTTTATTACGATTCTTGAAAAAAATCCCTCCGAATTTCGGGGGGATTTTTTTGTGGAATGGTGAAGGGTTGGTGATGATTTACTGCTATTGCGATGAAATTATTAAAATATTATAACATACAGATTTATAATCTTTTATAATTATTTTGTACTATTCGATTTGAGAAGGAATGCATAGCAGGCAGTCGTGCCAAAGGCACGAAATTCCAGTAACCTCAGACAAGGCCTTTAGGCCGCAGTCTGGGGTAGGGACATGCAGCGGTAAAGGCGTGCTGAAAGCACGCTACACATATCTCCTTTCTATAGTAGCGTGCCTTTGGCACGCAAAGAAGAACAAATAACTATTCATATAGTAGAATTGTCGACTAAAATGATGATGATGTGTTTTATCACAACAGCGCAGTGGTAATTTTTTTTGTATCTTTGCAAGTTGAAAATACACTCAAATTGCTAGATAAAATTTCAACTGTTGCAAAAAATGCAACAGTTCAGAACGAGAAAGGGCGTTCCGTAGTCAGACAAAGTATTAGAATAACAATAAAATAGTTTCATTATGGCTTATCATTTTAAAAATTTGGTTTTTGAAGGCGGCGGCGTGAAAGGCATCGCCTACGTGGGAGCCATGGAAGTACTTGACAGTGAGGGAATTCTGAATAATATTGAGCGGGTGGCGGGCACGTCGGCCGGCGCCATGGTGGCGGTTCTGGTCGGCTTGAAATACTCCGCCGAAGAGGTGAAGGATGTGCTGTGGCATCTCGACTTCAATAATTTCATGGACAAGTCGGGCTTATTCCTGACCAATACCACGCGGCTGCTGAAGGAGTACGGCTGGTATAAAGGCGACTTTTTCCGCAAAACGATGGCCGACCTTATCCAACGGAAGACCGGCAACGGCGAGATCACTTTTGGCGAACTGGCCGCCACAAAGAAATACCGCGAAATCTACCTCGTGGGCGCGAATCTTTCTACAGGCCTCTCCGAACTCTTCAGCCACAAGACCACCCCGCAGATGAAGGTGGCCGACGCCGCCCGTATCTCCATGTCCATCCCATTGTTTTTCGCTTCGGTGAAAAGGGGTGCGAAAAAGCATGTGTATGTCGATGGCGGTCTCTTGGAGAATTACCCCATCAAAACCTTTGACCAGGTGGATTATATCGCCAATGAAAACAATATGAGGCGGACTGATTATTACGACAAAATCAATACAAAGAGTTTACAAAAGAAAGCTGCCAAGACCGAGTATGTGTACAACAAGGAGACATTAGGCTTCCGGTTGGATTCCTCAGATGAGATCTCGATGTACCTCGGTCAGGGTTCGGCAGAGAGCAGGGAGATCAAGAATTTTCTCGGCTATACCAAGGCTCTGGTAACCACCCTCATCGATTTTCAGAACAATGTACATCTGCACAGCGACGACTGGCAGCGTACAATTTATATCGACACTTTAGGAGTCGGCTCTGTTGATTTCAACATTTCGGATGGAAAGAAAACGGATCTTCTGAATTCAGGAAAACAATATACAGAGTCTTATTTGGAGTGGTATAACAACGACGAGGAAAAGGCCAACAAATAATCTATATTCCGCCTACCAGCGCAATTCCTGAAGTTCCATTTCGCGCACCTCCACACGGCCCACCGCCTCCAACACCACCACACGGCAACGCCCGTCGGCACGCTTTTTGTCTTGCATCATGGCCTCCAACATCGCCGCGCGGCTCACACCAGCCGGCACCTCAACAGGCAGCCCGCAAGATTGCAACACTTCGGTTATCAATGGCGTATCGGCGCTATTCACACATTTTGCCGCACAAACCATCCCTATCGCCACCGCATCGCCATGCGACATGCCCGTGCACCGTTCCAAGGCATGCCCGAACGTATGCCCTAAATTCAACAGCTGGCGCACCCCGTTGTCTTGCTCATCTTCGCGCACCAACCCCTCCTTCACCGCTACAGCCGCCTGAATGAACGCTTGCAACTGACTGCGTTTCGTCCCATCTTCCAACATCTCCCCTACCCCATTGTTCGCAAAAAACGCACCGCACTCCTCGAAATATTCTCCTTTTATCAAAAAAGCCTTCAGCATTTCGGCCAAACCCTGCCGCACCTCCGCCGTCTCCAGCGTTGACAGAAAATCGATGGTGCTCACCACAAACTCCGGCTGCCGGATGGTGCCCAGCATATTTTTATAACCCAGCATGTTCACGCCATTCTTGCCGCCGACAGCCGCATCCACCATGCCCAACAGCGTGGTAGGCACCAGCCCGCAGGCCACTCCCCGCTTGTAGATAGAGGCCACAAAGCCGCAAATGTCGGTGGTGATGCCCCCGCCCACACCCAACAACAACACGTCGCGGTCTGCATGAAGTTCCAACAGTCTTTGTATCAGCATCTCCACAGTCTGCATCGTCTTGTGTCGCTCTTCCGCCACCACCGTCATCTTCTCAAAGGGGAATGCTTCGCCGTACAAGTTCTCCACCTTGTTGTCGATGACCGCCACCACCCGCCGCGTGCCGGCTAACTGCTGCAAATGAGTCCTAAATTCTTTAAAATCCGAACAAAGCATCATACTAAAAAATGTTAATGGGATGGATGAAAATAATCGTTCAGCACCTTGGCTTTGGCCGGACCCACCACCACGGCCAGTTCCGCCTCCGGCGCCTCCTTGATACGCTTCACACTCTTGAAATGCGTCAGCAGTTTTTCCTTGGTGCTTTTGCCAATTCCCTTAATATCATCTAAATCAGAATGCACAAAGCCCTTTTCAAACTTCTTGCGATGGTGCGTGATGGCGAACCGGTGCACCTCATCCTGTATGGAGGCCAGCAGATAAAACAGCGGGGATTTGACATTGACACCGACAATTTTCGGGGGGAACCCGTAGAGCAGCTCATTGGTGCGATGGCTGTCGTCCTTGGCCAACCCCGCAATGGGAATATCCACCTTCAGCTCGTCGCACACTACCTGGCGCACCACCTCCATCTGGCCCTTTCCACCATCGGTGAGGATGAGGTCGGGTAGCGGCTTATCCTCCTCTAACAGACGGGAATACCTCCGGCGCACCACCTCCTTCATCGAGGCATAGTCGTCAGGGCCTTCCACCGTCTTGATGTTGAAATGGCGATACTCCTTCTTGTTAGGCTTCGCATTGACGAACTGCACCATCGCCGCCACCGCATATTCGCCTTGGAAGTTGGAATTGTCGAAACACTCAATCACCATCGGTGGTTTGGAGAGTCCCAGCTCTTTCTGCAACTGGTTCAGCACCTGCTGACTGCGCCGGTTGGGATCCACCAAGTCGCGGCGCTTATTTTTCTCGTACATGAAGGTGAGCGCGTTCTTCATGGAGAGGTCCAACAACTTCTTCTTGTCGCCGCGCTGGGGCACCGCTACGGTGACATCCAACAGCTGTGTCTCCGGCACAAACGGCAACAGCACGGTGGGACTGAACTCTCCGAAGCGGTCGCGCATCTCCACCATGCCCTGTAGCAACAGTTCCTCCGTAGTTTTCTCCAACTTATGCGCAATTTCGAGCGTATAAGACTGTATGACAGCACCTTCCATCACCCTCATAAAGTTCACATAAGCACTCTGCTCATCCTCAGTGATGGTAAAAACATCGAGATTGGAGATGTCGGGATTCACCACCACCGATTTCCCCTTAAATTGTGTTAAAATATCAAGCTTATCCTTCATCTCCTGCGCCTTTTCAAACTCCATATTGGAAGAGAACGCCATCATTTTTTCCTGTAACTGCCGAATAATGTCACGGGAGTTACCTTTTAGTATTTCAATGATACTGTGAATGTTAGACTGATACTCTTCATGGGAGATGCATCCGGCGCACGGTCCCGGACAGCGATGGAGCTGATATTGCAGACAGGGACGGTCGCTCTGGCGGAACAGCTTGCAGGTGCGCACCGGAAAAATCTCCATCAAGGTGCGGAAGAGGGCGTTCATGTACTTCACTGAGGCGTAGGGCCCGAACACCTCCTGACGGCTGCGGTCGGGCGAGCGGGTGACGAAGACCCTCGGGAACGCCTCCTTGGTGACGGCAATCCACGGGTAGGTCTTGTCGTCCTTCAGCATGATGTTGTACTTCGGCTTATACTCCTTGATGAGCGTGTTTTCCAACAACAAGGCCTCCCATTCGGTATCAACCACGGTAGTTTGGATGTCGCGGATCTTGGTGACCAGCATCCGCACCTTGGAGGAGTCGTGGTTTTTGTTGAAATAGGAGGAGACGCGCCGCTTGAGGTTCTTGGCCTTGCCGACATAAATCACCTTGCCATTCTCATCGAGATAGCGGTAAACGCCCGGTTTGGTGGAGAGGGCGGAAAGAATAAGCTGGATTTTACTTTTGTCCTGCGCGCTCATCGTTTCCCGTTTCGGTAGGGTTCTGCTTCTCCGCATCCCTCAACTTCTGCAAGCGGGAGTTCTCCTTTTTGAGAATAAAGATTTCGCTGATGGAAAAGATGAGGTAGATGACCATGAATGCCCCGGCGAACCGCCAGCGGTCTTCTTTGGAGGCGATGAAATAGATGAGCAGGAAAAGCAGGCACGACATGAACTTGATGATGCGCGAGAGCATGTAGCCGGAGACGAACTTCCGCGAGTCGCGCTGCGACTGGTCGCGCAGGACGACATAGAGGCTGAAGAGGGTGACAAAGAAGAAAAACAGCACGATGAACGGCATCGCCGGCGTGGAGTATGCGGGTAGCGCGACCTGCATGAGGATGCTCAGCGCGGCCACAACAATGGAAACCACCAGCAGATGGATGACGTATGGGGGAACCTTGTAGTTGATTCTTTTCATTTTCTTCATCGCCTATTTCTCTTTATTTTGGGTCAGTTTGTGAATCATCACATACATAGCAAGGGCAATGGATGCCAAAGAGCATACAATCACAAACAGAGGTGAGAGGTCGAGCCAGCGGTCCAATCTCACACCTCCGTATGCGCCTATGGCAATAATGACACCCATCTGGACAGCCAGTCCTGCATAGCTGGCGCCGGCATCCCACTGCCTTTTATCACTCATGATGGATTATTTCTGCTGCTGCTGCGGCTGGGGCTGAGTCGGCGTATGTGTCGGCTGCACACCAGCGGCCTTGCCGTTCTGGATCTTGCAGTTGCCCACAAAGGTAGCACCCGGCTCGATGGCGAGCTTGCTGGAAGCGATGTCACCAGCCAGCACAGCCGTGGAACGCAGGGAAATAATGTCCACAGCGTTGATATTGGCCTTCACACGGCCCTCAATCTCAATACCATCACAATTGATGTCGCCTTCTACCACACCAGACTGTCCAATGATGATTTTGGACTTGCAGTTGATGTTGCCTTTAATTGTACCGTCAATACGGCAGTCGCTGGTGGCCTCAATGTTGCCTACCAAGCTAGTACCGGCGGCGATGGTGTTCACTCTCGTGCCATTCATGGCACCCATTTCTTCAGGTCTGTTCATAATACTCTTACTGTTTTTTTATGGTTTTAAATAATTCTTTTGAAAAAATGCTTCGTATAAAGGACGCGATTCGCGCTGCTTATAATAAATACTGTAGTTGGCTGCTCCCATGACATATGGCGTAATGTTCTTCGCCAACACATCATCCTTGAACAAGTTGCTGCGGATGAAACCATTGTAATAGTCCATGGCCGCATCAGCATTGCGGAATCGCGAGATGGTCACCAGCTGTTCATCCTGGTTAATATAGAAACTGTTGAGACTCAGATTCTGCAAGGCATAGAACTGTTTGTTGAAATCCGAGATCTGAACCTTCAGGTCCATCACCTTGATTTTATGCACATTCACTATCAGAGCCACATAATGCCACTCTTCTGCGTTAAAGATAAAAGGACCGTCGCCTGAAAGTTCTTGGCTTTCCGCTCCCGCACTGGCTTCAGTCTGCACCACCGGCTTGACTTCCGGTTCCAACGTCTCCAACAACAGACGGGCCAACTCAGCCACCGGCAGGTCACCATACTCCGTCACCACCCCCTGCAGGGCATTACGGTACTGGTCTTTCCCCTGCACCTGTCCCACAGAAACCGCGCGCAGATAGGCGAACTTCGAGCGCAACAAACGGTCGGTGCAGCTGGTGATGGCCAACTCGGAACTTTGGATAACCTTCGCCCACTGTTTATTCATAAAATCCTGATAAACAGTTTCGTACATATTCTCCATCTGTTTCTGAGCAGCGGCCACCTTCTTATAGTAGTCGGGCTCACGAATCAGACGGGCATAGTCGGTATCGGCATATTTGGTGAGGATAATTTCTTTGGGCTGGTCGGCCTTGCCGTTCTTCATCTGGCTGTAGTTGAGGTAGAGCAGGTACAGCACAGCGGGCGACAGGTCGCGGTCGGGGAAGCGCTGGTAGTATTTCTCCAACATCTCACAGCCACGGGGCTGGTCATTGAGCAGATCAAGATAGATGACCGCCGCCTGATAGAGGGCTTCGGCAATCATCATGTTGGAGGTGTCCATCGCCCCTTCCGTGAGCGGCAGATCTTGCGTATAAAACCGCTCCTTCTCAGGGTCCGTCTCACGCTTCAGTATCGGATTGCCGAACTCGTCATATTCAGTAGTGTCTTGCTCCGCCTTCGGATTGTTGAGGTTGGCCATATCCTCGAATGAAAGCTGCTGCTTGTTGCTGATTCGCCAGTTATCTTCCAGCTTACGGCTGCCCCACTTGCGCAAGAATTCGGTCTTACCCGCCGACATCAAGGTGGAGTTGTAGAAATACCATTTGCCGGAACTGCCAGCATTCGTGTTCTGATTGTAGTTGGCATAACCGAGCGCACTCTGCAGTGCCAGCTCCTTGTCGCGCTCCTCCTTCTCCTTACGAGCCTTCTCCTGCTTGTATTCGTTAATCTTGCTTTTCACCCAGCGGTCGCGCTCCTTCTCCGGCATCTTAGCGATACGTTGCAAGCTGTCCTGCACCACGACCACCTGCAGATTGTCCACCAACTCGGTGAGCACCTGCGACTTGCGCTTGATTTCGGCATAATTGGGATAGGTCTTGGGCATGGAAACCGTAGCCGTATCGTAATAGGCCTTGGCCTGTGGGTACTTTTCCTGCTCAAAGTAGAGTTCGGCCAGACGGAGCGAAGAATGTGTGCGCTGGAAGTCATTGTTAGAATAGGCTGCCACCGACTTGGCCAGCTTGTCCATCTGCGCGGTGGTGTCCTCGTCAATGCGGTCGATTTCCGACAAGGCATAGTAAATCTGGTCGTAATAGTCCTTGTTTTTCTCCTCCGCCAGCATCTTGTTCATCTCCTTGATGATTTGAGCACGCTTGGCCGGACTTCCATCGTAGTTGGTAGCCAGATGCATCCGGGCATTGAACTCCAAATCGTAGTCGGGACTATGTTTGGAGACCCACATAAAATAGTCGTGGGCCTGGGAAGGCTGTTCCTCAAGCTCATACAACTGTCCGAGGATGAAATACATACGAGTTTTAAACAACTTACTCGGTCGGTTTTTCAGCACATCATCAATATAGTTGATGGCGGTCTGACGGTCGCCATCGGGCGCAGTAAGATGGTACTCGGCGGCAGCAGCAGCATACTGGAGGTTCAGCTTCTTCGACTTTTTGGGCTGCACATAGTATTTGGCTTCATTGATGATGTCCTCTGCCTGTCCGTAATAGCCCATACGCAGGGCGGTGCGGGCATTCCAGACCATAGCTTCCTCTACGCAATTGCCATCTTTATGCGTAGTGATAATGTAGTTGAAGATGCGCTGCGCCTGCTGGTAGTCCTGCTTGTAAAAATAGGCCTTGCCCATCATCAGATAAGCATCATCAATATTTTTCACATACTCCTTCCCTTTGAAAAACATGGAATGCTTATAAATGCACTTCGAACCCTTCTCAATCACGCGATCCATGGAGGGGTAGATGGTTGACAGCTCTTCCTTGGGAGGATAAACGTAAATTGGCAGTGTGGTGATGAAATTGTCATGGCACAATTTGGCATGTTCCTCCTCTCCATTTTTAAGGGCTTCTTTGCCGTTAAAATTCACGTTGAAGCGGGAAGTCATGTTATGATATCCCCTATTGATGGGCGTATTTTTCCGTGTAGAGCATCCACACAAGAAAATTACTGACAGCAACAGGACAGCAACAGAGTACTTTTTAGTGTGTATTTTACTAATTTTCAACAATTTACATTTTTATATAAAACAGACCGCAAAAATAACGAATTATATTTAATAATATTTTGTTGTTGATAACTTTTTATGGAATATTTGCCAAGCGACCCTCTCCAACCATAAAAGCCCGTGCTAAAACACGGGCCAACAATAAAAGTGAATTGATCAGACGCCGGAAATTTCGGCTTAATGGACAGATTTAGCTGGGGCAGCCTCCATGCTTTTTTGGGGACATTTTTCCTTATTGGCTGAAGTGGCTTTACTAACCGCATTCTTCTTGTGGGAAGCTGCCGAACGTTTGAATTTGCGCTCCAACTGAAAATACTCGTTCACCTGCTGTGCGGAGAGGCACTGGGAGATGGCCTTAAGGAATGCGTTCTCTGCCTCCAACAAGTTGCGGCGCGTTTCCAGACGGATGGTGTACAGGCTGACAATCTGTTGGTCGGAAAGATACTGAATGCTATCTGCCGACACATGATGGTCGATACCCGCAGCGTTCATGGCTTCACGGCTTTTTTGAAAAGCATCATATTCAGCCTTGGCGTACGCATCAAAAGCATTCCAGAAGGGGACCTTCTGTTCTTCGGTCAAGGTAAAATTGGTTTCAATGTATTCCTTTTTGAGTTTCATGACGGTCTGGCAATCCTGTGAACCGCATTTGGACTTTTGGGTGGTCGCGCCCTGTTCCTGTGCCATCGACATGGCGGCGAAACCCAACAACAGACAGAATAACATTATCTTTTTCATGATTAAACAGAATTGGTTGCAAGATGAAAACAAGCACTTTGACGAAAATGGAAGATTAGGGTTTAAAATCAAATAAGATTTTTGTAATTTTGCAGCCGATAAATCATTAACCATGGAACAAAAGAACAAATACGCATTCAGCTTGTTTGTCACCGGCACGTTGTTTTTCGTGTTCGGTTACATCACTTGGGTCAACAGCATTGTGATGCCTTTTTTGAAAGAGGCCTGCAACCTCACCACCTTTGAGGCTTCGTTTGTACCCTTCTGCTTTTACATCTCCTATTTTGTGATGGGGATTCCCGCCTCGCTGCTCATCCGCAAGGTGGGCTACAGCGGGGGCATGATGATCGGTCTGCTGACCATGGCCTGCGGTTCCATTTTGTTCGTGCCGGCGGCCATCACGCGCCAGTTCGGCATCTTCCTCACCGGCCAGTTCTTCATGGGCGCGGGTCTCACCGTGCTGCAGGCGGCCACCAACCCCTACGCCACCATCTTAGGACCGATAGAAACCGCCGCCCGCCGCATCAGCATCATGGGCGTGTGCAACAAATTCGCCGGAGTCATCGGCATCTACACCATCTACAAAGCCCTCTTCTCCGGCCTCGACGCCGAACTGGCACAGCTGAAAAGTGGACTGCTGACAGGAGACGCAGCTGAAGCGATTCGTCAGCACCTCGCCGAACAGGTCATCCTGCCCTACATCATCATCACGGCCGTTTTCATCCTGCTGGTGATCTTCATCAAACTGGCCAAACTGCCCCGCATCGAGACCTCCACGCAGGGCGAGGAACAACACGACTCCCTCTTCTCCAGGAAATACACCTACCTTTGGTTGGGCGTGGGCGCCATCTTCTTCTACGTGGGCGCCGAGGTCATCGCCATCGACTACCTGATTCCTTACGGCAACGACCTCCACATCGCGGAGAGCGTCAGCAAAGACTTCCCCACCTACGCCATGTTCGCCCTCATCGTCGGTTACTTTGTCGGACTGCTGACCGTGCCGAAGATGATTTCGCAGCGTCAGGCGCTCGTCACCAACCTCATCATCGCCGTCGTCTTGGCCTTTGTTGCCATCTACTCCCAGTCGTTCGTCCACCTCTTCAAGCCCAACCTCGACCCTGTCACAGCCTACTCCATGTCGGCCCGCCTCTCCATCGCCTGCATCATCATGCTGAGCTTTGCCCATGCCATCATGTGGCCTGCCATCTGGCCGCTCTCCATCCACGACCTCGGCAAACATACCGAACTGGCCTCCGGAATGCTCGTCATGGCCATCGCTGGCGGCGGTGTCATGTCGCTGATTTACGGAAAGTTATGCGAACTTCCGCAAGTGGGGCACCAAAAAGCTTACCTGCTGCTCTTCATCTGCTACATCTACATCCTCTTCTTCGCCACCATCGGATACAAATTCAACGGACAGAAAAAACAAATCAACAAATAAACAATTCAACGAATCAACAAATAAACAATTCAACATTATGAAAAAAGTCATCCACACCGACAAAGCTCCCAAGGCCATCGGTCCCTACAGCCAGGCCATTGAAATCAATGGAACCCTCTACATCTCCGGTCAGATTCCGGTAGATCCCGCCACCGGCAAGGTCGCCGACACCATTGAAGAACAGACCGAACAGGTGATGAAGAACATCGGCGCCATTCTCGAAGAGGCCGGCTACACCTTCGCCGACGTAGTGAAATCGACCTGCCTGCTCAGCGACATGGCCAACTTCAAACCCATGAACGAGGTTTATGCCAAATATTACAGCACCAACCCGCCCGCCCGCGCCGCCTTCGCCGTCAAGGCACTTCCTATGGGCGTGATGGTGGAAATCGAAACCGTGGCTGTAAAGTAACCTGACTTTCGGAAACACGATGAAGAGATGAGCGATTCTTCCGCTCATCTCTTATTATAATTATCCCGACAAAAATACCACCATGAAAATTGGAATCATCTCAGACACACATGGTTACGTACACCCGAAACTATTCGAGTTTTTCAAACCGTGCGATGAGATCTGGCACGCCGGCGACATCGGCCGGGAGGAGGTATTGGACGAGCTCAACCTCATCGCACCCGTGCGCGCCGTGTATGGCAACTGCGACGACTGGGACATCCGCAGCAGAACCACCGAATCGCTGGTGTTTCCCTGCGAACAGCACAAAGTGGCGATGATGCACATCGTGGGCAACGGGCACTACTACTCTACACCAGCCCTGAAACTCATCCAAGCGGAACATCCCACCATCTTCATCGCCGGACATTCGCACATCCTCAAGGTGATGCACGACCCGCCACACAACCTGCTTTTCATCAATCCGGGATCTGCCTCCCGATTTGGACACCACACGCGCCTCACCTTCCTGCGGCTCGACATCAACGGAAAAGAGCTGAGCAATCTTGAAGTATATGATGAAGAAAAATAGCACAGTATGCTGAAAAAAATCCTCTTCTTGCTGGCCATTTTTTGCGGTAGTTTATGCCAGATTTTGGCACAATCAACCCTATCCAACGAGGAGAAGTACAACCTGCTGAGGGAGCGCTTACGCACTGAATTTATGTACTATACAGGCGATGGGATGGAGCGCGGCACCTCACTACCGATGGAACGGATCTATCAGTCTCGTTACGGAAGAACCGGATACTGGTGCGACGGGGTTTGGTGGCAGGGACACTACGTGGCGCTGCTGGCCACGGAGTATGCCCGTTTGCGACAGGAGGGGCAATCCACCGATGCCACCCTGAAGGAACTTCGATGCGCCCTGCAGGTATATGACCGACTGGATTTAGAGGCGGAGAAATGCTGGGGGAGCGACACCTTCACACACCCCAACGGCTTCTACCTCCGCGATGACGTGTCGCGCGATGACACCTCCCGCTTCAACGTGCAATGGATCAACAGCGACTACGTGGCCCAAGGCGGCCAAACCGACAGCAGACGGAACTCCCCATCACAAGACCAAGCATGGGGCAGTTACATCGGCTTCGCCTTGGTACAAAAGTTGGTAGATGACGCTGAACTATGCCAAAAAGTGGCAGAGATAAGCCAAAGAATGGTGTCTTTCATGCAAAATAAAGAGGGGGAAAAAGAGAATTGGTCTATCATTAACCCTGTAACCAACAATGAGATACAACCGAGAATGGATCTAATTTGGTTACAATACGCCCATTTGACGATAAGTGACCTCTTGAGTGGAGCAACAACGGCGGGGACGAAGAAGGAAAATGCGGGACGGAGCACCTGGAAATTGGTACAGGATAACATGTTCATCTCGAAAACCGGCAACTTCCGGTGGTACGGCATCTTGTCGATGTCGGCGGTGATGAACGACGCCGGGAGCGGCAAAGACTGTTACGCCTGGCTGGTGAAAAGTTGCGACAAGATTGTACGCAAACGACCTGATTTACAACAAGAACTTGTCTTCCCTCACCTACCCCTCATCAATTTGGTTATCTATGGGAAAGAGGGAAAAGAGCTGCTGCCGCGCGAGCAATACGATGCATACCTCAACAGTGCGCCAATGGATGGCCGTATCACTCATTCTGTTGACGGGAAAACCGTGCGTAACACTCCGCCATGGCACTGCTTGTCGTTGTTTTGTCCGTGGCGCACGGCAGACACGGGGGAAGTCAACATGATTGACTATCTGTTGCTTTACAACCTTGTGGAATTGGTATATGGTTCAAAATCTGAAAAATAATCGTATTTTTGCAACAAAAAAAATAACATCGTCATGAAAAGAGGAAAAGCAACCTGTAAAATCCTGAAAGAAATTCGGCAGGAAATCGCCCACAAGAACGACATCCCTTTAGAAATGAGGGAATGCACCTACGATGGCGACTGCCGCGGCACCTGTCCGCGCTGCGAGGCGGAAGTGCGATATCTGGAAAACGAGCTCCAAAAGAAAAGTCAATTGGGCAAAGCGGTCATCACCACCGGCATCGTGCTTGGCGGAATGCTGATGAGCGGATGCCACTCCTCTACGCCCACTTCGCCAGAAGCACCCACTCCCACCTCTTCTGAAACCATTCTTGATAACAATGAACCCTCTGAACCCTCCGACAGCATTCCTAGACAAGGCGGAATTTTTGATTATGATGACGAAGGAATTATTGAGACAGAGTGGGTATACGATAGGGATCAGGATGATAAAGTTAAATATGTATTGGGTGAAGTGGAGATAGTACCCTCCACTCCGCAGTTACCCGAGAACGACTCTGTAGTTTCCGACACTCTTTAAACCATGACCACCCCGGCTCCTTTCATCGGCATTATGCGGCACCGCATCGGCATCGACGGCGAGGGGGTGACTACGCTGGCGGCTTTCCACGGTTGTCCGCTGCAGTGCAAATACTGCCTCAACCCCAGCTGTCACGGTCTGGTGGAAGTCTGCCGCACGCTCACCCCCGAGCAGCTCTATGAGGAGGTGCGCATCGACCAGCTCTACTTTTTGGCCACCCATGGCGGGGTGTGCTTCGGCGGCGGCGAGCCTCTGATACGCTCCGATTTCATCGTCCGCTTCCGCGAGTTGTGCGGTCCCGACTGGCAACTCACCTTAGAAACTTCACTCTACGTGCCGACAGAGAACCTGAAATCCGTACTGCCCGTTGCCGACTACTTCATCGTGGACATCAAGGATTTACATCCCAATATTTATCAGAACTATACTGAAAGACCTGTTGATTTGCTGTTGGACAATCTGAAATATCTGTCCCAGAACTTCCCCACCCAGCAGGTGATGATACGGGTGCCGCTCATCCCCAACTACAACACCGACGATGACAGGACATGGAGCGTGGAGCAATTAATGGCATACGGGTTCCAAAACTTCGACCGTTTCGAATACCGAACTGACATCGCCCCAAAAGACTCGTACATCGTTCATAGTCAGAAAATTAAAAAGTAAAATATGAAAATCATCTGTGTAGGAAGAAATTACTTGCCTCATATCAAAGAGTTGGGACACAAAGTCCCCGAGCAACCGACCCTATTTCTGAAGCCCGACTCGTCGGTCATCACCCGCAACCGTCCGTTCTTTCTGCCCGACTTCTCGCAACAGATTGAGTATGAAGTGGAGCTCCTGGTCCGCATCGACAAGGTGGGGAAATACATCCAGGAAAAATTTGCCCATACCTACTACCATGAGATCGGTTTGGGCATCGACTTCACGGCGCGGGATCTGCAAAAAAATTGCATAGAGGAAGGCAATCCGTGGGAGATCGCCAAAGCGTTTGATGGCTCTGCTATCATTAGTCAATTTATTGAAAAAGAAAAATTTGCAGACCTCAACAATATCAATTTCCACCTCAACATAAATGGCACGACGGTGCAGAGCGGCAACAGTGGTGAGATGTTGTTTTCCATCGACCAGATCATCTCCTACGCTTCGCAGTTTTTCACGCTGAAGACCGGCGACATCATCTTCACCGGCACGCCGAAAGGGGTGGGGAAAGTGGCCATCAACGACCTGTTAGAGGGGTGGATTGAGGACCGGAGGATGCTAAATTTCAGGGTGAAGTAAGGGGGGAGTTAAAAGTTAAAAGTTAAAAGTTAAAAGTGAGAATTGAAAACTGAAAACGGGAGAAATCACCTTCCTGATTTTCATCTATCCCTTCACATAATTTCATTTATTCCCTCACAAGCCCTATCCATTTTGTTTTTATAAAAATTTGATTCACAATTTATTACAAATCCACATAACAGCTTCATTGAAGCAGGTGGTCACATTTTTGCTGTGAGGGTTCACATTCCTGCTATGAGGGATTAAATATTGCTCTGCAAATGGTAATTTTGCCGCTGAAATTTGTCAGCCAGTCGCTGCATTTGTAACGTTTGTAACGTGAATTGAGCAAACATCACATTAATATCAATCAAAAAAAGAGTAATGAAAAAATTTAGCCTATTCATGGCGTTCCTTGCATTTTTTGCAATGGCATCACACGCCCAGAACGATCCCACCAACTTGAATTTTGAGAACTGGAATGGCATTGAGCCCGTAGGATGGACCTCTTCCAACGACCTATCGATGGACGGCGGCGGTGCACAGACTGTATTCAAGGAGACCGCCTCTCCCGGAGAGGGCTCCGCCTCTTTGAAATTGGTGACAGGAAGCTGTCCGGAATGCGAGAACTTCAGGCTGCTGTTTCTGCCCCTACCCTTCCCCAATCCTGTCGGCGGCTTCATCCAGCTGGGTTCCGTCGGAGATGGCGGTGTGGCCTATAACAAACGCCCCGTATCAGTGGATTTCCTGTACAAAGCGAAACCGATGGGCGATGATGCGTGCTGCTTCCAAGTGGAACTCACCAAGTACAATGCCGCTACCGACGAAGACGACCTCGTGGGCGAGTGCTACTTCGAGGTGAACAGCACCGTGGAGGAGTGGACGCATGTGAACATTCCCTTTGTATATTCCACCACCCAGCAGCCCGACAAGATGAGCATTTTCATCTGCTCCAGCGTCGGCTCCATCCCCGACTACTCCGCCATCGCTCCGGGGATGCCCACCCCCTCGCAGCTGGGACTTCCCGCACCGGTGGCTGGCAGCGAGTTCTACATCGACGGCATCGTCTTCAACATGCCCAGTTGTGAAGGCTTCAATGTGACCATGAGCGGCACGCACGAAACCTCCGTCGGTGCCATGGACGGCACCGCTACCGCCACCCCCAACGGCGGCACCGCACCTTACCAATACCTCTGGAGCAACCTTGAAACCACCCAGACCATCACCGGACTGATACCCACCAGCTACTATGTCACGGTTACCGATGCCAATGCCTGCCAGAAGGTCGGCAACTTCACCGTCAATCCTGCCGGCTGCAACATCGCCGTCACCGTTACTGGTACGAACTCCGATTCCTATTCCATCTATTCCGGCACGGGAAGTGCCACGGCCACCGTCACCTCCGGCAATCCGCCCTACCTCTACACATGGAACACCGGCGCTGAGACCGCCACCATTTCCAACCTGCCTATCGGCACCTATTCTGTGATGGTGCAAGAAGCCAATGATCCGGGATGCTTCACTTGGGGCTATTACACCGTTTTCGGTCCCAACGGCAGCGGTGTCGGCACCGAACTCATCGCCACTGTGAGAATGTACCCGAATCCGGCCTCTGACCAAATTCGCATCGAGGGCGACAGCCGCATCAACACAATCTCCGTTTACAATGCCAACGGACAACTTATTCATAAAAAGAGAGTGAACGACAGCGACTTCACTTTAGACATAAGCCATTTTGCAGCTGGACTCTATCTTCTGAAGATTGATTCGGAGAACGGCACCATGGAAGCCAAATTCGTAAAAGAATAACGGTTGAAAGCCATGCTTGAATGCAAGTAATTGGCGAAATGTATGCGATGGAAGCGGGACAGTTGCTGTTCCGCTTCTTTTTTTTATAAAAAAAATCCAAAGACATCTTCTCTCTCTTTTTTTTTGTATTTTTGCAAACTAAAATTGTGTATATACACAAAAATATTTTCCAAATGGAATTCAAGAGAGAACATTACATTCAGAAACTGGAGGCATACAAGCACAACCACTTAATCAAAGTAGTGACCGGACTTCGACGTGTTGGGAAGTCCTATTTGCTGTTCAACCTTTTCAAACGCCACCTCCTTGAAAGCGGTGTGACCGCCCATCACATCATCGAAATCCCCTTGGACGATTTTGCCTTCAGCGAATACCGTGATGCGGAAAAAATGTATCGATTCATTAAAGAAGCCTCTGCAAACGACAAGGAGATGCATTACGTTTTCATTGATGAGGTGCAAATGCTTGACAGGTTTGTGGATGTACTGAACGGTTTTCTGCACATTGACAATCTCGACGTGTATGTCACAGGCAGCAATGCGAAATTTTTATCCTCCGACATCGTGACTGAATTTAGGGGACGCGGAGTGCAAGTCAATGTCAACCCACTTACTTTTAAGGAGATATATTTGGAAAAAGGAGGAGAAATAACCTCCGTTTGGAAAGAATATATGTATTATGGCGGCATTCCTTTGGTTGTGAGCGAAACCAATGCTCCCATCAAGCGGGAAATGTTGCACGCATTAGTTAAAGAGACTTATTTGACAGACATCATAGGAAGAAACAAGGTGAAGAATGACGCGGAACTGTCTGACCTTTTCAACATACTGGCATCCAATATCGGATCTTTGACGAATCCTACCAAACTGTCCAACACTTTCAAAAGCGAGAAAAATGTTTCTATAAATTCATGGACTATCAAACAATACATTGATTACTTTGAAGATTCTTTTCTCTTAAAAAAAACTATCCGCTACGACATTAAAGGAAAGAAATACATCGACACTCCCTGCAAGTACTATTTTTCTGACATTGGACTGAGGAATTCAGCCCTTGATTTCAGACAGGTAGAACCCACTCATGTAATGGAGAACATCATATTCAACCACTTGATTCACTATGGATACAGTGTGGATGTCGGGGTAATTGAACAATACACAAAAGACAAGGACGGAAAAACCGTACGAAACACATTTGAGGTGGATTTTGTCTGCAATAAGGACAACGACCGACTCTATGTTCAAAGTGCCTTTTCCCTTCCTGATGCCGAAAAACAACAGCAAGAGGAACGCTCTTTAAAGCTAATTGACGACTCTTTCAAGAAAGTGATTTTAACCAATGACACCATTCCTGCACATAGACTGAACAATGGAATGTTTGTAATGAATGTATGCGACTATTTTCTTGAAAATTAAATTATTCACACCCTGCTGTACCCGCCGCTCTTTTTGCTGCCGGTGTACTGGATTGCCCCTCGTTTCTTGAGCTCAGCGAGACAGCGCTCCACGGTGCTCAACGAAAAGTCCGTTTCGGCCATGATGTCCGCCGTGTTGCAGTTGGAATGGGCTTCTATGAAGGAAAGTACCTCCCTGACCTTCTCTTCAGCGGGCAATGCCGGTTTCCGCCTGGCGGTGGAGGAAGTGGGAGCCTCCTGGATTTTATTTTCGTCCAAAACAACCTCCCTCTGCGAAAGGACTTTAGCAATCTTTTCGGTCACCTCTGTCTGCGTACGGGCTTCCAACGGGAAGGTAGTGGGGACCTTTTGCCACGGCATTTGCCTCATCAACACGAGGTTGTCTTTGCACGATTGGATGTACTGGAACGGCACCAGCAGGGTGGTCGTGATGCGGACGAACTCCTCCTCGCCGAGCAGTTGCTCCAGATGTTTCATGGAACCCAATCGTGTGTATTTTTCATTTTGCACAGTGTGAATTGTGGTGAAATTCCGTTGCTGTTCGCAGTAGAAAATGTCGTCAATGGAGACCAGCTGAACATTGCTGTCCTTGTCGGTGACATCAATTTTCCGGACATCTCGGTAAACCACCTGCACCTCTTTCTCCAATGACTGTCGCAACTGCTGACGCTCTCTGAACAGATATGGGAAAAAGTTCAATGCAAGGTTACGGCCAATGGTAAAGAAAAGAACTTTAGAGAAGAACTTGAAGTGACCAAAACATTCAATAAGTGCTACATTATGAGATTTTATATAAGAATATGCCATAGCAAGATCTACTCCACCAATTACTATCGCCATAAGAGTGACAAGTAACCAGTAGATAAAATAAGAATTTTTTTTGTAAATCAACGGACAAAGCAGGAAGTGATTGAAATATAAAGAACCCAATAATAGAAGTCCAGAAATGACTTCTTTGAGAAAACTGCCAGAAAAAGGGCGCAGGTATGAATTCCTAACATAAAACCATAGCATTATGGCGCAGAGCAGGATATTCAGCAAAATGATGACAATCGTTTTCAGGTGTTTTTTCATTGAAGCAATATTTGAATGAGGACGCAAAGATACTCAATTCCCTTACAACATTTTCACAAAACACCGTTTTATTCCTTCACAAACCCACATTTATCCTCTTACAAACCCCTTTTAAATATTATTTTATAATACATTGATTATTAACACATTACCATCCCAAACGCAAAATATTCCCTTCAGCCTTCACAAAAAATTTTTCCTGTGAGGGTTCACATTTTGGCTGTGAGGGATAAAATTTTGCGCTGCAAATGGTAAAATTCCTGAGTCTTTGAGGTCAGAAAAGATATTCCGATCTTTCCGCATCAGCGGTTGCGGCTCCTATGAACATCACGAAATAAACCGGCATATAGGTGACCTTCCCCTCCCTGTACATTCTTCGTTCATTGGAAAAAACCACAGCCGCATGGATGTTATAGTCAGGGTTCTTCAGTAGATTGTTGAGAGCACTGTGTACGGTGTAGTCCTTTCCTGACTTAACTTCTATCGGATAGGCACTCATGGCGTTATGGTTATCAATCAGGTAATCAACCTCGCCTTGCTTGCGGTTATCGTAATAGAAAAGTTTGTGTCCATGGGCACGGAGTTCCTGCGCGACCACGCTTTCGTAAACACTTCCCAGATTGATGCTCCGCACATCAGCGAGAACGGAACGGATATTATTCTGAAAGAGAACACCTGTTAGCAGGCCCACGTCGTTCAGATAAAGTTTGAGCAGATTCTTATGCAACGACTCACTCAATGGAAAATGCGGATTGGAAATGGCATGGACAGCCAAAGCGATGCCCGATGAAACGAGATATTCGAACTCCTGCTGGTATTGTGCAAAACGATCCCCTTCCTTCCCCCGTATCTCTTGAACTACAATGCGTTTCTTTTTGTTCTCCATTTGCGAGGGAATCATTTCGTAAATGCGGCGAATGAGTAGTTTCTTGCTATGCTCTTTCTCGTATTTGGAGGCATCGGCGGCATAGAGGCTGCGGATACCCTCCTGTACCTCGCGCACCTTTACAATGTTGTGCGTGTCAAGGTAAGTGTTGACCGCATCAGGCATTCCGCCCACCAACAGGTAGCGACGGAACAAATCCAGCACACGGTTGTGATGTTCCTCTGTCAGACTTTGACAGCTCTCGTAGGCATGCCGCAGCAGGGCAATGGCATCTGTTCCGAAACCATTGGCAATGATAAATTCCTCAAAATCAAGCTGGTACATCTGCTTGATGGTGATGCTGCCCACAGGGATAGAGGTGGTGTCTTGCAACGCTATGCCCAGCAAACTGCCGCTGGCAATATAGCGGTAACGGCCATCCTCGCGCAAAAACTTCAGCATGGTGAGGTACTGTGGATAATGCTGTATCTCGTCAAGGAACACCAGCGTATCATTGCGGTTCGACAACTTTTCTCCAGCCACCATGCTGAGAGTAAGGTAGAAATCCTCTTTTTTGTGAATATTTTTGAACAGCTGATCATTCTCATCGTCCTCTACGAAGTTAATCTCCACAAAGTTTGGGTACAACCTTGCACCCGCCTCACGAATGCTGAACGACTTGCCAATCTGGCGGGCACCTTCCAGTATCAGAATCTTGTCCGTATCAGACCTCAAATAGTCTTCAATATACGATGTGATTTTCCTGTACAGCATGGCATTTTACACTTTTCAAATAATTTTCGTGGCCAAAAACTACACTTTTCAATAGAATTTCCGTCTGCAAAAATACACTTTTCAAACAAAATAATATTATTTTTTGCAAAATTTTCTGTAATAAAAATGTAAAATATTGATTATCAATATGTTGAACAATCAACAAACTGACACATGTGATTATCTGCTTAACAATTAATCGTTCACACCGTGTTGTTTTTGCACGATTGGATGTACTGGAACGGCACCAGCAGGGTGGTCGTGATGCGGACGAACTCCTCCTCGCCGAACAGCTGTTCCAGATGCTTCATGGAGCCCAATCGCGTGTATTTTTCATTTTGCACAGTGTGAATCGTGGTGAAATTCCGTTGCTGTTCGCAGTAAAATATGTCGTCAATGGTCAATAGCTTGATATTGCTCTCCTTGTCCGTAACATCAATTTTCCGGACATCTCGGTAAACCACCTGCACCTCTTTCTCCAATGACTGTCGCAACTGCTGACGCTCTCTGAACAGATAAGTGAAAAAGTTAAATGCAAGGTTACGGCCAAAAGCAAAGAAAAGAATTCTTGAGAAAAACTTAAAGGGACCGAGAAATTCAACAAGTTGAGCATTCCTCGTAATAATAAACGAATAAGCCATGGCAAAATCCACCACGGCAATTGTCATAGTAGTAACCACTACCACCAGCCAATATATCGCCGATTTTTTTGGATGAATTTTGGGATAGAACAGATAGTAATTGATATACAGCGAAGCCAACAAGAGGACACCGGAGAATAATTCCTTGAAAAGACTGCCTGACGATGGGCGCAGCCAGCAGTTTGTGGAAAAATAATAAAGAAAATGGCGCAGACCAGAACATTCAATACAATGATGGCAATTCTCTTCAAGCACTTCATAACTTTTAAATGTAAATACGTCCGCAAAGATACTCAAATCCCTTACAACATTTTCACAAAACACCGTTTTATCCCTTCACAAATCTACATTTATCCCCTCACAAACCCGCTTAAATTATTATTCTGTAATATATTGATTATTAGTGTATTACACCCCCGCAGAACATTCATTTCAACCCTCATTACAACTTTTTTTCCTGTGAGGGTTCACATTTTGGATGTAAGGGGATAAATTTTGCCCGAGAAATTGTAATTTTGCTCAAATTTTTCAACATTGTATCCCTAAAAATTCAAGACAATGAAAAAAATCATCCTCTTTTCATCCTTCTTATTCATGGCAACTGGTATCGGGAAAATATATGCACAAGATGATCCCGTTCCAGCCACCGTTCCCTATTATTGTGGTTTTGAAGACGAGGAAGAGCGGAACAACTGGAATGTTGTCTCACCCGATTTTTACAATCAATGGATGTTAGGGACTTCCACCCATAGCGAAGGCAACTATTCGCTATATGTGGGTTTTTACCTGAACACTACCAATAGTTACGACATCAGTTTTGCCTCCACCAGTTGGGCCTACCGTGACATTTTCATTGACAGCACTTTTCAGGAGTGCCGTGTCGCATTTGATTTCAAAGGGATGGGGGAAAAAATAGGAGACAGAGTATATGATTATTTGAACATTTATGTCGGCCCGCCTGCCGACGTTCCCTATATTTCTTATGGTAATAGCAATCCCATCATTACCCCACCTGAAGGAGCTACTCTTTTTGTTGAAAATTTATGCATGGTCTCAACATGGACCCATTATGAATTTTCTATCGATGCCTCCTTTTCAGGGGTACAGAGAATCTATTTCCTCTGGCGCAATGATGGTAGCGGCGGAACCCAACCCCCGGCGGCTATCGACAACCTCTCCGTAACACCTGCCAGCTGTGCCAAGCCATCGCACCTGACAGCCAATGTGATGGATACCACCCTCGTTCTCTCTTGGGATGCCGTCGATGGTGCAAATTCTTATACCATCCTCTATAAAGAATCCTCCGATTCAAACTACATAGAATTTTCATCATCCTACAATTATATAGTAATCAATGATTTCCAATATGAAACGTCTTATGATTGGAAAGTTCGTAGTAACTGCTCTGATGATGAATACAGTTTGTGGAGTGAAAGTTCGTTCCATACCCTTCATCCAGTGGCACACCTGCCCTACACCTGCGATTTTGAAGATTCCACGGAGGTTGCCAACTGGCTGTTTTTTGAGAATGACCGCACCAACCAGTGGGTCATCGGCAGTGACACCTCCAACATCGGTGAAACAACTCTTTTTATTTCCAATGATGGCGGAATCACCAATGCCTACACTTTAACAACAGGAGCGTCCACATGGGCCTGCCGTGACATCTTCATCCCTGATACTATCGCCAATTATACCATTTCCTTCGATTTCAAAGGAATAGGAGAAACCTACAATTCAACAAAGCACGACTATCTGCAACTATTTGTTGGTCCTCCCACCATTCCTACTGGATATGATATTCCAGAAGGAGCCATTGCATTAAGTGACAAGCTCAATGAGACGGGGGAGTGGACTACCATTCAATTGATGAATCCGGCAGGTTATTCGGGAATGCAACGATTGTATTTCCTATGGGCAAATGATGGCTCGTGGGGGACAAATCCGCCAGCGGCCATTGACAATATTGTCATCATAGGCTCTACCTGTCCTGCACCTGTTGAGTTGTCAGCCAGTAGTGTTTTGGACCACTCTGCCGAACTCACTTGGTTGCCCGCTAATTCGTCCGTGACCTACACCCTTGCCTATAAAGCCGAGGAGGACAGTCTCTTTACGGAGATAACGGCCAACACAAACAGCTACCAACTTTCTGGTTTACAGCCATCAACGAACTATATTTGGAAGGTCAAGACTCACTGTTCGGCGAATGACGAAAGCATCTGGTCGGTAGAGCAGTCGTTCCGAACCTACAGCATGCTTGGACGGATTCCTTATTCCTGCGATTTTGAAGATGCTGATGAAAATGCGGAATGGCTGACCTCCACTACTACGGCCACGCCCCACTGGCAGATTGGAACCGCTGTGTATCAATCCAGCAACCACAGTCTCTATGTTGGTTCCGACCAATATAACTATATCCCTGAAGATGAGTGGATTACATGGTACTGGACTTATCGCGACATCTATTTCGATCCCTCTTTCAACGAATATGAACTCTCGCTTTACCATCAATGCGGAGGACAACTCTACAATGGTACCGATAACACCTTCAAAGTGTTCATCGGACCACCGGCCACCCCCAACTGGGAAGACACCCCAGAAGGAGCAGAACTGTTAGGCACTATCACCCGAGATCTCAATTGGAATCGACACACTTATACCATTGATCAGCATCACCAAGGACTGCAAAGACTCTATTTTTTGTGGGGAAGAAACACTTGGTACAACGACAACCCCCCCAGCGCCGTGGATGACATCGCCATTGTCGGGGTCTCTTGCGGAAGACCTCTGAGTGTTACCACGGATACAATAGGTGCACATGAAATCGGCATACATTTCACCCCCTGCACTCCTGATGACCACACATGGGAAGTGGCCATCATGGAAGCGGGTGGCAGCTGGACGGATGCCGAAAGTTTCGTGATCCAGGACACGTCATACACTTTCACCAATCTGAACGGCAATACTATGTACAGTATTTATGTGCGCACCGTTTGTGGGAACAACGACTACAGCGTCTGGACTTCACCTCTGTCATTACATACAGGTTGTGCTGAAATTGTCAATCTACCTTATACCGAGTATTTTGACACGTACGGATCAGAGCTCTACCCATGGTGCTGGACCCGTTTCTCTTATTCCAATGGTTTCGAGGTGTACCCGATGATCTTTACAGGAAACTCAAGCTATATTCTTAATCAACTGCCAAGTCCGCCCAATTACTTTGCATTAGGGGCGGAAGGTGCCCAGTACTCTATGGCTATTCTCCCACCTTTTAGCACTGACATTCCGATAAACAGCTTAATCATAAGGTATTGGTACGAACCATCAGGTCCGCTATCGTCGTTCTTCTCTGTCGGGGTAATGGAGGATCCCGAAAACGAAAGCACCTTTGTCCCCATTCGAACTCTCCATTTGAACGAGTGGGATTCGTATGATGAAATCTGGGTGGAAGATACCGTATTTCTCAGCTCCTATACAGGGAATGGGCATTACATAGCATTCAAATTCACAACAGAAAGTGAAGGGGAACACCACTTTCTTTTTGACAATCTTGTGATTGACACCTCACTTGTTCACACAGGGGTTGCGAACATAAACGACGAGCCGGACATCATTCTCTATCCGAATCCCACCAACGACATCATCAACATCCGACTCCAAGAGGAATCTTCTGACATGACGGAAGCTGAAATATATGATGTGAATGGCAGACTCTTACGCTCTATGCAAACCTCCGGCAGACACATTCAAATTCCCGTCGCCAACTTTGCCCAAGGGATGTACTTTGTGAAAATACGTTGCAGAAACAAAACAGCCATCAAGCGGTTCGTGAAGCAATAAAGGCACATCGACTTCATACAAATACCCCCAGTTTTATGATAACACTACCGTATGTTTTCTATACCAACCTGCTGTACCCGCCGCTCTTCTTGCTGCCGGTGTGGGGAATCTGTCCCTGCCGTTTGAGTTCGGAAAGGCAGCGCTCGACGATAAGTCCGCAAAGTGGCTATAAAATTTCATTTCGCTGAATATTTTATGCATTTCATAGAAAATATTCTGTAAAAACTTTCGTTATCTCTTTAGTACTTTCTTAAAATCCCATTACATTATGGCACGATTGCGTTTTATCTTTATTTTAACTTTTACACTGACTTATAGTGCGTTAATGGCGCAGTCCACGGTCAAAGGAACATTTGTGGACAGTTTAAACAGGGACAAGCTGTTTTATGTCAGCGTGGGGCTTGTGACTTCGGACACCAACATGCATGAGGAGGGGGCGGCCTTCACCGAGGCGGATGGCAGTTTCACCATCTCTGGTGTACGGTCTGGCAGTTACCTGTTGCGGGCCTCGCTGGTAGGCTACGAAACGCTGGACATTTCCGTTACGGTGCCGGCGGAAAAAACCACCATAGATCTCGGTGTCATGGGTTTGAAAAGGACGAGTGATGTCCTTGAAGGGATTTCGGTTGTAGCTTCCAAGCCCGTGTATATGGTGGATGGGGAGAAAACGCTCTATAATGTGTCGGAAGACCCGTCGGTGCAGACCGGCACCGCCTCCGATGCGCTCCAGAACGCGCCGGGCGTGGAGGTGGATGTGGAAGGCAACATCACCCTCCGGGGCGTGTCTTCCGTGGAGATATGGATCAACGACAAGCCGTCGCGCCTCAATGCAGAGGGCCTGAAAACCTTCATCCAGCAGCTGCCCGCCAACGCGCTGGAGCGGATTGAGGTCATCACCAACCCGTCGGCACGCTACAGCGCCAAAGGAACCGGCGGCATCATCAATATCATCACCACCTCCAAAATCAAGAAAAACAGCTTCGTCAGCTTCGGACTTTACGGCTCCTCAATGCCCGATGTGAGTCCGTGGCTATCATACGTTTGGAGCAATGATAAGCTGTCGCTCAATTTCTACATCACCACCCACTATTCGTATTATAAGACGAACACGATTCAGATGGCCACCCGTTTCAATGAGCAGATGGACACCTCCTCCGTGGCATGTGCATCCAGCTTGCAACGCAGCCATTCGTTGTGGGGAGGATTGTACTTCAACGGCGATTATCAGTTCGACTCCTTGAACAGCATCAGCTTCTGGGCAGGCGGATACCCGTCGTGGGGCAAATCATCGGGCCAAAGTTATACTCTGCGCTCAGAGTATCTGTATAATCCCGATGTGTACTTCTACGAAACTGAAGATGGACGCCGGAGTGTGAGCGGCGGCGGATATGGTGGGATTTATTACGAACATTTATTCCCAAAAGAGGGACACAAAATCAGTGCCGACCTTGGTGGCAGTATGCATTATTACAAAAGCAGGAGCTTTTTCATCCGAGAGTTTGACACGCAGTCCTACCTGAACCGTGACAAGAAAATGGAAGGGGTCAGCAAAGGTGGTAGCGCTTACGGCAGTGTGGATTACACCTATCCGTACCATAAAAATGGCGAGCTTTCGGTAGGTGTCAGTGGTTCATATTCCTATTGGCCTTTTTTTGACCGAGAAGACACGCTATTGGCAGGCACCCTCGCTACCTATCAGATTGATTCATTGAGGTTGCAAGATGGCGTAGATCGTGATTATAGTTTCTCTGCTTATACCACCCTCCAGCACAAGTTCGGCAATTTCACTCTGAAGGGGGGGCTCCGAAGCGAATATGACTGCTACGATTACCGCATTCTCAACTCACCTGCCGACAATGTGAAAAAGACCTATTGGAGTCTGTATCCCTCCCTGCACTTAAGTTATCGCACCAAGTCGATGCACAACTTCAACTTGAGTTACACACGGCGGGTGCAGAATCCAAGTTCCGACGAACTCACCACCTTCATCGGCTATACGGAAGACGCTTACAGTATGGGCAACCCCGACCTGAAGCAGACCTTCACCCATTCGGTGGAGGCGGGCTGGACCAAGTATTTCCAGAGATTCGGCTCGGTGGGCATCAGTGCTTACTACAAACATTCCAACAATGAAATCAGTACGTTGAGCGATGTGGCCTACAGCGACGTTTTCGGGCGTATTGTGACCTTCTCTTATCCGCTGAATGTGGGCAAGTCGATGAACACAGGAGGGGAGTTGAACGTGACCTACCGGCTGAAGGAGTTTATGATCATTCGCTTTTATGGGAATGTCTATTACAACAAATCGGAGTTCAATTTCCGAAATGGTGCTGAGCCGACCAAGGTGGACAATCTTGGCTACAGCTTCCGCCTCAATTTCTGGGCGAAGTTATGGAAGGTGTTGGAGGTTCACGCCTCGGCATACTATAACTCCAAGAGTGTCAGCCTGTTCTTTGTCACAAAGCCGCGCTATGGCATCAACTGTGGTTTGCGTGCCGACTTCCTCGACCGCAAGATTTCAGTACATCTGAATGTGAACGACATTTTCAACTGGAACGCCGACAAGAACGAGAACAGGAATCCGTACTACCAGAGTTTTTCAAACTCCAAATATGTCAGTCGCACCATCAGCGCCGGCATCACGTTCCGTTTCGGAAAGATGGAGTTGGAGAGCAGAGCCAGCCAGGGCGCCGGCATGGGGATGGGGCAGCCAGAGAAATAGAAAATTGAAAAGTGAGAGGCGAGAATAGAAATTTTTAATTACCTTTGCCAAGCCAATTTGGGACTTTTATCCTAAAAGAATATTGGCAGTAAAACATTAAATTAGAAGAACATAAAACCAAAAGCAGAGAACTGAGATCAGCATTAATATGTCAAAAGAAACTTTAGATATTTTCAGTGCGAACTCGGATGCTGCGATGGAGCAGTTTTTTGTGGATGGCGGCGTGAAGGCGGGTTTCCCCGTGCCCTCTGGCGACGATATTTCGCAAAGTCTCGACCTCAACAAGGTGCTGGTGCAACATCCGGCGGCTACTTTTTACGCCCGCGTGGTAGGCAACTCGATGGTGGATGCCGGCGTGGAAGAGGGCGACCTGCTGGTCATCGACCGCTCGTTGGCACCCCAGAACGGGAGTATGGCTGTCTGCTTCATCGACGGCGAATTTACGCTGAAATTCATTAACTTAGACGAAAAAGAGCGGGGCGTGATTTGGCTCCAGCCCGCCAACGACCAGTACCCTCCCATCAAGGTCACCCCCGACAACGATTTCATCGTGTGGGGCATTGTGAGTTACACCATCAAATGCCGTTTGAAATAAACCGCCATGTTCGCGCTCGTGGATTGCAACAACTTCTTTGTCAGCGCCGAGCGGGTGTTCCGTCCCGACCTGCGCAACCGTCCCGTCTGTGTGCTCAGCAACAACGACGGCTGCATCGTGGCGCTCTCCAACGAGGCCAAGGCCATCGGGCTGAAGCGCGGTGCCCCTTACTTCAAGGTGCGCGACATCATCAACCGCCACAATGTCACGATCTTCTCTTCCAACTACTCGTTGTATGCGGGCATGTCGGCACGGGTGATGCGCATCCTCACCGACCGCTTTTTCGAGGTGGAGATTTACTCTATCGATGAGGCTTTCATCAACTTGGAGGGAGATGCGCCGGAGGTGGCGCTGCAGAAGATGCGCGAGTTGCGGCGGGTCATCAGCCGCTGGACCGGCATACCGGTGAGCATCGGCATCGCCCCCACAAAGACGTTAGCCAAGGCGGCCGGCCATTTCGCGAAACACTTCGCCGGCTACAAAGGGGTCTGTTTGATGGACACCGACGACAAGCGCCGTAAAGCCTTACAGATGCTGCCCGTGAACGAGGTGTGGGGAATCGGGCGGCAGTTCCGTAAGAAGCTGGAGGCCGCCGCCATCCATACGGCTTGGGACTTTTCGCAGATGAGTTCGTCGTGGGTGCGGCACCACTTCGGCATTACGGGACTCCGCACCTGTCAGGAACTTCAAGGCATTCCCTGCGTGGAATCGGCTGAGATAGAGACCAAAAAGAGCATCTGCACCAGCCGCTCGTTCGGTACGGTGGTGACCGAAAAAAGCGAACTGCTGGCCTCTATCGTCCATTTCACCACGTCCTGCGCTCAGAAACTTCGCAAGCAGTCCACCGTGGCCAACATCATCTCCATTTTCATCGCCACCGACCGATTTAAGACAGAACTGCCTCAATATAAACAATTTGCTACTGTGAAAACGCTGGTGGCCACCGCCGATACCTCCGAACTGATTGTGTATGCCCGCAAAATGCTGGACCATATCTACCGACCTGGTTATCAGTACAAACGTGCCGGTGTTATCGTGTCGGGCATCGTGGGCGACGACGCCGTGCAGCAGAACTTCTTCGATGATGTGCAGCACCGAGAAAAACGACAGCAGCTGTTTCAGGCCATCGACAAGATCAACTCGGCAGATGGGGGCGGCACCGTTCAGTTCGCCATCCAGAGCAACAAAGAGAGCCGCTGGAGCTCTCGCCGCGAATTCGTCAGCAAAAATTACCTCAGCGATGTGAACGACTTGTTGGAGGTGCGATAGTTATTCAAAAATTATGTGTAACTTTGCCCTCTTATTTTTAACAGAATAATGACGCGGAAATTTTCTCTTATTTTATTGATAATCAGTTTTATAAATATAGAACTGTCCTACTCGCAACAACTGCGTCACATGCAGTACAACCTCTTGTATTATACCGAAAATGGGGCCGGCGACTGCGATCAGACCACCAACAATTTGAACACCAAAGACCAAGATTTCAAAACCATCGTCAAATATGTGATGCCAGATGTGCTGACGGTGAATGAGTTAGGAAAAGGCAACAGCTATCCTCAGCGTATTTTAGATAATGTGTTGAATACCAATGGAGTAAACTATTATGCTTTTGCCCCAACGGTCTCCAACTCGAGTGGCAGCATTACCATCGGCAATGGTCTGTTTTACGACACCCGCAAGTTGGTGCTGAAAAGCACGTTTTACGTTTCCACCAGCGTCACCTATTTCAACGCTTACCGCATGTACTACCGCTCGAACGAGCTGGCGCGTGGCGATACGGCCTTCATCACTTTCATTGTTTGTCATTTGAAGGCAGGTTATAATTATGATAGTGAGCGATATACACAAGTCAATCAGTTGATGAACCGCCTGATCAGCATCGGCCATGCTGACAATTATGTGCTGTGCGGCGACTTCAATGTGTATGATGCTTCTGAAAGCGCTTACCAGCAGCTCGTACACCACAGCAACTCGTTGGTGCGCTTCTATGACCCGATAGACCGCGAGGGCGAGTGGGATGACAACCCCGAATTTGCTGACCTTTTCACGCAATCCACCCACTCGGGGAACACGACCAACGGATGCTATTCGGGTGGCGGCATGGACAACCGTTTCGACTTCATCTTGGTGTCGGATTTCATCCGCAACGGCACGCAGCGGGTGCGCTGTCTTCCAGAAACATACCATGCTCTCGGACAGGACGGCAACCGACGCAACGGCTCCATCATCGACCCCACCAACACGGCCGTTCCCGCCAACATTGCCAACGCCCTTTACGGGATGTCGGATCACCTGCCGGTCATCATGGACTACCAGATTGATGCCACATTAGGGCTCCACTCAGCCGACCTGTTGCTGCCCGTTCAGGTGGTCAATCCGGTGAACGATCAGCTGCATATTTTTACCCATTTTTCTCATAATGAAGAAATTACCATCAATATCACCACCCTTAATGGTCAGCTGTTATACAGCGAACAGCGGAGTGCGGGCGATGAAGAAACAGTGCTTCCCTTCCCGTTCGCACCAGCCATGTACCTTGTCTCTATCACCGATTCGCAAGGCAGAAAGGTGGTGAAAAAGGTGGTGAAATTGTAATATTCTAATCGAACTTAATCATCTAAAACACACTAAATTATGAACTTTCAACTGCATTCAGATTTTGCCCCTTCGGGCGACCAGCCCACCGCTATCCAACAATTAGTGGACGGACTTAACCGTGGCGACAAGGCGCAGGTGCTGCTCGGCGTCACCGGCTCGGGCAAGACCTTTACCATCGCCAATGTATTAGCGCAGGTCAACCGTCCCACGCTGATACTCAGTCACAATAAGACTTTGGCAGCCCAGCTATACAGCGAGTTCCAGCAGTTTTTCCCCGACAATGCCGTCGAGTATTACGTTTCTTACTACGACTACTACCAGCCGGAGGCCTATCTGCCGGTCAGCAACACCTATATCGAGAAGGATTTATCGATCAATCAGGAGATTGAGCGACTGCGGCTGCGCACCACGAGCGCATTGCTGTCGGGTCGCCGCGATGTTGTCGTAGTAGCCTCAGTATCTTGTATTTACGGTATCGGCAATCCCGACGATTTCGCCAAGAATGTTATCAACATCCATAAAGGCATGACCATCAGTCAGGAGAGCCTGCTGTTGGCTTTCGTGTCGGGGCTTTACACCCGCACGGAGCTGGAGTTGGAGCCGGCGAAGTTCCGCGTGAAGGGCGACACGGTGGACGTTTTCCCGCCTTATAGCGACAATGCTTTCCGAATTGTTTTCTGGGGGAATGAAATTGAGGAGATTTTCGAGTTGGAGGCGACGAGCGGCGCGAAAATCGGCAGTTGCGAGAAGCTCACCCTTTATCCCGCCAACATTTTTGTCACTTCACAAGATTCGATGAACAACGCCATCAGCGAGATACAGTTGGACTTGGGAAAGCAGGTAGAGTATTTTAAGTCGATTGGCAAACATCTGGAAGCCAAACGGTTGGAAGACCGTGTGACGTATGATGTGGAGATGATGAAAGAGCTGGGGTATTGTTCGGGCATTGAGAACTACTCGCGCTATTTCGACCGGCGGCAGCCCGGCGAACGTCCGTTCTGCATCTTGGACTTCTTCCCCGATGATTTTCTGTTGGTGATTGATGAGAGTCATGTCACCGTGCCGCAAATCGGGGCGATGTTTGGCGGTGACCGTTCCCGCAAGCAGAACTTGGTGGATTACGGCTTCCGCCTGCCAGCGGCATTGGACAACCGTCCGCTGAAATTCCATGAGTTTGAAGCGCTTACGGGGCAGACCATCTATATGAGCGCCACGCCGGCGGAGTACGAGTTGGAGAAGTCGGAGGGGATTATTGTGGAGCAGGTGGTGCGGCCGACGGGCTTGTTGGACCCTGTGATTGAGGTGCGTCCGGCTGACAATCAGGTCGATGACCTGTTGGAGGAGATTGAGAAGACGGTGGAGCAGCACGAGCGCGTTTTGGTGACCACGCTGACGAAGCGGATGGCGGAGGAGCTGACGGGCTATTTGATACGGCTCGGCATCAGCACGCAGTACATCCATTCGGATGTGGAGACGCTGGAGCGCGTGGATATCTTGCAGAACCTGCGGGCCGGCACGATCGATGTGCTGGTGGGGGTGAACCTGTTGCGCGAGGGTTTGGACCTGCCGGAGGTGTCGTTGGTGGCCATCATGGATGCCGACAAGGAGGGTTTCTTGCGGTGCGAGCGTTCGCTGACGCAGACGGCGGGGCGGGCGGCGCGCCATGTGAACGGCAGGGTCATCTTTTACGCCAACACCATCACCAAGTCGATGCAGGCGACGCTGGACGAGACGGCGCGCCGCCGGGCCAAACAGCTGGCGTACAACGAGCTGCACCATATCACGCCGCGCAGTGTGAAGAAAGCCGAGCCGGTGCTGACGAGCGGTGCGGTGGCTTACGGGACCGGTACGGGTAGCCAGCAGGTAGCGGCCGAACCGGTAGAGGCCAAGTACTTGAATGCCGAGCAGCTGCAGACCCGTATCAAGAGTCTCCGCAAGCAGATGGAGGCCGCGGCCAAAGACCTCGACTTCAAGGAGGCCGTCCGTCTGCGCGACCTGATGAAAGAGGCCGAACGGCTGCTGAAAGAGGTAAAGTAAATCCTTTAAAATGCTGCCATAACCTACCCACACCAAAAATTTCCTCCCCACACACGAAAAAGCAAAAAACTTCGTTGTTTGATTACATCAAATAGGCTAATGCATGACCGACCTTATTGATTCTCTCGATATCACCACCAAAAAAGCGCTTGCCGAATACCTCCGTGAGTTTGTGATGGAGGAGCGTAACGAGCGTTTGCTCAGTGTGTTAAAAAACAGAACGCGCCACTTCACCGTGGTGCTGGAAGACCTGTACCAAACCCAGAACATCAGCGCGGTGATGCGTACCTGCGAGTGCTATGGCGTGCAGGACATCCACATTATTGAGAATGAAAACGAGTTCACCACGCACAGCGCCATCACGATGGGGGCCGACAAGTGGCTGACCATCAACAACTACAAGCGCTGCAAAGGCAATGTACGGCAGTGTGCCGACCGTCTGCACGCCGCCGGCTACACCCTCGTGGCCACCCTGCCCGCCGAAAACAGTGTCTTCATCGAAGACCTCCCCATCGACCAGAAAACCGCCTTCTTCTTCGGCACCGAGCTCACCGGTCTTTCCGACGAGGCTAAGGCCGTTTGCGACCGCGCTGTCAAGATTCCGATGTACGGCTTCACCGAGAGCTTCAACATCTCCAACTCCGTGGCCATCCTCATCTCCAACGTCATCGAACGCCTCCACCGCTCCGCCGTGGACTGGCACCTCAGCGAGGATGAGCAGACCGAGATCTACTTCGACTGGCTCCGCAAGTCGGCCCGCTCCGCCGATGAACTGATCGACCGCTACCTCTCCACCCATCCATCCATCACAAAATAACCATGATGAAAAGAGTCGTCCTCACCCTTCTTGCCGCCGCCTTCGCGCTGTCTGCCTTCGGCCAAACCGCCAAGTACAGCAACGAGTTTCTGTCGCTCGGCATCGGTGCCCGCGGACTGGGGATGAGCAACACCATGACCTCCATCGCCAACGATGTCACCGCCGCCTACTGGAACCCCGCCTGCCTCTCGGTGATGGAAAAGAACTACGAGTTAGGGGTGATGCACGCCGAATATTTCGCCAGCATCGCCAAATACGACTACATCGGCGTGGCCGCCCGCATCGACTCACAATCAACAGTCGGCTTCTCGTGGATTCGCTTCGGGGTGGACAATATTATGAATACCACTGAATTGATTGATAATCAGGGAAATGTAGATTACTCTAAAATCTCCTACTTCTCCTCTGCCGACAATGCTTTCTTGCTCACCTACGCCCATAACTTCAAGCAGGTGAAGGGATTGTCGTTGGGTGGGAATGTCAAGATTTTGCACCGCCGCATCGGTGATTTCGCCAACGCGTGGGGCTTTGGCATCGATGTGGGGTTGCACTACACCAACCGTGGGTGGAACGCCGGACTTCTGTTGCGCGACGCCACCTCCACCTTCAACGCGTGGAGCTACCACCTCAGCGACCGTGTCATCGAGGTGTTCCAACAAACTGGCAACGAGATTCCCACCAACCAGCTTGAACTCACCGTGCCGAAACTCATCCTCGGCGGCGGCAAGTATGTAGAACTCGGCAAAGGCTTCAACGCCACCTTCGCCCTCGACTTCGACTTTACCTTCGACGGCAACCGCCACAGCCTTATCCACAGCAAGGCGCTCTGTATCGACCCCCATTTCGGCATGGAGTTCGCCTACAAGAAAATTGTGGCCATCCGCGCCGGTATCGGCAATCTGCAGCAGGAACCCGACTTTGAAGGCAAGAAGAAAACCACCTTGCAGATCAATCTCGGTATCGGCGTGTGTATCAAGAACATCGTCTTCATCGACTACGCCCTTACCGACATTGGCGACCTCTCCATCGCCCAGTATTCGCATATCTTCTCGCTGAAGGTGGGACTTGACAGTTTCCGCCGCAAGAAACCCGAACCCACGCCCAATCTGTAATCCATGAAATACTACGTCATTGCCGGGGAGGCGTCCGGCGACCTGCACGCCTCGAACCTGATGCGCGAAATCAACCGGCTGGACCCCGCCGCCGAGTACCGCTGCTGGGGCGGCGACCTGATGGAAGCACAGGGCGGCACCATCGTCAAGCACTACCGCGACCTCGCCTTCATGGGCTTCTGGGAAGTGGCCACCCATCTGCGTATCATCCTGAAGAATATCAGTTTCTGTAAGCAGGATATTCTTGATTACCAGCCTGATATCATCATCATGGTGGATTATCCCGGCTTCAACCTGCGCATTGCGGAGTGGGCGAAACAGCAAGGTTTCAAAATTATCTATTATATCTCCCCCCAAATCTGGGCATGGAAGACCGGGCGCGTGCACAAGATCAAGCGCACCTGCGACCATGTGATGCCGATTCTGCCGTTCGAGAAGGAGTTTTACGCCCGCTATGGCTACACCGCCAACTATGTGGGACACCCGCTGCTCGACGCCATCGGTCCCGACCTGCGCGACAGCGATCCGGTACGCAACTTCCGCGCTATCAACGGTTTGGACGAGCGTCCTATCATCGCCATCCTGCCCGGCAGTCGCAAGCAGGAAATCACCAAGATACTGCCTGTGATGTTGGAGATTGTGGATGACTTCCCCGAGTACCAGTTTGTGGTATCCACCGTGAAGTGGCTGCCCGAGAAACTGTATGCTGACATTCTGCGGGGCCACAACGTGAAATGTGCGCTGTCGCAAACCTACCCGCTGGTGCTGAACGCCGAGGCCGCCGTAGTGACCTCTGGCACGGCCACCCTTGAGACCGCCATCCTTGGCACGCGGCAGGTGGTGTGCTACAAAACCAGCGGTCTCTCGTACCAGATCGCCAAGGCGGTGGCGAAAGACACCATCCAATACATCTCGTTGGTGAACCTCGTGCTCGACAAGCCGGCGGTGACCGAGCTCATCCAGCACGACCTCACCCACCAGAAGTTGCGCGCGGAGGTAGAGAAACTGCTGCACGACGAGGCGACACGGCAGAGAATTTCTGATGACTATCGCGAGCTTCTTGTCCGGCTCGGCGGGCGGGGCGCATCAGCGCGGGCGGCAGAAATTGTGGTAGATTGTGCGAAAAATGGCACCACCAACATCATCAAAGAAGCGTAAATTTCATCATTTCATCAACTATTTTTATTATAAATAATTGATTTTTAATAAAATATAAAATATTGATTTTTTTTGAAAAAACGCTTGCTAACTTACAAAAAAGCTGTATTTTTGCATCCTCGAAATGAGACAACAGGGCCGGTAGTTCAGTTTGGTTAGAATACATGCCTGTCACGCATGGGGTCGCGAGTTCGAGCCTCGTCCGGCCCGCCCTGAAACAAAAAAAGAAGACTTTTGAAGTCTTCTTTTTTTGTTTTAAAAGTTTCTCCCTTATTTTCCGTTTCCCTACAATGCTATCATTGAAGCATTTACTTTAGTCTCCATTTTTTTTCAAAAAAATTTTTTCAAAAATATCAAAAACTAAAAAATAAAATGTACTTTTGCAGCGTCATTTTTGAACAAAGACTGAATCCTTTGGGTTTAAGTAACATCTTTAACTTTGTTCAAAAATGGAAACTAAAAATCAAAGAAAAAAACAAGAAGAGAGACAGTGTGCATACTCTCAATTAAATGGCAATATTGAGCTTTTGAAGTTCAATGATATTTTGTTGCATTTCACCAGATGCGGCAAATTCAATCCTGATTTTGAAAAACGTATTGCTTTACATCATCCTGAAGAGTTCGTTCGGGCAATTCGGTGCTCTAAATCATTCTTAAAAAATGACCGATATTCTTTTTTGCAAGAAATACCGTTACCCAAATCTTTATGTTTACATCAACAGGTATGGAAGTCCTTATACGAACAGGAATGCTATTACAAGGAAAAACTCACGACTGAGTTTGACAAATACCTGAACGATTTGCCTCAAACTCCAGAACAGGCTTTCTGGAAAACCTTTTGCGATATTATATGCTGGATGGAAATGTATCGCGACGAGTATGAAGGGATGAAAGACATGACGATGCAAAACCTTTGCGAAATTTACGCATGGTTTATGGAGTATTTGCTACGAAAAGACAAGTTTAAATATCTGCACCTATCAGAAAAAGGAAAAGAATTGTTCTTTCAATACATGGGGGAAATCGCCCCATCGTATGATGTTTGGTTTAAGGAGAACCGATTATTCCCATTGATTCTAAATTATATCTCTTTTCATCGAGATTTAGTGGACTTGTATTGTTTTGACACCACAATTACACCCCAGATGATCCATGAAAACTTGTATTTGATTCAAAGTCCGTATGACTTCTATCGGTGGAGATTGAATGATGTGCGGTATTTGATAAATGAGAAAAGGTATGATGCTGATGCAGATGTCTTTATTGGTGAACTTATTAAAGATGGGACGGTGCATATACCAGGCGAGGGAGAAAACTATGAAATGAACAAAGAATTTCAAATTGCTGAATTCAAAACATTGCGTTTTCTGGACGACATGCAAATTGATCATTTTGAATGGAAAGGAAAACAAATGCCCATACAACAATTATTGACACCACTTATGGGCATCTCATTTAATAAAAAATGGAGATATGAAAAGATGTTGGAAAAACAAAATGGAGATACCTGGTTTGTGAAATATGCAAAATTGGTGGCTGAAAATGTACAAAAAAATCATTTTGAATTTCCATTCACTTTGTTATCTATTGAAGAATATTTAGGGATGTACAAAAACGACAGCATGGGTGATTTTCATACAGAACTCATTGATTTGTTTTCATTCCAATTTAACGATAAAAAATTCCAGTGGGGACAAAAATGCTTTGATGTATTTCGCAAACCCTTCATCAGAATTGATAATAATTTAATATGCCCCACTATGTTTTTGGGGAGAAACGAGTGGTTCTATAGTTTCATTAATGCAGCGTTGGAAAACCTTGCACTCCCGAAGAATATAGAATTGCAGAAAAAAGTCTCTGACTTAATGGAAAAATTTGTTGAGGAACTTTTCGAAAATAAAATTCGCATAAGGGAAATCCATACAAACGCAATAGGGAAAAACGGGAAAGGGGATATTGACATTTGGGTGGAAAGTGACAAAGATATTCTTTTAATACAATTGAAAAGAACAAAACTGCGACCAACCCTGGCTGGTGCCTTCTATGAATTCATTCAAACAGATTTGCACGCTGTTGCGCAAATAAGCGAGTGTGAAATAGACAATCCTGAGAACAAGCGTGTTACAAGATGGATCGTTTCCACCTCCTATGAGCGGTGCATGGAGCGAATCAATGGCATTCTGAAAATCAACTATTATGATCTAATTTACAATCTCCGAACAGTAGTCTATACTGATTTAGGACAATTTATCAATCATATAGAAAATGATGAGGATATGCGAAAGTACGTAAACGTTAGAATAGGGCAAGATGCCCAAATGTCTTTCGGTCTTCCCCTGTCCGTGCAGTCCCATAATGCCTATAGAATCTGTTTGCCCACCCGTCAAGAAGAAAACAATGAAGAGTTTGTTATGTTCAACAAGGCACTAGAATTACAGAAAGCACAGAAAACACAAAAGGCGATAAGGATTCTACAGCATTTATCGGAAAGATGTCCAAATGATTGTGAGGTGTGGTCTGCTTTGGCCAATATGTATGCTGAAGAGAAACTATATGAAAAAGCGTTTGACTGCTATGAGACAGCACTTCGGATTGTACCGGACGATCCATGGATTATTCGTAATTATGCCATAACCTGTAATGAGGCGAAAAAGTTTGACAAGTATTCCGAACTGTTGCAAATACGCAAAATAAAGTATTGGTTCCTTGATTTCAGTTAGAAAACACACTATACCCAATTCATTAATTAAATTATCTTATCATGAAAAAACAACCAACTCCCAACGACCAAAGGTCAGAAGTATTGAATCCAACAAGTGAGGCTTACATCAAAGCTCACAAAAACACTATCCAACAATTACAGAAAATTCCTGACAAAACACCCAAACAGTGGGAACGCCAGAAAGACTGTCAAAGAGAACTCTCTAGTGTTCTGGCACAGAAAACGACAAAGAAGTAAAAAAAATCAAACATAACGAAAGGAGGTATCAAGCAATGCAAATCATCCATATTGCGCAAAAGGGCAAAGGCGGCTGGCCGACGAAGAACGGCACTCACAATCCTTCTGGTGGTGGAAGAAATAACAACCCACCAAAAAAGTAACTAATTTTCAACCCATAACGAAAGGAGGTATAAAACTATGTCTTGGAATACTGATGCGGACCATTGTGAAGCGGATTATGACAATCACGCCAACCAACTAAACCCCAACAATGACGAATATGACCATTGCCGGGAAGGGAATGACGATTAAGCAACCAAACTAAGCAACAAAAAGAACGGCGAACTTTCCAGTTCGTCGTTCTATGTTATCCCAAAGGTGACATCTCTCCACGCTTACTCTCCCGCATATTTGCCCACAAAGAGAATCACTCCCGTGGAGGCTTCGCGGATGACATACACAAACGGCCGGTCGGCGTGGAAGACCACGGGCGGCTCCGGACGAGGCACTGAGGTGCATTTCATCATGCCGGCCACGGTAACAGCTGCCGCCTCCGAACCGCTTTCGTTCACCTTGATACGGGCCTTCTGCAACATCATGCCGATATACACACTCACATCGCACATGTTCGGGATCTCGGCCAGGCCGTCGGTGAAAACGCGGGTGATGCCCATCGTTTTCAGCGTTTCTATCAAATCTTCGGTCTCCGACTCCGTCTCAAAGCGGGGCAGCTTCAGATCCACTTTCTGCGAGTAGGCGCTCTTGAGGCAGGGGGTCAAGCCGTTTTCTACCAGATAGTTGATGACATCGTTGGTGCTTTTGCCAGGCTCAGGCAGCATCACCGTCATGCTCCACATCTGGTTGCTGTAAGGAAGGTCCACCAAGGCGAAAACATCGGTTTTCGCATACCGGAAGTGGTTTTCCTGATGCATCATCGGCAGTTCCTTCTTCCCTTTCGGCGCGTTGAAAACCTCGTTGCGGGTAAGGCTTTCACTAAACTCGTTGGTCCATCCGGCCTTGAAATAAATAGCATTCAGCAGGTACGAAATGACGGCGGGATCCAGTTTTTCCAAAATCTCGGGGATCATCCCTTTGGTTCTGGCGTTGCACCAGCCGTTGATGCGGTTGAGGGAGGCCTGCGATGTGAAGTCTAACGACTCGGCCATGGCGCCATAATATTTCCGCATTTCGCGCTGGAATTGATCCTTCAGCTGATTGTGTTGGTTTACAAAAATTGCGTTGGCAATATGCAACTGCACCTGCCGGTCTACATTGGGCAGACTGTCAATCAAAGTCTTACAAAATTCATTCACTGATAAGATGCCACCCTCACCGAAGCCCAACACTCTCTCCAGTTCCTTCTCGGTTTTGCCCACTGAGGCGTCGTTCACCATGCTGAGCACATAGGTGATACTCAGTGGCGAGTAGATAAAACTCTTGTCGGCGGCATCGGTAGCGTTGACGGTTTTCAAGAAATTGAGGGTGAAGGCATTGTTGCCGTCCACAAATGCTTTCTGTGCATCAGACAGGTGGATAGGATGCGGGGTGGGATCCACCACGGTATCTTTCACAAAAGCCTTTGATTCAGCCTTTTGAAGTTGTAATGTTGGTTGTCCAAACAAGCTGCCCGACATCATCATGCCGGCAACCATCCATACCAAAACGATTCTTTTCATTGCTAAAAAAAATTTAAACACAATAATCCTTTAGACACTATTTTTTCTCAAAATATTAAAACCAAGAGAAAAAAAGGATGAAAAGATTTACTTTTTCATAGCCACATAGATGGCGGTACAGATAGTAAATACAGGAAGCAGGGCGCCCATCGACAGCAGAATCATGACAGCAGCGCCGGGGTAGTGCATGATTTTAAACAACAGACCAAGGTCTAACAGGACGAAAGTGATGGCTCCGAAAATGCAAATAAAGTGTTTCATATCAATAAGTTATTTATAAATTTTTCAAAATAATTAATTCTGCCGAAAGAACATCCAATGACAAAGTCTCCAACTCCATGGCTGCAGCACTGGCTAAAGTATATTGAAACATAAATTCCTCCCACGACTCCTCTCTTTCATTACGACGGTCGTAAACATTGGCGGTAGAAAGGAAGGCCAATTTCTTTTCCACTGCACTGCGCTTTTCAGTCGGAACCAGTTGTAACACAGCCGATTTATACTCGTTGATTTTGTTCTTTAACTCGGTAGCTCGACTGGTGGGCTGGCTCCCCAACATGAACTGCATCTGGGCATCCACATTGTCCTTGTTCATGATCGCGCTCGCACTGACATACGGCACGCCACCCATGAATTCGTGGGCATTGTCGGCAGCGGCCTGCTTTCCATCCACATATTGAATCATCTCATAGCGCAGGTGCTGAATGTAACTGATCAGGTCGGACGACAAATTGCGGAGTTGCTCCATATTGGGATTGAATGTAGTATCCTGTGCTTCCAACAGTTGCGCATACTCCTGATACACCATTTCTTCGGTATTCACACAACTGCGATGAATGGCCTCGCCAGCGGAGGTCACCGCATTCAGGTGGTCTTTTGAGACGTTGATGGAGAGACCAATCATTGCCGCCGTCGCAAAAAGAATAATACTGATGGCGAAAAAGGTTACATACATTTTGGCGTTAGACTTCTGATTTTCCATAATGGTCGTTTTTATGAAGAGGGTTTTGTGTTTTCTAAATTATTATGAACGGCAAAAGTACAAAAAATCTCTTTCAGTTTTCAATTTCCCATTTTCAATTCTCAGTTTTCAGTTTCCCTCACCGTTCTCTCCGCTCAATCACCTTGTCGAGGCGGTAGCGGTCGCCGGTGGCGGGGGCGATGGCGTCGATAAACTGCTGGTCGTAGCCGGGCGTCTCGTAGCCCCACCGCAGGAAGTTGCTGTTTTCGTCCACCTTCCGCTGGATTTGGTCGTTGTATCTGACAATCAAGAATTTGGCCAACTCATCCCAGCGCGTCATCATCCGCTCGGCGTAGGCGATGCTCTTGCCGTTGAGATACTCGCGGCGGTCTGCCGGGGTCATCTTCTCCACGGCCGCCAGCACCTCCTCCTGATCAGCGTAGTAGTAGTCCTCCAGCTCGTTCTGTGCCGCCCGCAGGTCGCCAATCATCATCGAGTAGCGCGGATACACCATGTTGGCCACCCAGTTGTTCATCCAGAATGCCGACTCGAAGCTGAACTCATTGCGCGGGTTGTTCTCGGGACGGAAACAGTCGGGCACCTGCGTGATGCAGCAATAGAGCGGCACGTAGGCCACCATGTCGGCATCATCGCAGTTGAACCACGTCACGCCACCCACATCATCGGGCAGCCACGAGCGCATCTGGCAGGTCATGGTAAACCCCGACTGCTGCGTGGCGATGGGCCGCTCACGGAAATAGTCGGTGCTGTCGCTGGCCTTGAAGTGCATCGGCAGCGGACGGATAGGCATCCCCCACGGACCGGCGGTCATGTCGGCGGTCATATCGAGTGGTGTGCCCTCAAAGTGGTCGCGCATGTCGCGCTGTAAATCACGAAGTGAGAGCGGTTTATCGGGCTTCACCCACAGCGGCAGGTGGTCGCACTGCTCGAAATCGCCGTTGACATAGGGCAGATACTGGTCCATGTCGGTGCGGTGGTGGCGGAAGAAACTCCACACGCGGGCATCGGCATAGCGCACGTTCTCGAAGTCGATGGGACAGTAGGCATCGCGGAACGAGAAATCCTCATCCTTGCCGCTGAACCACCTCATCTCACGGGCGAAGGTGATGACATCTGCCGCATACACACACTCCACCTCAGGGAGGTTGATGTATTGCAGATGTTGGCTGCTAATGGCTTTGGGGGATTTTTTTTGCGAAAAATTTTTCGCCCCTACGGGTTCTTGGGGGAACTGCCGGATGCGGCTGAGGTTGGCGTGGGCGCAGATGCAGTCGTCGGGAATGCGCAGGGCTACCCACACGGCACCGTTCCGCCAGGGTCCTTTCCCCACCACCTCCATGATCCAAGCCTCGTTGGGGTCGCAGATGGTGATGCTCTCGCCGGTGCTGTTGTACCCATATTGTTCCATCAGTTCGGCCATGCAGCGAATGGCCTCGCGGGCGGTGGCCGAGCGCTGCAGGGCAAGGCGCATCAGACTGAAATAGTCGAGCAGCCCGTAATTGTTCTGCAGTTCCAGCCGGCCGTCGAAGGTGGTTTCTACAATCGTCACCTGATGCTCGTTCATCAGTCCGACCACATTGTAGGTGTATTCCACTTGGTCCACGTAGCGCCCCTCGTGACTGGGACCCCAGCCGTGGATGGCGATCTTCTCGCCCGGCGCGTGGCGGCCACCCGGAGAGTAGAACAGCGAGCCGGAAAAGCCGAAACCGTCGCAATTATAGGTACACATCACGCTGCCGTCAGCGGAGGCCTTCTTGCCCACAATCAAGTTGGTGCAGGCCGTGGCGGGCATGACAGCCAAGGTGAGCATCATCAACAAAGCAAAAAAATACTTGGACATAAACAGGAATTTTTAAGCCGCAAAAATAGTGAAAAATCTCTTTTTTGCTATCTTTGCAATCTGAAAATTTAATCTTTAAATATCTTCTTATAATGAAAAGAAATATCTTGATTGTCATTGCTTTAAGTGTAATTTTTATGTCTAATACTTTTGCACAAAACCTTTCTAACATGCGCATCCGGTACCCGCAGACTCAAAGATGCGACACTGTAGATCACTATTTCGGAACGGCCGTGCCCGACCCCTACCGCTGGTTGGAGGACGACTACTCCGAGCAGACTGCCAACTGGGTGAAAGCGCAGAACAAACTGACACAAAACTACTTGGCACAGATTCCGTACCGCCAGCAGATGAAAAAACACCTGATGGAGATCATGAACTACCCGAAAGAGGGCGCTCCGTGGAAGAAGGGCGACCGCTACTTCTTCTATCGCAACAATGGATTGCAGAACCAGAGCGTGCTCTACTACAAGAACAGTTTGGATGGTGAGCCCGTTGAGCTGCTCGACCCCAACAAACTCTCTTCCGACGGCACCGTGGCGCTCTCCACCCTCGGCATCTCCGACGACGGCAACTACCTCGGCTACGCCATCTCGCGCAACGGCAGCGACTGGCAGGAGATTTTCGTCAAGAACATCGCCACCGGCGAGGTGCTGGCCGACCACCTCGTGTGGGTGAAATTCTCCGGCATCGCCTGGAAAGACAATGGCTTCTTCTACAGCCGATTCCCCGAGCCCCAGAACGAACTGTCGGGCGTGAACGAGAACGGCAAGCTCTATTACCACAAGGTCGGCACCGACCAGAAAGACGACCAGCTGGCCTACGAAGACCCCACCAACCCCGACCTGAGTTTCTCGGCCGAGGTGGTTAACAAACGCTATTTGGTGATTTACGGCAGTGTTTCAACATCGGGCAATTGTTTGTATTTTAAGGATTTGGACAAGAAAAACGCCAAGTTTGTGAAGGTGGTGGACAACTTCGACGACGATTACGGGGTCATCGACGAGATGAACGGCAACCTCATCGTCATGACCAACCACAACGCTCCCGAGTACAAGGTGGTGAGCATCCCGATGGACAAGCCCGCCGCCAAGAACTGGAAGGATGTCATCCCCGCCGCCAAAGAGGTGCTGGCGGGTGTGAGCCATGTCGGCCATCGTCTCATCGCCAACTACACGAAAGATGCCCGCTCGCTGGTGAAGATCTTCGATGAGAGCGGCCGTTTCATCGCCAACCTCGACAACGACATCATCGGCTCTATCGGCGGCTTCAGCGGCGAGCCCGACGATGAGGAGACCTTCTACACCGTTACCTCCTACATCACGCCGGCCAACATCTACCGCTACGATGTCAAGAACAACAAATCCACGCTGTACAAAAAGTCCGAAATCAACTTTAACTCAGACGAATACGTCACCGAGCAGAAGTTCTACACCTCCAAAGACGGCACGCAAGTCCCGATTTTCATCACCCACAAGAAGGGCATTAAGATGGACGGTAGCAACCCGACGCTGTTGTACGGCTATGGCGGTTTCAACATCTCGCTCACGCCCAGTTTCAGCGTCACCCGCATCGCGTGGCTGGAGCAGGGCGGTGTGCTGGCAGTGGCCAACCTGCGAGGCGGAGGCGAGTATGGCCGCGCTTGGCACGAGGCGGGTACTAAGTTGCAGAAACAGAATGTGTTCGACGACTGTATCGCCGCCGCCGAGTACCTCATCAAGCAGGGCTATACCAGCAAGAAAATGTTGGCGTTGCAGGGCGGTTCCAACGGCGGACTGCTGGTGGGCGCCGTCATCAACCAGCGCCCCGACCTTTTTGCGGTGGCCATCCCGCAGGTGGGCGTCATGGACATGCTGCGCTACCACAAGTTCACCATCGGCCGCTACTGGGCGGTGGATTACGGCACCAGCGAAGACAGCAAAGAGATGTTCGAGTACCTGCGCAAGTACTCGCCGCTGCACTCCATCCGCGATGGCGTAAGGTATCCTGCTGTCTTGGTCACTACCGCCGACCACGACGACCGTGTGGTGCCGGCGCACTCCTTCAAGTACGCGGCGGCCTTGCAGAGCAGCAAGATCGGCGACAAACCGCACCTCATCCGCATCGAGAGCAATGCTGGCCATGGCGGCGGCAAGCCCCTCGACAAAACCATCGAAGAGGTGGTGGACATCTTCTCGTTCATCTTCTACAACATGGGCGTGAAGCCGAGATACTAAGGGATAAATTCTTGATTGATTATTATTTGGGCGGCCCGGATCCCTGCGGTCGCCGTCGGGCTATACGCTTTACTCGCTGCGCTCGTGCTCGCTCCTATCCCTGCCGCGTATAAAAGTTAAATTTTATATAATAAATTGCTATTATATGAAATAAAAATCGTACTTTTGCACCATGAAAGAGAATCAAACCAATGATATCAAATCCGTTGTGTTTCACGATAGTCAGCCCGTGTCGCTCGCAGAGATTCAGGCCAGAATATTCATGATCCGAGGTGTTCAGGTGATGCTGGACAGGGACTTGGCTGTGTTTTACAAAGTGGAAACAGCAAAGCTAAACAGACAAGTAAAACGCAATATCGGTCGTTTTCCAGAGGATTTCATGTTCCAGTTGACCAAAAAGGAATGGGAGTCTTTGAAATGCCAATTTGGCATTTCAAACGTCAGAGGCGGTGATCGTCGAGCTCTTCCGTATGTGTTTACTGAGCAAGGGGTCTCTCAATTGAGTGGTGTGCTGCACAATGCTTTGGCTGAAGATATCAGTGTTAAAATCATGCGTGCCTTTGTAGCCATGCGTCGCTTTATCACCGCAAACGCCGGGTTGTTTCAACGCGTTGGCGTATTGGAACAGAAGCAAATAGAGACCGACAAGAAACTTGATGTGGTATTGGACAAGATTGAGGAACTGTCGCCCGCAGCTACAACCGAAGAATTATTTGGCACAGGCTGCGTTTGGGATGCCTACTCTTTCTTAAGCAGTTTGGTGAGGCGTGCCCAGCAGCGCATTATCCTTATTGACAACTATGTGGACGAGCGCACCTTGCTCTTACTCGACAAGCGAGCCTCTGGTGTTGAATGCACAGTGCATACTCGCTTCAGCAAGCAGACGGAATTGGACTTTGAGAAACATAACAAGCAAAATGCAGAGATCAAGAAGATTCAGCTTCCGCTGCATATCCACGACCGCTATCTGATTATAGACGACGAAGTATGGTTGCTCGGTGCATCTGTCAAGGACATGGGGCACGGTCTCTGCACCATCATCAAAGTAGATTTTACCCCCGAGATGGTGTTGTCATTTTTGAAGGAGTAGCGCATCTCTCTATTCACTCCCATCTTTACTTCATATAGGACTGTCATTTTTTTCTTTTGGGCGGCCCGGCTCCCTGCGGTCGCCGTCGGGCTATCCGCTGTACTCGCTTCGCTCGTGCCGCTCCTATCCCTGCCGCGACCGAGCCACGGGGCGGTGTCGGCATATTCCATGCTGTTGCGGAAGGGGCGGGTATCCATTCACCACAGGCGGCAGCCTAACGGCCTTACCTGCGGCTATTTTCTTGCGCCCTTTCAGGGCGCGGATTGGGACATTATCGCGGCAAATAACAGGGCAATTGTAGAGACGTTGCGCGCAACGTCTCTACGACCGCGACATACATTCGATTCCCCAATCTTAGGAGCGAATGATTATTCGCCCATACAGGCCGTCGCAAACAACCTGTCGTAATCCGGACGCACGCCGTGCGTCCCTACAGTCATCCCCCTTCATCTCTTAATCCCTTCATCTTTTAATCTTTTCATCCCTTCCTCCCATCCTCATATCCTCACATCATCTTTTAATCTTTTCATCCTTTCCTCACATCCTCACTCCTTCATCCACCTCTCATAAATCATCTTTGCCGCCCGATAGGTCGGATGGTTAGGTCCTAACCCTATTTTGTACTCCACCTCCTGCGGCTCTACCGGGTACTTCGTGTGACGCTCCGTCCAGGCACACTCAAACTTGGAGAGCTCTTTCCCAAACGCTTTTTCATCGAACTCCTTGCCCTCTTTCACCGCCTGGATGACCGCCTCGAAGAAGAGGTTCCATCGCTGGGCGTAATAGTCCTTCACCAAGCCACCCCACATCCGATTGGCATAGTCGTTCAGAATCGGTCCGCCCCAGATGGTGAGCAACGTGCGCGCCTGCCGCTCATAGTAGTCCTTCTCCTCTTCCGTAACTCCCCATGCACGGGCCGCCTCAATCCACGGTCCAAGCATGAAGGCCGGATGCGTGTTCAACAGCACATCCACATCCTCAAATAACTGATTGGCGAGCTTCACCTGCCGTTTCATCTCCTTGATATCGCGGTTCTTGTACGCCACCGTGAAATTGTTGCGGATGTCCATGAAGTGGTTGCCCATCCACTGCGAGAAAAGGTTGACGAGGTCGTATTTATACGTGTCTTTATAGACGGTACCGCTACTGAAGCTACTTACTCCATACGAGTATTTATTGACGAATGCCTTACAAATGTTTTTCAGCGTGTCGTTGTTGTACGAATAGTACGGCTTGGTGTAGTAGGTGCCATGCCCTTCCAACGAAGGCCGCGCCACCAATTGGGTGCCGAGACCGTAAAACGACCAGTCCTTATAGATACTGTCATTCAAAAGCAGCCATTTGTCTTCGTGGATGGTGGTGCCCATTCTTATAAAATTCCAATCCTTAATCCATTCATGCACATCGGGTTGCTTCTCCCACGCACGGTCGAAGAGGTACTCGTAAATCTGCGGACTCACGTCGAAGGATTCCAACGTGGAGCCGATGCCGGTCATGTTCGGTCCCGCCTCCTCCAAGGCGGCGGCAAGTTTCTTCTCCAACTCGTTGAGGTTGCCCACCAGCATGGTGTTGCCGCCGAAGTTGCCGAGGTAGCACCAGATGAAGGGCTGCCCGTAGAAACCCTCGGTGGTGCGCCACACCTCCGTCTTCTCGCAGAAATAGTCGAGCAGCACCAGCTGGTCCTGCGGCACGGCGGTGAGGTAGGCTCGCAATCGCTCCGGTGTCCATGATTGGCGTTTGTAGTAGAACACCCAGGTCATCTGTAGCCAGCGGGCGGCGGGGTCGCATTGCTGCAGCGAGCCGTAGATGTTGCGGGCCACATTGGCGAGGTAGTCGGGCTCCCAGCTGGGCGGGTCCATCTCGTTGAAGGGGTCCACGCCGTAGATATGGTCGGTGCCGAACAGGGCGGTCTGTTTCTCCAAAAACGACTTCTGGATTTGGGCGAACAGCGGGTCGGAGGAGTTGAGGAAATAGGTGGGCTCGAAGCCGCACCACGCGCTCAGCTGCTGGATATCGGCATCGGGGTGCATCTCGGCGAACCGTTTGGGCACGTGACCGGCGAAGGCAGGCAGCACCGGCGTCATGTTGAACTCGCGCTCGCGGGCCACAATCTGCTTCTGCAGCTCCTTCTGTCCCTCCAGCCACGACATCGGCAGTGGTCCGCCGAAACCGTCGAGGTTGGCCATGCGGTGCCACGGCAGGTGCGCCGGTCCCGAGAAGTAGCTGCGAATCTCCTCGTCGGTCATGCCGAACTCCTTCCACACCTCGTACCATACGGCCTCCTGTCCCGTGATGGCCAGCGGCATGGTGATGCCGTTCAGTGCCATCCAGTCGATAAACCGCTCCCACTGCTCCCATTTCCACCACGGCATGGTGTAGCCGTAAGTGCAGTAGTTCAGGAAGAAACGGTCTTTCACGAGGGCCTCCTTGCGGATGGGCTTGCTGGGTACTCGAAAGGCCTCGGGTGTCTCCACCGGCTCGCACAGCAGCCACGACACATGCACGCCGGCGACGTGTTTCAGGTAGTAGTTCAGCCCCGTGGCAATCGAGTTGGCGTTGTTGCCCGTGATACGGATGATGCCCGCGGACTCCGGATCCTCCTCAATGACGAAATAATCCTCCTCTTGCGGCTTGCATACGAAGAGGAATTTGCAGGCCTTCTCTTGTAAAATCCTGTATGCCAGCTTCTTCACCGAACACTCAGCGCAATTCTTCTCACTCATCCCCAACGAATCACTGGCGGATGTTTCGGCAGGGTGGCTGGGGGTGGCAGTGCGCATCGGGAGGGCCGCTCCGACGGTAAAAAACGGGAGCAGTCCACAGAAAATCACAAAAACAAACAGCTTTCTCATTGCGGTAGAGGTTATGGGCATCCTTTTGGGGGATACGAATTTTCGGTTGCAAAATTACCAAAAAATATGCTGTTCCGCAATGCCTCTGAAATTCAAAATGATAGGTTTTTAATTTTTTATTTGGGCGGCCCGGCTCCCTGCGGTCGCCGTCGGGCTATCCGCTTTACTCGCTGCGCTCGTGCCGCTCCTATCCCTGCCGCGTACAAAAGTTAAATTTTATATAATAAATTGCTATTATATGAAATGAAAATCGTACTTTTGCACCATGAAAGAGAATCAACCCAATGATATCAAAGCCGTTGTGTTGCACGACAGTCGGACCGTGACGCTCGCAGAGATTCAGGCCAGAATATTCATGATCCGAGGTGTTCAGGTTATGCTTGATAGGGACTTGGCCATCCTATATCATGTGGCAACGAAGGCACTAAACCAGGCCGTAAAACGTCACATGAGACGCTTCCCTGAACGCTTCATGTTTCAACTGACCAAGGAAGAGTTTGAGAATTGGAAGTCACAAATTGTGACCTCCAATCTTTACTCACAGGAGGAGATTGAAGCATTTAAGATGGGAGCGAGAAGATGCCCCTATGCTTTTACGGAGCAAGGAGTCGCACAGTTAAGTGCTGTGCTTCACTCTGATGTGGCAGAAGATGCGAGTGTGAGAATCATGGATGCCTTTGTAGCCATGCGTCGCTTTATCACCGCCAACGCCGGGTTGTTTCAACGCGTTGGCGTGTTGGAGCAGAAGCAAATAGAGACTGACAAGAAACTTGATGTGGTATTGGACAAGATTGAAGAACTGTCACCCGCAGTTACCACAGAAGAATTGTTTGCTACAGGATGCGTGTGGAACGCTTATGCTTTTTTGAGCAGCCTTGTGAGGCGTGCCCAGCAGCGCATTATCCTTATTGACAATTATGTGGACGAGCGCACTTTGCTCTTGCTCGACAAGCGAGCCTCTGGTGTTGAATGCACAGTGCATACTCGCTTCAGCAAGCAGACGGAATTGGACTTTGCAAAGCATAACGAGCAAAATGCAGAGATCAAGAAGATTCAGCTCCCGCTGCATATCCACGACCGCTATCTGATTATAGACGACGAAGTATGGCTGCTCGGTGCATCGGCCAAAGACATGGGGCATGGCCTTTGCACCGTCATCAAAGTAGATTTCTCCCCCGAGATGGTGTTGGCTTTTTTGAAGTAAAAGAAGCCGCTGGTTCACAACGGAGTGTTTCCGTTTTATCGTTGCGCAAGGCATTTATCATCCATCCCGTCCGCGTCCCGAAGGGACGCACTCCCAGTAACCTCAGACAAGGCCTCTTGAGTCCGCAGTCTGAGGTGGGAAACCGCGCGGGGGATGGGCGTGCTGGAGGCACACTACTAATAAACAGCAAGTTATACGGATCGATGCGAAACGTTCACTTGTTTTCCTTACAACTTCAAAAAATGGGACATTTTTTTCATAAAGTCCCGTTCAAACGTAAAAGTTAGACTATCTTGCTTTTTCAACTTTAAGTCGTGCTTTGGGATTTTTTGATTCAGCAGCGAAGCAGTCAACATACAAAAAATTATCATTTGTTAAGATAAGAGCTAATCCTCCAAGGGAGGCACGATTGGGGAAAGCAATAGGAGGCTCGTCGCCAGTAACGCTAATTGCTCTACTGTCATTAAAATCATGATAATCATACCAATGCCCATAATAAAGATTGTCACCACATTTTGTGATCACTGTTTTGTCTGGATTTAATGTCAGAATGAATTTAACACCTCTATCATCGGTAAAAGTGTATTTCTCTACCTCTTCTTTTTGTGAGGTGGGAGAAGAAGTGTTTGTAAGCTCTTCTGTTTCAGAATTTTTCAATGTGCTGCTTTGCGGTTTGACATTTGATTCATCGGATGAACTATAAGATTGACTTTGTGAAGAATTCTCATCCGAACAGTCTGTGCTATTAGAGCACCCGATACTAAGCACTATGATTCCAAATGCAAAAATAAAGGATTTTACAACATACATAAACTTATTTGTCATATCGCCCTCCTTCCTGCATTAATTGTTCTAATTCTTCCATAGTATTTACGTATGTTTTCGAGCAAAGTGGCTGACCCAAACCCATATTGCAAGGAATCCAAACAAACGAATAAGTAACCGATTTTTGTTCCTTTACATAAAAAATCTGGCCATTAATTAATTTTTCTTCAAAACCATTCTGAAGAAGACGTTGAGGTGTTATGGGTGTTCCTGCCATACTCAATTCCCTTGTACGTGTCGGGCGCAACTGTTGGGTGCCCCTCCGTACCTCAAAGAGCAAAATATACAAAAGAAGCGTGGCACTGATATACCACTTCTTTAAGTGAAGGTCGTGAGAATTACCCTAATGGAAAAAGTTGCAATCAGCCCACGCTATATACGCGAACCTTTTACACTCTCTTGCCATTGTTGAAAATTTCTCACGTTTTCACTTACAAGACGAGCATAACGCTTCGTTGTTTCAATAAATAGTTGGCAAAGCATACACTTTAACCAGCGGCAAAGATACAACAATTTTGTAAAACCATCTGCTGTTTTACAAAATTTTCATGATTTTTATTCCAACATCTCTGTTGCCTCATGTTGGTACCTCACAAGAACTTACTCCCCGTTCTTCCGCGGCATACACCCCGTCAGGTTCTATCTTCCAGTCAGCGTGCCGCGGTTGGTCGGACATTATCGCGGCAAATAACACGCCAATCGTAGGGGCGAATGATTATTCGCCCCTACAGGCCGTCGCCATTAACCGGTCGCAATCCGCCCCCCATCCGCGCCATTCACGGTCTCTTTCGGCCTGCGGATAATCCTCTCCAATTTCTCCGAAACGATTCTCAACTATGCTATAATTCTGCATAATCAAAAATTGCACTTTTTTGGCCATTTGTGGTTTTTGTCGAGATTTCTGACCATTTTTTGATGAAAAATTGCATTTTTATTTCATTGATTTTCAGTGAAATAATTTTTTAAGGGCCTTGATTTTAAATTCTGAATGGTGTATCTTTGCGGACGTAAATGTTATTACTAACTTAAATTTTAAAACTATGAAAACTAATTTGCTTCCTCAAGTAGAAGAAAAAATCATCACCCTTCGCGACCAGCAGGTCATCCTCGACTGTGATGTCGCCGAACTGTACGGTGTAGAGACCAAAGAAATCAATCAAGCAGTGAGAAACAATCCCGAGAAATTTCCAGAAGGCTATATTTTTCAAATTGACAGTCAGGAATTTACTATTTTGCGGTCAAAAATTTTGACCGCAAAATTCTCCAAGACTCGACAATTTCCCAAAGCCTTCACCGAGAAAGGGCTCTATATGCTGGCCACCATCTTGAAGAGTCCGCGAGCAGTACAGACCACCATCGCCATCGTGGAAGCCTACGCCAAGTTGAAGGAGCTGTCGCGGGTAATCGTGGAAATTCCCAAACAACAAGAGAATAAGGATATTCAGAAAAAATTGGCACACCGAAGCGGCCAATTGGTGGAGGATTTGATGTCGGACGTATTGCCGAAACAGAGCAGCGAAACCACCATCGAACTCAACCTCGCCATGCTCAAGTTCCGTCATACCGTACATCGTGAGAAAAAGGAGTGATGGTGCGTCCCTATTGTCACTTCTTCCCCTTCTTCTTCTCTTTCTTTGCCTTCTTGCTCTCGTCAAACTGAAAGGTGAAAGGCAGCTGGAACGTAGATTTCACGTATTTTCCCTCCCCATCCTGAGCGGGCGTCCATTGGGGCATGGCGCGGCACACCCTCACCGCTTCGGCATCCAACAGGGGATGGGCCGACTTCAACACATTCACATTGGTGACGTTCCCTTCCTTATCAATAATAAACTCCTCCAGCACCGTTCCTTGGATGTTCTGATCCATCGCCTCTTTCGGATACTGGCACTCTGCCTGAATAAACTGTATTAAGGCGCCCATCCCTCCCGGGAATTCAGCTCTTTTTGTGGGTAAATCTTGCGCCACGGCTCCCACCATGAGCAACAGGGTGATGATAAAAAGGGAAATCTTTTTCATGTCTGTCGGATTTTAGCATTTTCAATCGGCAAATTTACATGAAATTTTCATACAATGAAATGAGGATTGGTAATTTTGAAAATTAAAATAAATATTATAGATTATATTGTAATTCAAATTTTATTTGTATTTTTGCACCCGATATGAGAATAGTATCGCACAGAAAATTGGTGGAGTTTTATGAGTCAGAGGGTCATGCAGACTCCAAGACGGCTTTGGAAAGGTGGTACGACCTTGCGGAAAAAGCCGTATGGAACAATCTGTCCGATATCAAAGCAGATTTCCCACAGACGGATTATGTGGGCAACCAACATTATGTGTTTAACATAAGAGGGAATCGGTATCGCTTGGTGGTGGTGGTGAAATTCACTATCGGTCATCTCTTTATCCGATTTGTTGGAACTCATAGTGAGTATGATAAAATTGACGCGACAACCATATAGTTATGAATACAACAACAAAAGCACAGTATGAATTCGCTTTGGCGAGAATTGAGGAGCTTCTTCCTCTGGTGCAAGATGATACACCCGCCAATGACCGCAACGCCATCGAATTGACGTTGATGTCGGATATTGTAATTAATTATGAGAAAGAGCATTATCCCATCAGCAAACCCACTGTAGCTGAGTTGATTGAAATGTCTCTTGAAGATGAGGGAATGACTCAGAAGCAGCTCGCTCAGCAGATTGGAGTAAGCCCATCGAGAATCAATGATTACGTGGCAGGGCGTGCGGAGCCCACTTTACGGGTTGCTCGTTTGCTCTGTCAGGCCCTGAAAATTACACCTGCCGAGATGTTGGGCTGTTAAAATCATTGTCCCACCCCAAACAACAACAAAAATCCCGATACCAAAGGCATCGGGATTTTTATTGAAACGACCTGTATGTCGGTTATGCGCCGAGCTGCAGACGGTAGAAACCGGTGCAGGTGAGGTCGGGGTTGGTCTTCTTGAGGAAGTCGGTCACGCTCATCTTGTTGTCGGCATAGTAGTCCTGAGCAAGAAGGGTGTTTTCCTTGAAGAACTTGTTGAGCTTACCCTGGGCGATCTTGTCCACCATGTTTTCGGGTTTGCCTTCCTGACGGATGGTCTCGCGAGCCACTTCGAGTTCGTGATCGATGGTGGCCTGCGGGATGGACTCGGCGTTGAGGGCAACCGGGTTCATAGCGGCGATCTGGAGGGCTACTTCATGAGCGGCCTCATCAACACCAGCGATGTTGAAACCGGCGATGCAGGCGAGGCGGTTGCCCATGTGGTTGTAAGCGGTAACGTGAGCTGCCTCGATAACGTTGAAGGCGGGGAGCTCGATCTTTTCACCAGTTTTGCCCATCAGGTCAGAAATATGATCGGCGATGGTACGGCCGTCCACGTCGAGAGCGAGTACCTCTTCGCGAGTTTTGGCGTTAGCCTTCATGGCGAGGTCAATGAACTGCTCGCTGGCGGCAACGAATTCTGCGTTCTTTCCGACGAAGTCGGTTTCGCAGCTGAGCACGAGGATGTAACCCTTGGTGCTGTCGGCGTTGACCTTAGCCACTACGCGGCCCTGGTCGGCAGTACGGTCGGCACGCTTAGCGGCGACTTTCTGGCCTTTTTTTCTGAGGATGTCGATAGCTTTGTCGAAATCGCCTTCTGCTTCTACGAGGGCGTTCTTGCAATCCATCATACCGACACCGGTCATTTTTCTCAGCTCATTGACTTGTGCTGCTTTGATTTCCATATTATTGATTTTTAATGGTTAAACAAAATTAGTTTTTCTTGGTGCTACCGGCTTTCACGGGACCTCTCTTGATGGTGGGGCGTTTTTTGCGCTGACCATCTTCACCCTCTTCAGCCACATCCTTTACTTTTCTGACGCCGTCGCGGGTTCTGCCCTCGCGTTTCTCGTCATCGTCGTAGTTGGCTTCATCGGTGAATTCGGCGGTCTCTTCATCCATATCGTCATTGGCGGCGTTGTCTTTGTCGATCTTACGCTCGGCAAGACCTTCAGCGATGGCGTCGCAAACGGCCTTCACGATAACGGAGATGGACTTGGAGGCGTCGTCGTTGGCGGGGATGGGGAAGTCCACGAGGTTCGGGTCGGAGTTGGTATCCACGATAGCGAGCGTGGGGATGTTGAGACGGTGAGCCTCAGCAACGGCGATGTGCTCTTTCAGGATATCCACGATGAAAACTGCAGCGGGCAGACGGGAGAGGTCGGCGATAGAACCGAGGTTCTTGTCGAGTTTGGCGCGCTCACGCTGGATCTGCAATTTCTCTCTCTTGGAGATTTTCTCGAACTGGGGGCTTTCCATCAGCTTGTCGATGTCACCCATTTTCTTGACGGCCTTCCGGATGGTGAAGAAGTTGGTGAGCATACCGCCGGGCCAGCGCTCGGTAACGTAAGGCATGCCAACCGTCTTTACGAGCTCAGCCACAGTGTCTTTCGCCTGCTTTTTGGTAGCGACGAAGAGGATTTTGCGGCCCGACTTGGCGATCTGCTTGGCAGCTGCGCAAGCCTCGTCCAATTTCTCGGTGGTTTTGTGAAGGTCGATGATGTGGATGCCGTTCTTTTCCATGAAGATGTAGGGAGCCATGTGGGGGTTCCATTTTCTTCTCAGGTGTCCAAAGTGACAGCCGGCGTCCAGAAGTTGTTCAAATGTTACTTGTGCCATTTTTTTAATTTGTTTACGTTCATTAATCAACTGCTGGGTAGTTCGTGACGAAGTCTCAGCAGTTTCGATACTAAACTGGTTATTAATAATAAATTTGTAATCCGATGATTAACGTTTGCTGAACTGGAATCTCTTACGTGCTTTGGGTTGACCAGGTTTCTTTCTTTCCACCATACGGGGGTCACGTTTGAGGAGGCCCTTGGATTTGAGGGTGGGGCGGAAATCGGGGTACAGCTCGCAGATGGCGCGGGAGATAGCGAGACGGAGGGCTTCGGCCTGGCCGGACATGCCACCGCCGTCAAGGTTCACCTTGATGTCATACTGGCCCATAAGATCGGTGATCTGGAGGGGCTGGGTGACGACATACTGGAGGGTGCCGAGCGGGAAATACTCTTTGTAATCGCGCTTGTTAATGGTAATCTGGCCGCTGCCTTTCTGCATGTAGATTCTGGCGACGGCGGTTTTTCTTCTTCCGATTGTATTAGTGACTTCCATTTTTGCTATTTAATATCGTTAATGTTAATCAATTTGGGTTGCTGACCTTCGTGCGGGTGGTTGGGGCCTGCATAAACATACAGGTTGCGATAGAGCTTGTCGCCGAGTCTGTTCTTCGGGAGCATGCCTCTAACAGCGTGTTCAACAACGCGGATGGGGTTGCGGTTGAACATCTCACGGGGAGACTGATGACGCTGACCGCCCGGATAGCCGGTATGGTGGGTGTAAACCTTGTCGGTCATCTTCTTGCCGGTGAATCTCACTTTTTCGGCATTGATGATGATGACATTGTCACCGCAATCGAAATGAGGTGAATAATAAGTCTTCGTCTTACCGCGAAGGATGCGGGCGACGACGGTGGAAAGGCGGCCGACAACTGCATTTTCTGCATCGATGACAACCCATTCCTTTTTCACGATTTTCTCGCTGGCAGGAATCGTTCTGTAACTTAATGTGTTCATTTTCAATCTTTTGTTTTGGAGCGCATCTTCACCCATACGCCCCGGTTCTTAATTTGTTTATCGTTAGATAATAATCGGATTTTCGGGCGGCAAAAGTACAAAAAATTCTTTTCGCTTTATTATTTTGAAAAAAATATTTTTCCACAAAATTTTTACCCATTAAAAAAAGGGATAAATTGGCATGTAGAGACGTGATGCATCGCGTCTCTACAAATCGTTATTGTACGATAATCTTCTGAACGCCAGACTGGTATTTTGTATAGATATTCAGAAAATAAATGCCTTTGCTCAGGAAGGAGACATCGAACAGATATTGTTCGGCCTCACGACTGCTATTAAAGAAATAGGTACGAAGGCTCTCCCCTCCCCCATTCACCAACGTACACACAAACCGCTCGTTGATTTCGGTATTGAAATTCAGACGGAATTTCTGAGTACAAGGATTCGGATATGCGGTGAAAACATATTCATTTTCAACAATTTGCGGAGCATTATAATCATGATTACCCAAAACTCGCGGCGTGTTGGTGCTGCGAATGAGGTAACATGAAACGCGGTAGAAGGGGTTGGAACCGGCGTTGCAGTCGGAGCAGGTAACGCCCGTCACGCAGTCGGGATTGTGCGGGTGGCACTCATCCATATACGAAGGCTGGAAGATGTAGGAGAGCTGGAAAGGCGTCTGCCACAGATAGGAGCTGATGTCATAGATGTAAGGACGTGAGATGGAGCCTGGGCACCATCCGGCGCGATCGTACTTGTAGGTGCCGCTCTGGTTGTTGCACCCGTCGGGATTCGGATAACAGTCGGTCCATAAGTCCTGCTCAAAGGCATCCTCGCCGTTGACCTGTAGATGATGTACAGCATGGTAGAACTCGGCGGCATTGCCAGTGTTGTTGTCACCCCAACCGTGACCGGTGGTCGTCAGCCGGATATGAGCCTCGCGGGCTTCGTGGAAGATGCCCACCGTCACCGTGTCCAGCGGCTGCAGGTTGGCGGGATCGCCAAAGTTGTACGAACCCTGCCACAATTCCTCCACGTCAGTATAGTCATATTCCGGCTCACCGGCGATGTACTCAAAGTCCAGCCGGATCTGCCAGCCGCCAGTGCCCCACGTGTCGATGAACATGCGAATATCCACATCGCCCTGCAGGAGGGAGGCAAAATCGGTTACATCCACATAGTGGCTGCAGGCTTTGCCGTAAGGCGTGATGTAGCGCAAAATCTCCACCCACTTGCCGCTCGGGTCCTTCACCTGCACGTAGGCCAATCGGTCCCAGTCGTCGCAACCGCCACTCAGCGGCGGACACGTCACATTCAGGTATGCCGTGATTTGGTTATAGGCGGCGGCAAACTGCGGCAGCGTGTAAGTGCCCGTATAGGTGCGGATGCCCAAGTTGCCGTAGTCGATGATGGCACTGTCGAGCGTGGTGACAATCTGGTCGGCAATCTGGTCGGTCACCTCCACCAAGATGGTCTCGGAGGTGGTGTTGCCGTTGGAGGCCGTAGCGGTGATGGTGACGGGAACGGTTCCATACGCATTAGGCGTCCACCAGAAGGCGAAATCATTGCCCTCTTTCACACCAGCAAAATTCTCCCCATCAATCGAATAAGTAACCGCATCCACCGTAAGGTACTGCGACTCAGCAATCGAGGTAGTGGTGTGCAGCAGGTAAGGCATCAGTCGGGGCATCTCCAACGGATACATAGCCGTGATGTTGGGACGGATTTCAGGAGAATAATCGTTGAGGTTGATGACCTCGAACGAAAGCGTCGTTTCCGCCGGGTAGAAAGCGGAGTCGCCTTCCTGCGAGATACGCACCGTAACGATGCCGCCCTCGCCCGTAAGGGTGACGATGCTATCGGACACGGTAGCGGGGCCATCTACTATATTATATTGTAATGGCAACCCTGACGAAGCAGTGGCACTCACCACGATAGGCGGATTGGTGGAGAGTTGTCGTTCGATAGGCGTGGTGTAAATCACCTGGTTCTGCATTCCGGTGGGCGTGCAGGCGGTATCTTCATACACATTCAGCTCGGCAATCATCGCATAGTTGTCGCCGGCCACACTGCTGAGACCGACCAACCGCACATAGCGACCTTCCACGGCGCCGAAATAGACCTCGGCGGTCTGCTGCATACCGCTGTTGGGCTGCGGGTAAACGAGATAGCCCATGCTCTGCGGCGCGCCCCAGTCGGCCGTGTCGGAGGTGATATAGAACTCGAACTGGTTGATGCGGCCGTTACGGGTGTTGTTGCCCCGCGTCAGGCAGCTGAAACCGTTGATATTGTGCGTCTCGCCCAAGTCAATCCATATTTCGTGCGGATAATGATGAACCGTATTCTGCCATTGGGTATGCCAAAAGGTGGTGGAATCGCCATCCAGACAGTGGATAGCATGACCGTTGTCGGCCCCCTCCCCTGTCAGTTCCTCACTATCCACATAGATAATCTGCCAGTTCGCACGGTCGATTTTCGTGGTATCACACGCCCAAGCATATATATTGATTATCAATATATTAACCAAAAATAAGAATACTTTTTTCATCTATAATAATTTTGCAAGAAAAACGAATTAAGCCTCTGTGTTTCCTTTCTTTTCCGCCTCCCAGTTCTCGTACCGCTGGATAATTTTGGTGACGAGATGGTGGCGCACCACATCCGAGTTGTCGAGGATGATGAACTCGATGCCTTTGATGTCGCGCAAGATGTGCTGTGCCTGCACGAGGCCGGAGTGCTGGTGGCGGGGCAGGTCGATCTGGGTGATGTCGCCGGTGATGAAGAACTTGGCGTTTTTGCCCATACGGGTAAGGAACATCTTGAGCTGGCTCTCGGTGGCGTTCTGTGCCTCGTCGAGGATGACGTAAGCATTGTCGAGGGTACGGCCGCGCATGAAGGCGAGTGGCGCGATCTCGATGGTCTTATCCTCGAGGTAGGCGACGAGTTTGGCCATCGGCATCATATCGCGGAGGGCGTCGTAGAGGGGCTGGAGGTAAGGATCGAGTTTGTCGCGCATGTCGCCGGGCAGGAAGCCGAGGTTCTCACCGGCCTCCACCGCCGGACGGGTCAGGATGATGCGCTTCACCTGCTTGTTTTTCAGCGCCCGCACGGCGAGGGCCACCGCTGTGTAGGTCTTGCCGGTGCCTGCCGGCCCGATGGCGAAAATCATGTCGTTGTGCTCCAGACTCTTCACCAGCTTTTTCTGGTTGGGCGTGAGCGCCTTGATGACCTTCCCTTCCCTGCCGTGCAGAATCACATCAGAGCCGTTCTGCTCCTTGTCGAGAAGGAAGAAATGCTCGTCCTCGTTGGCGGTGATGTTCAGGATGTCGGTCTCGGTGAGGCGTTCGAAATGGTCGTAGAAGGCGGTGAGCAGCTCGAAGCGCGACTCGAAGGTGGCCACCTCCTCGTCGGTACCGTTCACCTTCAACTCGTTGCCACGGGCGGTGAGCTTGAGGGTGGGATAGATGTTGCGGAGCAGGTCGATGTTGCGGTTGTTCTTCCCGTAGATGCCGACGGCGAGGTGCGGTTCGATGACGATTATTTTCTCCATGGTTTATTGTTCTTTTTCGATGAAGCCCTGAGCCTTCAGCTCAATTTGCTTATTGTCGTTGGTGATGAGGTTGCGCCCCGAATCTTTCCGGTCGATGTGACCGATGACGGCGATTTCGCTCTTTCCCTTGATGGCTTCGTAGTCTTTTTGTTGGATGGTGAAAAGAAGCTCGTAGTCCTCGCCGCCGTTGAGGGCGACGGTGGTGGCCACAATCTTGAGTTGCCGCAGCGTGTCGAAGGTGAGCTGGGCGAGCGGAATCTTATTCTCGTAGATGGTGCAGCCGAGACTGTCGTGCTGACAGAGCAGGAACAGTGCGGAGGCGATGCCTTCGGTGACGGCGGTCATGGCGGTGGGCACCACGTTGAGCTGGCGGAGGGTCTCGATGATGTCGGTGCGCGGCTCGGGTTTGAGCTGCCGTTCGAGGAGGTACTCGTAGCCCTCGAAATGGGGCTGGCTCACCTGGGTGGCCTCGAAGATCTGTTTCTCGCGCTGCAGCAGCAGCAGACCGGTGTAGGCGGCACCGAAATCGCCGGTGGCGCATATCAGCTCGTTCTCTGCCGCGCCGGTGCGACGCACGAGGCGGTCGGCCTCCACCTGTCCGATAGCGGTGACGCTGACGGCCAGTCCCGTGGCCGACGAGGTGATGTCGAGCCCGGCGATGTCGAGGTGATAGTAGTGGCAGCAGGCGCGCACACCCGTCATAAACTCCTCAACGGCCTCGATGGAGAAGCGGTTGGAGACGGCCAGGTTGAGCATCACCTGATGGGGCATGGCGTTCATCGCCAGGATGTCGGTGACCGCGATGGTGACGCACTTGAACCCCAGATGCTTGAGGGGGAAATAGGAGAGGTCGAAATGGATGTGCTCCACAAAAAGTTTGTTGGCGGTCACCGTGAGGAGGCCGCCGGAGCGGGTGGCGGCCGCATCGTCGCCGATGCCGGCCACCGTCGATTCGTTGGCACTCTTCACCTCTTCGGTAAGATGGTGGATGAGGTTGTACTTGCCCAGCTGGGAAATCTCGTTTCTGATTTCGTTATCTGCCATATTATCAGTATTCTATAATAATGAATTTCAGTTTGCAAAGATACACAAAAAAACAACGGCGATATCACATCGCCGTTGATAACCATTAACCTTTAATGATACGTAAAGGATCTCTCCTTTTGTTGTTCACTTGTCTCTTACGCATGTTATAGACCAATGTTACAAAATTTTGAAAAAATTTTTACGCATCACTATTATTAATAACTGATTTTCATTAAAAATGTTGCCTATCAAGAAAAAATGATAATAAAATTTGTATTTTTGCAGAACAAAAAAACGAGTTTAAATTCACAAAATCATCATGAAGCATCTGCATTTTTTTGTCATTTTCACTGCATTCGTATTATCCCTCTCTGCACAGGATTTGTACCGTGCCCGTCAGGACGGACATGTGGACAGTGTGTATGCCGGCATCGACCTGCCGGATGCCTACACGGGGCGTGGGGTTATCATAGGGGTCACCGACTGGGGTTTCGACTACACGCATCCGGTTTTTTACGACACCACGGGCACGCAGTATCGCATCTTGCGGGCGTGGGATCAGTTTCGCAATGCGGGTCCTGCACCGGCCGGCTTCGACTATGGCACCGAGCTGGTGGGACGCGAGCTGCTGTTAGCTGCTGAATGCGACACCTCCAACATCTACGGCCACCACTACCATGGCACGCACGTCGCCTCCATTGCGGGTGGCAGCGGGGCAGGCACCATCTATCGTGGCGTGGCTCCCGATGCCGAGTTCATCTTCGCCTCCTTCCGTCCCGACGAGCAGTCGGTGGTGGACGCTTTCGAGTGGATGTACCAAGTGGCCCAGCAGGAGCAGAAACGCCTTGTGGTGAATATGAGCTGGGGACTCTATTGGATGGACAACTTCGACGGCACCGGTCCGGTGGGACAGAAAATGCAGGAATTGAGTGACTTGGGCGTGGTGTTTGTGACCAGCGGCGGCAACAACGGAGACGAGAATTTCCATCTGGGACACACCTTCAACAACGACACGCTCCGCAGTCGCTTCATGTTCCCGCCCGACAACAACAGCCCCTACTATTGGGGAACCTCCCTCTCTATGACCAACAGTCATGGGAAGCCTTTTTCGGTGCGGCTCAACTGGTGCAACAACCAGTACCAGACCATCGACGCGTCGCCGTTCTTTAACACTGCCGACGGCGACCATTACACGGAGGGCTTTCTCACCAACGGCACCGATACCATCATCTATAACATTGAACTGATTGCCAGCGACGAAGCCGGACGGCCCGAGGCGCGCCTATGCGTAAAAAAGCCTGCCGTCAGCAATACCAGCTGGCGTTTTGGCATAGAAGTGGTGGCTGCAGAAGGTGAATTTCATGCCTGGAATGTGGCCGAACTGACAACCGGCGTGGGCAACTGGGGAGCCAATTGGATGGGTGTAAATGTGTTAGGATGGAAATATGGCGACAAGAATTATGGCACGGGAACTCCCGCCTGCGTCGATTGTGCCATCACGGTGGCTGCCCACCAGTCCGGAAACTGGAACGACAGCGTGTGGAGTCCGGGCGACATCTGCAACTTCTCCAGCTACGGGCCCACCATCGACGGGCGCGACAAACCCGACATCTCCGCTCCCGGCTATCAAGTATGCGCGGCCAACTCGAGCTATGCCGACGAGCACAACACTGCTGTGACCACCGTCACCTTCCAGGGACGTGAGTACGGATTTATCAAATTGTCAGGCACTTCCATGTCGTCGCCGTTCACCACCGGCGTGGTGGCGCTACTGCTCGAAGCCAACCCCACCCTCACCCCCCAGCAGGTGAAAGAGGCGCTGATTTTCTCGGCCACGCACGACAGCCTGACCGAAGCCCGCGGCATGGTGCGTTTCGGTCACGGCAAGGTGAACGCCTACCAGGCGGTTCTGCGCGCCCTATACCATGTGGGCACGCAGGAGTTCACCAGCCACGCCAACATCTATACGGTCTTCCCCAACCCGGCATCCGACCAGGTTTTCATCTCCACACCCAACGACCAGGAGCCGGCCACGGCTACGCTGTACGACCTCAACGGACGGCTGGTGCAGTCGCTGTCTGTCCATCAGGGAGTGAACACACTGAACATAAGCTCATTGCCCAACGGCACGTATATCCTCCGCATCGCCACCCCAACGCAGGTGCAGAGCCAGAAGGTGGTGATTGCTCGGTAATGGAGCCGTTCCGCTTCCAGCATTTCGCGCTCTGCCATGAGGCCAGCACGCAGCGCATCGGCACCGACAGTGTGCTGTTGGCTGCCCTGATGCCGTTGCAGGGCGTGCATTCTGTGCTGGACATCGGCTGTGGCTGCGGGGTGATCGGCTTCTGCGTGGCAGACCGGTTGCGACGAGCCGGAGTGAAAAACATTATGGTGACAGGCATTGACACTGACGAGGCATCGGTGCGGGAGGCGCAAGAAAATGCCGCCCGTTTCCCGAACACAGAGGGGGTAAAATTCAACTTCTTCCACGAATCGCTGCAGGAACACGCCCGCCAGGCGGAAGCTCACCGTTACGACCTCATCGTGAGCAACCCTCCCTTCTTTGTCAGTTCGCTGAAGCCGGCTGATGCGCGGCGGAGGCAGGCGCGCCACACCGACGGCACACTTTCCTTCCACGAGCTGGCGACAAACGCTTCTGAGCTGCTTACGACAGCCGGCCGCTTCGGACTTGTTCTTCCCGCCAATGAATTTGCCGACTTTGAGAAAGCGGCACAAGGCAAACTTTATCTTGCCGAGCAATGGCTTATCCACCCCACTCCTGCCAAACCCATTCACCGCGTCATCGCCCTCTATTCCCTCCATCCCACCACACCCGCTTTTCCAGAAGAACTATGCATCCGCAATAGAGAAGGAAAATACACATCTGATTACCAATTACTTACTGGCGACTTATATCTATAAGGATTCCAGCACACGCACTTGGGTGAGGCCGCCTTTGTTGCCCATCACAAACAGTTCTTTCGAGCCGTCGGGGGTGAAGTGTTCCACATAGAGGGGTTCGTGCTCCATGAAGCGGTCGCAGAGGAACGTCTCGCCGGCTTTGAGTTTGGCGTTTTCAGATTCGCGGACCACAAACCGATGTTCCCCTTGGTATTCGAGCAGACAGCGGCGGTTGGGATTCCAAGTGATTTCCAGCCGGCTGCCGACGGGCAAATTATTGACATCCAGCGTTGTGCTGGTTACGCGGTGCGACGACTGCACGCCATCCACCTCGCAGTAGTCGCTCACGAAAGTTTCCCAGTCGGGGTAGCCGATGAAGCGGGCGAGGATGTTGAGGGTAGCCGGGCGGGTGGAGGCGTAGCCATCCACATAACCCCAGAGTCGTTTGAGGGTGGAGGTGGCGATGGTTTCGCCGAGGCGTTCCTGTATCACCCCAGCGAGAAAGGTGAAATCGGTGGAGGTTTTGATACGATGGTTGGCCGACTCCTCTACGCAGTGGCGCAGCAAGGCGATGTTCTGGCTGATTTCGGGCATGATGAAGACTGGTTTTGATGCGGCAAAGATACGGCAATTTTCGGAATGAAGTGGCGAGTGGGAGGTTCTTTTAAGGTTCTTTATAGACTTACCACAAGCCTCTGCAAAAGAACCAAAAAAGAACCTAACTGCGTGATTATAAATGTTTTATTTTTGCGGCCGAAAAAAAAATCAAATTCAGACCATATTATACAATTTATTTATTCACTAAAAAAATTAAACATTATGAAAAAAATCAAAGTTTCAGTCCTTATTGCTGTAGCAGCTATGGCAATGATGTCATGCGGATCTCTCGATTCCAAAATTAGCAAATATGAAAAAGCCTGTAAAGAGGGCGATATGGTAAAAGCCGGCAAAATTGCAAGTGACATCAGTGCCAATTATAGTGAGAGCGAAATGACGGAAGAACAGGCTCTAAGATTACTTAATGCTACGTCAGAATGCAGCAAAGCGCAATCCTCTTCCATGGGCATTGAAATGCCTGACGGTTTTTAATCCTATACTCGAACACTTTAACTAAATAATTATGGAAAAAGAATTAGTAGAGAATTTCCTTAAACAGAACAAAAAAAAGTTCAGAAGCAAAGACATGGAAGAGTTGCACATGCTGCTCGAGCAATCAAATGTGACCAACATGGAGGAATTATCCAAAAAATTGAGAAGTCCTTACGGGTGGGGATGGATCCATTTTCTGATTGGGGAGTGTGGCATCGACCGCTTCGTTATGGGCCAACCCGGATGGGGTTTCTTCAAACTCATCTGGTTTATTGCTTTCGACCTCGTCGGCTTTCTCATTCTATTCCCGTACGGCCTTATTGGTGCATTTTTGCCATGGCTAATTGATGAGTTCACCATCGAAAGCCGTGTAAAAAAGTACAATTTAGCACAAATTAAAAAAGTTTTAGCACAATAAATTTTATCAACACACTAATTAAAAGTATAATTATGAGAAAAGGTATATTAACCATTATGGCCAGTGCCCTGATTCTTATGCTGGCAGGGACTCTCACCTCCTGCGGTTCAGGAAGCGAAAGTTCTGATACTGAAATTAAAAAAGGGCCCATAAAACTGATTCTCAACGACAATATTGTAAACGTGAAATCGGGTTGGCTTTCTGCAGACGAAGAATACCAGTTCTTTGAATCTGTACAAGGAGCCTACGAATTGGCCGAAAAAGACGGAAAACTGGAAATCACTCTCGATTTCAAAAGAACCAAGGATGCCGATGTGGAAATGACAGACTTCTATTTGGAGCCCTACCGTGGCGTCGTGAGCGTGTCAAAGTTAGGAAAAAGCTATAAATTCCAAACCGATAAAAAGGCTGCATTCGAAAAATTGCAGGAAGCTGAAGAGGGTGAAGCCGTAAGCATCACCTTCACCTATATCCCTGCTGACGACGAAGAAAAAAGCCAAATTTTTTCCGAGACCGATGGATGCAAAGTGTATTTTGAAATCCCCAGTGGGAAAAGCAGTTCTTCCTTCAGCCGTGCCGATGACGACGACGACGATGAAGTTTCTTCTTCAAGTTCATCAACCGACTGGGATGACTTCTTGGATGACTATGAAGACTATGTTGACCAATACATTTCTTTAATGAAAAAAGCAAAAAATGGTGACATGTCAGCGGTCAGTGAATATCCCAGTATGTTGTCGAAAGCAGAAAGTATGCAATCCAAAATTGACAATGCAAAAGGTGAGATGACTTCAGCGCAAATAGCCCGTTACTCCAAAATATCTGCCAAATTAGCTAAAGCCGCCTACTAAAGTCATTTCTTCCACTTGTAATTCAACCCTTGGCGAGTTCCCCATACTTCTTTGACGGGAACTCGTTTTTTTATGCGGTTCATCAACGGCCGTGCTGTATGTCATACAACCTCTTATGTAATTGGGAATATTCATCAGAATAGGCCTTGTATTCATTCTGCAGCTTAGCGTACTCTTCTTCACTAACCTGAGTTTCGAGAGATAGCAACCTGGGAAATTCATTCCCTCTAACCCTATACGACTGTGTGGTTTCATCTACCTGCTTGATAGAATGATAAAAAAACTGACTCTCATTAAATTGGCAAAAGTTTCTGGTCTCATCGGTCCATTTGCCGTGCATTTGGTTCCTGATCTGATAAACCCTGATTCTAGCCCTATTATCCACAATCATAAGGAGGGTGTGATAAGTCGTGGCATTCGCATTTTGAGTTTTCATATATCTGTCCACGGGGCGATAGAGGGTGTCCATGTCCTGCTTGAATTGTGCATCCGCCCATTCATAAATTTCGTTGGCTGCTTTCTCGGCTTGCTGGTAGGCGGTACTTGTGGAAATGGTTTTCTGTTCCACAAACTGCGGCTCATCCGCTGGCAGATCAGTATCGCTCTTGTGGCGTTGCGGTAGTGTTACATTGCCTTCCATTTTGTCCAAACTATCATATTGCTGTTGGATCAACAAGGTGTCTTTGATGTTTTTCACCACTACAGGCCCTGGCTTTTGCACGAACGGTACCATCGAAACCACCAACATCAGTAATATGCACACCCCCACTGCCACCCACGGAACAATCCTTTTTCTGCGATCGGCGGCGACCAAAGCATCCGACACCTCATCAGCCGAATTATAACGCTGTTCGCGCTGTGACTGCAAACATTTTCGAACCACCCGATGGTACCGACTGGGAAACAATTGCTTCAATATCAAACCCAAGGCATACAAGTCGGTACGGCAATCCGACTCTTCGCCTGCCAACTGCTCGGGTGCAGCATAGGCTTTGGTGTATGCCGGCTCCTTCAGCACTGCGAAATTGTCGCTGTCGGACAGACCAAAATCAATGATTTTTACATGATTCCCATTTCTTGTCACCAAGATATTGGTGGGTTTCAAGTCACGGTGGATAATCTGTTTTTTATGAAAATAGCTGATGGCTTCCAAAAGCTGGTTAGCCACAGCGCGACGGATTTTGGAGGAGGGATGTTCTTTCAAAAAATCCTCCAAAGTGCGCCCATCTATCCATTCCATTATAATGGCCTTCCCCACCACAGCATCCTCTTCCATCCCCCACACCCGCACAATGTTCGGATGCTGCAATTGTATCATCAACTGAAACTCTTTGTCTAAAAGTCCCCTATATGAAGAATCGCCAGCATACTCAGACTTCAGGGCTTTGAGCACAAACCACTGGCCATTACGCTGTACTTTGCATAGACGACAATAACTCTTAGAGGGGAGATCACCATATTCAGAAAAATGTTCCGATACATGATAATCCGAAGCTGCGACACGGCCTGAAGTTGAAATGTCATTAGTAGGATTTTTCATCATGCAAAAATACAAATTTTACCCGACATTCAAAACCAATCTCCCCTCTTTGGAAATCCGATTTTTTTGTATAAATTTGCCGCTGAAACTGTATAGTGTGTGGTTTTATGTATTTTATTGAATATTAATATTTTATAAAAAGAAAATAGAAGTCGGATATGAAGAAAGTTGCCATTATAGGTGCAGGACCTGCGGGCATTGAGGCCGCCTCGGTTCTTGCTGCCCACGACTGCGAAGTGATGCTTTTTGAAAAATCAGCTGCCCCTCTCTCCAATATACTCGACAAAGCATTCCTTTTCCCGGATTTCTCATCGGCACAAGAACTGGCCAAACATTTGGAGGCCAAACTGCTCCCTGACAATATCAAGGTCCATTGCCAGAAGGAGATTGTGGATGTAAAAAAGGTGGATGGGGAATTCAAGGTTTACGATTCCGAGGGAAAAGTTTATATTGCTGACAATGTGCTGATTACCACCGGATATACCCTTTTTGACGCGCACCGCAAGGAGGAGTTGGGCTACGGCATCTACAAAGGGGTTATCAACTCGTTGGATTTGGAGCGAATGATTCTTCACCAGCAGATCACCAACTCGATGGGCGAACCGGCACAGCGCGTAGTGTTCCTGCAATGTGTGGGCTCGCGTGATGAGAAGTCGGGCAACAACTACTGCTCAAAAGTATGTTGCGTAACGGCCGTGAAGCAGGCCATTGAGGTGCGCAAGCTGCTCCCCAGCACTGCAATCTATCTGTTTTACATGGATTTGCGTATGTGGGGGAAAGGCTTTGAGGAGATGTACCGCGAGGCGCAGGAGAAGTACGACATCCGCTTCATCCGCGGTCGTATCTCCGAAGCTTCGGCCACCTTCGACAACAAGGTGCAGATCAAGGCTGAGGACACACTGATTGGACAGCCGCTGAAGATGACCACCGACCTGCTGGTGCTGATGGCCGGCATGGAACCGTCGGCGGGCACCCGCACCCTGGCGGAGAAATGCGGCATCGAAGCGCCCTACCACTTCATCGCCACCCAGGGACCGCACATCGGCGACAACCTCACCACCGTTGACGGTCTGTTTGTGGCCGGCACCGCCAAGCAGCCTATGAGCATCCGCGACTCCATCACCGATGCCACAGCCGCCGCATTCGCCATCTTATCAAAATAATTTTCAACTCATTCTTTAAAACATTACATGGACAAAAAAACAATCATCGGACTGCTGCTCATCTTCTTTGTCTTCATTGGCTACAGCGTATACACTTCGCACAACGCGAAGAAAGCCCGCGAACAGCAGATCGAACAAGAAATGAAACAGCAGGCCAAAAAGAAGGCCGCCGACAAGAAAACTGCGCAACTCAGCGACACGATAGCGAAAGACACCACGGCATTGGAAGAAAATGCCGAATCCGCCACAGCCGCTGCCACTACAGCACCGGCACAGAAGAAGAACACCAACTACTTCTCATTCGCCGACACCACCCAGACCAACGACTTCGTCGTGCGCACCAACAAGGCGGAGTACCGCTTCTCGCGCTACGGCGGCTACCTTAAGTCTGTCAAACTCCACGACATCTACAAATATGCGCCGAAAGGTGAAAAGAAGAAAGAACTTTACATGCACGAGGCCGGCCACCACAAGATGGCTCTTACCCTGCACACCTCCGACTCGCTTCGCTCGTTCGTCTCCACCGAGAACTGCTACTTCCGCGCCGAAAAAGATACGGTGGATGTGAAATCCAACACCGGCCATCTGCGCCTCTACCTCCATCCCTACAAACTCGCCGACACCGCCACGGCCGCCAACAGCGTTATCGACTCTGAAGCTTACATCCTCTTCGACTACACCTTCAATGCCGATGACTATATGCTGGACTTCGACGTGAAGTTCCAGAACATGTCGCCCTACATCGCCAAACAATCTCCCACCAACATCAAGTGGAACTCCTCCCTCTTCACCGCAGAGAAAAACATCGAGGCCGAACGACGGCTCACCACGCTGTACTACATGGACAACGGCGGCAAGGTGAAAAACTTGGATGAAATCAAGTCGGAATCGAAAGATGTGACCACCACCATGAAGTGGGTCTCCTTCAAACAGCAGTTCTTCACCTCCATTCTCATCGCCAAAAAAGACAATTTCAAGAAGGGTGAACTGAAGGTGGATGTGAACAACCAAGGCGAGAACGACCCGTTGCTGAAAACCATGAGCTCCAACCTCGGCTTCGAGGTAAAAGATTACGACAAGGGCAATTTCGCCATGCAAATGTACTATGGTCCCAACCAGTACAAACTGCTGAAAAAATATCAAAACGAGCAGGGCGAGAGCATGGGCTTCGAGCGTCTCATCCCGCTGGGCTGGGGTTTCTTCCTGCTGCAGTGGATCAACCGTGGCGTGGTCATCCCGATCTTCAACTGGCTGGATGCCTATGGGTTGAATTATGGCATTATCATTCTGATACTCAGCATATTCATTAAAATTGTCATCTTCCCGATGGCGTACAAAACCTACCTCTCTTCCGCCAAGATGCGCGTGCTGAAACCGCAGATTGACGAGATCAACGAGAAGTACCCGAAACCGGAAGATGCCATGAAGAAGCAGCAGGCCACCATGAACTTGTACAAGAAGGCCGGAGTGAGTCCGATGGGCGGCTGTCTGCCGATGCTCATCCAGATGCCGATCCTCATCGCCATGTTCCGCTTCTTCCCGGCCGCTTACGAGTTGCGCCAGCAGAGTTTCCTCTGGGCGGAAGACCTCTCCACCTACGATTCCATCCTCGACCTCGGTTTTAGCATCCCGTTCTACGGCGACCACGTGAGCCTCTTCACCCTGCTGATGACCGCCGCCACCCTCGTCTATACATGGCTCAACAACCGCATGATGATGGCCACCAACGGCGACCAGATGAAGATGATGAAATGGATGATGTACCTCATGCCCATCCTCTTCCTGCCCATGTTCAACAGCTTCTCCTCCGCACTGCTGTACTACTACCTCCTCATCAACCTCATCACCTTCTTCCAGATGTGGATCTTCCGCATCACCATCAACGAAGAAAAGCTGCTCAAGAAGATGCAGACCAACATGGTGAAGCCGGTGAAGAAGAGCAGATGGCAGGAGCGTATGGAACAGATGATCAAGCAACAGCAGCAATTGCAGCAGAAGAAAAAATAATAAAACCATCATGCTCGTCAAGGAAGTCATCAGAAAAGATCGCGGGATGCAGTACGTTGTGGAGAACGTGCTGGTGTGTTCGTCGTGGGGAAGAACCCTGCTGCTGAACCAGCCGCTGATGACCGACCCGCAGCAACTGCAGCAGAACCTTGACAGGATGGAGACGCATATCTGTTTCCTTCAAGAACATGCGGATGCCGCCCGCGAGCTGGTGGCCGTGCTGCACGACATCAACGACATCACCCAGACCCTCCGCAACCTCAAAGAGTTGCATGTGCTGGACGATATTGAGTTTTTTGAACTGAAGAAATTCGCACTCGCAGCCCAGAAGATTCGCCAGATTCTGCTGGATGCCCACTACCAGCAAGAGAACCTCTACGACCTCTCGAAAGTGATCGACACCCTCGATCCGGAAGGTAGCCGCATCGCCCATTTCTACGTCTATTCGTGCTACCAGCCCGAACTGGAAGATTTGCGGAAGCAGATGAACCAGACTGAGGACGAAACCGAACGCGAGAAATTGTTGTGGGAGGCCGAGCAGCTGGAAGACTCTGTACGGCAACGGCTTACCGAACAGTTACAACCCTATACCGACAGTCTGCTCTACAACCTGCAGCACATCGGGGCGCTGGACGTGCTGAACGCCAAAGCGCAGATGGCCATGGCATGGCAACTGACCAAACCCGAAATTTCGGAGACCGAGACCTGCTACCAAGGACTTTTCCACCCGCAGCTGGTGCAGCTGATGGCCGAGCGGGGCGCAAAATTCCAGCCCGTTGACATTCGGCTGGAGCAGCAGCCCTGCCTCATCACGGGAGCCAACATGTCGGGTAAGACCGTGCTGCTGAAATCGTTAGCAGTGGCACAATATATGTTCCAGTTCGGTTTTTACGTGCCGGCAGCCCAAGCCACCGTGATGCCAGTTGACGAAGTCTTCTGTGTGATTGACGACCAGCAGACGGAGCAGCACGGACTCTCCTCGTTTGCAGCGGAAATGCTGGCCGTGAACGAGATTCTCACCCGCTCGAAGACCGACAGCCGCATCCTGGCGTTGGTGGATGAGCTGGCCCGCACCACCAATCCCGACGAGGGCCGCCGCATCGTGAACGCTTTTGTCACGATGATGCAGAAATACAACGTGATGGCAGTGGTAACCACCCACTACAGCGGGGTGGCAACTACCTGCAGACGACTACGTGTGAAAGGACTGATGACCCACCGCATGACCGACAACATCACCCCAAGAAGCCTCGGCCAGTATATGGACTACACATTAGTGGAGACCACTTCCGATGAAGTGCCCGCCGAGGCCCTCACCATTGCCCGCATCTTCCATGTGGATGACGAATTTCTACAACTGGCTCAACAGAACGCACAATCTTGATTTCTTCAATAATTATTATAAAACAAATAAAATCACAAAATTATGAAAAAAATCTTTACCCTTTTAGTCTTAACAGTTTTTGTAATCGGCCTTCATGCCCAGTCGGGCCAGACCAGCAAGACCATGCAATATGGTGGTGTGGAACGCCAATACATTGAGTACATCCCCGCCAATGTGCTCTCCCCCGCACCAGTTGTTTTCGTGCTGCACGGGTTGGGCGACGACATGGGCAACATGTTCAACGCCACCGGTTTCAAACAGATTGCCGACCAGCACGGCTGGATCGTCATCGTACCGCAAGCCCTCGAGGCCAACGTCTCCTTGATGGGGCAGAACATATCCCTCGGCACCGCCTGGAACTCCGGCGTCAGCGCCAACCTCTCCTTCCTCGGCAACATCATCGTCAATGATGGCGTTGACGATTCCGGCTTCATCATGGCCATCCTCGACGATCTCATCAGCACCTACAACGTCGATCAGGCCAACGTCTTCTCCATGGGCTTCTCCATGGGCGGCTTCATGAGCAACCGCCTCGCCATCGAGCACGGCGACCGCATCAACGCCATCGCCGCCGTCAGCGGCACCATCGGCAACGAAGTCAAGACCCACACCCCCGTCGCCAACGTCAACACCCTCCACTTCCACGGCACCTCCGACTCCACCGTCGGCTACGACAACGCCGACTTCAACGTCATGGTCATGTCCGCCAGCGTCGGCCTCGGCGCCGAAGCCACCGTCGATTACTGGCGCAACTACAACCAGTGCAACGCCACCCCCACCGTCACCAACTTCCCCAATAGCGCCAACGACGGCCTCACCTTCGAGAAATACGCCTACGACAACGGAAACAACGGCTCCAAGACCCACTTCATCAAGGTCATCGGCGGCGACCACACATGGTACTACACCCCCAACAACGACATCGACTACACCACCGAAATCTATAACTTCTTCGCCTCCTGCCTCGTCGGCGGCAACGACATCGACGACAACGACAACAACAACGTGCTCATCTACCCCAACCCTGCCCACAACACCCTCACCATTGAAGGCGAAGGCATCAGCGAGGTGCGCCTCTTCAACGACCTCGGCCAGCAGGTGATGACCTCCACCACCTCCACCCTCAACGTGTCGGCGCTCTCACAAGGACTTTACACCGCCCAGATTCTCTTCCACGACGGACAATCCATGACCTCCAAAGTGGTCATCAGCCGCTAATTTTTCCACGTTAACATCGCTTAGATATTAATCATTAAAAAAAATCATATCGTGAAAAACACTCCTATCGACCGCAGTCTTGTAGACCAAATGATTGCCCAGAACAGCATCAAAGAGGTGGGCAAGGCATCTATCCGTGAAATCAAACGACTCATCAACGACATTGAGAATGCCTCCGGCACGAAGTTCGTGCGTATGGAGATGGGCATTCCGGGCATTCCCGCCTGCAAAATTGGTGTGGAAGCCCAGATAGAGGCTTTGAACAACGGCATCGCCACCATCTATCCTGACCTTGACGGAACCCCCGACCTGAAAAAAGAGGCCTCCCGTTTCATCAAGAACTTCATCGACTTGGACATCTCGCCGGAGTCCTGCTTCCCGACCGTCGGCTCAATGATGGCCGGTCTGGTGAGCTTCATGACCCTCGCCCGCCGCGAGAAACAGAAAGACACCACCCTCTTCATCGACCCCGGCTTCCCGGTGCAGAAAAACCAGCACAAAATCCTCGGTCTCAAGTATGAGACTTTCGATGTGTACGACTTCCGCGGCGCGAAACTGCGCGACAAGCTCGAAAGCTACCTGAAGAAGGGCAACATCCACTCCATCATCTACTCCAACCCCAACAACCCGTCGTGGATCTGCTTCACCGACGAGGAGCTGCGCATCATCGGTGAGCTGGCCACCCAGTACGATGTGTGTGTGATTGAGGACCTTGCCTACTTCGGCATGGACTTCCGCCGCGACATCTCGAAGCCCGGCGTACCGCCCTTCCAGCCTTCTGTGGGTAAATACACCGACAACTACGCCCTCATGATTTCCGGCTCCAAGGCTTTCAGCTATGCCGGTGAGCGTATCGCCGTGCTGGCACTGTCCGACAAGTTCGGTGCCCGCGAGTTCCCCGACCTGGTGCCCTATTTCAGTCAGGCTGTGCTGCGCCGTGCCATGATCAACGGTGCCGTATATGCCATCAGCTCAGGAACTTCCCACTCGGCACAGTTCGCCCTCGCCGCTATCTTCAAAGCCTGCAACGACGGTACCTACAATTACCTTGACGATGTGAAAGAGTATGCCGAGAAAGCTCATATCATGAAGAAAATCTTCACCGATAATGGTTTCCAGATTGTGTACGACCACGACGGAGCGGAAGAGATCGCCGACGGCTTCTACTTCACCCTCTCCTACCCCGGTCTCACCGGCGAGCAGCTGCTCCACGAGCTTCTATACTACGGCATCAGCGCCATTTCATTGGCCTCCTGCAACAGTACCCGTACCGAAGGCTTGCGCGCCTGCGTGTCGCTGGTCAACCGCAACCAGTTCCCCGCTCTCGAAGAACGCGCCAAGCTGTTCCACGAGAACCACCAGTAATTGTAAATTTTAATCCTCTGCCATGAAGAACATTGCCCGTTTCCCCATTCTTCTCAGTATCATATTGGTATTGTTGGCTGGATGCAAGAAGCATGCAGGACAAATTGAAGAAACTCCAGACTGGGAAGTTTTCCACAAGTATTACAAAGAAAGTGATTATAAAGATTATCTGATGAAAAATATCAACTCCTTAACAGACAAGGAGTTGATATTTTCACAACCGATCATTGAATACTACAAGAAAGCTCAACAGCCTATCTGGACAGCCAATGGTCTTCAGGAAAAATTAGTGGAGGAATATCTGGATCTTTACCAGCATTCGGAGGAACATGGTTTACCCACCGAAATGTTTGGTTATCAAATTATTAAAGAAAATATTAATCATCTTAAAAAAGGTGAAATTAAAAACGCCGACGACCTCTACCGCAAGCTTAGCGAGGTGGAGGTATTGATGGCGCGTTCCAACGTGCTGTATGCGAAGAGCATGGCGTATGGTGCCACCGACCCCGTGGAGGTGAACGGCGGGAAGTGGCTGTACAAGAACGACAGCATGCCGGAGGATTTCCTGCGGAATGCCATGCAGGAAGCGTCCAAAGGCACGCAACATCTCACTGCGCTGCATCCCACCGACACGGTGTATGTGGCTTTACAGAAAGAAATGCGTAAGTTCTTGGCCTTAAGGGATGAACCCTGGGACACCATCCCCTACTTCAGCGCTGACTCCGGCCAGTGCGTACGCAACGTGCACCTGATTGGCGAGCGACTGCTGAAGTTGCGGGAAATCAGCGACAGTTATACTCCTAACGACACGTTGGGCAAGGTGCTGATGCCCGCCATCAACCGGTTCCGCGAGAACCGCGCCATACCGCGCAGCCGCAAACTCGATGAGGAGACCTTCAAAGCTCTCAACCGCACACCCGATGAGTACATCGCCGTGCTGGCAGCCAACATGGAGCGCTGTCGCTGGCAAACAAAACACAAGAAAGGTTCCAACTTCATCGCGGTTAACATCCCTGACTTTATGTTGGAAGCCCGCTGTGCTGACACGGTAGCCTTGCGCTCGAAAATCTGTTGCGGCAAGTACCGGAGAAACAAACCGGAGGAGTCATGCCGCGTGGATGGCATACTACCTGCTGTAAACTCTGAATCACCGCTGCTGTACAGCGAAGTGACCAGTATCGTGCTGAATCCTGAATGGCGCATGCCTTATGGCATCATCAAAGACGAGTATTATTATAAGATGGTGAAAAATTGTGTTGGGGTATGTAAAAAGGAAAGACTCTATATTACCGACAACCGCACAGGGAAACAGGTGCATCCCGAAAATGTTGATTGGAAGAAAGTAAATAGAGGAAATATCCCCTACCAGTTGACACAAACTTCGGGAAAGCATAATGCATTGGGATTGTACAAGTTCAACATCCCCAATACGGAGTCGGTCTATCTGCACAGCACCAACAACCCGGGCGCGTTCAAGCACCGCAAACGCGACTTCAGTCACGGCTGTGTGCGTGTGCAGCTGGCCGCCGAACTGGCAGAGGTGCTCTTCCTGATGAACGACTACGACACCACCCGCCTCGAAGAGGTTTCCATCATCCTCGGCAACGAGCCCACCACCGAAGAAGGCGAGAAATATCTGGAAAAGAAACTGGAGCGCGAGGAGAAGTACTTGGCTAAACTCTCCCCCGAAGAGGCCTCCTTCTATCGTCCACTGCGCCCCACCAATATGGTCCTTCAGAAAAAAATGCCCGTCTTCATCGAATACCACACCGCTTTCATCGGACCTAACGGAGACGTACATTATCGTAATGATGTCTATCACAAAGACCCAAATATCACCAACGCACTGCAAAAGCTGATTCCTAAATCAGAAAAAGATGCTTAAAAACAAGAAAATCTGCGTTGTCCTGCCTGCCTACAACGCCGCCGACACCCTCGAAAAGACCTACCGCGAGATTCCTTTCGACATCGTGGACGAGGTGGTACTGGTGGACGACTGTTCGCACGATGACACCGTGGAGGTGGGCAAAAAACTCGGCATCCAGCATATCATCCGTCACGACCGGAATAAAGGGTACGGCGGCAACCAGAAAACCTGCTACCAGACGGCCTTGTCGCTCGGTGCCGACATTGTAGTGATGCTGCATCCTGATTATCAGTACGATCCACGGCTTATTGAGTCGATGTGCCACCTGATTGCCAACAACGTGTATCCTGTAGTGCTCGGCTCCCGCATCCTCGGCAAGGGTGCCCGCAAGGGTGGGATGCCCCTCTACAAATATTTCTTCAACCGGTGCCTTACCGCCTTGCAGAACTTCGTGATGAACCAGAAATTGGCAGAGTATCACACCGGCTATCGCGCCTTCTCAAAAGAGGTGCTCGAAAGCATCAACTTCATGGCCGACTCCGACGATTTTGTGTTCGACAACCAGATGTTAGCACAGATTTTCTACGCCGGCTACGAGATTGCCGAGATCACTTGTCCCACCAAATATTTTCCGGAGGCCTCGTCCATCAATTTCAAGCGCAGCTGTCAGTATGGCTTCGGCGTCATCCACACCTCCTTCTGCTACCGCTGGCAGAAATGGGGACTGGCGAAATGCAAGATTTTTGAGAAGCCGAGCCGAACGTAACGGCGGCTTTATTTTTTACCCTTCTTCCCAAACCAATACTGGTACAGCGGCCCGTCGGGGTTGAGGTAGGGCTTCAGCCACTTCTTGGGCAGCGACAGCTCCGGCTCGCCATACATATAGGCCGCCACCTCGTAGGGGGTATAGGCATAAACCAATTCTTTATCCGTAAAATAAAAATTGTTGTTAAGCATATACAGCACATCCTGTTCGCCGTCATCCTCTTCCTCCGTGTGCTCTTTCAAAAGCGTATACAATTTGCGGGCCACAATTTGGCGTTTCTCTGCCGAAGCATCCAAAATATCATCTTGAGAAATTTGCTCGCCTGTTGAACGGTTAAAGACATAGAAGAAAATTGCCCATGTGGAATGCGAAGCCCCACCGAAATATTCATCAACGAATGAAGAAAAAGTGATGAAATCTGTTTCTATCAGGTCGGGATGGATTCCAAAAATCACACTGACATAATCCTCATTTTCAAAGGGAGCCTTAGGTTCTTCGCCCTCTTCAGGAACTTTTAACGCAGCTTCACTGCTGTCGGCAGCATACTCATCCCGCAGCTGCTGCTCATAATTCCCAGTATAATCCTCGCCAAGTAGTGTGCGTCTGATTTTCGACACAACAATGTCGTTTTCTGGCATGGGCAATATAAGGGTGTAATCCAAATCTCGGTCGGGCGATACAAAGTTGTATTGATAGCATTGGAACGAGATGCCGCCGATAAGGGTATCGGAGATGGTGACACCATTTTTGCGTTGGGGCTCAGAGGAAGACTCCTGAGCAAAGCTGCTGATGGTCAGCAGGAACAGAACGAGGGTGAAAAGAGTTTTTTTCATAATAGGATAGGTTGGAACATTTTATCTTCTGAACTCATACATCACGATGGCGGCGGCGATGGAGGCATTAAGCGACTCGGCATGGCTCGGGTTGGCGGAGGCGAGCGGCACGCTTACACGCTGCTGCACGCACTGGGCCACTTCAGGCGAGATGCCTTTTCCTTCGTTGCCGATGACGAGAATGTCATTCTTTTGGAAATCAATATTTTGAATCGGCTCTCCTTGCATAAATGTGCCAAAAATGCGGCCTTGCACCTGCGGCTGCGACAAGCATTCGGGCAGGTTGGCATACACCACCTTCACCCGCGTGAACGACCCCATGGTAGCCTGCACGGTCTTCGGGTTGGTCCACTCCACACATTCCTCGGAGCAGAGCACCTGCCGGAAGCCGAACCAGTCGGCCGTGCGGAGGATGGTGCCGAGGTTGCCCGGATCGCGGATGCCGTCGAGCACGAGCAGAGCATCCCCAAAGTCGAGGTCGGCGGGGGTGAAGTGCGGGGTGCGCACCACGGCCAGCACAGCCTGCGGGGTGGAAAGGGCGGTGATGCGCTCCAGCTCGGCGGGCGTTACCACCGTGAAAGGCACGTGTGACAGTTCAGTCCGGTGGGCTTCCGTCCACGCCTCGGTGGCGAAAAGTTCCTCTACGGGCAGCGACGAAGCCAGGAGGTCGCACATCGACTTGGTGCCCTCCACCACAAAAAGCCCCCGCTCCTCGCGGAACTTCTTCTGCGACAGCTTTTTCAGTTCTGAAATTTTATTCTTGCTAATCATTCAAAAGGCAGCATTGTTTCGAGTGCAAAAGTACGAGAATTTTACGACAAGAGGTTGACCACATCCTCGTACTTTCCGACGTCCATCCAGTCGTCGTGCTGGTGCAGGTAGCCCTGTATCGGATATCGGGCGGCGAGATCAACATAGAGCGGGGTCATCGAGAGTTTTTGTCCGGCCGGGATGTGGTCGAGGATGTCGCGGCGCACCACGTGGATGCCGCTGAACCCCAGTGGGTATTCGTGCTGCATGGGGATTTCCACGCGCTTCTCGCCGCTCTTCACATTCTCCCACCCGCACAGCCGCATCGTGTCGCGCTCGAACAGCAGGTAGCGCGAGGTAGTACGCTCTCGCACCGCCAAAGTAGCCAACGCGCCGCTCTGCAAATGACTGTCAATCAGTTTTTTCAAATCAATATTGGAAAGAATATCCACATTATGGAGCAGAATATGGTCGCTGGCTTGGAAAAACGGCTCAGCGAATTTCAGTCCGCCGGCGGTGTCGAGCAGCAGGTCGGTCTCGTCGGAAATCAGCACCTCCGCATCAAACGGGTGGGTGGCGATGAACTGTTTCATCAAGTCGCTGAAATGGTGGATGTTGACCACGATATGGTGAATACCCGCATCGGTGATGCGGCGGATGACGGTTTCAAGCAGCGTCACGCCGTTCAGCTCCACGAGGGCCTTGGGGCGGTCTTTGGTGAGCGGATAGAGGCGGGTGCCGAGGCCGGCGGCGAAAACCATTGCGGATGTTTTCATAAAAGGGAAATTAGTCTTTCACGCACCGTACTGAATTACCAATACAATATGCATCATAAATTACGGATACCGATGCCCCATCATTGGTAAAATAGGCAACATCGGCGAACTGGTAGTTATACACTGAAGAACACCAATACCAGGCCGAAACGCCTGAATCAAAGCATTGGCCTACTACGTCAGGATAATCCGTCAAACTATAGTAACCCACAGGAATGGCAGAAAAGCCAGTATAATTATTGGAATTCAAATCATTACCTACTGCACATGCTACATCACTCAAATTCCACGAATGGACCGCAGCCAACGATTTAGCTATGTGATTACTCAATCCATTGCATGTGCATTCACTTTGGTTACTGCAATAGTTGATAAGTTGTTCCCATTCCGCACGACTCGGAACATGCCATCCATTCGGACAAATACCCTGTACACCACTGGGATTGTGATTTGAGGCCGCTTCCCCATGCATCACCGCTGTCCAGTTGTACAGGTAACCATTTAACGCCACATGATTGGTGGGAGAATAACGATACGGAGTTGTATAACTCAAAGCGCGTCCTTCTCCTCTCATGATGGTATCTCCATTCGGGTAATGCTTGGTACGCAGGTTGGAAGCCATCCAGATTTGTTCACCAATTCTTACGGCATCGTAATGATTCCCATCTATGTCAGTTACGGCATCATATATCACTGCCGCCGTAGCAGGGAAGTTCTGTTCAGGAGCGGCATGGTAGACATCCCAATCAGATGGGGTGGGCTCCTCTTTCTTACAAGCTGCCATCAGAAAGATGGCTGTGCATAATAAAAGGATATATTTTTTCATAATGGTTGAACGTTATTATTATGAAGAGAAAAAAATTAAAACGAATTTTTATAACGACAACTGTCCACTATTGGAGGGTCGTTCTTCAAACATCTAACAGAAAACCCTTGTGATTTATCCACCGGTGCCGTAGGGGGAACTTCATGACTATTATAATTAATGCTAATTCCATAAGCATTGGTCTGATTACCGTTATAAGAACTCCAATAAGTGGCTATTTTTTCGAACGCCCAAAATGATCCTCCAAATTCGGGGTAATCGATAAAGCAGAACGTCCCGGCAGGAACGGCTGAGAATCCCGTAATATTGTTGGCACTTAAATCATTGCCTGGAACACATGTTTTTCCACTATACTGCCATGAATGGTCTGCCGCTAATGATTTCGCGATACGTCCACTCGATTCATTGCAAAAGCATTCACTATGGGTAAAGCAATAGTTACGGAGTTGTTCCCATTCCGCAGCGCTCGGAACATGCCATCCATCAGGACAAACTCCTTGTACACCACTGGGAATGGCGTTAGAAGACTCATCCCAATGCATGACTGCTGTCCAATTGTATAGATAGCCGAGTTGGGCGAAATCCCCACTTGGTTTATAACGATATGGTTTTGTGAAACTCACAACAAAATCTTCTTCTGGTATCCAATCTCCATTAGGATAACGTGCTGTTCGCAAGTTGGAGGCCATCCATATCTGATCACCGATTTTCACCGCATTATAGTGGTGTCCTTCTATATCGGTCACCGCATCGTAAATGACTTCCACAGTAGCGGGGAAGTTCTGGATTGGGGCCGCCAGTGTACTATCTATCTGAGTGGGAGTATCAGAGGGTTTTTCTGGATCTTCCTTTTCACAACCCACCAATACAAAGACAGTCGTGCATAATAAAAGGGCTAATTTTTTCATAATTAAGGAGTTTATAAAATTATGCCGCAAAATTACAACATATTTCTCATAAATACAACGCTTTTGCAAAAAAACACAAATTGTCTTCCTGAGGACGGGTGGATGTGATGAAAGGATGAAAGGATGAAAGGATGAAAAGATGAAAAGATGAAAAGAGGAAAAGAGGAAGGGAGGAAGGGAGGAAGAGTGGAAGGGAGGAAGAGAGGTAGAGAGGAAGAGTGGAAGAGAGGAAGAGAGGATGAGAGGGAGAGAGGATGAGAGGAAGAGAGGGAGAGAGGAAGAGAGGG